>CAZCUJ010000006.1:0-22376 GCA_964501565.1 uncultured Methanospirillum sp.
GACGAGAACAGGCTGATCGATGGCCGTCGCGCCTGCTGTCCCGGCGACGAAGCAGGCCGCCAGGAGGAGAAGGAGCACAAACCGTCCTGGATGAAACGTGGTAAACATCTCTGTACACACCCCTGGGCCCCACCGCGGACGTCCCGTGCGATGAGAATGCCGGGCCGTCCCGTGGAGATTCATACGGAACGCTGCCCAGTCACCGGTGGCGCACCAGGATTTTACCTGTACCACTACGACGATAAACATTGCTATCTTACACACAGTGAAATGGCCCGTCTTATCTGCGGACGGGCCGGCGAGCGAGGAACGGGGGAGTGGCGCCCGCTACCGGGCCGCCGTCGCGCCCGGGAACCGGGAGAGCTCCTCGGGAAGCGAGGCGGTGCCGGCGAGGTCGGGCGGGTCGTACGGTGCCGGGACGAGAAACGCCGCGAACCTCGAGGCCTCACCGTCCACGCCGTCCGTGGCGAACCGGGTCCGCCATGTGCCGTCCGCCGCGATCGGGGTGAGCGGCGCGTCCCAGGCCGGCTTGGGGCCCCACCACCGGCCCCGGACCAGGATGTACAGCGTGACCCGGTACTCGTCGAACACCACGCCCGCGGCGCGGCCGACGACCATGGTCTCCTGGCTCGAGCCCGGGGGCACTGTGGTGAACGAGATCGACGGGCCGTCCGTCTCCGGGGGCGTGGTCGGCGATGTCGTTTCGCTCGTCGGGCCGCCCGTCCCCTTCTCGACCTGGCCGGCGAGGATCCCGTAGTTCGCGCTCGCGAGCGCGCCGAAGGACGGCGAGGCCCGGAGACCGTCGAAAAGGGACATCGCCTCCCTTGCCTCGCTCTGGAACGCCGCCTGGTCGCCCGCGGACCGGGCGCCGTACGCGAGCGCCGTGTGGCGCCATCCCCGGGCGTACACGGCGTACTCGCCCATAAAGGCGCGCTTCTCGTCCAGGATCGGGACGATCGCCGCCGTGTAGGCCACGCCGTCCCCGTACTCGGTGCCGGCGTACTGCGCCGACTGGAGCGAGGCCGTCGCCTGCGAGAAGAGCGCCTGCGACCGGCCGAACGCCCTGTCGGCCTCGTCGAACGAGGTCGCGGCCGCTCCGTGGTCGCCGGCCGCCATCTGCGCCTGGCCCGCGCCGAAGGTCTCCGCGCCGTCGTACATGGCGAGCGCGGCGTCGGCGAGGTCGATATACGCCGTCGAGATCGCCCGGACCAGTGCGAGGTTTGCGGCGTTCGTCAAGTCGCTCACCTTCGCGGCCGCGTCACGGCAGTCCACGCACTCCGCCCGCGCCCGGCCCAGGTACTGCCGGATCGCGCCGACGTCGCTCGAGCCCCACGCCTGGCCCCAGGCCCGTGTTCCGGCGACATAGTACTCCCGGGCCTGGGCGTAGGTCGGGCCCGTGCGCCCCGCGATATGATGGGGGTACTGGTCCAGGGCGGCGGGGAGCCATGGGTCCCCGCGGGCTTCGGGCGGGGTGACGCCGCCGGGCAGGAGATAGGCTGCGAACTCCGTCGCGGCCGCGTCGTTCCCGTCCGTCGCGAAGACCGTGGTCCAGGTGCCGTCCGGGGCGATCGGGGAGAGCGCGTCCTCCCACGAGGGCTTGGCGCCCCACCACGCCCCGTCCACGCGGATGTAGAGCGCCACGAATGACTGCCCCGGCACGGCCCCCGTGGCCGTCCCGGAGACGGACGTGCCGCCGTCGCCGGGCGGCGGGATGCCGGTGATCCGCACCTGCTGCGCCGGCGCCGGGGCCGACCCGCCGAGGATGCCGTACTTCGGGACGCCGTACTGGTCCCAGAGGCCCCAGTGCGCCCCGACCTCCCCCTCTCCCTCGTACGGCGCCGCCTTGTAAGCCTCGTCGAAGGCGCTGAAGTAGAAGTATGGGACCCCTGCGCTCCCCGCCCAGCTCGTGAACTCGGCCAGGTACCGCTCGCCGTTCGCGAGCGACGGCACGGCCTCGCCGTTCGCCGGGCCCGCGCTCGGCCACCCGGTCTCCGAGATCACCACCGGCTTGCCGCCGGCCTTCTGCCTGACCTGCTCGTAGGCGTCGCGCGTCATGGCGAGGGCGTCGTCGATCCCCACGCGCTGCCAGTAGGGATAGATGTTGATGTATGCGACGTCCACGGCGTTCATCACGGACTCGTTGGCGAGGTAGACGTGGTACCCCTCGGCCGTCGTGACGGGGAGCGCGGGCACGGCCTCCTTGACGCGCGCGATGTACCCGAGCAGCTCCGCCTCCGGGAGCTGGTACCGGTCCCGGAGGGTCAGGACCTCGTTGCCGACGACCAGGACGTCGGCCTCGCCGGCCTGCCCGATCCGGATCAGCTCGGCGATCTGCCGCTCGTTCTCGTCCCGGTCGCTCGAGAGGTAGGCCCCGACCGCGACCTTCTTTCCGAGCGAGTGGGCGGCCGGCCCGATCGCCTCGAGCCCGTCCCTGGCCCCGAACGAGCGGATCCAGTCGGTCGAGGGGGCGACGGTCCCGAGCCGGGCCGCTACCTGCCCGTCGGGAAGGGGTCTGGTCCAGCCCGGACCCTGGCCGGGCAGGTACGGGCTGAAGCAGAGGCCCGCGAGGTGGAGCCCCTGCCCTTCCGCCGTGATCGGGTCCGGTGCCGCAGCTTCGTGGGGCCCCGCTCCGCCGGCCGGGGACACCAGCGCGAGGAGGAGCGCCAGTACGACGAGGCATGCAATCGACGATCTGCCCGTCTTCATGGATGGTCCTTCTCATGCATCGAGTATAATAGTGTTCGTCCCGGGGTGCCGGGGGGCAACGGGCCGCGAGGGTGCCCTCGCCTTCTTATGGACGGCGACCCCACCTCGAAGGCATGCCCTGGGGAGTCGACCCCGTCCTCTGGCTCCAGTCGTACCCATGGCTCGTTCTCCCGATGGTCGCCCTCTCGGCCCTCGGCTCGCCCGCGTTCTACCTCGGGCTCGTCGCGGTCCTCTCGTGGTGGCGCGAGCGGGCGTTCGCGCTCGCGTTCAGCATGCTCTTCGCGATCAGCGCCATCGTCAACGACCTCGTCAAGCTCGTGGTCCACGCCCCCCGGCCTTACTGGGTCTCGGCCGACGTCGTGCCGCTCGACCTCCAGGAGTCGTTCGGCTTCCCCTCGGCCCACGCCCAGCTCGCCGTCTCCCTCTGGGGCCTGATCGCCCTCCGCCTCCGGCGCCCCCGGGCCACGGCGGCCGCGGCCGCCCTCGTCCTCGCCATCGGGGTCTCGCGGATCGCCCTCGGCGCCCACTTCCCGATCGACGTCCTCGGTGGCTGGGCGATCGGCGCCGCTGTCCTCGCCGCGTACGTCCTCGCGGGACCGGCCGCGTCTCGGGCCGTCGGCCGCCTCTCCCCGAGGGGCCGGATCCTCGCGGCGCTCGCGCTCTCGCTCGGCGCCGTCGGCGTGAGCACGGCCGTGGCCGCCGCCATCGGGCCGTGGGCGCCCGACCCGTCCTGGACCGGGCTCGTGACGGGCCTCGCCCCGGCCACGATCGAGTATACCCTGATCGCGGCCGGGTTCGCGCTCGGGCTGGTCGTTGGCCACGAGCTCGACCGGGGCTGCCGGTCCTTCCGCTCGCCCGGGGCCGGCATCGTCGGTACCCTTCTCGGCCTCGCCGTGATCGCCCTGCTCTGGTACGGCGTCGGGGCCGCCCTGCCCCCCGGGTCGCCCGTCGCCGATCCCGTCGTCTACCTCGTCTCGGCCGCGATCGGCGCCTGGTGCATGGCCGGCGCCCCGGCCCTCTTCTGCCGGCTCGGCCTCTACGGCGGCGCCGGCCCGGAACACTCATCACTCTTGGGCGACCATGCCT
The DNA here is from genome assembly GCA_964501565.1 of uncultured Methanospirillum sp. Classification (GTDB taxonomy): domain Archaea; phylum Halobacteriota; class Methanomicrobia; order Methanomicrobiales; family Methanospirillaceae; genus UBA288. Next base: position 3,793 of record CAZCUJ010000006.1, read on the forward strand.
GAAGCAGATGGGAGGCGGGAGAGTCCAGGCCTGGATGGGCCTGATGGGCAGCCGTATCGCGCAGATCGCGGAGCAGATCGAGGACGACGAGGTCGACCGGCTGATCGCCGCCATCCGTGGGGCGCGCCGGGTCTTCGTGATGGGCGCCGGCCGGTCGGGGCTGGTCGCGAAGGCGTTCGCCATGCGCCTGATGCACCTGGGGCTGCAGTCGTACGTCGTCGGCGAGACCATCACGCCGTCGTTCGGCAGTGAAGACGTGATGGTCATCTTCTCCGGCTCGGGCAGGACGCGGACGGTCGGGGACATCGCGAGCACCGCCAAGGAGATGGGCGGCACGCTCTGCGTCGTCACGGCCAACCCGACGGGGGGCGTCGCGACCCTGGCCGACGTCGTGGTCGAGATCGAGTCGAACCGCGACCCGGGCGACGACGAGTCCTGCGAGTTCGAGCGGCGGCAGATGACGGGCGCGCACAAGTCGTTCGCCCCGCTCGGGACCCTCTTCGAGACGACCGCCATGGTCTTCGCCGACGCGATCATCTCGGTGCTGATGGAGCTCGGGGACGTCGACGAGGTCCAGATGAAGCCGCGCCACACCAACCTGGAGTGACCATGACGCGATTTGCACGACGGGTCGCGGGGATCGCGCCCTCGGGGGTCCGGGCCTGGTTCGAGGGCGCCGGGCCGGGCTCGATCAACCTGACCCTCGGCCAGCCGGACTTCGACACGCCCGAACATATCAAGGACGCCGCCTGCCGGGCCCTCGCCGAGGGCCGGACGGGGTACACTCCGAACGTCGGGATCCCCGAGCTCCGAGAGGCCATCGTGGCCAAGTCGCGGCGCGAGAACGGACTCTCGTACACGCCCGACCAGGTGCTCGTGACCGCCGGGGCGTCCGAGGCGCTCCTGCTCGCGATCCTCGCCCTGGTCGAGGACGGGGACCGCGTCCTCCACGCGGACCCCGCCTTCGTCTCGTACGCCGCGCTCGCCTCCCTCGTGGGCGGCCGGCCCGAGGGCCTCGCCGTCGACGACCGCCTTCGGATCGACGTCGAGGCCGCCAAGGAGCGGCTCGACGGCGCGAGGCTCCTGGTCCTCAACTCACCCGCGAACCCCACCGGCGCTGTCGAGCCCGAGGAGTCGGTCCGCGCCCTCGTCGAGTATGCGGACGAAGCCGGCGTGACCGTCGTCTCGGACGAGGTCTACGAGCACTTCGTCTACGACGGCGTCCGCGCTGTATCGGCCGGCCGCTACGGCGAGAACGTGGTCACCATCAACGCGACGAGCAAGACCTACGCCATGACCGGCTGGCGGATCGGCTGGCTGGCCGGCTCGGAGGAGCTCGTGGAGCAGGCGAACAAGGTCCACCAGTACGGCCAGGCCTGCGCCACCTCGATCGCGCAGTGCGCCGCCGCCGCTGCGCTCGAGGGCCCGCAGGACTGCGTCGCGGCCATGCGGGACGAGTACGAGGCGCGGCGGAACCTCCTCTGCGACGGGCTCGGGGAGCTCGGGATCCGGTTCCCCCGGCCCGAGGGGGCCTTCTACGCCTTCCCACCCATGGACGACGAGCTCGTCCGGCGGGTCGTGAAGGCCGGCGTGGTGGTCGTGCCCGGCGCGTCCTTCGGCCCCGGCGGCGCCGGCCACGCCCGGATCGTGTACGCGGCCTCGCGCGAGGCGCTCTCCGCCGCGCTCGAGCGGATCGGAGGAGTCATCAATGGCTGAACAGACCTGCACCACCGTCGACAGGGACCGGCTCGTCCGGCTCCTCGCCCGCCTCTCGAACGCCCACGGGGTCTCGGGGAGCGAGGGCGAGGTCCGGGAGATCGTCCGCGAGGAGCTCGCGGGCCACGTCGACGAGTGCTACGAGGACCGGCTCGGGAACCTGATCGCCGTCAAGCGCGGCGACGACTTCCGGGTCATGCTCGCCTCGCACATGGACGAGATCGGGTTCATGGTCAAGCTCGTCGAGAAGGAGGGCTTCCTCCGCTTCGTCCCGATCGGGGGCTGGTACGCGCCCATGCTGCCGGGCCAGCGGGTCTGGCTCCACGGCGAGAAGGGCCCCGTCCTCGGCGTGCTCGGCTCGAAGCCCCCGCACGTCATGGACGACGAGGAGCGTAAGAAACTGCTGAAGATCGAGGAGATGTTCATCGACGTCGGGGCCGAGGGGGCCGACGCCGCGCGGGAGCTCGGGATCGGCCCGGGCACCCCCGTGACGCTCGACCGCCAGTTCTGCAGCCTCTGCGGCGACCGTGTCTCGGGCAAGGCCTTCGACAACCGCGCCGGGGTCGCGCTCCTGGTCGAGGTGCTCCGGCTCGTCGAGTCGTCGTCGACGATCGTCGGCGTCTTCACGGTCCAGGAGGAGGTCGGCCTGAAGGGCGCGAAGGTCTCGTCGTACGCGGTCGACCCCGACTGCGCCATCGCGACCGACGTCACGATCCCCGGGGACCACCCGGGCGTCCAGCTCAAGGACGCGCCCGTGGAGATGGGCAAGGGGCCCGTGGTCTCGATCGCCGACGCGAACGGGCGGGGGATCATCGCCCACCCGGCCATGCTCGCCTGGCTCCGCGCGGCCTCCGCGTCCTGCGACATCCCGGTCCAGTGGGAGGTCGGGTCGGGCGGCACGACCGACGCCTCGTCCATCCACCTCTCGCGCGAGGGCGTCCCCTCGACCGTCCTCTCGATCCCGGCACGGTACATCCACTCGCCGGTCGAGGTGATCGATCTCCGGGACCTCGAGGCCGGGATCGAGCTGCTCGTGACGGCGCTCCGGACCAGGCCGGCCATCCAGCCACGCCGGCCCGGAGGACCGGCATAACACCCGACCCGGCGCCGGCGCCCGCCGGCGCCCCGAGGACTGCCATGCCTGTCGCCGACCCCGCTCCCCTGACGCCACCGCCACGGGTCCTCGTGGCCATCCCGTGTTACAACGAGGGCCTGACCATCGGCTCGCTCGTGCTGAAGGCCCGGGCCCACGCCGACGAGGTGCTGGTCATCGACGACGGCTCGACCGACGACACGGCCGCTATCGCCCGGCTCTCGGGTGCGTCCGTGCTCGAGCACGAGCGGCAGCAGGGAAAGGCCGCGGGGGTCCTCGACGCCATGCGGTACGCGCTCGAGAACGGGTTTGCCGCGCTCGTCCTGATCGACGGCGACGGCCAGCACAACCCCGACGAGGTCCCGGCGGTCGTCGCCCCGGTCATCGCGCGAGAGGCCGACCTGGTGATCGGGTCGCGTTTCCTCGGCATACACGCCGAGATCCCGCTCTACCGCCGCTTCGGCCAGCAGGTGCTGAACGTGGCCACGAACGCGTCCGCCGACTTCCGGTCGTCGGACTCGCAGTCGGGGTTCCGGGCGCTCTCGCGCCGGGCCCTCGAGGCGGCCCGGGGGTTCGTCTCGGACGGCTACAACGTCGAGTCGGACATGATCGCGTACCTCTCGGCGCGGAGCCTCGCGATCGCCGAGGTCCCGATCTCGGTCCGGTACGAGGTGCCGCACAAGCACAAGAAGAACCCGGTGACGCACGGGATCGGCGTCCTCTCGAATATGGCGGCCCTGATTGGGGCCCGGAGCCCTCTCCTCTTCTTCGGCCTGCCCGGGCTCGTGCTGCTCGCGGTCGGGTCGGCGGTCGGCACCTGGGCCGTCGCCCGGTTCTCGGCGACGTCGCAGGTGCCGGTCCTCCTCTCGGTCGCGGGCGGGCTCATGACCGTTGCCGGCCTGCTCCTCGTCGGCGCGGCGATCGTGCTCAAGTCCATGAGCATGCTGATGCGCCACCGGCGGTGAACGGGCCACCCGGCCTCCCGTCGCCGCGGCTCCGCCCGTCGTGAACGTACCGGAAAAACGAGGGGCTCAGTGGAGCCCGCGCCAGAGCTCGACCGCTCGGCTCTCGGGGAGGTCGACGTCGTCGAGCGTGATCGTCGCCCCCTCGGCGACAGGCCTCCGCAGCCGGGCGCCGTCGAGGAGCCCGAGCGGGACGTGCTCGGGGTGGTCGGCCGTCCGGACGGCGACGCCGCGCACCTCGAACGACCCGATCGGGTGGCGGAGGACCTTATGCTCCTTGAGCAGCCGCTTCGCCACCCCGACCACCTGGGCCGTTGGCGTCACGCCGTTGTTGAGGAGCGGCGGCCTACCCTCGAGGGCACGGCGCACGGTCTTGGCGACCTCGAGGTGGCAGAGGTGGTAGTTCCGGAGCAGGGTGTAGTACGGGCCGCTCCCCATCTTGTAGTACTGCAGGTACGGCTGCTCCTCGGCCTCGTGCCGGGCCGTCAGGAAGACTCCGGCCGGCGCGCCGGGGACCCCGATCAGGTAGTCCGAGAGCGGGACCCCGAAGTCCTCGGCCGCGTGGGCGAGCTCGATCCCGCCCGCCTCGACGCTCTCGGCCTTGAGGCCGAGCAGCCCGTCCTTCGCGATGGCCGCGCCGAGGCCGTTCGCGACCAGCGCCTGCTCGATCTGGACCTTGGTACCATCCGTGAACGCAACCGTCTTGTCCATGCTGATCCCCTGCACCCCCGACCAGTACCGCATCTCCTCGAGCGTCGGGTTGTGGTTGAGGAAGCCCTTGAGGTTGCCGTAGACGAGGGGCGTGAAGCCCATCGCGCGCGCGTCCTCGGCCAGCGCCGCCAGGCACCCGGGCTGGTCACCCTCGGCCTCAGAGAAGTAGCCGCGCCGGGCGAAGTGCGACCCGACGGTCACCTGGAGCTCGGCGTCCATGGTGACCACGGGGAGCGAGGCATTGATCGCGGCCTCGACCGGCTCCACGGCGCGGATGGGGTCGCCCGACGCGACGACCACGAGGTCGCTCTCGGCGACGAGGTCATCCGTCGAGTTCGTCAGCAGCGCGGGCTTCGGGTAGTCCGCCCGGCCCCGGGGGTCGGAGTGCGTCAAGACCCGCGTGACCTCCAGGTCGTCGGTCCGGCCGAGCGAGAGCAGGATCCCCTTCGCGATGTAGCCGGTCCCGACGATCCCGATCCGCGCCATCTCAGAGCCCCCCCCGCTGCTCCTGGCGGTGGCGCTGGACCATGGCCCCGGCGCGGATCAGGGAATCGAAGGTCCCGGCGTCGGACCAGAAGCCGGGCAGGATCGAGAACTGCATCTCGCCCATCCCGATGTAGGCGTTGTTCACGTCCGTGATCTCGAGCTCGCCCCGGCCCGAGGGCTTCAGGGTCGTGATGATCTCGAAGACGCGGGAGTCGTAGAGGTAGCAGCCGGTCACGGCCAGGTTCGACCTCGGTTTCGCCGGCTTCTCCTCGATGCCGATCACGCGGTCACCGCGGACCTCGGCGACGCCGAAGCGGTTCGCGTCCGGGACCTCTTTCAGGAAGATCTTGCTACCCGAGCGGAAGTCCTGGATGTCGTCCCTGAACGAGTCCTCGAAGATGTTGTCGCCGAGGATCACGGCCACCGGCTCGTCCCCGGCCCAGTTACGGGCGAGCCCGAGCGCCTGGGCGATCCCGCCGGCCGCGTCCTGGATCTCGTAGGTCAGGCGGACCCCGTAGCACGAGCCCGACCCGAGAAGCTCGAGGAAATGGCCCGCGTGGCCCCGGCCCGAGACGATCATGATCTCCTGGCACCCGGCCTCGATCAGCTTCTCGAGGGGGTAGTAGATCATGGGCTTGTCGTAGACCGGGAGGAGATGCTTGTTCGTGACCTTGGTCAGGGGCAGCAGGCGGGAGCCCGTCCCGCCGGCCAGGATGACACCCTTCATCTCATCACCTGTTCGTGTTCGTGACGTAAATAGTTCCACAGTGCCTCGCGCCAGTGCTGCATGGAGGGCAGCCTGGTGTTCAGTAGGGCGGCACACCGGGGCCGTGGAGCACGGGGGCAGCACTGTGCGGCCGTCACGGGGACCGCGTTGGGGATAAGCTCGCGGGCGAAACCGTACCACGAGACGGTCCCCTCGTTCGCAAGGTGGTAGATCCCGGCTGGCGCCTGGGCGACGCCGGGAAGGCGTGACGCGAGCTCGGGGAGGTAGGTGAACCGGCTCCACTCGTCGCGTATCACGGGTACGACCGGCTTGACGAGCGACCGGGTCCGCATCTGGCTCGCGAAGTCGTTCTCGCCCGGCCCGAAGAGCCGGCTTGTCCGGACGATCCGCCAGTCCCCGCCCGCCTCCCGGACGCGGGCCTCGCCGAGGACCTTGGACCGGCCGTAGGCGTTGACCGGGCCAGGCTCGTCGGACTCGACGTAGCCCTCCTCTCTCCCGCCGAAGACGTAGTCGGTCGAGAGGTGGACGAGGGTCGCGCCGTTCCGTGCGCAGGCTTCGGCCACGTGGCCCGCGCCCTCGCCGTTCACGGCCATGGCGAGCGGGGGATCGGCCTCGCAGGCGTCGACGTCGGTGAACGCGGCGCAGTTGTAGACGACGGCCGGCCGGGCGGCCTCGATAGCGGCATGCACGGCCTCGCGGTCCGTGATCTCGAGCTCGTGCCCCGCGAGCGTCGCGCCGGGGTGGACGCGAGCCAGCGCCCGCCCGAGCCGGCCCGTGGCCCCGAGGATCAGGACCGGGCCTTCAGAGGCCGCCACCATGCCTCGTTGGCCCGGTACCAGTCGACGGTCTCGGCGAGGGCCTCCTCGAAGCCGAACGCGGGGGTCCACCCGAGGGCACGGAGCTTCGAGCAGTCGATGGCGTACCGGAAGTCGTGGCCCTTCCGGTCGTCCACGTGCTCCACGGCGGACTCGTCCCGGCCCAGGAGCCGGAGGAGGGCGTCGGTGATCTCGAGGTTCGTCTTCTCCACGCCCGAGCCGATGTTGTAGACCTCGCCGGGGTTCCCGCGGTCGAGCACGAACTCGATGGCGCGGCAGTGGTCGAGGACGTAGATCCACTCGCGGACGTTCGTCCCGCTGCCGTAGACCGGGACCTTCCTGCCCTCGAGCAGGTTGGTGACGAAGAGCGGGATCAGCTTCTCGGGGAACTGGTACGGCCCGTAGTTGTTCGAGCAGCGCGTCACAACGACGGGGAGCCCGTGAGTCGTGTGATAGGCGAGCGCGAGGAGGTCCGAGCCGGCCTTCGAGGCCGAGTACGGCGACGACGGGCGGAGGGGGTCCATCTCCCGGAACGCCCCCTCGGCGATCGAGCCGTAGACCTCGTCGGTCGAGACGTGGAGGAACCGGTCCACCCCGGCCCGCCGCGCGGCCTCGAGGAGAGTGAAGGTGCCCTGCACGTTCGTCGAGACGAACGCGCCGGGGTCGGTGATCGACCGGTCCACGTGGCTCTCGGCCGCGAAGTGGACGACCGCGTCGACCTCGCCCATCAGTTCAGAGACGAGGGCCGCGTCGCGGATGTCGCCGCGGACGAAGACGTACCGCGGGTCGGAGGCGAGGTCCGCGAGGTTCGCGGGGTTGCCCGCGTAGGTCAGCGCGTCCAGGTTGACGACCGACCGCTCGGGGTGACGCGCGAGCTGGTCGCGCACGAAGTTCGTGCCGATGAATCCCGAACCGCCCGTGACGAGGAGACGCATGGCCTCACCCGTGTTTGAGGCCCGGCACCAGGCCCCAGTCGTACGGGATCTCCGGGGTGTCCGGCGGGAGCCGGTACTCGTCGGGATCCCGGTAGTCGTACGGCAGGGTCGGGACCGAGACGAAGAACGCTGTCTTGTCCCCGATCGCCTTGAACCCGTGGTAGACCCCCGGCGGCACCGTGACGAGCGCGGGGTTCCTGTCGCCGATGAAGGCCTCGACCAGGTTCCCCTTCGTGAGCGAGTCCTCGCGGGCGTCGTAGAGCGCGACCTTCATCATCCCATGGACGCAGGTGAAGTTGTCGGTCTGCTTCTTGTGGTAGTGCCAGGCCTTGACCACCTGGGGATACGCGGTGGTCAGGTAGACCTGGCCGAAGGCGGAAAAATGCGGGGCGTCGCAGCGCAGGATCTCCATGAGCCAGCCGCGCTCGTCGGGGATCACCCGCAGCGGCGTGATCAACGCCCCTTCTATCGTCGTCTCCATCGTGCAGCACCTGTGATTGCCATCCAGTTTGGCGGCGTACGAAGATAAGGCTCGCCCGTCGGGGCGGCCTCTCGACACATTTCAATAGTCTTAATATCCTCGTCACGGACAACGCATCATGTATCGCCTCGTCGTCGCACTCCTGCTGGCGATCTCGCTCCCCAGCTCCGCAAGCGCCCTTGACCTTTCCTGGACGGACACGGGCGAGGTGGAGACCTCGCCCTTCTTGCTCTCCCCGGGACTCGTCTATCTCACGATCGCCTCACCGGGAGGTGTGTATGTCCAGCTTCGCGACGATGCAGGCGAGACCGTGGGGATTGGCCTCCTTCTGGAAGCCGGGAACGGCGAGTCGTCGATGGCCTACGTGATCGAGAACGCGGGCGACTACAGCCTCTCGATTAACGGGGACAGGGAGTGGACCGTCACCCTGACCGACCCGCCCGTGGACGAGGAGCCCGGGACCGAGTGGACCGACGTGGGGGTCAAGTCGACCGGGCTCTTCACGCTCGATGCCGGCACGGTCCTGTTCTCACTGAAAAGCGAGGGCGGTGCCGCGTCGGCTGAACTGTTCGATGCCGGGGGGAGAACGCTCGCCTCGATCACCGTGAAGCGGGACGCACCGGAGGCCGAGAAGGAGGTCTCCATTCCCGTCCGGGGCCTGTACCTGATCAATGTCGAAGGCCCGGTTCTCTATGATCCCTGGACCGTCGCAATCGAGCCGCTGCACGGACCGACGACCTCGCCCACGCTGGCTACGACCTCGCCCACGCTGGCTCCCGGCGGCGCGACCTACGCAGGGGTGCGCACCCAGTACGTCGCGGCCACCCAGGCATGGGGCCAGGCGTGGGGGGCGAGCGATCCGGCGGTGATCCGGCTGTACCTGCGGCAGGCGCGGGTTGCCTACGCGTCATGCCTCGAGACCGCGAATGCCGTGAGCGACCCGGCCAACGCCGCGAACCTCGCGCTGGTCCGGGCGATCTCGACGGTCTACATCGACCTCGCCGATGCCGCGATCGCCATGTACGACGGCGCGGACGCCTTCGGCGCGGGCCAGTCGCAGATGACCGCAGGTAACTATGCGTCTGCTGCGGCCACGTTCGAGGCGGCGGCCGGAACATTCGACTCGTCCAAAATGCTCTTCGGCCGGGCGACGTCGACGCTCCAGACGGTCACGTATGCCGGGACGGAGTTCGGCGACGGCACGGCGTACACCGCGGCGATCGTCCCGATCCTGGACGCCAAGGCCACGTACATGGGCGAGTTCGCGGTCTACGCCCGGGGATGGCAGCACACGGCGTCCGCGTACGCGGCCAGCCTGAACGGCGATTCGGCGGCGTTCCGGAGCGAGGCCATGCAGGCCATGGCCCTCTTCGACGCGCTCCGCGCGACGCCGAGCTTTGGCACCGACGCGTCGACGAACTACGGGGTACTCGCATCGCTGCTGGGGACCACGCCGGTTCCCGATAAGAAAGCCCGTTAGTACCGGGCCGGGGGAGGAGTCTCCCCTCGAGGCCCGGGTCCGTTCGGCGGGTTCTTCACGATCCTCACCTTTATATCGCGGGCCGCCGACCATGTTCCCCATGGACTCTACCTCCATGAGTGACTGTTTTATTCGCCGATAGGCTGCGCTTCTTCGATACGACGCTCCGCGACGGCGAACAGACGCCCGGCGTGTCCCTCGCCCCCGACCAGAAACTCGAGATCGCCCGCATGCTCGCAGAGGTGGGTGTCGACGTGATCGAGGCCGGCTCCGCGGCCGCCTCCGTGGGGGAGCGGGAGGGGATCCGGGTCGTGGCCGAGGCCGACCTCGGTCCCGAGATATGCTGCTACGTCCGGGCGATGGCCGCCGACATCGACTGGGCCGCGGACGCCGGCGCGGACTCGGTCCACCTGGTCGTCCCCGTCTCGGACCTCCACATCGAGAAGAAACTCAGGAAGGACCGCGCCGCCGTCTGCCGGATGGCGTTCGCCGCGGTCGAGCATGCCAGGGAGCGGGGCCTGAAGGTCGAGCTCTCGGGCGAGGACGCGAGCCGGGCCGACCAGGCCTTCGTGGCCGGGCTCTTCGCCGAGGGCGTCTCCCGCGGCGCGGACCGGCTCTGCTTCTGCGATACCGTCGGCCTGCTGACGCCCGAGCGGGCCCGCGAGGTCGTGCCGCCGCTCGCGGCCATCGCCCCGCTCTCGATCCACTGCCACGACGACCTCGGCTTCGCGCTCGCGACCACGGTAGCCGCGCTCCGGTCCGGGGCGACGTGCGCCCACGCGACCGTGAACGGCCTCGGCGAACGCGCCGGGAACACAGCCTTCGAGGTGCTGGTGATGGCGCTCGAGACCCTCTACGGCGTGCGCACGGGGATCGAGACCAGGAGGCTCTACCCGCTCTCGACGCTCGTCTCGCGCCTGACGAAGGTCCCGCTCGCGACCCAGGCACCGGTCGCGGGTGAGATGGCCTTCACCCACGAGTCGGGGATCCACGCCCACGGCGTGCTCCGCGAGACCTCGACGTACGAGCCGCTCCGCCCGGAGGCCGTCGGCCGGACCCGGCGGATCCTGCTCGGCAAGCACACGGGCTCGGCGGCCGTCGAGGCCGCGCTCGCCGAGCGCGGATACCACCCCGACGAGGCCCGGCTCGCCGAGATCGTCCGGCGGATCAAGGCCCTCGGCGACGAGGGGAAGCGCGTGACCGACGCGGACCTGCTCGCGATCGCCGAGGCCGTGCTCGCGATCGAGTGCGCCCCGGTCCTCTCGCTCCGGCAGTACACGGTGGTCTCGGGCTCGAACGCGATCCCGACCGCGTCCGTGACCATCCGCGTCAACGGCGACGAGATCACGAGCGCGTCCACCGGTACCGGCCCCGTCGACGCCGCGATCGAGGCCCTCCGCCGGTCGGTCCAGGCGGTGGGCGAGATCGAACTGCTCGAGTACCACGTCGACGCGATCTCCGGAGGGACCGACGCGCTCGTGGATGTAACGGTTAAGATGGCGAAGGACGGAAAGATAATCACCAGTCGAGGAGCCCGGACGGACATTATCACGGCCTCGGTCGAGGCGGTGGTCTCGGGCATGAACCGATTGCTGAGGGACTGACATGACGACCGGCGCACACGTGCTCATCGAGGGACTCCTCCACCAGGGGACGAAGACCATCTTCGGCTATCCCGGTGGCGTGGTCCTGCCCATCTACGACGTGCTCTACGACTCCCCGCTCGAGCACATCCTGGTACGGCACGAGCAGGCGGCGGCCCACGCGGCCGACGGCTACGCCCGTGCCTCGGGGAAGGTCGGCGTCTGCCTCGCCACCTCGGGGCCCGGGGCCTGCAACCTGGTCACCGGGATCGCGACCGCGTACATGGACTCGATCCCGATCGTGGCCCTGACCGGCCAGGTGCCGACGAACCTCCTCGGCAACGATGCGTTCCAGGAGTCGGACATTCACGGGATCACCATGCCCGTGACCAAGCACAACTACCTGGTCAAGCGGGCCGCCGACCTGCCGCGGGTGATCGCCGAGGCCTTCTACATCGCCTCGACGGGCCGGCCAGGCCCGGTGCTGATCGACCTGCCGAAGGACGTCTCCACGGCCGAGCTCCCCGACGAGATCGCCTTTCCCGAGAGCGTCAGCCTCCGGGGGTACCAGCCGACGATCCGGGGCCACCCGCGCCAGATCGAGAAGGCGGTCGACCTCATGGTCCGGGCCGAGCGGCCCCTGCTCTACGCGGGCGGCGGCGTCATCCTCGCGGGAGCCGACCAGGAGCTCGTCGCGCTTGCCGAGCGGCTCGGCGCGCCCGTCACCACGACCCTGATGGGCCTCGGCGCAATCTGCGGCGACCACCCGCTCAACCTGGGCATGCTCGGGATGCACGGGACGGCGTACGCGAACTTCGCCGTGACCGAGTGCGACCTGCTGATCGCGATCGGCGCCCGGTTCGACGACCGGGTGACCGGGCGGATCGAGACCTTCGCACCCCACGCGCAGGTGATCCACATCGACATCGACCCGGCCGAGATCGGCAAGAACAAGCCCGTGGACGTGCCGATCGTCGGTGACGTGAAGCACGTCCTCGAGCAGGTCCTCGCCCGCCTGCCCGCGGGACCGAAGACCGACCGGTGGCTCGCCCGCGTCACCGAGTGGCGGGCCTCCCATCCGCTCCGTGTCCCCGAGAACGGGGCGCTTCATCCCCAGGGCGTGGTCCGGGCGCTCTCGGACCTGCTGCAGGGCGATGGGGTCATCGTCTCCGAGGTGGGCCAGAACCAGATGTGGGCGGCCCAGCACTTCTGCTTCAGGAAGCCGCGCTCCTGGATCACCTCGGGCGGCCTGGGGACCATGGGCTACGGCCTGCCGGCCGCGATGGGCGCCTGTTACGCCCGCCCGGGCGAGCAGGTCTTCCTGATCGCCGGCGATGGCTCGCTCCAGATGAACATCCAGGAGTTCGGGACGATCGCGCACAACCGGATCCCGGTCCGCGTGGTCGTGTTGAACAACGGCTATCTCGGGATGGTCCGGCAGTGGCAGGAGCTCTTCTACGACCGGCGCTACTCCTACACCGAGCTCCCACCGGTGGACTTCGTCGGGATCGCCAAGGCCTACGGGATCGACGGCGTCCGCGTGGACGACCCGGCGGAGGTCCGGCCCGCGCTCGAGGCGGCCCGCGACCACGACGGCCCGTTCGTGGTCGATATCCGGGTCGAGCGCGAGGAGAACGTCTTCCCCATGGTCCCGGCGGGCGCGGCGATCAACGAGATGATCGGGAGCCGGCAATGAAGCAGCACACGCTCTCGGTCCTGGTCGAGAACAAAGCCGGCGTCCTCTCGCGGGTGACGGGCCTCTTCAGTCGGCGGGGCTTCAACATCGAGTCCCTCGCCGTCGGGCCGTCCGAGGAGGAGGGGACGAGCCGGATCACGATCGTCGCCTGCGGCGACGACCGGGAGGTCGAGCAGGTGATCAAGCAGCTGAACAAGCTGATCGACGTGATCAAGGTCTCGGACCTCACCGAGCGCGAGCGGGTCGAGCGGGAGCTCGCCCTGATCAAGGTCGGCGCCGAGCCGGGCGAGCCGCGCGCGGGCGTGATGCAGATCGCGACCATCTTCCGGGCCAATATCATCGACGTCGGCCCGAAGACGATCACGCTCCAGGTGGTAGGCGACTCCGATAAGATCGACGCGCTCGAGGGCCTGCTGCGGCCGTACGGGATCCGCGAGCTCTACCGGACCGGGCGGATCGCGATTCTCCGCGGCCAGAAGACCGTGCGGAGCGAGAAGTAAACCCCTTTTCGCAAAAGGGATAAGGGGCCTCGCTCCAAATGAGGCAGGGTGGCTGCCATGGACATCCGGATCCAGAAGATCATCGAGGCGCTCTTCTGCCTCGAGGACCTGCGCGAGGTCTACCGCGGCGCGGTACCGACGGGTCTCTCGCCCGAGGAGGAGGCGACGTTCAGCGCGAAACTGGAGGAGCTCGGGGGGATCGTCGACGAGGTCCGCACGGGCACGGGCCACCCGCGCGTCACCCGCGTCGCCGGCACGATCGAGCTCCGCCTTCGCGAGGAGTCCGCGATCAACATCCAGCCGATCCAGGCCGGCGGCCGGCTCACGCCCGAGGCGAGGAAAGCGCTCGCGGTCTGGGGCGACGGCTACTCGGTCTGCGATGCCTGCCGCAAGCCCTTCCGGCTCGACAAGATCTCCAAGCCGCCCATCGCCACCTTCCACGAGGATCTCGCCGAGTTCCTGAACATGGACCAGGCCCGCGTGGTCCCCGGGGCCCGGCGAGGGTTCCAGGCCGTCACGTCGTCCCTGGTCGGGAAGGGGGAGTGGGTCCTCCTCTCGTCGCTCGGCCACTACACCGAGTACCTCGCGGTCGAGCAGGCCGGCGGGATCGTGCACGAGATCCCGGCGAACGAGGCCCGGATCGTGACCGCCGAGGCGGCCGCCGAGCGGATCGAGACGCTCACTTACGAGCATCGGGAGCCCCCGGCGCTGGTCATGTGCGACCACTTCGACTATCAGGACGCCAACGAGCACGAGGTCACGGGGATCGCGAGGGTCGCGCACCAGTACGACGCGCCGTTCCTGTACAACGGGGCGTACACGGTCGGCGTGCTGCCGGTCGACGGGATGGCGATCGGCGCGGACTTCGTGGTCGGCTCGGGCCATAAGTCGATGGCGTCGCCCGCGCCCTCGGGGGTGCTCGCGACGACCGACGAGTACGCGGACCGGGTCTTCAGGACCACGCAGATCGAGGGGGACCTCACGAAGCGGACATTCGGCGTCAAGGAGGTCGAGATGCTCGGCTGCACGCTCATGGGCGGCACGCTCGTCGCGATGATGGCCTCGTTCCCCGCTGTGCGCGAGCGGACGAAGCACTGGGACGACGAGGTCAGGAAGTCGAACTTCTTCATCGACCGGCTGCTCGCGATCGAGGGGTCGGCCTGCATCTCCGAGTACCCGCGCAAGCACGCGCTCTCCAAGGTCGACACGACCGGGTCGTTCGACACGGTCGCGAGATCCCACAAGCGCAAGGGCTACTTCCTCTCGGACGAGCTCTCGAAGCGCGGGATCGTGGGCGAGTTCGCCGGCGCCACGAGGGCCTGGAAGCTCTCGACGTACGGCCTCTCCTGGCGGCAGGTCGAGTACCTTGCCGACGCCTTCGACGAGATCGCGGAAAAATACGGCCTGTCCGTGGCATGATGACAGCGACCGTCTGGCTTGTGCGGTACGCCGAGGTCTTTCTCAAGTCCGACCCGGTACGGCGGAACTGGGAGCGGGTGCTCGCACACGCGATCGAGCGGCGCATGCCCGGGGTCGTGGTCCGGATCGAGCGCGGCCGGCTCTGGGCGACGGGACCGGTCGACCCGGCGGTGCTCGCGAGGGTCTTCGGGGTCGCCTCGTTCTCAGAGGTCGTCTTCTGTCCGCTCGACGAGCTCGGGGCGGCGGCGCTCGCGTACGCGGAGGCGCACGGGGTCGGGCGGGCGGCGACCTTCGCCGTCCGCGTGAAGCGCTCGGGGAAGCATCCCTTCCGCTCGCCCGAGAAGGCCGCCGAGCTCGGCGGGCTGATCCTCGATGCACACCCGGGACTCCGGGTCGACCTCGACTGCCCCGACTTCGAGCTCTTCGTTGAGATCCGCGGCGACCGGTGCTACCTCTACCACGAGGTGATCCCCGGGCCGGGCGGCCTGCCCGAGGGGGTGGAGGGGACTCTTGTCGCGCTCTTCTCGGGCGGTATCGACTCGCCCGTTGCGGCGTACCTCATGATGCGGCGGGGCTGCCGGATCGTCCCGCTCTACGTCGCGCTCGAGCCTTTCCTCGACGAGGACACGCTCGCCCGGGCACACGGCGTGCTCGAGGCGCTCCGGGCGTTCGACCCCGACCTCGATCTCGTGGTGCGGTCCGACGACTATCTCGCGCGGGCGAAGGCGCTGATGCGGCGAAGCGAGGAGCGGCTGACCTGCGTCGTCTGCAAGCGGCGCATGTACCGGATCGCCGGCGCGTTCGCGGAGGAGATCGGCGCGCTGGGGATCGTGACCGGCGAGTCCCTGGGCCAGGTGGCGAGCCAGACCCTCGACAACCTCGCCGTCCTCGACCGGGCCTCGGATCTCCCCGTCTATCGCCCGCTGATCGGCCTCGACAAGGAGGAGATCATCGCGATTGCCCGCCGCATCGGGTCGTTCGCGCCCTCGATCGTGCCTGGGAAGGGGTGCGGTGCCGTGCCGGCAATGGCGGCGACGAAGGCCGCTCTCGCCGAGATCGAGGGGCTCGAGGCCCGCGTCGACGGGGCCAGCCGGTTCGAGTAGAGCGAGCCACTTCGCCGTAGGGCACATCTTTATATCTCCGTATGGTCTTCCCAGTGCTGGTGAAGACCATGGAAGACGACCAGAAGGCGAAGGCGAAGCCGCCGGCCGGGAGCGAGGGCCGCGATACCATGCACGAATATGTCGGTGGTGTGATCTCGAACCCGATCACAAGGGACACGCCCGACGAGGCCGAACGGAGAGGCGGGTCGGGGACCTCGGGCGGCAGAAAGACCTCAACCGGGAAGAAGGAGAAGTGATCCGGTCAGGACCACCTGGCGGAAAGGGTGGGCCCCGGCCCCCGCGCTCTCTTTTCAGTCGGCCACCGGCTCGATCGTGAACCGGCAGTGGCCGCTTCCCATGGCGTAGCAGGCGGACTCGACGACGTATACCGGGCTGTTGAAGTGGTCCTCGAAGACCGCCGTCAGGAATCCCTGGTCGAAGGCGCATGCCGGTCGGCCGATGAACGGGAGGTCCATGCACTCGAAGCAGTCGTGCACGACGAGCTCGACCGGGTTCTCGGCAACAACCTCGAGGCGTCCGAGCGCGTGCTGATCCCAGAACCGGCCGAGAGCTGCGAGCAGCTCGCCGGTGGCGAGATCGCCGAAGGGTGCCGCGAGACCATGACCGAGCCTCCTTCCGGCCAGGTACAGGATCGGGTCGATGTTGATGCCGTTGCCGAGCAGGGCCACGCGGATCGTTCTGAGAACGGCCCGGTAGAAGCTGGCCGGGTCCGGGCTAGAATGGTCGTACTCGGCGAGCAGCTGCTCGAAGTCGTCCGCGAGCCGCTCGGTGTCGGAGAGCTTCCCGAGGTACTCGGCATCGAGGTAGAAGTACTTGCGGCGCCCGTCCGACGGATCGCTCCGCGAGCCGAGCACGCCGTCGGCGACCAGTTCGCGCAGGTGGACCGAGACTGTCGACTTCGCGCGGCCGGTGTGCGACACGATCTCCTCGAACGTGAGTTCCCCGCTGCCCAGCAGCCGGAGAATCCGCGCACGCGTGGGACTGTCTACGATGCAGAGTCCCTGCGACGTCCTGTAAAAGCCCGCCTCGGTGATTGCGCGATCCGCCTCTTCAGTCCCGGTCATCGTCCTTCACTACAGGTGGGGCGTGATTCACTTATAAGTTCGTGTTCAGACTAAATTATTGCCCTGACGGAATCCCGCCGCACACCGTGAATGCCGCCCGTGCGAGACTATCCCCGGTAGCGGACGGTCCCGGTCCACGATCGAAAAAAGTTACCAGGGCGAGACCGTCCGGACGATCCCGCCGTTCTTGAAGATCTTGATCAGCCCGCCGGACTGCGAGACCACGATCCCGAGGGTTCTCGTCACGAGCGTGATCCCCGCGACCGAGGCGTGGCGCGATCCGAGCCCGGCTGGAATCTGCACCGCACTGGTATCGACCGTGATGTAGCGCCCAGCGGCCTCGACCACGCCGTCCCCGCCGATCACGAACGCCCCGTCGAGCAAGGCGAACTCCTTGATGTTCTCGGCCAGCTCCTCGTCCGTGATCAGCCGCTCCTGGGCCGTGTGCCCCTTGAACGGGTTCAGGATGAATTGTGTCGAGTAGGCGAGCACACCGTCGATGTCGCCGACCAGGAACGCAGTGCCCACCGGCTTGCCCTCGCGCCCCTCGCGGGCGATCTCGAGGGCGATCCGGAGGACAGCGTCGAAGACGCCCGGTTCCACGTCGGTCCCTGAGAGCAGGTCGCCACCGTCACCGGTCGGACTCTTGGCCGGACCGGAATCGGCCTCGACCGCAGCGGCCGCCCCTGCTCCGACGGCGATCGGGAGAGGGACACCCGGTGGGTCCGGTAACGGGTCCGCGGGCTGCTCGTCGATGGTCCGGGCGATCTCCTTCCAGATCTCGGCCTTCTCCCGGTACGCGTCGCCGTACTTCGGCACGGCTTCGGACTGGATGACCAGGAGGCGGGCGGCGTCGAGCGCGTGCCGCTTTGCAGCCTCGAGGTCGCCGCGCTCCCGTGCCTCCTGGTAGTTCGCGGCCGCGGCTTCGATCGCGTCCGTGGTGGGAATCTCTGGCGGATTGCTCTCCCTGCTCTTCCAGAACAGGAGGGCTCCGATCAGCAGCCCGACGAGCAGCAGCATCAGCAGGGGGAATATGTTGATCCCGAAGAGCCGGATGGTGGGCCACTGGAACCCGGTGCCGTCCGGTGAAGGCGTGCCGGTGGTGTAGGTCTCCGGGACGTGGGTGATGCTCACGGGGAACGATGTCGTGGTCGTCAGGCGCTTCTCGGGGGCTCCGACCTCGCTCTGGATCGCCTCGACGCCGATCGTATACTCGCCGGCGGCCCGGTAGACGTGGGTCACCGGCAGGATGTTCTGGGTCTCGCGGATCCCGTCGCCCCAGTCCCACACGACCAGGTCGATCACGGCGCTGGGGCCGCCCGGCTGGATCATTCCGCCGATCACGACCGTCTGGTTGTTGACGAGCGGCGGGTCGAGGACCAGGACGGGCGGTCCCACGGTGATCACCGGGGTCGGCGCGACCGTCGCCGGCGGTGTCGTCACGGGAACGGCCGTGGTGGGCTCTGTCGTCGTCTCGGTCTGGCCGCTGACGAAGACGGTCATGGTCCGGCTCGTGGACTGCCCGTCGCTCTGGAACGCGGTGACCGTGATGGTATACGAACCGATCTCGGCGTAGGTGTGCGTATTCGGAACCGCGTGGTCCTCGATCACCCCGTCGCCCCAGTTCCAGTTGACACGCGTGATGGCCGCGCCTGTGGCGCCCGGCCCGACAGTCCCTTCGACCGTGACCGAACGGCTCTCGGACGAGACGATCGGATACAGGATCAGGGACGGTGGAAAGGCCAGCGGGCTTGTGGTGGGCGGTGCCGTGGTGATGATCGTGGTGGGCGGT
>CAZCUJ010000006.1:22476-27028 GCA_964501565.1 uncultured Methanospirillum sp.
GTGGTGGGCGGTGCCGTGGTGATGATCGTGGTGGGCGGTAGCGTGGTGATGATCGTGGTGGGCGGTAGCACTGTCGGTGTCGGTGTCGGCGGTAGCACTGTCGGTGTCGGTGTCGGTGTCAGCGGTAGCACCGTCGGTGTCGGCGGTAACACCGTCGGTGTCGGCGTCGGGGTGTCGATGGGGGGTGTCGGAGTATCGATGTTCGGCGTCGGGGTGTCGATGGGGGGTGTCGGGGTATCGATATCAGGTGTCGGCGTGGTTTCTAAAGGAATTGGCACTGTCGTCTCGCCGATCACCACGGGTGGGACCGTGATGGCTGCCGAGACGGTACCGATACAGGTTACGAGGACCGCCAGCAGGATCCAGCAGACGGTGCGTTCGCTCCACGCAGCCCGGGCGTGCCGTCGATCCGGCCGCGGTGGAGATGGTAAGCGCCCCATGCTCCTTCATTCTATGAAGGTGAAGGATTATAAAAAGTGCAGATGCCGGCTATCGCCCATGCATAGACCATCCAACGGCCGCTGGGGGCGAGGATCAGAGCACGTACTGCCAGCTCCCGGCAGCCAGGGCAGCCCTCCGTGCGCGGTAATCCGGAAGGTACCGTTCCACCTCTCGCCAGTACGCCGGCGAGTGGTCGAGGCGAACGAGGTGACAGAGCTCGTGGACCACGATGTACTCGAGCTGGTCGGCAGGCGCCATCGCGAGGCGGAGGTTGAAGTTGAGCCGGCCGGCGCGGCTGCAGCTTCCCCAGCGGCGCCTGAGGAGCTTGACCCGGAACGGCGGCGACGATGTGCCCATTCGCTCCGCGTGATGATCGACCAGCGGTCCGATCGCCTCGATCGCGGACTGGCGATAGAGGTCGATCACGCGTTCCCGCACCTCGGCGAGGGAGATGCCGGGGCGAACGGGTACGCGTATCATGTCGCCGTCGAGGCGGGCCGCAGTGCCGTCGCTCTCCTCGAGGGCGAGTACCCGAAGGCGCCCCGCACAGAGGAACTGTTCGCCCTGCTCGTACTTCCGCACGAGCACCGGGCGCTGATCCCTTCGGAATCGCTCGAGCGTCCGCTCGACCCAGGCCGATTTACGCCAGTAGAGGTCCTCTATTGCGGTGAGGGGGGTTCCGGGCGGCGCCACGACCTCGATGCGCAGATCCGGGTGGACGACTATAGCGGGGTACCGGCGACGCGAAGAGTATCGCACCGTGAAGGCGCACCGGGGGATCAGGGTCGTCTCCCCCTCTCGGTCGATCATGCCTGGTTGAGGTCGACAGGTACGTGGATAAAGGCTCGGACGCCCGTATCTTTTTGCGTCACGAGACCAATGTACCACGAATATGGAGCAGAGCCGGGCCATCGACCTGTTCGAACGTGGTATCTACTCTGTTCTCCTGCTGCTCCTCGTGGTGCTGATCGCGCTCGCCGTGATCACGCTCGTTGGCGCGATGATCGCGAACATCTTCTCTCCGCCGGTATTCCTGCTCACGGGGGACGAGCTCCTGGATCTCCTGGGTGCGTTCCTCCTCGTCCTGCTCGCGCTCGAGTTCTTCGAGTCGATCAAGGTCTTCCTGCGAGAGAACACGGTGCCCTACGAGCTTGTGGTCGTGATCGCCATCACGGCGGTCGCGCGTAAGATCATCCTTCTCGACCTCGAAATGGCCAGCGATCTCCACCTGATCGGCCTCGGAGTGATAATCATCGCGCTCGCAGGTACCTTCTACCTCCTGCGGCGGTGCGGGACATCCCGGGGGACGAACTGAACACGTGGTATGTCATCGGTCACTCCACCACCTGACCCGGCGAGCTGCCGATCCGCCGGGACGAGACCCCACTCCCTCTCCGTCACGGGACGGCTCCACGCCGTGCGCTCCATCGGAGGCGTTCTCCTGGTCCTCGTGCTGGCCGTCCTGCTCGCCGCTCCCGGTGCCGCGGGCACGATAGAGGAGCCGGTGGCGTACGACACCCCCCGGATCGGCACGACGGCTCACGGGAAGGTCTCGACCGACCTGCTCTCCCTCGTCGACACCCGCTACCTGCTTCCGAACCAGTCCCGCGGGGACGTGGTGGCCGGACTGGCCCGGAGCGGGCATTACGCCAGGGCCGGCCAGTCTCTCCGGGGCTTCGGGGTACCGTCCGTCGACCTGGTGCAGGTCTACATTCGAATGGATCCTGGTGTCGGCGCGGTGGCAGTTGCCCCTCTTGTCCATCGGTTCTCGGGCGAGGATCCGGCTGCCGGGCTCATCGCCGCGTGGATCGAGCCGGGACGGGTCCTCGAGATCGCGGGCGTCCCTGCTGTCAACGAGGTCAGGCCCGTGACCCGGCCGCAGGTCCGCACCGGGTCGACGACGAGCGCGGGCGACGTTCTTCTCCGCGCCGCCGCACTCAGGAACGCGACCGGTCTCTCGGGGGCGAGCGTCCGGATCGGGGTGATCTCGGACGGCGTGGACCACTGGACCTCGGCGCGGGCGACGGGAGATCTCCCCGCGAACGTCCAGGTCCTCCGAAACGAGGTCGGCGGGGACGAGGGAACGGCGATGCTCGAGATCGTCCACGACGTGGCTCCGGGCGCGAGCCTGGTCTTTCACGACTGCGGATGGAACGTCCTCGAGTTCAACCAGGCGATCGACGCGCTTGCGAACGCCGGGTGCCGGGTCATTGTGGACGACATCGGGTGGATCGACGAACCGTTCTTCGAGGACGGCGTGGTCGCTTCCCACGCGGCGCGGGTGGCTCGCGAGCGCGGGCTGGTCTATGTATCGGCGGCGGGAAACGACGCCGACCTCCATTACCAGGGTCTCTACCGTGATGACGGGGCGGGCTGGCACGACTTCTCGACCGGGGGGTCGTCGAGCCGCAACCGGCTCTATATCGACCTGCCGCCCGGCGGATCGGTCACGGCGGTCCTCCAGTGGTCCGAGGCGTTCGGTAAAGCGGCCTCGGACTACGACCTAGCGCTCTACCGCTCGGCGGACCTCGCCGTACCGCTCGTTGTCGGATCGCGGGTCCAGGACGGGGACGACGATCCGGTCGAGGTGCTGACCTGGATCAACGACGGCACGACCCCGGTCGAGGCGGAGATCGATGTATCGAAGCCGTCGTCGGCTCCTGATCGGGTCCTCGAGATCTTCGTCTACCCCCAGGGCGGGACATCGCTCCACGAGGATAATACGGTCGCCGCCGACTCGATCTTCGGCCATCCTGCGGCCGCCGGCGTGGTGGCCGTCGCGGCGATCGATGCCACGGATCCGGCTGGTCGGGTCCAGATGTACTCGTCGCGTGGACCCGTGACGCTCATCGGGCCCGTGGCCGCAACCCGCCAGAAGCCCGACTGTTCGGGAGTCGACGGCGTGCGGGTTACCGGCGCCGGGTCCTTCCCGTCCACGTTCTGGGGGACGAGCGCCGCCGCTCCGCACGTGGCGGGGCTGGCCGCGCTGGTCTGGTCCTGTCGCCAGGACGCCCCGGCGGCGGAGGTCCGCGACGCCCTGCTGGCGACGGCCGACGATCTCGGGGCGAGCGGAGCGGACACGGTCTACGGAGCCGGCAGGGTCAACGCGACGGCCATGCACGCCCGCTTCGCACCCGTCTCCCGGACGCCGACGTCACTGCCGGGGAGGATAGAGGCCGAAGACTACGACACGGGCGGGGAGGGCATCGCCTACCACGACACGACGACCGGAAACGAGGGCGGCGTCTACCGCCAGGATGATGTCGACATCGAGCCCCTCCCGGGGCAGACGGGATACGATGTCGGCTGGATCCGACCGGGCGAATGGCTCCAGTACACCGTGAACGTATCCGCCGGCGGGACGTACGCGGTCCGCGTCCGGGGCGCGTCATCGTGGGGACAACCCTCGTTCTCGCTCCTCGTGGACGGGGCGCCCGCAGCGACGGTGCCCGTCGCAACCACCGGGTCGTACAAGGTCTTCGGTGAGACGAACGCGACCGTGAACCTGAGCGGCGGCGAGCACCGGCTCCGCCTCCTGCTCTCCGGGTACTGCAACCTGGACTACCTCGCGTTCGAAGCAGTGCGCGTGGTCCAGCAGGTGCCCGGCAGCGCTGCGGTGCCGCGGGATCTCGACGGCGACGGGCGATACGAAGACGTCAATGGGAACGGGCGACGGGACTTTGCCGACGTCGTCCTGTACTTCAACCAGATGACCTGGATAGCGACGAATGAACCCCCGGCAGCCTTCGACTACAACGGTAACGGCCGATGCGACTTTGCCGACGTATCGGCCCTCTTCGCGGCGCTCTGATCACGAGACGGCGATCACCGTGACGGGGCAGGCATCGGCGGCGCGCTGAGCGCAATCGGCGAGATCGTCCGGGACATCGCCCTCTCCCAGCTCGTCACCACCGCGATACTGCTCGGTGACCTGGCTCTTGGCGTCGGCGGGGTTCTCCTCGAAGATCGCGGGGCACTCGAGCCAGCAGGTTCCGCAACTGATGCATCCGTCCCTGTCGATGGTTATGCGTGGCATGAGACGTTCTTCCTGCGGGCGGAGTTCACCCTGATGATATTTATGTGCTGGCACCAGGGCCAGCTGGGTATGCTT
>CAZCUJ010000006.1:27128-53190 GCA_964501565.1 uncultured Methanospirillum sp.
GGAGTTCACCCTGATGATATTTATGTGCTGGCACCAGGGCCAGCTGGGTATGCTTCGTCGAGAAGAGGAGGTGTATCGGTCCGCTTATTTCCTTGAACGGTCCTGACCGCCCGGGTGGGAGGCGTGTTCGCCGATCTCGCTCTCTTGCGAGGCACGACTCCGCCTGGCGCCGTGGCCGGTGTCATCGTCATCGTCTCTGTGTGCCCGCGACGAGCCGCCACGTCCTCCGCGCGACGCCTCACCGCCGGCCCGTGCAACACGCTCGCGCGTCTTCTCATCGGCTGCCTGGAGACCGCGCCTCTCGTGCGGCGCCTCGCCGCCGGCCCGGGCGACACGCTCTCGCGTCTTCTCGTCGGCTGCCTGGAGTCCCCGGATACGGTGCGGCGCTTCGCCGCCGGCACGTGCCACCCGCTCCCTCGTCTCCGCGTCCGCCGCCTGAAGACCGCGCACCCGGTGCGGCGCCTCTCCGCCGGCCCGCGCGACGCGCTGCCGTGTCTTCTCGTCAGCGGCCTGGAGTCCTCGTTTACGGTGCGGCGCCTCGCCACCGGCCCGCGCAACACGCTTCCGCGTCTTCTCGTCGGCCGAGGCGAGCCCCCGGTTTGATCTGCCCGTCTCGTCCTTCGTCGTTCCTGCCATGGTCATATCTCCTGCGCCGGCCGGTACTGCGGTCCGGCGACCAAGTTCTGCTACGGCGATTCCCTATACTTCATATGTGTTAAATACTTTGTGATCCGTTTGCCTTGCAAACGCCTCGTATGATCTCGTAGGGACTGTTAAAATCCAGAAACGAGCCCACAACGGAGCCCGTCGAAAAAAGGGGGTTCAGGAAGTCGTGTTTCCGGCAAGGCCGGGCGGGACCGTTCCCGTCGGCTCAGCCGGAGAGATGGGGGTGAAGCCCTGCGAACTGAGGACCGCCGATCCCTCCGGGCCGGTCAGGAGCCTGATGAAGTTCTCCCCCATGTCGGGCCGCAGGGCCGAGGTGGGGACCGTGATCCCGTAGGTGATCGACATTCCCTCCTCGGTGGCACCGCCGGGGCGGAGCACCTGGACCGTCGAGTAGGTCGCTTCCTGCGTCGGGTCGGAGAGGTCGATCTCGGGCGGGAGTGTGAGGTAGTTGAAGCCGTTCTGGACCGCGTTCGAACGGTAGGTGAAGATATAGTCGACCTTTCCGGTCTTGAGCTGGTCGATGTAGCCCGGGTCGCCCGCCTTCGGGACAACCATCGTCGAACCGTCCGGCTCGGGGCTCGAGACGTCGATCGTGGTCACGCCCCCGGCCTCCGACGTCGTGATGTTGGAGTGGTCGCCGACCAGCGTCTGGAAGATGTCATCCTGGCCGTAGTGCTCCTCGGCCAGCTTGATCGTCATGAACGAGCGGTAGCCGCCGGGGTCCGTGGTCGGGTCGTTGATGGCGTAGCTGACATTCGGCCGGTCCAGGACCTCGAACCAGTTCTCGGCCGTGATCTCCTGTCCGTAGTCCGAGGTCGTGTTGTTGTAGGCGATCACCATCGCGTTCCGGGCGAACGAGAGCATCCAGCTCGCGTTGTCCGGGAACATCAGGTCCGGGATCAGGTAGGCGTCGGCGGACGCGACGATGTCTGCCTTCTGGTTCTTCTTGGTCACCTTCTCGATCATGGTGACCGAGGCTCCGGTGTAGACACCCATCTCGGTACCCGTGTTGTCCGCGTTGAAGGAGGTCTTCAGTGTGGTGAACGGCGAGGCGAGGCTTCCCGCGGCGTAGATGACCATCGGCTGCGTGGCCGTCGCCGGCGTCGTCGAGTCGACCTTGAACTCCTTGGCCTTCTCGGGCGTCATGGGGTTGAAGAGGGCCTTGCCGTACTCCGCGACGCCGTAGTCGGCGATGAGCGCCTGGCCCTCGTCCGAGATCAGGAAGTTGATGTAGTCGTTGGCCGCCTCGATCGTCGCCGTCGCGTTCCCCTTCGGGATGACCGCGATGGCCGAGTAGATGTTCAGCAGGCTGGCGCCCTCGGTGATGATCGGGGTCAGCTGGAGGTTCCCCTGGTAGGCGAGGAAGGTGCCCTCGTCAGAGAGCGTGTAGGCCCCCTTCTCGTTCGCGAGCTGGAGGGTCTCGCCCATGCCCTTGCCGGCCTCGAGGTACCATGCCCCCGAGTTCTGGACGTCATTGGCATAGTTGACTCCCGCCTTGGCCCAGATGTTCTTCTCGGCCGAGTGCGTGCCGGAGTTGTCGCCGCGCGACACGAACGCGATGCCGGCGGTGTCGTTCTTGCCCTGCTCCATGATCTTCAGGAACGCAGCCTCGGGCGTGAGCCCGCGGATGCCGGCCGGGTCGTTTTCGGGACCGATGATGATGAAGTAGTTGTACGCGAAGGCACGGCGGTTCACGCCGAGCCCCTGCTCCATGAACGCCTGCTCCTGGGAGGGCGAGTGGACGAGCAGCAGGTCGGCGTCGCCGTTCTTGGCGAGCTCGATCGCCCGCCCGGTTCCCTGCGAGGTGATCTTCAGGCTCACGGGATGCGTGGCCTCGTAGATCGGGGTGAGGTTATCGAGCAGCCCGGTGTCCTCGAGCGAGGTCGTGGTGGCTATCAGCAGGTCCGTGCGGGGCCCGGTGACGGTCGTCGCCGGAGCGGTCGTCGCATTGCCCGTGACAGCCGGCGTGGCGGTGGCTGTCGCATTGCCGTCTGTGGGCGTCCCGGTGCAGCCCGCTACCGCGAGCATCAGCGCCAGGAGCAGGGCCAGGAGGCCTCCCCCGGTCAGCATTCCCTTTGTGATCATGTACTCTCGGCACCGATGTGTTTAAGAAGACAGATGAATCTTTCTCTATTATTCACGGAAAACCGATGACACAATTGATGTATCAATTGGTTTCATACGCGGAGAGGAGCTGTCGGAACGGACGCCCCCGCTCCGCGCGCGTGGAGACGGGCCCATGAGCCAGATCGTCGAGGGGGTCGTCCAGGCCGTCGACCTGATCGTCTCCCTCGACCCCGAAGTGGTCGAGATCACCATACGATCGCTCTATATCTCGCTCTCGTCGACGCTGATCAGCGTGCTGATCGCCCTCCCGGTGGCGGGTCTGATCGCCTTTCGCGAGTTTCCCGGCAAGCGGGGGCTGATGTACGTCATCCAGACGCTGTACTCCCTGCCCACCGTGCTCATCGGCCTGCTCCTCTTCCTCCTTATCTCGAAGTCCGGCCCCCTCGGGGAACTGGAACTCCTATTCACCACGACGGGGATGATCGTCGGCCAGTCCCTCCTGATTCTCCCTATCCTGATCGGTCTGACCGTCGCGGCACTCGTGGCGATCGATCCCATCATCCGCGATACGCTGGCGTCGCTCGGCGCGACGGAGGGGCAGCAACTCTTCGCCCTCCTCCGCGAGGCGAGGTTCGCGATCCTCGCCGCCATCGCGCTCGCGTTCGGGCGGGCGATCTCCGAGGTCGGGATCGCCATCATGATCGGCGGCAACATCAGGGGCTATACCCGGATCCTCACCACCTCCATCAGCCTCAATACCTCGATGGGCAATACCTCCCTCTCGATCGCGCTCGGCATCATCCTCCTCGCGATCGCGCTCGTGGTGAACGCCGGTGTGAACCTGCTGCAGGGAGGCGGGCGCGCGTGATCCGGTGCGAGGGTATCGGGTGGGACGCCGGCGAGAAGACCGTGCTCGACGGGATCACCCTCGAGATCGGCCGGGGCGAGTCCTTCGGACTGATCGGCCCGTCGGGCGGGGGAAAGAGCTCGCTCCTCCGGATCCTCGACCTGCTCGTCCTCCCGAGCCGGGGCCGGCTCTGGATCGGAGAGTCGGAGGTGGCGGGCAGGTCCCGGGACGCCTTCGGCCTCCGGCGACGGATGGCCATGGTCTTCCAGCGCCCGGCCGCCTTCCGCATGGACGTCTTCGGGAACGTGGCCTACGGGCTTGCCCTGCGGGGAGTCTCGATGCATGAACGGCGTCGGCGGGTCGCGGAGGCCCTCGACCTGGTCGGCCTCGGCGGCTTCGAGGATCGCCGGGCCTCGACCCTGTCGGGCGGCGAACTCCAGCGGATCTCCATCGCCCGCTGCCTCGTGACGAACCCGGAGGTGCTCTTCCTCGACGAACCGACCGCGAACCTCGACCCGCTTTCGACGAGCGTGATCGAGGACGTCATCGCCGGGCTCCGGCGGGACCAGGGGATCACCGTCGTGATGGCCACGCACAACCTCGAGCAGGGGCAGCGGCTCTGCGACCGGCTGGCCGTGATCTCCGGCGGGCGGCTCGTCCAGATAGGCACGCCGCTCGAGATCTTCTACCGGCCGACGTCCTTCGACGTCGCGCAGTTCGTGGGCGCCGAGAACCTGGTCGACGGTGTCGTGGAGCGGATGGACCGGGGGGTCGCGTTCGTGCGGGTGGAGGGGGGAGAGCTGGCCGTTGCCGTTCACGCGCCGATCGCCGGCCAGGTCACGGTCGCGATCCGCCCGGAGGAGATCGTGCTTCAGAGGGGAGACGCGTGCCGACAGGGAACGCCGAACCATCTCCACGGGTCGGTCGTCGCGATCAACAGCGACGGCCCGCTGGTCCGGGTCGTTCTCGACTGCGGGTTTCCGCTCGTCGCACTGATACGCCGTCTCCGGTACCTGGAGCTCGACATCGCACCGGGAACGGTTGTTTGTGCCGAGTTCGACCCCAACGGGGCGCACCTGATACCGCGCGCATGATATTCGAAAGTTTTATCACCGGTTTTTTGATTAAGTACTACCTCAACGAAAATTTGTGTTACTCGAGCGATCCGTAAAACCGAAAAACAACCTATTATTTGAACATCCCCCCCCAAAACGACTCTATTTAATCACATACATATTAACAAGTAAGAAAAATAAATCGGCACCCTTATATAAGGCGATTGAGAATAACTCGCATGTCCCATGAGGGGACGTGCATTAGTGACCGTCATTCATCAGCAGCGACACATGCAAGCACTTTCACTGTTCAGCACTGCGATCGAACTGAATTGACGAATCTCTAACCAGAGGAAAGTTATGGCGAAATACAAGGAAACTGTTGACCTCTACGATGATGGAGGCAAGCTGTTAAAGAGCGGGGTTGCGCTCGAGCGGATCAGCCCTGTCGTGAACCCCGGGATCAAGAAGATCATCGACCTGACCCGTCGCACGGTCGCGGTGAACCTCGGAGGACTCGAGGCCGCGCTCTCGAGCGGAAAGGTCGGCGGCAAGGCCAACCAGGTTCTCGGACGCGGCATGGACCTCTCGATCACGAAGGACTCCGGCGCGCTCGCCGAGAAGATCAAGGCCATGATCCAGGTCGAGGAGGGCGACGACACCAAGATCACGCCCGCCGCCGGCGGCAAGATGCTGATGGTCGAGGTCCCGTCGGCCCGTATCGCTGCGGCCGCGACCTACGACGCCGCGATCACCTCGGTCGCGTCCGCGGTTACGCTCGCCGTCATCGACCAGTACAACGTTGACATGTACAACGGTGCGTACGTCAAGGCCGGTGTCATGGGAACGTACCCCCAGACCATGGACATGCAGGGCGCCAACGTCGTTGCCATCCTGTCCATCCCCCAGAACAACGAGGGGCTCGGCTACGCGCTGAGAAACGTCGGTGTCAACCAGTACGTCATGATGACCCACCGGAACTCACTGCAGGGCGCGGCCCTCGCGTCGACCTACGAGCAGGCCGGCGAGTTCGAGATGGGTAATGCAATCGGGCCCTTCGAGCGTGCCCAGCTGCTCGGCTACGCGTACCAGGGCCTGAACGCCAACAACATGGTCTACGACCTGGTCAAGGCGAACGGCCAGTCCGGCACGATCGGCACGGTCGTCCAGTCGCTGGTCGAGCGCGCCATCGAGGACAAGGTCATCACGGCCGGCAAGAAGGGCAAGTCGGGCTTCACGTTCTACGACACGAAGGACCCCATGCTCTGGAACGCCTACGCCGCAGCCGGCACCCTCGCCGCCACCATCGTCAACTGTGGTGCGGGCCGGTTCGCCCAGGCGGTCTCGTCGACCCTGCTATACTTCAACGACCTGCTCGAGCACGAGACGGGCCTGCCCGGATGCGACTACGGTCGTGTCATGGGTGTCGCTGTCGGTTTCTCGTTCTTCAGCCACTCGATCTACGGCGGCGGCAGCCCCGGTGTCTTCAACGGCAACCACGTCGTGACCCGGCACTCGGCAGGCTTCGGCATCCCGTGCCTGGTCGCGGCCGTTGCACTCGACGCGGGCACCCAGATGTTCTCCGCCGAGAGCACGGCGAAGATCTACGGTGACACCTTCGGCCAGCTGCCGGAGTTCGCGACCCCGCTGCAGACCATCGCGCAGTCTGTCTAACCGATCCAACCAGCCAGATAATGACCGACGCCAAATTTCCTCAGGTCAGGGTCGCGCCAGCACGCTTCCTCGACCCCGAGACGGTCGAGCAGCTCCTCAACCGTCTCGCCACGCTGCAGGGGATCAGGAGGATCCTCCTGAAGGGGCAGAGCATCCCCGTCACGGTCCCGTACGGGCCGGCACGGGGAAAACTCAACCCCCATTCCAAGCGGCAGACCATTACGGTCCTTGGCGAGAAGTTCGAGCTCACGACGCATGTCGGGACCATCGACATGGAGCTCGAGTCGATCGATGAGCTGCCGGCCATCCGCGCTGCGTGCGACGAGGTCTTCACAAGGTTCCCGTTCTCGGTCCAGCAGGGCCGGTTCATGAAGACGCAGGCAACGACCTCCGACTACGCGAAGTACGGTCCGGACGCGGACAAACTGCTGCTCGGACTGGTCGACCCGAAGAGCCGGAAAGGCCCCGTGATTCTGCAGGGATCGAAATAGCGATGCCGATAGGACGCGTGACACAGGTCGTCGACTGCCGCGAGGCGATGGGCATGGGCAAAGGAGGGGGCATGGCCCAGAGGGGCACCATCTCCGAGTGCCGCTCGCCCGACGTCATCGTGGTCGGCATGTCGCCCGGACGGCGGCATGTGACCAAGCCGGTCTGCGACATCACATCCGCGCTCCGCCAGCAGGGACTCGAATACTGCGTGAGCACGCTGGTCCTGAACGCCGGAAGCGGTGTCCCGCCCGACGCGCCGAGCATCGCAGGGGGGGTCCTCGGCGCGTACTTCGGGCTCACCGAGAAGGAGATCCGGCAGATCGAACAGCATCGGGTCGCGATCCTGCACCACGGCAATGTCCGCTCCCACGTGGTCCACAAGGTCAGGTACATCCTTCAATACTGCAATATCCCGGCGATCGTCGTCTCACAGGCCCCGATCGACTTCGAGGACCTTGCAAAGGAGGGGGTGAAGACCGCCTACGTCATGCCGCCGCCGGAGAAGATCCGGACGAAGGGAACGGTGATGGCGATCGTCAGCGGGGTGACCCGCGGACAGACTCCGACCAGGGAGAAGATGGCAGACGTCATCCATCAGGTAATGAGATTGATGAAAGAGAACACCTTGGAGTGAAACCAGACATGGCATATACACCACAGTATGGACCCGGGTCCAGCACTGTCGCCGAGAACCGGCGAAAGTACATGAACCCCGGGTACAAGCCCGAGAATGTCCGCTCAGCAACGGACGAGGACCTTGTGCTGATCATGGGCCACCGCGCCCCCGGATCCGCCTACCCGTCGGCCCACCCGCCGCTCGCGGAGGCCGGCGAGCCGAACGACCCGATGCGCAAGCTCGTCACCCCGACCGAGGGTGCGGCGGCCGGCGACCGCGTCCGCTACATCCAGTTCGCCGACTCGATGTACAACGCCCCGGCCCAGCCGTACCTCCGGTCCTACCTCGAGGCGTACCGCTTCCGCGGCGTCGACCCGGGCACCCTCTCGGGCCGCCAGATCATCGAGTGCCGCGAGCGCGACCTCGAGAAGTACGCGAAGGACCTCGTCAACACCGAGCTCTTCGACCCCGCCCTCACCGGCGTTCGTGGAGCGACCGTGCACGGCCACTCGCTCCGCCTGGCCGAGGACGGTATGATGTTCGACATGCTCCAGCGCTGCGTCCTCGACCCGAAGGACGGCGTCGTCAAGTACGTCAAGAACCAGATCGGCGAGCCCCTGGACCGCCCGGTCAACGTCGGCAAGCCTGCGGACGAGGGCTGGCTCAAGGCGCACACCACGATCTACCACTCGATGGTCGGCACGCCCTACCGTGACGACGAGGAGGCGATCGAGTACATCCAGCGCATCCACACCCTCAGGACCAAGTACGGCTTCATGCCGAAGGAGGCGTAAGACATGGCAAAAATCGAGAGATCCCAGAAACTCTTCCTGAAGGCGATGAAGGAGAAGTTCCAGGGAGAGGACCCGGCCAGCCTCAACACCGCGTTCCAGCGCAAGGGGCTCGAGCAGTCCGAGCGGAAGCGGGAGTTCCTGAAGGAGGGGCGCCGCGTCGAGATGGAGCGCGGTATCTCCCAGTACGACCCCAAGCGCTGCCACCTCGGAGGCATCCCGCTCGGTCAGCGCCAGCTCATGACCTACGAGCTGTCGACCACGGGCACCTTCGTCGAGGGCGACGACCTGCACTTCGTCAACAACGCCGCGATGCAGCAGATGTGGGACGACATCCGCCGGACGATCATCGTCGGCATGGACCTCGCCCACCAGACGCTCCAGAAGCGCCTCGGCAAGGAGGTTACGCCCGAGACCATCAACGAGTACCTCCACATCCTGAACCACGCGATGCCCGGCGCCGCCGTCGTCCAGGAGCACATGGTCGAGACGCACCCCGGACTCGTCGCTGACTGCTACGTCAAGGTCTTCACGGGCGACGACGAACTCGCGGACGACATCGAGCCGCAGTTCCTCCTCAACGTCGAGAAGCTCTTCCCCGCCAAGTCGGCGGAGCAGCTGAAGGCCGCCGTCGGCAAGTCCATGTGGCAGGCCGTTCACATCCCGACGTCCGTCAGCCGCACCTGCGACGGTGGCACGACCTCGCGCTGGTCCGCCATGCAGCTCGGCATGTCCTTCATCGCCGCGTACCGCATGTGCGCCGGTGAGGCAGCCGTTGCCGACCTCGCGTACGCCGCGAAGCACGCCGGCGTCATCCAGATGGCCGACATCCTCCCGGCTCGCCGCGCCCGCGGCCCGAACGAGCCCGGTGGCATCAAGTTCGGTCACTTCGGCGACATGATCCAGGCCGACCGCAAGTACCCGAACGACCCGGTCAAGTCCGCACTCGAGGTCGTCGCCGCCGGCACGATGCTCTTCGACCAGATCTGGCTCGGCTCGTACATGTCGGGCGGTGTCGGCTTCACGCAGTATGCGACGGCCGCCTACACCGACAACATCCTCGACGACTTCTCGTACTACGGGTACGACTACGTCAAGGACAAGTACGGCGGTGCGGCCCAGGCCCCCGTGACGCAGGAAGCGATCAACGACATCGCGACCGAGGTCACGCTCTACTCGATGGAGCAGTACGAGCAGTTCCCGACCATGATGGAGGACCACTTCGGCGGTTCCCAGCGCGCGGGCGTCATCGCCGCCGCCTCGGGCCTGTCCACGGCCCACGGCACGGGCAACTCGAACGCCGGCCTGAGCGGCTGGTACTGCTCGATGCTCGTCCACAAGGAAGGCTGGTCGCGTCTCGGCTTCTTCGGGTACGACCTGCAGGACCAGTGCGGCTCCGCGAACACGTTCTCGATCCGTCCGGACGAGGGCCTGCTCGGCGAGCTCCGTGGCCCGAACTTCCCGAACTACGCGATGAACGTCGGGCACCAGGGCGAGTACGCCGCCATTGTCTCCGCTCCGCACTACTCGAAGCAGGATGCATGGGTGCTGAACCCGCTGATCAAGATCACGTTCGCGGACCCCGCGCTCGTCTTCGACTTCTCGGAGCCGCGCCGCGAGTTCGCGAAGGGTGCGATCCGCGAGTTCATGCCCGCCGGCGAGCGCTCGCTGATCATCCCCGCCCGGTAAACCCACCCCACCCCTTTTTTTCCGCCTGCCCGATCCGGGGCGAAAGCGTATCTACATCCCTCGTCCACCTGTAGTTGCATGTCCGTACGGGTCATCTCGCCCGGGATCTCTACCTACGGTGCCCAGCTCATCGGCGGGATCATCCGGGACGGAGGATACCCGGTGCGGATCAGCCGGACGCTCGCCGCCGATCCGGGCGAGACCGTCTTTCTCAGCCTCTACTCGACGAGCCACCTGCTCGACACCGAGGTTCGGTCCTTCGTTGCCCGCCACCGGGAGAGCGGCGGGCTCTGCTACGTCGGCGGCCCCGTCTCATCGGCCCCGGAGATGGTCCTGGGCGAACTCCATCCCGACGCCGTTGTCGTGGGCGAGGGAGAGAACGCGATCCTCCCGCTCCTCGAAGGAGGACCCTCGACCGACGTGCCCGGGATCGCGTTCCGGGACGGCGCCCGGATCGTCTCTACTCCCCCGTCTCCTCCCCGCACCCTCGACCGTCCGGCCCTGCTGATCCCCGACGACATCGGATCGCAGGACGTCCGGGGCGCCAATATCTATATCGAGACGCACAGGGGTTGTATCGGCACCTGTACATTCTGCCAGGTGCCCCGCTTCTTTGGCCACGCGATCCGGAGCCGCTCGCTCGAGGACGTGGTGGCGGAGGTGCGGGCTCTCAAGGAGAAGGGCGTCGAAAAGATCTCCATCAGCGGCGGAACCGGGTCGCTCTACCGCTCCCATGACGGCAGGATGGACCCCGGCGCCTTCGCCGAGCTGCTCCGGTCGATCGCCGACGTGATGGGCCCCCGCAATGTCTCGGCCCCCGATATCCGGGCGGACTGCCTCTCCCCCGAGGTCCTCGAGGCGATCCGCGACCACACCATCGGGTGGATCTTCTTCGGCGTCGAGTCGGGAAGCGACCGCATGCTCCGGATCATGGGCAAGGGAATGACCGCCGCCGTCCTTGCCGAAGGAGTCCGGACATGCCGCGACTACGGTCTGAAGGTGGCCGGCAGTTTCATCGTCGGGCACCCGATGGAGGAGCCGGAGGACTACCAGGCGACCAGGGACTTCGTCGCGGACCAGTGCCTCGACGACCTCTTCGTCAGCATCGCCGAGCCGATCCCCGGAACACCGCTCGCTCGACAGGTCCTGGCCGTCGACAGTGAACAGAACCCCACCTACCGTCTCGACGAGGGGGAGTACCGTCCTCTCGGCCTGACGGTGAGCGAGGGACGATGCTTCGATCTCCTTCTCCACGGCGACCTGTTCAAGCCGAGGTTCCGCCTCGTCACCGACGAGGTGTACGATGCCTACCTCGCGGAGGCCCGGAGGCAGGGACGGGAGATACGGGCGGTGACGGATCTACTCCGCCGGTACGAATCCTTTGTATGACCGCCCCGTGCACCGTCCCGGCGGAAGGATGCCGCTCTCGCTGTCGTCCGCCGGCGTCTCGACCGGACACCAGGAGCCGGAAGATCTCTCGACCCAGCGTACGCAACTTTTTTTTCATTAACACAAATTATTATGATATAGCCCAGAATCTTGGGCTAAATTCGATATTACGCGAAATGCACCGGTCTTTCCGGAAATGATTTCGAAACCTTTAACTCATTCTCAACCAACCCATACATGAACCACAAAGGGTTTGTACTCATATACGTGGCGATGCAATTTCCCACACTCTCATGCGCCTATTCGCTGGCACGGGAGGAGGCTCAATGGTAGAAAACATCGTATTCGGAATCGGAATCACTGCATTGGCAGGTGCGCTCGCCGCCGTCGCCGGTGCTGCGGAGGACACGGAGTCCGATATCGGGTCGCAGGGCGACCCGAACTCGCAGGTCCAGCTCGCTCCGCAGATGGGTTTCATCCACCGCATCTTCAACAAGGCGGTGGCTGGGGAGCCCCCGGCCTACGGTCTCTGGTGCACGCTCGGCGCCGGCCTCGCGTGGGTCTTCCTGATACAGGACATCAACCCGATCCTCGCGCTGGTTCTCGGCGCGACGATCGCGACGTTCGTACAGGGAGTCTACGCGACGTCCGGCTATCTCGGACGAACTGCAAGCCTGGCCAAGTTCGGCCAGCCGGTCTATATCGACATTCTCAAGTCGATGCTCTCGGTCACGATGGCCCACGCCTTCGTGGCGGTCTTCACGACAATCTCGATCTGTTACCTGATGAACGCGGCCCTCGGCCACCCGTTCCCGCTCCCGCTCCTCGGCCTGGTCTGGGGCATCGCGCTCGGCGCGGCCGGCTCGGCGACGGGCAACCCGTTCTACGGCAAGGAGCGGCAGTACCAGAACCAGCAGTTCGGCGCCGGCGTGCCGATCTCGGCCTCGGGCAACATCGTCCGGTACGCCGAGGCGGGCCAGCGCAACTCGCTTGACAACGGCTGGTTCTCGTCCAAGCTCGGCGGCCCGGCCTCCGGGATCTGCTTCGGCCTGATCGTCTTCCTCGAACTCTGGCGGACCATCCTCTTCGAGGAGTTCGCCGGCGGCTGGGGCGCGATCATCGCAGGGCTCGTGCTGATCCTGATCTTCATCGTGATCGGCCGCTGGGTCGAGGTCTACGCCCGCAAGAACTACGGCCCGTACACGGCGCCCGAGGAGGCCTCGTCATGAGTGCCCTCGGCGGAGCGCCGGCGGGCGGCGCGGCGATGGACCCGATCTCCATGGTGATCGGTCTCGTCCTCGCGGTCGTCTTCATCGGCATCACCTTCGTCCTCGCGCCGCTCGCGGTGATCCCGCTCATCGGGATCATCGTCGGCGGCGTCCTGATCGGCTTCGGCGTCCACTTCGTCCCGGTCGGCGGCGCGCCGGCAGCGATGGGACAGGCCCCCGGCATCGCGACCGGTGTCGCCATGCTCGCCGCGGGCGCAGGCCTCGCCGGGCTCTTCGGCGGCGCCTGGGCGGCCGAGTTCGGTGTCGTGGTCGCAACGGTGACCGGCGCCATCGGCGGCGGTCTCCTGATGGCGATCACCTGCCTGATGGTCAACGTGGTCTACGTCTTCGGCATGGGCATCCCCGCCGCCTCGGGCAAGGTCGCGAAGGACCCCCTCACCGGCGACACCCAGGCCGAGTACAAGAGCCAGGGCACCGAGGGGCACGGGCTGCCGTTCATCTCGTTCGTCGGCGGTGTCATCGGCGGCCTCTTCGGCGGCGCCGGCGGCACGCTGATCTACATCGAGCTGCTCACCGTCTACGAGCAGTACCTGCCTTCGATCTTCAACGCGACCGTCGAGCAGATCATGCCCGTCGCAATCTCGCTGGCCGGCATGTTCGCCATCGGCATGTTCCTCGTGAACGCCGTGCTCGCGGCGTACAACATCACGGGGACGATCGAGGGGCCGCACGACCCGAAGTTCAAGCGGTTCCCCCGCGCGATCGTCGCGTCGCTCGTGGCCTCAGCGCTCTGCGGTCTCGTCGCGATCCTGATCGTGGTGGTGAACCTGAACCTGACCATCTGAGGTGACGAAATGACTGCACAGATTACGGTAACAGAAGGCGGGATCCCGCACAACACGCTGATGATCTACGGTATCGTCGGCTCGCTCGTGCTGATCTACCTGACCTACCTCAACACGGTCACCGGCACCCAGTACTTCTCGTTCCTCGGGGGACTCGGTGCCATCGCGGCCCTGGTCTGGGGTTCGTCGACGATCAAGCGGCTCTGCAGCTACGGTATCGGTACCGGCGTTCCGTCCGCGGGCATGCTCGCGTTCGGCTCGGGCGTCATCGCGATGCTGCTCGCGACCAAGTTCGGGATCGCATCCCCGATCGTCGCGCTCGTGCTCGGCTTCGTGATCGGCGCGATCCTCGGCTACATCGCGAACAACATCCTGGCGATGAAGATCCCGGTGATGATCCAGTCGATCGCCGAACTCGCGGCGGTCGGCGCGATGGTCATGATCGGCTTCTCGGCCATGGCTACGGGCTCGTTCACGTTCTCGCCCCTCTCGGTCGTTCCGGTCGAGGTCCTCGGCGCGACGGTGAACTCGTTCGGCGCCTCGCTGATCGGCGGCGGCATCATCGCGGCCATCTTCATGCTTGGCTCCATCGCGCTCCAGCACGGCTTCAACGCCTGCCTCGGCCCATCCGAGAAGCAGGACCGCACGC
Source organism: uncultured Methanospirillum sp. (assembly GCA_964501565.1). GTDB lineage: Archaea > Halobacteriota > Methanomicrobia > Methanomicrobiales > Methanospirillaceae > UBA288. Next base: position 41,138 of record CAZCUJ010000006.1, read on the forward strand.
TGATGCTCACCGCCGAGGTCGGGTTCCTCTCGATGCTCATGGTTGCGATCTTCAGCTACGCGTTCCTCGGGTTCTACGCCCTGATCATCAACGTCATCGTCTCGGTGATCGGCTGGTACTACACCTACGCGCAGTACATCGCGCTCTCGAAGCGTGACGCGGCGGCCTGGCTCGACTCCAAGCCCATCGTCGAGCTGGAGGGGGCCTGACCATGTTTATCCAGGTCCTCCCAGAATACGGCCTCGTGGTCGACCCGCTCGTCGGCATCGTCACCACGATGGGCGAGTCGTACGCCCCGATCCTCGAGCAGGTCGGACTACTCGAAGTGGTCGCGGACGACCTCGTGAACATGCTCTCGGGCGAGGGTGCGCTGGCCGCGTCCTTCCCCGGGCGCGAGAAGGCCCTCGTCGTCGCCGGTGGCGTCACCTCGTTCTGGTACGGCATCGCGATCGGGCTCTTCATCGCGGGGATCATCGCGTTTCAACTGATCAGGATGGGATAGAGCGATGGCAGACAAGAAGTCACCAGCCAGCGGATGGCCGATCATCCAGGGCGACTTCCACTCGGGCAAGGCAGAAAGCCCGGTGGCGGTCGCGACCATGGGGTCGCACCTGGACGAGCAGGGCATCTGCGATGCAGGGGCCGCGATCTGCGGTTCGTGCAAGACCGAGAATCTCGGGCTCGAGAAGGTCATCGCGAACATCATCTCGAACCCGAACATCCGGTTCCTGCTCCTCTGCGGTACCGAGGTCAAGGGTCACCTGTCGGGCCAGACACTTGCCGCGCTCCACGCCAACGGCGTGGAGAAGGGCAAGGTCGTGGGCGCGCAGGGTGCGATCCCGTTCATCGAGAACGTCGACGACGCCGCGATCAAGCGCTTCCAGGAGCAGATCGAGGTCGTCAACATCATGGAGACCGAGGACCTCGGTCAGATCAAGGCCAAGATCGCCGAACTGACCGGCCGCGACCCGGGCGCCTTCGATGGCGAACCGATGATCGTCGAGGTCAAGGAGGCCGGAGGGCCCGCCGAGGAGGCCACGGGCGAAGCGCGACCGCTCTCGGGCGAGGTCGCGCTGATCACGGCCCGTATGAAGGTGATCGACGGAATGATCACCGACATCGGGTACCGCGACAAGTTCGCGGCCGGGGTCTACTCCGGGAAGATCGAGGGCATAATGATCGGGCTGATCGTATCGCTCGCCCTGATCGGGTTCCTGTACATATGAGGTGAGGAGATGGCGGACGAACATACACAAGCCGGCCCTATCAGGATGGTCGCGATCCAGAACATGGTATCGGATATCCAGTACAAGGGGCAGATCCTCGCCAGGACGAACAAACTCGAATCCGGGATCCTGTCCTCCGGGCTCGTCGGCTTCGCGGCCGGCGCAGCGATCGCGATGGTGCTGGTCCTGGTCCCGGTGCTGTTCCTGTGAGGTAGAGGAGAATGGCAGACAAGAAATCACCGGCCAGCGGATGGCCGATCATCCAGGGCGACTTCCACTCGGGCAAGGCAGAAAGCCCGGTGGCGGTCGCGACCATGGGGTCGCACCTGGACGAGCAGGGCATCTGCGATGCAGGGGCCGCGATCTGCGGTTCGTGCAAGACCGAGAATCTCGGGCTCGAGAAGGTCATCGCGAACATCATCTCGAACCCGAACATCCGGTTCCTGCTCCTCTGCGGTACCGAGGTCAAGGGTCACCTGTCGGGCCAGACACTTGCCGCGCTCCACGCCAACGGCGTGGAGAAGGGCAAGGTCGTGGGCGCGCAGGGTGCGATCCCGTTCATCGAGAACGTCGACGACGCCGCGATCAAGCGCTTCCAGGAGCAGATCGAGGTCGTCAACATCATGGAGACCGAGGACCTCGGTCAGATCAAGGCCAAGATCGCCGAACTGACCGGCCGCGACCCGGGCGCCTTCGATGGCGAACCGATGATCGTCGAGGTCAAGGAAGCCGGAGGCGCCGGCATGGAAGTCGCCGCCGCGTCGGCGAATCCCCAGTTCCTCGAGATCGAGCGGCGCCTCGACACTATCGAGAAGAAGATCGAGTTCGCGGATGCCGAGATCGCCCAGCGGACCGGGCGCAAGGTCGGCCGCGATATCGGGATCCTCTACGGCCTCGTGGCAGGATTGCTGATCTACATCATCATCAGCATCCTGCAGATGAAACTGGCCCTGCTGATGCAATAACTATGGAGGTGTGAAGAACCATGTTCAGGTTTGAGAAGGAACAGAGTGTCTGGGATTTCAACGGCACCAAGATCGGAGGCCAGCCCGGGGAGTATCCAACCGTGCTCGGCGCCTCGATCTTCTACAACAAGCACGAGATTGTGAAGGACGACCACACGGGCGAGATCGACAAGGACACGGCCGAGGGGCTTTGGAACCGCTGCCTCGAGCTGACTGATCTCACGGGGATCCCGTTCTTCATCCAGATCATCGGTGAGTTCGGCAAGGCGTTCGAGAGCTACATCGACTGGTTCACCACGATCGACAACAAGACGGCGTTCCTGATGGACTCGTCCGCTCCCGATGCCCTCGCCCATGCGACCCGGTACGTAACCGAGGTCGGCGTGGCGGACCGTGCGATCTACAACTCGATCAACGGTTCGATCGGCCAGGAGAACATCGACGTGCTCGCCGCGTCGGATGTCACCTCCGCCATCGTGCTCGCGTTCAACCCGGCCGACCCCTCCGTGGCAGGGCGCCAGAAGGTGCTCAACGAGGGCGGCGTGGCCGGCCAGGAGAAGGGCATGATCCAGATCGCCGAGGAGGCCGGGATCACGCGCCCGATCCTCGACACGGCGGCCACACCTCTCGGGCTCGGCTCGGGCGGCTCGTACCGCGAGATCCTCGCCTGTAAGGCGATCCACGGCTACCCCACGGGCGGTGCGTACCACAACATGACCGTCTCGTGGACCTGGCTCAAGCGGTGGAAGGGCTCGAAGAAGAACCCGTCCCAGCTCGCGGCCTCGCTGCAGGGCAAGGACAAGTACGTGGCCCAGCTCCTTCACCACTACCAGGGTGGGATGGAGGGCGTCATCCAGGCCGCCTGGTCCGCTCCCGATATCGGCTGCAACCTGATCGCCACGACCCTCGGGGCCGACCTGATCATGTTCGGCCCGATCGAGAACGTCGAGGCCATGATCACGGCCCAGTCCTACGGCGACATCGTCGTTCTCGAGGCAGCCCGCGATCTCGGTGTCGACGTCCAGGCGTCGGAGCACCCGATCTTCAAGCTCATCTGAGCCTGAAACCCCAATCTCTCTCTTTTTTTCCGCCAGAGTACGGTTAATACCGATCCACGCCCAATGGATCTGGTTACACATGAAGGCGGTGCTGGGGCTCGAGGACGGCACCTCGGTGGTCGGGGAGGGCTTCGGAGTCGAGGGCGAGACGGCGGGCGAGCTCGTCTTCACGACCCAGATGACGGGGTACATGGAGGCCCTGACCGATGCGAGTTATGCCGGGCAGATCCTGATGTTCACGTTTCCGCAGCTCGGAAACTACGGCGTCGACGAGAAGAACTTCCAGTCGAAGGAGGCCAAGGCGCTCGCCTGCGTGGCTCGCGAGGTGGCGGCCGTTCCCGAAGCGAACGAACCGCTGGCCCGGTACTTCCTCGATCACGGTCTCTTCGGAATTGAAGGGATCGATACCAGGGCGCTGACGATCCGGACGCGCCAGCACGGCACCCTCCGTGCCGGGATCGTCTGCGGCGACGAGGCGACTCCCGAGCATGCGGTGGAACTCGCCCGCGCTGTCCCACTGATAACCGAGCAGGACCTGATCCCGCTCGTCTCGACCCCCGAGCCCTACGTCGTGCCGGGCCCCGGAAAGCGCGTGGCCGTGCTCGACCTCGGTGTCAAGAAGAACATGATCGTGAGCCTCTTCCGGCGCGGCGCCAACATAGGCATCTTCCCCCACGACACCCGCTCGGACGTGATCGAGGCGTGGAACCCCGACGCGCTCTTCGTCACGAACGGGCCGGGTGATCCCATGCGCGCCACGGCCGCTATCCGGTGCATCAGAGACCTGATCGGCACGCTCCCGGTCTACGGCATCTGCATGGGCAACCAGCTCGCGGCCCTCGCGCTCGGCGCGACGACCGACAAGATGAAGTTCGGTCACCGCGGGTCGAACCAGCCCGTGCGGTTCACCGACGGCTCGATCTTCATCACGACCCAGAACCACGGGTTCGTGGTCGACCGCGAGACCCTGCCCGAGGGAGCGGACGCCTGCTACATCAACCTCAACGATGGCTCGGTCGAGGGGTTCGAGGTCTCCGACCTCGACATTCACTGCGTCCAGTTCCATCCCGAGGCCCACGGCGGGCCCCGTGATACCGAGTGCCATTTCTTCGACCTGATGATGCGGGGGATCTGAATGCCGAAACGCTCCGATATCAAGCGGGTCCTGCTGATCGGGTCGGGCCCGATCCAGATCGGGCAGGCGGCCGAGTTCGACTTCTCGGGGACCCAGGCTTGCAGGGCGCTCCGCGAGGAGGGGGTCGAGGTCGTGCTGGTCAACTCGAACCCGGCCACGATCCAGACCGACCCCGACACGGCCGACGTGATCTACATCGAGCCCCTCAAGGCCGAGATCATCGCCCGGATCATTGAGATAGAGCGCCCCGACGGGATCCTCTCCGGGATGGGCGGCCAGACGGGCCTGAACATGACGGCGGAACTCGCCGAGATGGGCGCGCTCGAGGGCGTGGAGATCCTCGGCACGCCGCTCGAGGCGATCTACCGCGGCGAAGACCGCGAGCAGTTCAAGGAACTGATGCAGGCGATCGGTGAGCCGATCCCGCGCTCGATGATTCTGAACTCCGTCGATCAGATCCACGAAGCCCTCGAGACGGTCGGGCTCCCCGCGATCGTCCGGCCCGCGTATACACTCGGCGGTGCCGGCGGCGGCGTGGCCAACACCGAGGAGGAGCTGCGGCGGATCGTCGAGCTCGGCCTCCAGCACTCGCGCATCCACCAGGTGCTCGTCGAGGAGTCCGTCATCGGCTGGAAGGAGATCGAGTTCGAGGTGATGCGCGACGCGAACGACTGCTGCCTCATCGTCTGCGGCATGGAGAACGTGGACGCGATGGGCATCCATACCGGCGAGTCGGTCGTCGTTGCCCCGATCCTGACCCTTCGTGACGACGAGTTCCAGACACTCCGTACGGCCTCGATCAAGATCATCCGTGCGCTCGGCGTCCAGGGAGGCTGCAACATCCAGTTCGGCTTCAGGGACGGGGACTACCGGGTGATCGAGGTCAACCCGAGGGTCTCGCGCTCATCGGCCCTCGCCTCGAAGGCGACTGGCTATCCGATCGCGCGCGTGGCCGCGAAGATCGCGATCGGCCTCTCGCTCGACGAGATCTCGAACACGGTGACAGGCTGCACGCCCGCCTCGTTCGAGCCCGCGATCGACTACATCGTGGTCAAGGTCCCCCGATGGCCGTTCGACAAGTTCACCCACGCGGATCGGACGCTTACAACCGCGATGAAGTCGACCGGCGAGGTGATGGCCATCGGCCGGACGATCGAGGAGGCGTTCAAGAAGGCGATCCGTTCGCTGGACACGGACGTCAAGACCCATACCGATAAGAACGAGATCCGGATGCTCCTCTCGCACCCGACGGACGAGCGCTTCGGCTGCCTCTTCGATGCATTTCGTCAGGGGTTCCCCGCCGAGGAGATCGCCCGGCTCACGCACATCGCCCCGTTCTTCCTCGAGAAGATCAGGAACGTCGTGGAGCTCGAGGGTCGGCTCCAGGACCCGAAAGGCCCGTCGGAGGCCGACCTGCAACGAGCCCGGCGGTTCGGCTTCGCCGACGCCGAGATCGTCGAACTCACCGGCATGGACCCCACCCAGCTCCAGGAGATCCTCGGGCGGCCAGGATACAAGATGGTCGACACCTGCGCGGCTGAGTTCCCCGCCCAAACCCCGTACTTCTACTCGACGGCCGAGCCGGGGACCGAGGTGACCCGGTCCGGCAACCGGAAGATCCTGATCCTCGGCTCCGGCCCGATCCGGATCGGCCAGGGGATCGAGTTCGACTACTGCACGGTCCACGCAGTCACGGCGCTGCGCGAGGAGGAGATCGAGGTCCACATCGTCAACAACAACCCCGAGACGGTCTCGACCGACTTCGACACCTCGGACCGGCTCTTCTTCGAGCCGATGCAGCTCGAGGACGTCATGAACGTCCTCGCCACCGACGACTACGAGGGGGTCATGGTCCAGTTCGGCGGGCAGAACGCGGTCAACCTCGCGGTCCCGCTCCAGCAGGAGATCGAGCGGCGCGCTCTGGCCGTGCGGATCCTCGGCACGAGCCCCGACGCGATGGACGTGGCCGAGGACCGGGACCGTTTCTCGGCGCTCCTCGACGAACTGGAGATCCCGAGCCCGCCGAACTCCTCGGCCTACTCCGAGGAGGACGCCCTCCAGATGGCCAACGACATCGGGTACCCGGTCCTCGTGCGGCCGAGCTACGTCCTCGGCGGGCGCGCCATGGAGATCGTCCACGACGACGCGGAGCTGAAGACCTACATGAAGGAGGCGATACGCGTCTCGAGGAAGCACCCGGTCCTGATCGACTCGTTCCTCCAGGACGCGATCGAGATCGACGTGGATGCGGTATCGGACGGCACGGACGTGCTGATCGGCGGGATCATGGAGCACATCGAGGAGGCCGGCGTCCACTCGGGTGACTCCGCCTGCGTGATCCCGGCCCAGTCCCTCTCGGCCTCGGTCCTCGAACGGGTCCGCGACTACACTCGCAAGATAGCCCTCGGCCTCGGTGTCGTGGGGCTGATGAACCTCCAGCTCGCGGTCAAGGACGACACGGTCTACGTCCTCGAGGCGAATCCTCGGGCCTCGCGGACCGTGCCGTTCGTCTCGAAGGCGACCGGGATACCGCTCGCGAAGGTCGCGGCGAAGGTGATGATCGGCCGCCCGCTCGCGAGCCTCGGGTACGAGGAGCGGTCGTTCGACCACGTCGCGGTCAAGGAGGTGCTCCTGCCGTTCAACAAGCTGCCCGGCGTCGACACGGTCCTCGGCCCGGAGATGAAGTCGACCGGCGAGGTGATGGGGATCGACTACGACTTCGGCCGGGCCTACTACAAGGCCCTGATCGCGGCCGACAACGCGCTCCCGTCCTCGGGCAACGTCTTCATCTCGGTCACGGGCGACCAGCACCGCGAGCTTATCGAGATCGCCCGGCTCCTATCCGGCCTCGGTCTCTCGATCTACGGGACGCTGGGCACGGTCGAGACGCTGCAGGAAGCGGGTATCGAGGCCCAGCTCGTCCGGAAGGTCCAGGAGGGCTCGCCGAACGTGATCGATATGATGCGAAAAGGGGAGATCCAGCTGATCGTGAATACCCCGGCCGATAAAGCCTCGCGCCAGGACCATTACCAGATCATGCGAATGGCCGTCGACTACGGGATCCCGTACATCACGACGCTCGCGGCCGCGAAGGCCGCGGCCCTCGCGATCGAAGCGATCGGCAAGAGCCGGCTCACCCTGGAGCCGCTCGGCCACTACCTCGGGGCCTGCTAGTCTACCCTTTTTTATGCCGGGCGCACGGCGCGGACCCTGATCGAGGCGATCGCCGACTCGGTCGCTTTGAGCTCTTCGGGCGTCAGCGTTGCGTCGCCGAAGACCGCCTGCGCGGTCGGGTCGTTCGCCATGCAGGAGACCGGGAATGGCGCCTCTTCGACGACCTCGACCCCGGAGAAGCCCGCGCGCCGGACCATTGCCAGGTAGCGGTCGCGCGAGACGGCGCCCGCGATACAGCCGACGTAGGCCGCGACTGACTTCCGGACCCGCTCGGGGAGCTCGCCCACCATCACCATGTCCGAGATGAGCAGCCGGCCCCCCGGCTTCAGCACGCGGAACGCCTCGAGGAAGACCTGCTCCTTATCGGGCGAGAGGTTTATCACGCAGTTCGAGATCACGACGTCGACCGACCGGTCCGTGACGGGCAAGTGCTCGATCTCGCCCAGCCGGAACTCCACGTTGTCGTACCCCCCTGCGCGGGCGTTCCCGCGGGCCCTCTCGAGCATGGCCGGTGTCATGTCGACGCCGATCACGCGACCGGACTCGCCCACTGCGCGGGTCGCGATGAACGCGTCGAAGCCCGCGCCCGACCCGAGATCGAGCACCGTCTCGCCGGGAGAGAGGCCGGCGAGAGCGACCGGGTTGCCGCACCCGAGCCCGAGGTTCGCTCCCTCCGGAACGCTCTCCATCTCCTCGATCGTGTACCCGATCGTGCTGCTGATCTCACCGGGGTCGGTGCCGCAACTGCATCCACACCCACATCCCTGTTCCGCAACCCGCGTGTATCCCTCTCGAACTGTCTCGTGTATCCGTTCCCTGTCCATCAGAGCACCTCTCGCATGACGGGGGCAAGCACCCCGCGGACCATCCCGTCGAGTCGGTCGGCCCGCATCAGCACCAGGCAGCAGACCTCGCCGTCGCACTCGCACGAGCTGATGGCGATCTTGTCGCCCGGCCCGACGCCGAGCCGCTCGCGGAGGTCCTTCGGCAGCACCATCTGACCGCGTTCGTCCACGGTGACCAGTGCCTCGAGCCGGCACGCGCTTCCTTCATCCGTCATGCAGTTCCCTCGTTGGAACCCGGGGATGATAAATATTCAGATAGATCAGAAATTTCTGACGATTCAACAATATGTATCCCGGCACTGCGCAAGATTCAATATGAATGCCCCGCGACGGGGTGCCATGCTAGGGTTGACCCGTGCCGGCGCCGTCGCGGCAGGCGCGATCTTCGTCGTCTTTCTCGCAGTCGCGACAGTCGTGGTCGGATTGCCGAACCCGACCTCCGTGACCCTCGGGATCCGCATCGCCGCGCTCTGGGGCCTCCTCGCGATGGGGATCGCGGCCCTGATGACCCCGTTTCTCACGGAGGTCCGCCGGGTCTTCGGCTCCCCGTTTCTCAGGGTCCACCACGTCTTCGCCGCGTTCGGCCTCGCCGCGATCACGCTCCACCCGATCCTGGTCGCCGTGCGCTCCTCGTCGCTCCTCGTCTTCATCCCGACCCTCCCATTCTTCGACAGGTATGCCATCAATGCGGGACGCGTCGCACTGCCACTCATCTACGTCGCCGTGATCGGTGCCCTGGTCCGGGCCCGGTTCGCTGAATGGCGGTACTTCCACCTGGTTATCTACCTCGGGTATCTTCTCGGGCTCCTCCACGGCACGCTCATGAGCCAGTACTTCTTCGGGAGCCTCTTTCTCACGGCGCTCTTTCTCGGGCTCGGGGTCGCGATCGTCGGCGCCTTCGTTGCGAAGCGCTGGCAACGGCGGAAACGGGCCGACACCACTCGGCGTACCGGGTGAAGCTCTAATACTCTATCCCGCGAACCATTCCTTTCGAATTCTGGTGAACTCGATGGGCAAGGGAACGATTGTGCTCGCCTTCTCGGGCGGGCTCGACACCTCGATCTGCGTGCCGCTCCTCAAGGAGCGTTACGACTACGACCGGGTGGTCACGGTCGCGGTCGACGTCGGCCAGACCGAGGCGGACATCCGAATGGCGACCGAGAAGGGCGAGCGGATCGCCGATCGGCACGTGACGATCGATGCCAGGGACCGCTTCGTCGACGAGCATGTCTTCCGGGCCATCAAGGCGAACGGCAGCTACGAAGGTTACCCGATGGGCACCTCCCTCGCCCGTCCCCTGATCGCCGGCGAGTGTGTCCGGATCGCGAAGGAGGAGGGCGCGACTGCGGTCGCGCACGGCTGCACGGGCAAGGGCAACGACCAGCTCCGATTCGACTTCATCATCCGCGCCTCGGGCCTCGAGGTGGTGGCGCCGATCCGCGAGCAGAACCTGACCCGCGAGTGGGAGATCGACTACGCCGCCGAACACGGCATCCCGGTGCCGGTCGCGAAGGCGACGCCCTGGTCCATGGACGAGAACTGCTGGAGCCGGTCGATCGAGGGTGGCAGGCTCGAAGATCCCTCCTACCACCCGCCGGAAGAGATCTGGCACTGGACCACCTCACCCCTGGCGGCGCCCGACACGCCGGCGGAGTTCTCGATCACGTTCGAAGCCGGCGTCCCCGTCGCCCTCGACGGCGAACAACTGAAGGGCTACGACCTGGTCATGGCACTGAATCGGCTCGCGGGCACGCACGGCGTCGGCCGTAACGACATGATCGAGGACCGGGTACTCGGCATCAAGGCCCGAGAGTGCTACGAGCATCCGGCCGCGACCGTTCTGCTCGCCGCGCACCGGGATCTCGAGCGGCTCGTACTGACCCGGCAGGAACTCGCGTTCAAGGCCTGCGTGGACGAGAAATGGTCGGAGCTCGCGTACATGGGTCTCGTCTACGAGCCGCTCTACGACGCTCTCAACGCGTTCATCGATACGACCCAGTCCGTCGTCTCCGGGAATGTCGACGTCCGGCTCTTCAAAGGCGGCCTTTCCATCCTGGGCCGCTCCTCGCCCCGGGCACTCTACTCGGACGAGCTCGTCTCGTTCGACTCGACCTGCCTGGACCAGTGTTCGGCCATCGGCTTCTCCGAGTTCTTCGGGCTCCAGGCCCGGATGCGGCGGCAGGCCTCGTAGCGCCGATGCGCGTTGTCTGCCTCCTCTCGGGCGAGCACCCCACGCTCCCCGTTGCCGAGCTCAGGTGCGCCGTCCGCGTCGAGGACACGGCTCCACAACTCGCCGTCGGGGAGTGCGCCGAACCGGCGCGCCTCGCCCGGCTGGCCCTGACCCACCGGGCGTACGAGTACATCGCCGACTGCCCAGGGACCGACAGCGACGTCGACACGATGGTCCGCGATGCAGGGCTCGCGCCGGATGGGACGTTCGCCTTCCGGGTGAAGAAGGTCGAGGGCGCGGTGCTCGCCACACCGGCCCTCGCCCTCGAACGCCGGTGTGGCGGCTTGATCCGGGGAAGAGTCTCGCTCTCGGCTCCGGAGATCAGCTACAGCCTCGTCTGCTCGGGCGACCGGTGCTACCTCGGCAGGCTCGTCTGCGAGCCCGATCGCCGCGCCCTGGACGCCCGCCGCCCCTTCTCGCGCCCGTTCTTCCATCCCGGCGTGATGATGCCGCGCATTGCCCGGACGCTCGTCAACCTCTCGGGCATCGAGCCGGGCGAGATGCTGCTCGATCCGTTCGCCGGCACGGGCGGGACCCTGATCGAGGCATCCCTCCTCGGCGTCCGCGCGCTCGGGTTCGACATCGACCCCCTGATGCTCGGGGGGACCCGCCTGAACCTGCCCGGCGCCGAGGTAGCGCTCGCGGACGCGGCCCGACTCCCGCTCCGGTCGGCCTCGGTCGACGCGGTCGTCTCGGACCTCCCGTACGGCCAGTCCGTGCAGATCAGGGGCGAGACCCTCGACCGGCTCTACGACGATTCCCTGCGCGAGGTCGCGCGCGTCCTCCGACCGGGCCGTCGAGCGGTGATTGTGACGCACCGACCGATCCAGGAGATCGCGGCCCGGCACCTTGCGGTCCTCGACCGTTTCGAGCAGCGCGTGCACAAGAGCCTGACCCGCCGGATCCTGGTCCTCCAGCGGCCGACACAGGTTGAAAGCATCGGTCGGCATAGGTAGGTCCGATGGCGGACGATGCGCTGGACACCGCGGAACTCCCGGCCGGGGGAAAGAATGTGCTCGCGGTCATCGGCAGCCCGCACCGCGGCGCGACCGTCCGGGCTGTCGAGAGGATCGAGGCGCGCCTCAGAGCGGCCGGCGACATCGAGGTCAACTATCTGTACCTCCGAGACGCCGGGCTCGAGGGCTGCCGGGGCTACTTCCGCTGTCTTGCCGATGGTGAGGCATTCTGCCCCGTTCACGACAGTCGGGACGATCTCCTCGCCCGGCTCGACGCCTGCAACGGCGCCATCTTCGCCTCGCCCACCTACGTCCAGAACGTCTCGGGCCTCTACAAGACCTTCGTGGACCGGTTCGCCTGGATCTGCCACCGCCCGCGGTTCTACCCGAAGCCCGCGATTGCAGTCGCGAGCACGGAGAAGGCGGCAGCGGCGCTCGACGGCGCGGCGGAGCGGCTGGCGAGT
>CAZCUJ010000006.1:53290-100001 GCA_964501565.1 uncultured Methanospirillum sp.
GAGCACGGAGAAGGCGGCAGCGGCGCTCGACGGCGCGGCGGAGCGGCTGGCGAGTGCCCTCCGCACCGATGCCCCGTTCCGGCCCGAGCGCTGGCGGGTCCTCCATTTCCGGTCCATGCGCGCGGTGACCCTGGAGCGGCCCGGTGCCTGTCCGGCCGACACGGCGTTCTACCTTCCCCTCGCGGACAGCGACTTCTTCGTGCCGGCACACCTCTCCCCGATCGACCACCTCGCCGGTGCAATCGTCGATCGTGCGGCCCGCCGCCACGCCCGGCGCGAATACCGACCGAAACCCTGAAGGCGCCCGCGGGCACCGGCACCCCGACCGACGGCATCGGGAATACATTGATAGGCGCCCGTCCCCTCCATCACAACGGGGACGGGCACCTCGCTCGAACGGCGGGCACACTTCCCCGGACGGGTGACCAAGCATGCGAGAACTGCTGAGCCGGGACGAGATCGTTGCATCCGGGAGGAACTACGTGCTGTCGCTGTACCGTGACGACCTCTCCTCCGTCTTTCAGGGCATGGCCCGGTTCCGGCTCCTCCTCGAGGGAGCCGGCCGGCCGGTCGTCCTCTTCTCGACCAACACCTACGAGTACCCGCCCCTGCTCTCGATCGACGCCGAACGAGCCGCCCGCCAGGCGGCAGCCGACTGGGAGGCGGCGATCCTCGCAACGCCCGGGGGGCTGGTGCGTCCCGACGAACCCCCCGCGTTCCACGCCAAGGCGCCTCCCGGCGATGTCCTGGTCCTCCAGGGAAGCCCCAGGCCCGACGGATCCTGCGCAGTCCTTGCCGGGTGGGCCGCCGCAACGGCACAAACCGCCGGTAGAGCGGCGTCCGTCGTCTTCGTTCACGACCTCGAGATCCGGCCGTGCATCGGGTGTTACCAGTGCTACAACACCGGGTCCTGCACCTTCGACGACGACATGACCTGGCTCGCCCCCGCCATCGCCGCCGCGTCGCTGCTCGTGGTCTGCTCGCCGGTGTACACGAACACGGTGCCGGCCGGGCTCAAGGCGGTCCTGGACCGTGCGCAGGCCATCCACGCCCAGCAGGCACTCGGGGACACAAGCCCAACGGGATCCTCGAACGGTCTTCTCCTCGCAACGGCCGGGAGGAAGGGGCCGGAGAACTTCCGCTGCGTCCGGTCTGTAGTGCACGCGTTCATGGCCAACCTCGGCATCGTCCTCCGCGGCGAGGTACTGGTCGACGACATGGACGCGCGTCGCGGCCCGGGGGCCGTGCCGGGCATCGAGCAGCAGGTCCGGTCGACGGTGCTCTCGGCCCTTCGTTGAGCCGGCACGGCGGGTACGCCCCGGGTGGGGGGCTGGGGGACTCCGCCGGAGAAGAAAAACCAATGGTATATACCTCTCACCGCGCATGATCTCCCATCACGAGAAGGTCTGCCCATGCGCCCCGATGCCGCCGGTTTCCGACTGATCAGCACCTCGGTCCTTGCCTACCGGATCGTCGTCCCCTCGACCGCCGTCCTCTTTGTCGGGGACATCCTCAAGCTCGTTGACCATGACAAGGGGTTCACGTTCTTCGCCAAGGTCACGGACATCACGCACGACACGCCCCCGGGCGCGGACGCGGCCCATCCGGTCCTCTGCGTCAGTCTCCATCCGCTCGGGCTCGTGGACCACGACGGCCGGTTCCGACCGCCGATCACGGCGCCCACGAACTTCGCCGAGGTTCTCCGGCCGGACGGTGACGACCTCGCGTTCCTGAAGCAGTCCATGGGCGACCTGGAGGTCGGTCAGATGCGCGCGGGCCTCGGTGTCCTCGAGGGCGTCACCGTCTCGCTCCCGTCCGAGGCGCTCGCGAGCCACATGGGCGTCTTCGCGACCACCGGCATGGGCAAGTCGAACTTCATGAAGGTCCTCTGCGCGTCGGCCATGCACCTGCGGCGGTTCGGGCTGCTGATGGTCGACCCCCACGGCGAGTATGTCACCGGCTACCGGGTCCGGGACCGGCGGATCAAGGGGCTGATCGAGTACACGGCGGCAGAGGGCGGGCTCTCCGTCTACTCCACCCGTCCCGCTGACGAGCGCAAGGAGTACGGGCTCAAGGAGCTCCGACTCGAGCACGACGACTTCCGGATGGGCGACCTCGGGTTCCTGTACGAGCTCTCGCTCCCGCTCGTCGAGGTGGTCGAGTCGCTCGACGGCCATCCTGGCTCGGACGTGATCGACTTCTTCATCAGCGAGGGAGTCGACTCCCTCCCGTCGCCGCTCAAGACCACGAGCGGCATCGGCCGCCACCCCGAGATCACGGACACGCTCCGGACCTACGGCCAGGGCCCGCTCCACATGACGCAGAGGCGCGTCGAGACCGTCGTGGGCGAGAATCGTATCTTCTTTCACCGGTACGGCTCCTCGATCCCGGCCATCCTCGAGGACCTCGCGCAGAACAGGGTCGTGCTGATCGACATCCCGGGCGTGGGCGAGCGGGGCGAGCTCTTCGCACTCTCGACCATGACCCGCGCGATCCTCGCGGCGCACAAGCAGCACACGCTCTGCAAGGAGGAGACGGCCCCGCGCCAGGTGCTGATCGCGATCGAGGAGGCCCAGCGTGTGCTCGCGAACGCGAACCAGTCCACCCAGGTCTTCCGCGAGTGCGTGATGGAGGGGCGCAAGTTCGGGGTCGGGCTCTGTCTCGTCACCCAGCAACCCAAGAACATCGACCCCCGGATCCTCGCGCAGCTGAACACCTACGTCGTGATGGGCCTCGCGGACCAGCAGGACCGGTCGATCGTGGCGGGCAACGCCAAGCAGAACCTGACGAGCATGTCGAACGAGATCCAGACCCTCGCGCGCGGCGACGCCGTGATCAGCATCCAGGGCACGCCGTTCCCGGTCTCGACGCGGATCCACCTCTTCGAGGACTACCTCGACCGGCTCAACGCGGCGGTATGATCTCTCGAGGTCGTCGGTCGAACGGACGCTAGAGAGCGAGCTGCTGCTGACCCCTGTCGTACGGGTACGACACCCAGCGGCCCGTGACCACGGCCTCGCGGCGCAACCGGTGCTCCTCGACGCGGTCACGATCGATGACGTGGAGGACACGGCATCCCCGCGCCACCAGCGCGTCCGAGAGCAGGGACCGATGGCAGCGCCAGGGGACGGCCTCGGCGCACATGAGGACGCATCCGCCAGCTTGGGCCATGTCTACGAGGCGGTCTGCCGCAGCCTCGAACTCCCCGGTCTGCATGTGATCGGCGTATGACCGGAAGCGCTCGTTCCGGAGCCCCCGGTTCACCGACACCTCGGTGGCGAGGGGCTGGCGAAAGCCCCCGAGGGACGCGCAGTGGCAGTAGCCGATCCCGCGAGCGTCGAGCGATGCCGCGAGCGGCTCCCCGTCGAACCAGGGATGGCGCCGGGAGCGCGGCAGGCTCCTGACATCGGCCACGAGACGGCACCCGTGCTGCTCGAGCAGGTCGAGGAACTCGTCGAGCGATCGCGTCGAGTGTCCGACGGTCTGGATGAGCGGACCGGCAGGCGTCATGGGGTCTCTCCCCGTCCCGGCATGGAGATCAATCATCCGCCGTCAGGTATCTAAGATTCGGCGTCGACGGAGTGTGCATGCGCGCCGGCCTCGGGCCATACCTCGACCTGCTCCGTCTCCACTTCGCACCGGCGTGGATCCTTCTCTTCTGCTCGGGTACCCTGCTCGCGACGGCGAACCACGCAGGGCTTTCCCCGGCCCTCCTTGCAACCTCGGCTCTGATCGCGCTCCTCGGTTTCACGGCCGGCCTCGTCCTGAACGACTACATCGACCGGGACCTCGACCGTCTCGCGGTCGACAACCGCTTCACCCGGTACTGGCGCCCCTTCGGTACCCGCCCGCTCGTGGACGGGACCATCTCTCCCGCCCGGGCCCGCCTGGTGATCGTGCTGCTCGTGCTCGGGGCGGTGGCGCTCGTCCTCACGCTGCCGTGGCCCCACAGCATCTACATCCTCGCTATCATGGGCTGGAGCTACCTTGCCGAGTATCTCTACCAGGTCGGCAAGCGGCGTCAGCGATACCCGATCTCGCAGCTGATCGGGAGGACCGACTTCGCCCTCTTCCCCGTGGCGGGATACCTCGTGCTCGGACACCCGGATACGACTGCCCTGCTCTACTTCCTCTTCTTCTACCCGTTCGCGCTCGCGCATCTCGGTGCGAACGACATCGCGGACGTCTCGAACGACCGGGCGCGCCGCCTCCAGACCATCCCCCTGCTGTACGGCATGGGCGGCGCGGCGCGATGGGTCCTCGCCTTCGCGCTCCTCCACGCGGGTGCGGCTCTCCTCTTCGGGACCGTACTGGGGCCGATCGCTCGTGGCGGGCTCGTCGTGGGGCTCGCCTGTGTCATGGTCGCGACCGTCGGCCTCCTCCGGAGCCCCACCGAACCGAATGGTCTCAGGTTGCTCCCGCTCTTTCATCTGGCCATGGCGATCTACACGATTGGGATCATCCTCGACTATGTCTTCTGACGCTCTCCTTCATCAGGTCCGGTACCGGCATACCCAGCGAGCCGACCTGCTCCTGATCCTGCTCGGCGGGGTCATCGTTCTGACCCTCGCCGTCTGGATCGTCGCATCACCGGCGGGCGCACTCGAGGATCCCGTCGCGCTCGCCGTCCTGATCCCCGTGATGGCCGTGCTCGGGGTGGTGCTCGTCCTCTTCTCCTCGCTCACCGTCGAGGTCGACGACGAGGCCCTGCGGATCATTTTCGGTCCGGGACTCGTTCGCCACGCCTGGTCTCTCGACCGCATCCGGTCCTGGAGCACCGTCCGCAACCCCTGGTGGTACGGGTGGGGAATACACCTCACGCCTCGCGGGTGGCTGTACAACGTCTCCGGGTCGAGGGCGGTCGAGATCGTCCTCTCCGACGGCCGCCGGTGCCGCATCGGGACGGACGACCCGTCCGGGCTCACGGCGGCCCTGGAGGCGATCCATCGGCCGTGACCTCCCGACGCGATCGTGGTCACCGTCGGCGTCGGAGGTATCGGAGCGCTCTCGGCAGATTCTGGCGGTAGTGGACGCCGAGCGACGGGCCGATGTATGGAGCGTACCGGGGGAGAACGGCCGAGGCCTGGAAGGTCTTCTCCATCACCGTCTTCTCCCGCCCCCAGACGAGGGCATCGCCGCGCCGGACGGCGTCGAGAAACCCCTCGACCGAGTCGGCCCGGGCTGCAGTCACGACCCGCCCCATCTCCATGAGCAGGTGCGCGTCCGTGCCGCCCGTCAGGGCGAGCCCGTGCTCGCGCGCGAATGCCACCGCCTGCTCGTTCTGCGCCCGCGTCATACCGCCGCAGATCCCCTCGAGCCCGTCGAGCCGGAGCAGTACGTCGGGGACGAGCTCGCCAGCAGCGATCGCCTTGCAGACTCCGCGGCAGAGAAAGAGGTAGCCGAACGGGTGGGCAGCCACGGCGAAGGCGTCCCGCCCGTCGAGCCCGGCGAGCACGTCCGCGGTCGGGAGCTCGGTCGCCATGTGGGGACACCCCCCGAGTGCCCGGGCGATCACCTCGCCGTGGTAGTCGACGAGATCGTCGAGGGTGTAGAAGTAGACGAGCAGGTGGGGCCCCTCCGAGGCCGAGACCTCGATCCCGGGCACGATGATCTGCTCCCGGCCGGCCTCCCGGATGGCCGCGACAGCGCCGGAGACGGCGTTGTGGTCCGTGACCGCGAACGAGGCCCCGGTCCGGCGGGCGTGCCGGATCGCGTCACGAACCCGGATCAGGCCGTCGGAATGATCCGTGTGGACGTGCATATCGATGGCGGTATACCCGTCCTCGGCGAGTGTGGCAAGGTCCGGCCTGCCGAACCGGACACGCGCCGTCTCCCGGGCATCGCCATCCATGCCCGTTGGGTAGGCATGCCCTCCGCATTAACTCTTCTCAGGCGCGATCACGGCATAGGCTGATGAGGCGACCCGCCCTACCAGTACGCCGGCGAGCGAAGGATGAGCGAGAGAAAGAAGTTTGTGGTCGGCGTCTCGGGTGCCAGCGGCGCCCCGTATGCCCGCCGGCTGCTCGAGGTGCTCGCGGATGCGGCCGATGTGCACCTGGTCGTCACGGACCCTGCGCGGGGTATCGCTTCCCGGGAGGGCGTCTCGTACGACGACCTCTCCGTGACCCGGCACCGTAACGACGACCTCGCGGCCCCGATCGCATCGGGATCGCATCCGGTCGACGGGATGGCGATCGTCCCGTGCAGCACCAAGACCCTCGCGTCGGTCGCTCTCGGGCTCTCGACCTCGCTCCTCGGCAGGGCCGCGGACGTGACCCTCAAGGAGCGCCGACCCCTGATCCTGCTCGTACGCGAGATGCCGCTCTCGCGAGTCCACCTCAGGAACATGCTCGCCGCCGACGAGGCCGGCGCGACCGTGATGGTCGCGAGCCCGGGGTTCTACGGCCGACCCGCGACAATCGACGACCTGGTCGAGATGGTCGTTGGACGCGTGCTCGATCACCTGGGTGTCGAGCACACCCTCGGCCCACGGTGGGAGGGGTACGATGACTGACCCGTGCCTGCGCGGCTATCTCGAGGACCTCGTCAGCGACGGGGAGGCGGTCCTGGTCGACGAACCCGTCTCGCCCGAATACGATGCGCCGAAGCGTTCGGCCGCCACCCGTCGTCCCCTTCTCTTCAGGGACCTCGGCGGGGGCTGGCGCGGGGTGATGAACCTGGTCTCGGACCGCACCTCGTTCGCCCGCGCCCTCGACCTGCCGCCTGACCGCGTTCTGCCGACGCTCGCGGCGTCGCGTTTCGACGGCGAGGTGAGTCGAGATGGTCCCCTTGCGACCGGCCCGGTCGACCTTGGCGCGATACCGGTCATGAAGCACTACCCGCGGGACGCCGGCCCGTACATCACGGCCGGTATCGTCTTTTCGAGGTACGGCGGTGTCCAGAACGCCTCGGTCCACCGGATGCTCGTCGACGGGTCCGACCGCCTCGTGGCCCGGATCGTCGAGGGGCGACACACCTACAATCTTCACCGCCGGGCGCTTGCCGACGGGGATGCGTTGCCGGTGGCGATCGCCATCGGCGTCCACCCCGCCGTGATGCTCGCCGCGTGCACGCGCGTGCCCGAGGGCAAGGAGCTCGCGTACGCGGCCGAGCTCCTCGGGGGAGAGCTCCCTGTCCGCGAGTGCTCGAACGGCGTGCTCGTGCCCGATGCCGAGATCGTGCTCGAGGGGACGATTGGGTCGCGTACCGCGGACGAGGGACCGTTCGTGGACATCACGGGGACCTACGACCCGGTCCGGGTCCAGCCCGTGATCGAGCTCATGGCCATGGCCGTCAAGCCCGATCCGATCTACCACGGCATCCTCCCCGGGGGCGCCGAGCACAAGGCACTGATGGGCGCTCCGTACGAGCCGATCATCTACCGTGCCGTCTCCGGGGTGACGACGGTGAGAAACGTGGTCCTCACGCCGGGCGGGTGCGGGTACCTCCACGCCGTGGTGCAGGTGAGAAAAGCGACGAACGGGGACGGCAAGAACGCCTGCATGGCCGCGTTCGCGGCGCACACCTCGCTCAAGCACGTGGTCGTGGTCGACGAGGACATCGACCCCTGCGACATGAGCGAGGTCGAGTATGCCGTCGCGACGCGCGTCCGGGGGGACACGGACCTGCTGGTGGTCGCGGGGGCCCGGGGCTCGTCCCTCGACCCGTCGCGGATGGGGGACGGCATGAACGTGAAGGTCGGCATCGACGCGACCATCGACCTGGGCCGTGAGGACGAGTTCGTGCGCGCGGGGTGGGACGATGCAGCTTGACGCGGATGACGAGCGGGTCCTCGCGGGCGAATTCGGCGAGACCCGGCAACGGCTCATGGAGCTGCTGGTGGGGCTCGGTACGGTCTACGGGGCGGAGAGGCTCGTGCCGATCGCATCTGCCCAGGTCTCGGGGGCGTCGTACAAGACCATCGGCGAGTGGGGGCTCGAGTGGCTCTCCTCCCTCGACGCGCGGGCGGTCGTGCCGGCCGTGCTGAACCCGGTCGGCATGGACCTTGAACGCTGGCAGGAGATGGGGATCGACCCGGCGTTCGCCGCAAAGCAGCAGCAGGTGGTCGAGGTCTACCGCCGACTCGGGATCCGGCTCGAGTGCACCTGCACGCCGTACTACCTCTCGATCACCAGCTATGGCGATCACCTCGCCTGGTCCGAGTCCTCGGCTGTCTGCTATGCCAACTCGGTCATCGGCGCGCGGACAAACCGGGAGGGGGGCCCGTCCGCCCTCGCGGCGGCGCTCGTCGGGAAGACGCCGTACTACGGGCTTCACCTGGTCGAGAATCGGCGGCCGACGGTCGTGGTCGAGGTCGAGGGCGCGCCCGATGCCCCCGACGGCGGCTGGTACGGCGCCCTCGGCGTCCTGGCGGGCCGGGAGGTCGGAACGCGGTGCCCATTCTTCCGGGGCATCCGCCCAACCCGCGACGGGCTCAAGAGCCTCGGGGCGGCCATGGCCGCGTCCGGTGCGGTCGCGCTCTTCCATGTCGACCGGATCACGCCCGAGGCCCGGGTCTTCCCGTTCGAGACCGGCGGACTCGAGACCATCACGTTCGGCGCGGACGAGGTCTCGGCGGCCTGGTCCGACCTTCCCGTCGATGCGGTCGCGATCGGCTGCCCCCACTGCTCCGGCGACGAGCTGGGACGCGTCGCCGCGCTGCTCGCCGGAAAGCGGACCACGAAGCCACTGTACGTCTTCGCGGCACGGCGAGTCATCGCGGAGCACCAGGCCGAGGTCGCCATGATCGAGCGGAGCGGTGCCCGCGTCTACGCCGATACCTGCATGGTCGTCTCGCCCGCGCTCGAGCGCTACGGGGCCGTCATGACCAACAGCGGTAAGGCGTCGGCGTACATGCCGAGCATGTGCGGTGCCGCGGCGCGCCTCGGGACCCTCGAGGAGTGCGTGGCCACGGCCACGAGCTGATCTTTTCTGGTGCGGGGTCGATTCCCCGTCTGTCATGAGCTGGCTGGACCTCGTGCTCGCACGCTTTGAGCCCGTCAAGCTCGTCGCCCGGCTGAAGGAACGCCGGGACGTCGTGGCGCTCGTCCGCCTCCTCGAGCGCGGGGATCCCTCGATGCGCCACCTCGCGGCGGGAGCCCTCGGCGACCTCGGCGATCCGTCCGCGTTGACGGCACTCCTCGCGGCGCTTGCCGGCCCGGACGAGGAAGGCGTTCGCTGGCGAGCCGCCGAGGGGCTCGCACGGCTCGGAGGGCAGGCTGTACCCGGCCTCACCGCACTTGCCGAGGACAGTGACCCGGATGTCCGCTGGAAGGCGATCGTGGCCCTCGGCGATATCGGCGATCCTCGTGCGGCCCCGACCCTGCGCGCCCGCCTGGCCGACCAGGACCGGTTCGTGCGAGGCCGGTCGGTCTCGGCACTCGCCCGGCTCGGCAGGCCGTGCCTGCCGCTCGTGCTCGAAGCACTCGCCGACACCGACCCCCGCGTGAGGCAGGGGGCGGCGGAGGTGCTCGGGCAGGTCGGTGATTCATCGGCCGTCGAGAGCCTGCTCGAAGCTCTCCAGGACCCGGCCGAGCCGGTCCGTCGAGCGGCCGCCGTCGCCCTGCTCCGCATCAACCCGCCCGATTGACCCGCCGGGATCAGCCGCGCTCCTCTCATGGCGGCGATCTGTTTATCTGCGTGGCGGCTCATTGTCGAGCACCGATCCGGGCTGGAGTCCGCCGGGGAACCACCTGGTTCCGCGCAACCTGGCGCACGAGCGCCCGGGTACATGATAGACGTGATCGCGATGACCGAACAGAAGGAGATCGAGGAATGGATCAGGCAGATTGGCAGGGGCGATATCGACCGGCAGCGCGAGGCTTCGCGCAGCCTCAGTGACGCTGGAGAGGCCGCAGTCGCGCCCGTGATCGAGGCGCTCGCGGCCTCGGCGGACCCCGATGAGCGGTGGTACCTCGCGGGGGCGCTATCACGCATGGGTTGGCCGGCGCTCGACCCGCTGATCGCCGCGATCCGGGCACGGCGTGATCCCGGGTTCAGGCGCTATGCGTCCGCGGCGCTCGCCGGGATCGGCGAGGACGTAGTCGCCCCTCTTATCGATCTCCTCGAGGTCGAGGACGACGCCGAGCTCCGGGGGTTCGTGGCCCAGGCGCTCGCGCGGATCGGGGAGCCGGCGCTCGAACCCCTGCGCGAGGCCGTCGAGGCAGGAGGGACGCGTGGCGTCGTCGCAGGCCTCGTCCTCTGGCGGATGGAGGAGCCTGGCATCCGGACGCTGGTCGGCGTTGTCGCGCCCTGCGACGGATCGGCCGGGACCGACTCCGGGCCCCGGGTGTAGGGCGGTTACAGGATCTGGCGGGAGTCGGGCTGCTCGCCCAGGACCTGGATCGTCTCGCGGTTCAGGATGAGATCGAGGTCCGGGACCACGACGTGAATGGGGAGGATGCCCGCCAGATCCTGGATCTGCATGCGGTAGACCCTCGACGAGATGAAGGCGGCGCGGATCCCGGCGAAGTCCTGCGCGAACCGGTCGAGCGCCCCTGGAACACCCTTTGCCACCCTGCTCCGGTGAGCTTCGAGCAGGCCGAGCACATCCTGCTCCAGGATTCCGATCTTCCGTTCACGGAGCTGCCGCACCAGCCGACGACTTGCGGCTCCCTGGACCACCCGGACCAGCACGACCTGGCTCGCGAGGACGAAGAGGACGGGGAGGAAGCCCAGCCCGCTCACGGTCGCCTCCGAGTTCCAGATAACGCCGAGCGTGAACCCGGGAAGGAGCATGGCCGCGATCAGCACGATGGCGACGGCCCCTGCCGCGAGCCCCACCGGGAGAATCACCTTCCACAACGGCTCGATCCGTCGGCGGATTCTCGAGACGACGGATGACTGGAGACCCAGGACGGAGTCCTGGAACTGGCCCGTGTACGGCTTGAACACGGCGATGGCGATGTAAAAGACCAGGATAGCGGCCGACTGGAAGATGACCAGCCAGCCGGTGAGATCCGTGCCGCGGGCGAGGGCGAAGAGGATATTCAGGGTGTAGACGGGGACGAAGGCCGGCGCAAGCGGCTGGGAGTTGATGAAGAACGAGTTCCAGAAGATCCGGACGATCGTCCACCGGTGCTCGGCGATGTCGTTCTCTCCCACCCGCTCCGACGGCCGGGTGGCACCGTTATCGTCGCTCTGCGTGGCGGTCGATGACGGGACCAGGAACAGGAACGGATAGACGACATAGAGGAAGAAACTGGCCGTAATCCAGTAGATCGCGTACTCGGAGAGCACGAGCCAGAGCAGGACATTCGCGAGGACCAGGTCGACGATGAGGAGGCGCGGAAAAGTCCGGGACCACTCGTGGCGACCGAGCCGGGAGAGCTCGCCCTTCTCGCCCTCGAGCTCGGCGCGGACGCTGCCGATCAGCCGATCGAGATGGTCCTGTACGCCGGCATACTCGGCCCCGTCCATGACGCCTCACCTGGCCCGCCCGCCCACGGCATCACGGGAGAGTGTGGATGACCCTCTGGATCATCCAAGCTCGTCCCAGCGGTTCCGTCGCTGGTAGACAACGACGGCGATCACGAGCACGGCGATGACGGCGATCACGATGATGTAGGGAACGATCCCTCCCGCACCCGCAGGTCCGGCCGCGGACGCGTTCGAGGAGGCGTTCGTCCCCGCGTACTGACTGCGAAGCTCCACGGAGTCGTTGTAGGCCTCGAGCGCCTTGGTCGCCGATTCGTTCGCGCGGATGCGTGCCTGGTTGAGGTTCCCGGCCTGCTGGCTGTCACGCGCGCTGGTGAGCAGCTGCTCCGCGCTCTCCCGCTTGACGGTGATGGCGGCCACGCGCGGGTCGTTCGCGAGGTCGTTGTTCGCCTTGAAGAAAGTCAGCATCTCGTCGACGTTCTTGATCTGGGCGGATGCGCGATCGATCTCCGCCTGGACGCCGGCCTGGTCGAGGCTCTGCGCCGACTCCTCGATCAGGGCGTTCGCCTTCTGGATCGTCGCGCTCTGGGTTGAGATGTTCCCCGATGCCGCGCTCTTCAGGAGCTGGTCGGCCTCGGCGTACTTTCTCTCGGCCTCGGTCGTGTTCGCGCCCGCCACCGCCTGCTGGTCGATCGTGGTCCGGAGCGCAGCGAGGGACGACCGGGACTCGTCCAGCCGCTGTGCGATCTCCGCGGGGTTCACGATCTGCCGGGTCACCGTTTTCTCGCCGTTCTCAACGACCTTCTTCGAGTCGTCCAGTTGCTGGAACCGCAGCACGGTGAGGTTCTGCGTCGTGTTGACCTGGGGGACGGTACCTGTGAGCGAGACCTGAAGCTCGACCTTGCTCTCCTTCGGGTACTCCAGCTCGAAGCCGGTGATCCGGAGCCACTGGCTGCTTGTCGACGGCTTCGGGTTCACCGCTTCGCCGATCACGACGGCCCAGTTCCACGTTGGGTCCTCGAGTTCGGTATACATGGCGAACGAATTGTCGCTCGGGAAGGTGGTCCCGGAGGTCGTGGGGAAGTCGACGACGGCGCTGACCTCGACCGCCACCCCGGCCTGGAGGTCTCCCTCGGGAGATACCTGGGGGTTCTCCACCCGGTAGGCGTCGCCGGCCGCCGCGAGGCCGCAGGCAAGCAGCAGTACGATTGCGATGCGAATGAACGTGTTCTGTCGTATCATGGGGTTTTCTCCGTCTCCTTCTCGAAGAGCGGCTCGATGCCGCCCTCGAACATGGTCCGTCCGTCGCTCTTCTGCCGGGCGAGGTCTTCTTTGGTCTCCTTCGCCATCTCGAGAAGCTCGCGGATGCGCGGGGCATCGCCGATCGAGGCGAGAACCACCACCGCGGCGACGTAGTTCGAACGGATGGGGTAGTCGCCCGACCGTATCTCGTCGGCGTCGAGCTGTTCCTCGAGCCAGGCCCGGGCCTTCTCGACGCCCTTGCGGTCCATCTCCTCTGGCGGGCCGACCAGCAGGACCAGGGCCCGGTTCGCCGAGCGGTAATCGCAGGGGAGCGTGAGCCGGCCGAGCACGGCGGACCGGACGAGCGAGACGATCTTCGCCGAACGGTCGTCGCCGAGGAGCTGCTGCCCGGGGGACTCCTTCGGGCGGAGCCCGCGAAGGAGTCCGCTCAGCGGGCCCTGCTTCTGCTTGAGCCTCGGGCTGATCGCCTCCGTCTTGGCGAACCCGACGGTCGTGATCCCGCCTCCGCGGAGCGTGTTGACGATCTCCGACGAGTCCACGACCATCTCGCCGACGCCCGCCTGGCCGACCTCGCCGGCCCGGAAGAGGACGCCGAACCGGCGGACGATCTCGTCGTTGATCCGGTCGTACGCGGTCTTGATCGACTCACCCTCTTTGCGCCAGGCGGCGTTGTCGAAGAGGAAGGTGTTGTCGGTATTGTCGACGAGCGTCGTGAGGGATCGCGCGGCGTTGTACGAGTAGAGCCGGCCCTCGTCCGGCGAAGGGATGATCCCGAGTGCGTAGACCGGCTCCTCGTACAGGTTCTTGAGGGCCTGCGCCAGCACCGGCGTCCCGCCCGAGCCCGTGCCACCGCCGAGGCCCGCCACGATCACGAAGGCGTCGATGTCGTGGGTACCGATCGACTCGATCGCGGTCACGATCGAGTCGATCTCTTCGCGCGTTATCTTCGCGCCGAGCGCGTTCTCAGTGCCGACGCCGTGGCCTTTGACGACCGTCTGGCCGATCAGCACACGGTCCTTCATCGGGATCTGCTTGAGGCCCAGAAGATCCGTCCTGGCCGTGTTCACGGCGATCGCGCGGAAAAGGCTGGTCTTGTCCTGCTCCATGAACATATCGACGACCTTCCCCCCGGCCTGACCGAAACCGATGAAGAAGACCCTCATCCCGTGACATCCTCCGACGGATCCATGTGAGGTACTATGAGCCGCGCACCTTTATGAGGTTTTATTTGACGCTTACAAACGTTCTTATCCCTTTTGCATTATACCTTTTATCAATCCATGAAGTGCTGCATCGTCGGAGGAGGCCTTACCGGGCTCGTATCGGCCCTCTCTCTCTCCGCCGATCACGAGGTCGTGCTGTTCGAACGGCGGCCCGTGCTCGGCGGATGCCTCTCCTCGATCGACCGCGACACCTACACCATCGAGTCCTTCTACCACCACTGTTTCGAGGGCGACGGTCATCTCTTTGCCCTGCTCGATCAGCTCGGTCTTCGGGACGATCTCGAGTGGCTGACGGGCACGACCGGGTATTACGTCGACGGCCGGGCGTACCCGCTCTCGACACTCCCCGAGATCCTTGCTTACCCCCACATGAGCACGCTCGACAAGGCCCGGCTCGGCTTTCTCATGCTCCGGGCGAACCGGCTGGATCGCATCGCGCTCGACGACGTGACCGCGCAATCGTTCATCCTCGATCATCTTGGCCGCTCGGTCCACGCCTCGTTCTTCGAACCGTTGCTGAGCTCCAAGTTCGGGCCGATGCGGGACCGTGTCTCGGCCGCGTGGCTCATCTCGCGGATCGCGATCCGCTCGAACCGGTCCGCCGGCGGCGAGCGGCTCGGGTACCTGCGCCACGGCTACGCGTCCCTGATCGACGGGCTTCGCACGGCTATCGAGGAGAGGGGGGGCGCGATTCACACCGGCGCCCCGGTGGAGGCCATCGAGCGCGATGGAACCTCGTGGATCGTGCAGGGCCAGCAATTCGATACCGTGATCTCGACCATCCCCCCCCAGCTGCTGGCCGCGGCGAGCGGGCTGGCCTTGCCGACAATCCCATACCAGGGGGCGGCCTGCATGACTCTCGCCCTGGACCGTGATGTCACGAACGGCATCTACTGGTTGAACATGAAGGACGAGGCCCCGTACGGCGCCGTGGTCGCGCACACGAACTTCGTCCCGGTCGAGCGCTACGGGGAACACCTGGTCTATCTCGCGTCGTACTTCTCCGGCGAGCTTCCGAACGGTCACGGCAACCGGATGCTCGCCGACTTCTGCGACCGGTTCGGCGTGGCGCGAGACGAGATCCACTGGCATCACCTGGAGGTCGACCCGTACGCGGGCCCGGTCTACGAGACGGGCTATCGCCGGCTGATCCCGGACTACGCCCAGGACGGCCTCTTCATCGCCGGCATGTTCTCCCGCCCGAACTACCCCGAGCGGTCCATGGAGGGCTCGATCGTCGCGGGAGAGGAAGTTGCCGCCATCGCGGGGAGCACCGCCCGCCATGGCTGAGATCGAGCTGACCGCGGTGCTCCCGGTCTACAACGACCGCACCGCGCTCGAGACGGCCATTCCTGTATCGCTCGAGGTCCTCGAAAGGTGCGCGGACCGGTTCGAGCTCGTGGTCGCCGAGGACGGGTCGACCGACGGCTCGGCCGACCTCGTGAGCGAATGGAACGCGCGCGACCCTCGCGTCCGGCTCGTCCACTCCGACGAACGGCTCGGACGCGGCAGGGCACTCAACCGGGTCTTCCGGGCATCGAAGGCCCCGATCGTCTGCTACTACGACGTGGACCTCGCGACGGACATGCGCCACCTCGAACCCCTCGTGGCCGCCGTCCGCGAAGGGGCCGCGATGGCCACCGGGTCCCGGCTGATGCCGGGGTCGGAGATCGTGCGCTCGGGGGGGCGCGAGTTCGCGAGTCGAGGGTACAACCTCCTGGTCCGCACCGTGCTGGGCTCCCGGCTGCACGATCACCAGTGCGGGTTCAAGGCATTCGACCGGGAGCGGCTCCTGCCGATCATCGACCGGGCCCGCGCCCCCCACTGGTTCTGGGACACCGAGGTGCTCGTCAGGGGGCAGCAGGCGGGGTACCCGGTGGTTGAACTGCCAGTGCGGTGGACCGAAGGTCCGGGCACCACGGTCCGGTCACGGGACGTAGTCGAGATGGGAAGTGCCGTCTTCCGGCTCTGGTGGCAGCTGTATGTGGCGAAGGATTAGCGCGATCGCGATCCCGACCCTCGTGGCGGTCGCCATCATCGCGTACATGCTCGTGCCGATCTGGTCGGATCTGCTCGGGGCCCTTCAGACTGCCGTCCCGGTCTACTTCGTCGCGGCGGTCGTAGTCTGCACCGCCGCCTGGGTGCTGCGCGGATGGCGGTACCGGCTCATCCTGAACGGCCTGGAGATCCGGGCGACTCTCGGGTTCGCCATGGCAAGTATCTTCGTCTCGCAGACGGCGAACCTGGTGGTCCCCGCCCGCCTCGGCGACATCGTCCGGGTCTTCCTGCTCAAGCACCAGTTCGACTCGACGTACTCGCAGGGCATCTCGTCGGTCGCCGTCGAGCGGATCTTCGATATCGCGACCGTGGCCCTGCTCGGCCTCGCCTCGATCCCCTTCTTCCTGAACTTTCCGACCGAATACTATGCCCTGATCGTGGTCCCGCTCGTCGGGATCGCGATCTTCTTCGTCGTGCTCCTCCTCGCCGGGCGGATCCAGAGCGAGAACCGGGTGGCGAAGGTCATTCTGCAGATGCTCAGCGAGATCCGGACGGTCTCGCTCTCGCTCCACTCCATGCTGCTGCTGGGCGGTGTCTCGATCGTGATCTGGCTCGTGGACATCGCGGTCTGCATCTTCGTGGTCCTGATGTTCCAGGCACCGCTCGACATCGCGAGCGTGGTCCTCGCGATCGTGGTCGGCAACCTGGTCAAGGCCGTCCCGATCACACCGGGGGGACTCGGCACCTACGAATTTACGGTCGCGGCCATCCTTGAGCGCGGCGGGGTTCCGCACGTCGCCGCGACCCTCATCGCGTTCATCGACCATCTGATCAAGAACATGGTCACGGTCATCGGTGGCATCATCTCGATCTATGTCTTCGGCGATTGGATGGTGGACGTCCTGAAACGGGTCTACGACCGCAAGGTGGTCAGAGGGGAGTCGCTTGGCGATTGAGTCGTCGGTCCTGGCCGTGCTCGTCTGGCTCGCCGTCGTCAAGCTGATCCAGCTCGCGCTCTGGCCGGCCATTGCACCCTGCTTCAGCCGGTACGCCTACCCGATCTCGTTCTCCGCGTCGGTCCTCGGCCTCTCTCTCGTCGCCTGGTATCTCGGGCTGGCGGGCCTGCCGGTCCAGCTCGCGCTCCTCCCGTTCCTCGTCCTTCTCGGCTGGTTCGCCTATCGCCGTGCCTACACCCGCGAGTCCCTCGTCGAGCACTGGCGGTGGGACGCGGTCTTCCTCATCCTCTTCGTCTTCCTGCTCTCGTGCCGGTACATCACGCCCCAGGCGTCCTACGCCGAGAAGTTCATGGACCATGCGTTCCTCGCGTCGATCATGCGGACCCCGATCGTCCCCCCCCTGGACCCGTGGTTCGCCGGGGGCCGGCTCAACGTCTATTACTACTACGGCTCGTGGATCGTCGGCGTTTTCGGGATCGTGAGTACGATCGCCTCGCGGATCGTCTTCAACCTCGGCCTCCCGACGATCTTCGCGCTCGCGGGGGTCAACCTCTACATGGTCGGCGACCTCCTCCTCTCGCGCTACCGCTGGGCCCCGCTCGCGATGCTCTTCCTTCCCAATCCGGCCTCCGTAGGCCTGTTCCTCGCGGGGCATCCTCTCTCGAAGGTCGCCTGGGACAGTACCCGGGTCATCACGAACACCATCAACGAGTATCCCCTCTTCTCGTTCATCTGGGGCGACCTCCACGCCCACGTGATCGGGATCTTCAACCAGACGTTCCTCATCGCGCTCCTCGTCTTCGCGCTGGTACGGTGGGCGGAGCTCGGCGAGCGGGCCCGCCTCGTCCTCGTGGGCCTTGTCGCGCTCTCGCTCGGCGCCATGCCCGGGATCAACACCTGGGACGTCCTCGTCTACGGGCCGCTGACGGTCCTTGTCGGGGCGATCCTCTGGTACCGGAGCCGCGACGAGGTCGGTCCACGGATCCGCGCGGTCCACCTCCTCGTCGGCGGGCCCGCCCTGGCGATCGCTCTCTACACCCCGTACTACCTCTCGTTCGCGTCCGCGGGGTTCAGGGGAGTCGGGATCGTGAGCGAACCCTCGGACCCGGTCCAGTTCCTCATGGTCCACGGGTTCCTCCTTGGCCTCGTCCTCGTCCTCTGCCTTCGCGACCTCTGGCACCACCCCTGGCTCATCGCGGTCGCGGTACCGTTCATGCTCGGCGGCTACACGGCTGCTGCAATCGCGGCCGTTCCCCTCGCAGTCCTCGTCCGCCGCCTCGTGGTCTCCCGGATCGAGCGTCCCGAGGAGCTCCTCGCGGCCCTGGGGATCGGCCTGGCACTCCTCTGCGAGTTCATCTACCTCAGGGACAATATGGGCGACCAGTACTACCGGATGAACTCGGTCTTCAAGTTTTACCTGATCTCCTGGATCCTGCTCGGGATCGGCACCTTCACCATGGCGGCACGGGCCGCCGACCGCCCCTCGGTCACCGATCGGCTCGCGTCGGTCCCGCCCACGGTCCGGAAGGCCACGGCCGTGGTGGCGATCGCACTCGTCCTGATCGCGCCCTTCGCGGCGGCCGGGTCGTTCACGAGCCCGACCTATACGCTCGACGCGCTCGCGTTCCTCGACCGCGAGCACCCCGACGATGCCCAGGCCATCCGGTTCCTCCAGGGGCTCGAGGGCGAGCATGTCATCATCGAGGCCAAGGGGGACGACTTCTCATACGCCGCACGGGTCTCGGCGATGACCGGTATCCCGGCCGTGATCGGCTGGACCTTCCACGAATACCTGTGGCGCAACGATTACGGCCCGATCACGGAGCGAACAAACGACGTCCGCGACGCCTACGAGGATCCGGCCGCGACCCACATGGTCATGGAGAAGTACGGTGCCGACCTTATCTACGTGGGTGACCTCGAGCGCCAGACGTATCAGATCTCACTCCCGACGTCGGGGCTCGAGCCTGTCTACGATCAGCGGGGGGTCCAGATCTACCGGCGAACGGAGGCATAGGCGATGATTGGTCCCGGCGACCAGGTGCTGTACGTGGCGAGCTGGCTCGCGATCCTCAAGCTGCTCCAGCTCTCGGTCTGGCCGGCACTCCGGCCCCTGTTCGGCCGGCTCGCGTACCCGGCCGCCTGTACGGTCTCGATCCTCCTCCTGCTCCTCGGATCGTTCTACCTCGGGCTCGTCCGCCTGCCCACCTGGTTCGTGATCGCGCCGTTCCTGGTCCTGCTCGGTGCGGGGATAGCGAAACGGTGGTACGGCCGGGCCGAGTGGGAGGGGGCCGCGAAGTGGGACCTCGTCTTTCTCGTATTCTTCCTCTTCGTCCTCGAGCTCCGGTTCTTCAACCCGTACGTCTCGCACTACTCCGAGCAGTTCATGGACATGGCCTGGGTCGCCTCGATCATGCGAAACCCGGTCGTGACCCCGCTCGATCCATGGTTCGCGGGAGGCACGCTCAACATCTACTACTACCTCGGCCACTGGCTCATGGCCCAGCTCGGCCTGCTGGCCGGAGTGCCCGCCCGTGTCGCCTTCAATCTGATCCTGCCGACGGTCTTCGGCCTCTCGGCCGTGAACTGCTACCTGATCGGCCACCTCCTCCTCGATCGCTACCGGTGGCTCCCTGTCGGCCTGCTCGTCCTGGTCAACCCGACGGCCATCGTTGCGCTTGCGTCGGGTGCCGCGCTCGTCCCAGCGCTCGACAAGTCGCGCCATGCGATCGCGTACGGCCTGACTGAGTACCCGTTCTTCTCGACGATCCTCGCCGACCCCCACGCGCTCGTGATGAGCATGCCCAACCAGCTCTTCCTGATCGCGCTGCTGGCTTTTGCCTGGACTCGCTGGGCCGGGCTCTCGTCCCGGCAGCGATGGACATTGATGGGCATCTCGGCGCTCTCGCTCGGCGCGATGCCCGGGATCAACTCCTGGGACGTCCTGGTCTACGGCCCGCTCGTGGTCGTCGTGGGCCTCCTGCTCTGGCGCCGTTCCCTGCCCGAGAGCGGCGGTGCCGCGCGGCAGGCGCTGCTCTACTCCGTCGTTGTCCCCGCGGGCGGGCTCGGGCTCTACCTCCCGTACCTCGTCTCGATCAAGCCCGGCTCCGTGCACGGGGTGCTTCCCGTTCTGGCACCCTCCGAGCCGATCTCGTTCCTCCTGACGCACGGGTTCTTCTTCGCCGTGATCGCCGTCGCGATCGCTCCGCAGCTGCGGCGGCCGTACCTCCTCCTCGTCGCGGCCCCGTTCATCTACCTGGGCTACTTCTCGGCGGCGATTGCGGCTGTCCTGCTCGCGTACATGCTGGTCCGGCGGACAGGACGCTTCGAGGACCTCATGGTCATCGTCGGGCTCGGGCTGATCCTCTTCGTCGAGCTCCTCTACTTCCGCGAGATCTTCGACAACGAGTACTTCCGCACGAACACGATGCACAAGATCTACTACATGGCCTGGCTCATGCTCGGCGTCGGCTGCGCCGGGCTCATTGGCCGCTGGCTCGGCGGACGGCCCAGCCCGCTCCTCGCGCCGAGCGCCGCGAGGAGCGCGGTAGCGGTGATCGCCATCGCGGGTCTCCTCGCGTTTCCGATCGTCTTCCAGCCCGATGTCGGGCGCGATCTCCTCGGCATCGAGTTCGGCGGCGGCGATCGCACCCTCGACGGGCTCGCCTACCTCGATCTCGTGCATCCCGGGGACGCGGAGGCGATCCGGTTCCTCGACTCCTACCCCGGCGCCGGGGGGATCGTCGAGGCCGTTGGCGACGACTACAGCTACGGGGCGCCCATCTCCTCGTTCACCGGCATCCCGACGATCATCGGCAAGCGATCCCACGAGCTCCAGTGGCGGACCAACGATGACGGCTGGTGGTGGACGCGGATCCCCGATGTCGAGCGCATCTACGAGGAGCCGGGCCGGACGGTCGAGCTGATGCGTCAGTACGGGTGCGAGCTCCTGTACGTGGGCGACCTTGAGCGGCAGAAGTACGACGTCAACCTGCCGACATCCGGGCTCGAGCGGATCTACGACCGCGACGGCGTGCAGATCTATCGGCTGCCGACTGCGCCGTAATCGCGGAAAAGCGAAGAATCTGGCACGAATCGGCGCGATAGTCCTCGTTTTTCGCCCGATTTACAAACCTTTATGACCGCTCGGCGGAAACACATATGGACCCATCCTCACTTGCTGATGAGTGATGAAGGAACTACGCAATCCTGAATGAGGTAAGTCATGGCGAAAGGATATGTCCGATACGAGGCTCCCGAGGAGATCCAGAACAAGGCGCTCGAAGCACTTGAACTGGCCCGGGATACCGGCAAGATCAAGAAAGGAGCGAACGAAGCGACCAAGGCCATCGAGCGGTCCACGGCCCAGCTCGTGCTGATCGGCGGCGACGTCGAGCCCGAGGAGATCGTGATGCATCTCGCCCCGCTCTGCGACGAGAAGCAGATCCCGTACATCTTCGTGAACCGGCAGAACGACATCGGCGCGGCGTCCGGCCTCGAGGTGGGGTCGACCGCCGCCGCGATCGTCAAGCCCGGTAAGGCCAAGGAGATCGTGGACGAGCTCGGCGGTCAGATCGCGGCGCTCCGCGGGTGACGTGAATGGCTGACGAGGGAACGCCGGCAGAGGTCGTCGAGGTTATCGGCAGCACCGGTATGCACGGCGAGGCGATGCAGGTCAAGGCCCGGGTCCTCGAGGGGAACAACAAGGGCCGCATCATCACGAGGAACACCGTGGGGCCGATCCGCGAGGGCGACATCCTGATGCTCCTCGAGACCGAGCGCGAGGCGAAGAAACTGTCGCGGAGATAGGGACATGGTCGATTCGTTTACCTGCTCGTTCTGCGGCAACGCGATGGAGCCCGGCACGGGCAAGATGTTCGTCAAGCGGGACGGCACGATCTTCTACTTCTGCTCGACGAAGTGCCAGAACAACCAGCGGCTCGGGCGTGTCCCGCGGCGCGTGGCCTGGACCAAGGCGGGCCGCCGCGCGCTCGGCAAGGAGTAGGTATGGACCGGACCTTCGTGATGGTCAAGCCCGACGGGGTCCAGCGCGGCCTCGTCGGCGAGATCATCGGCCGGCTCGAGCGAAAGGGTCTCAAGCTGGTCGCGGCCCGGCTCGAACGCCTCCCGGAGGAACGCGTTGACCGGCACTACGCCGAGCACCTCTCGAAGCCCTTCTACCCGGGCCTCAAGCAGTACATCATGTCCGGCCCCTGCCTGCTCATGGTGGTCGAGGGCAAGGACGCGGCACGGACGGTGCGAACCCTGACCGGCGCCACGAACCCGCTCGAGGCGGCGCCCGGTACGATCCGCGGCGACTTCGGCCTCGAGATCGGCAGGAACGTGATCCACGCGGCCGACTCCCCCGAGTCGGCGGCGCGCGAGATGGGGATCCACTTCCCCGACGGCGTGGTCGAGTACGACCGGATCGATGCCCCGGTCCTCTACGAGTAACCCTTTTTCCGCCGATCGGCGCTCCTAAATAGCTCCGCCTCGCACCTGTGAGTGCATGAAGAAGGCGCTGCTTCTCGTCACGGTGCTCGCGCTCGTTCTCGCGGCTGCGGGATGCACCGGGACAGGCCCCGGAACCACCACGCCCACGCCCGGGGCGCCGGGTACCGCGGACGAATCGGTGAACGAGACCCTCCGCACATTCGCGGCCGGCGCGCAGGAGATCCTCGACGGTGTCGACGCGAACGTATCGTCGACGGCGTCCGCGCTCGCCACGACGGGCCTCGCGGGCCCCGGTGCCGACGCCGTGCTGCTGAACCTCTCCAGGTCGGGCAAATACTCGATCGACGCGGTCACGTTCGACACGAACGGTACGATCCTCTCGGCGATGCCGGAGGATTTCCAGTTCGCGATCGGGGCGAACATCAACGGCTCGTCGAACAT
The DNA here is from genome assembly GCA_964501565.1 of uncultured Methanospirillum sp. Taxonomy (GTDB): domain Archaea; phylum Halobacteriota; class Methanomicrobia; order Methanomicrobiales; family Methanospirillaceae; genus UBA288. Next base: position 76,002 of record CAZCUJ010000006.1, read on the forward strand.
CCAGTCCGCGCTGAACGGCACGCCCGGACTGAGCGAGCTGATAAACCTGGTCGAGGGCTTCCGCGGAGTCGCGCTCGCGTATCCCGTCTGGAACGCCGGAGAGATATCGGGCGGCGTCTCGCTCACGCTGCGTCCCGAGCGGTTACTCGCCGTTCCGGCCCTCGAGGCGCTCGGCACCACCTCCCACGCGCTCTCGGCCGTCCAGACGGATGGCACGATCCTCATGGATGTGAACCCGGGGCTGATCGGCTCGTCCATCCTCAACGAGACCCAGTACGGCGACGCGTCCGACCTTGCCGAGATCGCGCGTGGGATCGTTTCGTCCCCGTCCGGTTTCGAGCGGTACCAGGCGAACGGCACGGCTCGCGCCGTCACCTGGGAGACGGTGGGGCTCCACGACACGGAGTGGAGGCTCATCGTCAACGAGGAGCGGTAGCGACACCCGTTCCAGCATTTCAGGGAAGGGGACTACGACAGGATTTCCCTCTCCCGATGCTGGACGCCGAGACGGATCCGCACTCTTCTTATGATGGTCTCCCGCACTTCAGGGTATGAAGGCCGCTATCTTCCTCGGCGTCGCGCTTGCCATGGCCGTTGCCGCCGCCGGCTGCACGGGGACAGGCCCGGGGGACGCGCTCCCGAATGACACACGCGTCGCGGACGGAGGAGCGGGGGAGACCCTGACGCTCTTCTCAGCCGGTACTCAGACACTCCTGGACGAGACCAGCGCGAACGTCTCACGAGCCGCCGTCGAGCTCGGTCGAACCGGTCTCGCAGGGTCCGCAGCAGATGCCGTCCTCGCGAACCTCTCGGGGTCGGCGGTCTTCGTGATCGATGCGATAACGTACAACGCCGAAGGTCGTGTCGTCGCTGTCGAACCGGACGGGTTTGCATCCCTTGTCGGGGCGAACCTCATGGGTCCCACGACTCCGCCCGACTTTTACGAGGACACGTATCTGGGGTCCTACGGCCGGCTGGCGGAAGGCTTCACAGGTGTTGCGCTCGGATACCCTGTGGCGGACGCGAACGGTACGGCCATCGGCGGCGTCTCGGTCGCGATGAGACCCGAACTCCTCCTGAAAGGGCCGGCCGATGACGCACGCAATGGGCGTCCGCTCTCGCTCTTCGCCGTGCAGCCGGACGGCATAATCGTCTACGCCGACGACCTGGCGCTGGTCGGCCGGCAGGCGAGCCAGCCCGGTTCGGGTATCGCCGGCATCGCGTCCGAGATCGTGGGGAGACAGTCGGGAGCTTCCTCGCACCGCCCGGCGAACAGCGGGGCCGACCGGGTCGTGGCATGGGAGACCGTGGGGCTCCACGGCACGGAGTGGCGGGTCGTCGTCGCCCAGCGATAACCGCCCGGCGGGGCGGCGGGTTGATAGCGCCGGCCGTCACCAGTACTGGGCAATGGCGGTTCGCGAACTGGTCCGGTGCCGGGGCCACCCCCTCGTCTCGGCCCGGCACCCCACGACCTTCGAGCTGACGATGGAGCCGCACCTCACCACGGCAGGAGACTGCATCATCGGCGTCTGCGCGGACAGGGGTGCCGCGGACCTATCGGACGAGTTCCGCGCTGCCCTGCGGCGGGACGGGGCCGTGCTCGTGACCACCCTCCACTGCGGCGATCTGAACGTCACGATCCGTTCGGAGGGGCACCGTGACCTGGTGCTCGACCATCCCACGGACCTCGTCTGGCGCCGCTCGGACCACGTCTGCGGCCGGACGATCGGGATCCACTCGGACCACGTGGCGCGGACCCTGCCGCGCGAGCTCGTCGCGCGACTCGCCACCGGCGCAGATCTCGAGGCCGAGCTCGTCGTCCTCTAGTCCCGGCCGAGCTCGCTGATCTTCATCTCGGCCGTTGTCAGCAGCTCCTCGCACCGGCGCACCAGGATAGCGCCGCGCTCGTAGAGCTGGATGCACTCGTCGAGTCCGGTTCGGTCGTCCTCGAGCTGCCGGACCACGTCGCGGAGCTCGGTCACCAGTTCTTCATACGTCTTCGTCATCGCATACCTCCTCCACGCGCAGTCGAGCACGCCCGCGTCCAAAGCGCGCCGTGACCAGTGCCCCCTGCTCGAGCACGCCGGCGGCCCTGACCAGGCTTCCGTTGCGCTCGACCAGCGCGTATCCCCGCGCGAGAGGCGCGAACGGTGATCGGGCCCGGGCCACGGCCGCAAGCCCCGACAGCTCGGAACGCCTGCGCTCGAGGGCACGGTCGCGCCCCCGGGCCAGGCGCCCATCGAGCTCGGCCAGCTCCTCGCGGCGCCGGTCGATCCGGAACGCGAGCCGCCCGGGGCGGAGGCGGTCGCGCAGTTCGAGCACCTCGTTGTCGGCGCGCTCCCACCGGTCGTGAAGGAGATCGGCGAGGTGGCGACGGGCCTGGCGAAGCTCCTCGAGGAGGACAGCCCGGTCGGGCGCGACCAGCTCGGCCGCGGCCGACGGCGTGGGCGCCCGGAGGTCGGCCGCGAGATCGCAGAGGGTGACATCCACCTCGTGTCCGACGGCCGAGACGATCGGCGTCGCGCAGGTGGCGATCGCCCGGACGACGTCCGGGTGGTTGAAGGCATAGAGATCCTCGAAGGCACCTCCCCCTCGCGCGACGATGATCACGTCGACCCGCCCGTCGATCCGCCGGATGGCCGCCGCGATCTCGAGCTCGGCGCCGTCTCCCTGGACGGCCGTCGGCGAAATGACGAGCTCGACCGGGAACCGGCGCGTGAGCACGTTCACGATATCGTGCAGCACCGCGCCCGTGGGGGAGGTCACGACCCCGATGCGGGCGGGGTATCGTGGAAGGTCCTGCTTCCGGAACTCCTGGAAGCACCCCTCTGCCCCGAGATCGCACCGCCACCGCTCGACCTGGATGTACCTCTCGCCGATGCCGGCCTGCTCCGCCTCTCGCACGTAGAACTGGTACCGACCCCCGGCCGCGTAGTGAGCGACCGAGCCGAACGCGATCACGGTCTGCCCGTCCTCGATCCCGTGCCTGAGCCGCTGCGCGTCGCGCCGCCAGATCACGCACGGGATAACGGCGCTCTCGCCATCTCGCTCCTCCGAGAGCGAGAAGTAACAGTGACCCGAGGCATGGCGGCGGAAGTTGGTGACCTCGCCCCGTACGAAGCACTCGATCAGGCGCTCGTCGAGCAGGAGGTCGTCGATGATGGCTGCGAGCTCGCCGACTTCGAGAACGTGGCGGCGAGGCGCTGCCGGGCCGGGCTCGTCCGGCTCGGGGTCCGAGCCCCATTCCTCCGAGAAGAGGCTCCGCTGGGCTCGATCCATTGATCTTCTTTATTCCCGGGCTCACGTATAGGTATGGTTCGCTGCTCTGCCTCGACCATGTTCTTTCACGAGTACCCGGTCGAGACGATCATGGGTCACGCGGAGTCGGCCACGCTCGACGCGATCGAGTTCTGGCTCGAGACCCCGCACTTCTGGCTCCGGGGTATGCCCGAGGCGGAGCTCTCGAGCGCGCTCGCCGCGCACCCGCGCCTGCAGCTCGCGTCCATCCACGCGCCGATCCTGGATCTCAACCCATGCTCGATCAACCCGCGCGTGGCCGACGCCTCAGTGGCATACGCCATCGAGGCCGTTGCCTTCGCCGAGCGGCATGGTGTCGAGGTCGTCACCGTACACCCGGGACGCCGAACAGCGAAACGACCGCCCAGCCCCGACGACTACCGGCGGTTCGACCGGCTGATCGCGGCCCTTCGCACCGCGGCCTCAGGGACGGGGGTCCGGGTCGCGATCGAGAACATGGAGCGCAGGGTCAACAACTTCCTCTCCTCGCCGGACGAGGTCCGGCGACTGCTCGACCGCGAGGACTGGCTCTGGTTCACCCTCGACGTCTCGCACGCGATGGGAACGTCGCTCGACGAGGTGGGCTCGTTCATGGAACAGTGCGGTGACCGGCTCGCGAACGTCCACCTCTCGCGGGCGAGCGACGGCCTGATGCACCTTACGCTCTCGGGCCACCCCGACGGGCGCGCGGTTCTCGAGATGCTCCGTGACACGAGGTACGACGGGCCGATCACGCTCGAACTCGAGGACCTCCGGCTCGACCGCACGTACACTGCCGGCGAGAAGGTGGCGCTCCTGGCCTCCGAGTGTGCGTTCATACGCTCGGTCACTGGATGACCGGCGATTCCGCTAAATTTATACAGCGACGCCGCGATTAGGTACTGCATCACCCTTATAAACAGCGGGTGTCAGAGCCGGTCTGGGCCGGCGTGAACCAGATGGTACAGCTCGATCTTCTCTCCGCCGCGTTTCTCGGGATCTGCATCCTTCTCGCGGCGTTCTTCGCCAGTGCCGAGGTCGCGTTGATCTCGGTCTCCCGGGCCCGTGTCCGGACGCTCGTCAACGACAACCGCCGCGGGGCCGGGGCACTCGCCGAGCTCCGGGCCGAACCCGACCGGATCCTGATCACGACGATGATCGGGACGACCCTCGTCTGCGTGGCCGCTGCCGCGCTCGCGACCGATCTCGCCATCACCGGGCGCGGCGAGGGCGGGGTGCCCCTGGCGATCGCCGGAACGGCGGTGGCCCTGGTGGTGGTCGGCCAGATCATCCCCATGATAGCGACGGCTCGATTCCTCGACCGGGTGGCGCTCCTCTCCGCGGCGCCCGTTCTGCTGCTCTCCCGGGGCGTCTCCCCCGTGATCCGGCTCTTCAACCATCTCTCGCGTACGTTCGGGTCGGCTGAAACCAACGGCGAACCGACCATAACCGAGGACGAGATCCGCGAATGGATCGATGTCGGCAAGGAGGAGGGAACGATCGAGCATGGCGAGCAGGTGATGCTGTACAACGTGCTCGACTTCGGGGAGACGACCGCTCGCGAGGTGATGACCCCGCGCATGGATGTCACCATGATCGAGGACACGACCTCCCTCGAGTCGGCCCTGACTGTCTTCCACGAGACGAGCTTCTCGCGCCTGCCCGTCTACCATGAGCGGGTCGACACCCTGATCGGGGTCCTGAACATCAAGGATGTCTATGCCGCCGTCGTCTCGCGGACGCCCGGCGTGCGGATCGCGGACCTGATCTACGATCCGTACTTCGTGCCCGAGACCAAGAAGATCGACGATCTGCTCCGCGAGCTCCAGGTCCGCAAGGTTCCCATGGCGATGGTAATGGACGAATATGGCGGGTTCGTCGGGATAGTCACGATCGAGGACATCCTCGAGGAGCTCGTCGGCGACATCATGGACGAGTTCGACGAGGAGTCGGCGCAGATCGAGCCAGCCGGCGAAGGAGTCTACCTTGTCGACGCTTCGGTCCGGGTCGAGGACCTGAACGAGCGGATCGGTATCGAACTGCCGACGAGCGGCGCGTACGAGACCGTCGGCGGGCTGCTGATCAGCCAGCTCGGCCACATTCCCCACCCGGGCGAGACGACTGCGCTCGAAGATCCGGGAGTGACCCTCGTCGTGATGCAGATGCGCGGAAACAGGATCGTCCGGGTCAAGCTGATACTGCCCCTGCTCGAGGGTCAGAACCGTTAAGCCGGGCCGTTCAGAGTACATGGGCATGATGCGGTGCGCGGTCCTCGCGTCGGGGCGTGGGAGTGACTTCCAGGCGATCTGCGACGCTGTCGCGGCCGGCACCTGCCCGGTCGAGCTGGTGCGGCTCATCACGGACAACCCGGCTGCTCCAGCCATCGCCCGCGCCGAGAGGGCCGGCGTCCCGGTGACGCTCGTTGACTGGGGCTCCTTTGCCGACCGTGACGCCTACGAGGCAGCCCTCCGCGAGGCGATGGCGGCCTCGGGGGCCGAGCTCTTCGTGCTCGCGGGGTACATGCGCCTGCTCTCGCCCGGGACCGTCAGGGCGTTTCCCGACAGGATGATCAATATCCATCCGGCCCTCCTGCCTGCCTTTCCGGGGCTACGGGCGGTGGCGCAGGCCATCGATCACGGCGTCAGGTTCTCAGGCTGCACGGTCCATTTCGTGAACGAGGAGATGGACGCCGGCCCCATCATCCTCCAGGCATGCGTGCCCGTACGTGAGGAAGACGATGCCGGGACGCTCGCGGAGAGGATACTGGTAGAGGAGCACCGGATCCTCCCCGAGGCGATCCGGCTCTACGCCGAGGGACGGCTCGTGCGCGACGGCCGGCGCGTCCGAATCCTTCCGCGGGGACCGGGCGCGTGACGCCGGGAGGCGCGGGGGGCCGGGAGAGGTGCGGCAGTGACAGCGAAAGGGCAGCAGCAGAGGCAGGCGAAACGTATCGCGGCCGAGCGGATCCGTCACCTCTTCGAGACGGCGGACCGGTTCTACTCGGTGAACCCGGAGTGGAGCAACCGTTGTGTCGATGTGGCCCGCGCGATCGCGATGCGCCATCGACTCCGGCTCGAACGAGAGCAGCGCCGCTCCTTCTGCCATGCCTGCCACGCCTTCCTCAGGCCGGGATCGAACGCGCGCGTCCGGGTGCGGGACGATCATGTCGTGGTGACGTGCCTCGCCTGCGGCAACCGGATGCGCTACGGAACCAGACGGTATGAACGACGACAACCGGATGCAGGGCCTGAAGCCGACCTGCTGGATCGGCAAGCGGGGGATCACCGACGCGATGCTCGAGGAGATCGTCCGCCAGGTGAAGGACCGAAAGGTGATCAAGGTCAAGTGGCTCCGCCATGCCGAGGTGGACCCACAGGCCATCGCTGACGCAACGGGGACCGATCTCGTCGAGGTCCGCGGGCACACCCTGGTCCTCCGGGAGCGGCGGCGCTGACCCTGCAACGCTCGAAATGCATAAAAACCCTCCTTACCTATACGTAAAGACTGTTGCGTGCAGACGTATTGACAGTGAGGAGACCAGATGACAACGGTATATGATGTTCCGGCAGATCGGCTGATCCCGCGAGTCGCGACGGAACTGAAAGCACGGCCCGAGCTGGCGCCGCCCGCGTGGGCGGAGTTCGCCAAGACGGGCGTGCACAAGGAGATGCCCCCGGAGGACCCCGACTGGTGGTTCATGCGGGCGGCGGCGGTACTCCGCCGGGTCTACATCGACGGCCCGGTGGGAGTCCAGCGCATGCGCACCTTCTACGGCGGGCGCAAGAACCGCGGCGCGCGGCCCAACGCCTTCCGGAAGGGTTCCGGCTCCATCATCCGCGAGCAGCTCCAGCAGCTCGAGGCGGCGGGGCTCGTCCTGAAGCGGAAGGAGGGCGGTCGAACCGTCTCGCCGGCGGGGATGGCGTTCATGGACCGCATCGCGCACGAAGTGACGACCGCCTCGCCGCCGCAGGAAGCGTAACGCGGGAGTATCATGGCGGACGACGAGCTCGCGGAGATCCGGCGGCGGCGGGCGGCGGACCTCCAGAACCAGGCGATGGAACAGCAGCTCGCAGAAGAGGAGCGCGAACGCGCCCGAACCGCCGTGCAGATGGCCCTCATGGAGATCCTGGAGCCCGAGGCGCGCGAGCGGCTCAACACCATTCGTCTCACCCGGCCCGAGTTCGCGGCCGGGGTCGAGCAGCAGCTGATCCTGCTCGCGCGCCAGGGCCGGATCCGGCAGAAGATAACGGACGAGCAGCTCAAAGGGCTCCTTGCGCAACTGGTCCCGGCAAAGCGGGACTTCAATATCATCCGCAAGTGACGGTTGTGGATGCGCTGTCGCCGGTACGGACGGACCCGGATACCGTCGAGGAGCCGGCGTGTCATGGCATCGAGGTCCTGATTCATGGGTATCGGCTGCCATGCGAGTGGGAGAAGTGGAGGAACAGAGATGTCGAGAGCAACGAAAGGGTTCAAGATTCGCCTCGGTAAGGCGACGCAACAGAACCGGAGGGTCCCGGCCTGGGTTATGGTCAGGACCAAGCGCAACGTGGTCAGTCACCCCAAGCGGCGCACGTGGCGCCGCAGCAACCTGAAGGTGTGATCATGGTCGAGAAGATGAACGAGCAGATCTACGTGATCCCGCTCCGCGACACCCGGCGCGCACCGCGATGGCGGCGGGCGAATACGGCGATCAAGGACATCCGGTCCTTCCTCGTCCGCCACATGAAGAGCGAGGACGTCAAGCTCGACGCATCGATCAACGAGAAGGTCTGGGAGCGGGGCTCGGAGAAGCCGCCGCGCAGGATCCGCGTCCGGGCGATGAAGTTCGAGGACGGCGAGGTCCAGGCCGAACTCGCCAAGGAGTAAGATGGAGCGAACGACGGCCTTCGGTGGCGATCCGCATATCGGGATCTTCTGCCGAGTGCTCGAGGAGATCGCGATCGTCCCGCCGGAGGCGCCGGACGAGTTCTGCGCCGCGCTGAAGGGAGCGCTCGGTGTCGACCTGGTCCGGACCACGATACAGGGCAGCTCGATCGTCGGCTCCCTCGTCGCCGGCAACAGCCGGGCCGTCGTGGTGAGCGGACTTGCAACCCGCGATGAGGTGCAGGCGCTCGAGGAGTATCGCGAGGTCTACCGTCTCGAAGGGGGGATGAACGCGGCTGGGAACGTGATCCTGGCAAACGACGGGTTCGCAGCCGTTCACCCCGAGATGGAGCCGGACGTGGTCGCCGAGATCCAGAGCCACCTCGGGGTTGAGGTGACCCGCCTCACGCTCGGCGGTGTCAAGACCGTCGGGATGGCCGGGTACGCGACCAACCGGGGCGTGCTCGTCCACGCGCGGGCGACGCCGAAGGAGATCGGGCGGCTCGAGGCCCTGACCGACCTGCCGATAGGAACGGGGTCGGTCAACATGGGCACCGGGCTCGTCGGCACGGGTCTGCTGGCCAACTCCCGCGGGTTTCTCGCGGGGATCGAGACGAGCGGGTTCGAACTCGGTCGCATGGCGGACGTATTCGGATTTGTCGAGGGAATATAATGCAGCAGTACGAGATCACAGGCACCTTCCGGTGCGGAAACGAGTGGCGGCCGTATACCAAGACGGTCGCCGCGCCGAACGAGGCGCAGGCAGCCGAACGGATCATGACGGCCATCGGCTCCAAGCACCGATTGAAGCGAATGTATATCAAGGTTGACGGGATCACGCCTCTCAGTGGTGAATGAGGTGGAGCGCGAAGTCCAGGTGCTGCAGCACTACCTGAACGAGTACGGCCAGCAGATGGAGGTGCTCTCCCAGCAGCTCCGGGTTATCGAGAGCGGGCGGGCGGAGGCGGCGGCGGCCATCGAGGCCCTGGACGCCGTCGCCGCGTCCGAGGACGGGACGATCCTGATGCCAGTCGGCGGCGGGGCATCGCTCCGCGTCCGGATTCTCGAGCCGGAGCGGGTCCTGCTCAGCATCGGCGCCAGCGTGATCGTCGAGCGACAGAACAACGAGGCGAAGGCCTTCCTCGAGGATCGCATGCTCGAGATGGAGGCGTCGGCAAAGCGGCTCGCCGAGACTCTCGGGAAGATCCAGGGGCAGGCGAACGAGGTGGCGCGCCGGCTCGACCAGATCTACCTTGCCGTCCAGCAGGGACAGGTTCCGCCGCCAGTCACGACCGGTTAGACCATGTTCGAGGGGCTCAAGGGGAAGCTCGCGGGTGTACGATCCCGCCTCGGTGGCGTGATCAGCGAGAACGCCGAGGAGATCCCGGCTCCGATCGAATCCCAGGCCCCGATCGACGTACCCCCTGCCGAGCCTCCCGTTACGCCCGCGCCACTGGTGCCACCCGCTGAGGAGGCGCCTCCACCGTCCGTGCCTTCGTCCGTTCCCCTCGGTGAGACCGAGGAGGTCTCCCCCGAACCGTCGAAGCGTCCCTGGACGGGTATCTTCCGTCGCGGAAAGGACGACCGGCTGGACGTCCCATCTCCGGCCGACCCGGGTGCACCCATCGATGTGACCGACGAACCGGTCGAGCAGCGGGCGAAGGCGGGTGTTCTCACGAAGCTGAAGGTCCTTGTGACCGAGCGTGAGCTCCTCCTCAAGGACGACGACGTCCGAGAGGTACTCGACGAACTCGAGATCGTCCTGCTCGAGAACGATGTCGCCCTGCCCGTGACCGAGGAGATCATCGACCATGTCCGGCGTGACCTGGTGGGCAGGCACAGGAAGTTCCGCGAGTCACCCGACGAGATCGTGATCGAGACCCTCCGCGATGCTCTCCTCGAGGTGCTCGGTGAGGGATTCGACCTGCCGGGATACATCCGGGGCCACGAGCGACCCGTTCGGATCCTCTTCACGGGCGTTAACGGCACCGGCAAGACCACGACCGTGGCGAAGGTCGGGGCATACCTGAAACGCGAGGGTTTCTCGGTCGTGATCGCGGCCGGCGACACCTTCCGCGCGGGGGCGATCGAACAGATCGACATCCATGCGGAGCGGCTCGGTATTCGCGTCATCCAGCACAAGCAGGGAGGCGACCCCTCTGCCGTGATCTACGACGCGGTCGAGTACGCGCGGGCACACGGCCTCGACGTCGTCCTCGCGGATACGGCAGGCCGATTCCACAACAAGCAAAACCTGATGAACCAGCTCGGAAAGATACGACGGGTCATGAAGCCCGACCTCGTTTTCTACGTGGACGAGGCGATCGCGGGGAACGACGCAGTGGTCCGCGCCGAGGAGTTCGACAAGACCGTCGGCGCGGATGGGATCGTGCTGACCAAGGCCGACATGGACCCCAAGGGAGGGGCCGCGATCTCGATCGCGCACACGATCGGCAAGCCGCTCGTCTTCCTCGGCACCGGGCAGGGATACGACGATCTCGAGGCGTTCATGCCCGCGGGGATGGTCGCCGATCTCCTCGGCGCGGCGGAGGCCTGAGAATGGTTCTCGACCGTCTCGGCACCTCGCTCAAGGACGCCCTGAAGAAGCTCGCGGGCAAGACCGTTGTGGACCGCGCGGCGGTCGAGGAGCTGGTCAAGGACCTCCAGCGGGCCCTGATCCAGGCCGACGTCAACGTCAAACTCGTGATGCGCCTGTCGCAATCGATCAAGACACGCGCGCTCGAGGAGGAGCCGGCGAAGGGCATGAGCGTCCGCGAGCACGTCCTCCGGATCGTCTACCAGGAGCTCGTCGGCCTGATGGGGCCATCGACCGAGGTGGCGCTCGGCCCGCAGACGATCCTGATGGCCGGGCTCCAGGGTTCGGGCAAGACCACGACGACCGCGAAGCTCGCCCGGTTCTTCCAGCGCAAGGGACTCCGCGTCGCCGTGATCGGGGCCGACACCTTCCGGCCCGGGGCGTTCCAGCAGCTCGCTACCCTCTGCCAGCGGATCAACGTTCCCTGCATCGGAGACCCGAACGAGAAGGACGCCCGCCGTGTCGTCCGCGAGGGGCTCGCCAGGGCGCGCTCGGCCGAGGTCGTGATAATCGACACCCAGGGGCGGCACGGTCTTGAGGACGACCTGATCCAGGAGATCATCGATCTCAACGAGATCGCGCGCGCTACCCACCGCTGGCTCGTGATCGACGCCGCGCTGGGCCAGCAGGCGCAGGAGCAGGCACGCCGCTTCCACGACGCGATCGCCATCGACGGCGTGATAATCACCAAGATGGACGGGACTGCGAAGGGCGGAGGGGCGCTCTCGGCCGTCGCAGAGACGGGCGCGGGGATCGTCTTCATCGGCGCGGGCGAGACGAGCGACGATCTCGAGCGGTTCGATCCCGACGGTTTTATCTCGCGCCTGCTCGGGATGGGGGACCTCAAGTCCCTGGTCGAGCGCGCCGAGGAGGCGATGGCCGAATCGGCGGATCTGGACGTCAACGCGGTCCTCCGCGGCAAGTTCACGCTCCGGGACATGTACAAGCAGCTCGAGGCCGTGAACCGGATGGGCCCCCTGAAGCAGATCATGTCCATGCTTCCGCTCGGTTCGATGGAGATCCCGGAAGGCGTCTACGAGGTGACCGGGACCAAGATGGTCCGGTACCGGATCATCATGGACTCCATGACCACGCTCGAACTCGACGACCCCTCGACCATCAACTCGTCGCGCGTGCAGCGGATCGCGATGGGCTCCGGGGCGCAGATCGAGGAGGTCCGGGAACTCCTCCGCTATCACAAAACGATGCAGCGGGCGCTCAAGGGATTCCGCGGGGCTGCGGGAGGACGGATGGACATGCAGCGGATCATGAAGCGGTTCTCGGGAAAGCAGTAAGATGCCCGTCATCGCCATGATCGGCCACCGCGCCAGGACCGACGGGTCCTGGTCCCTCAACGATATGCCCGGCGGTGCCGGCCGGATGGACGTCCTCTGCCGCGCGGTCACGGCCTCGTTCTTCCTCTCGCACGACCTCCGTCGAGACGTCGTCTGCTATCTGGTCCTCCGGGGCGAACCCGGGCCCGAGAAGACGGTCCGCATCGAGGGAGACCGGGTGCGCTACCTGAATCCCGACGAGCGGTCGTCGGGATCCCTGATCCAGAAGGCCCTCGCGCTGCCCTGCGAAAGCGAATTCTGCCGATCAACGAAGGGGATCGCTGTCCGTCAGGGCGGCCTTGCCCGCCTCCTGGGCGAGTTCGACTTCGCCCTCCTCGACGAGGGCGGCACCGATATCCGGAGCGCCGACTCGCTACCCGACGCCTTCCTCGTATCGGACCATCTCAACCTCGATGAGGAGGAGAAGGAGCTCACGGCGGACCTCCCCCGCTTCTCGGTCGGCCCCCGGTCGCTCCACGGCGACCATGCGATCACCGTGCTCCTCAACGAGTTCGACCGGAGGTCCCCATGACCGTCAACGAGGAGGTCGACGCGATCCTGGCCACCGGCGAGGTCTGCGACGCCTGCCTCGGACGGTTCTTTGGTAAGCGATCGCGGGGCCTCTCGAACGCGGAGCGGGGCCGCGCCCTCCGCATCGCCCGGGCGATCGAGCGGCACGAGCCGTACGTGCCCCCTGAAGGCGACTGTGTCGTCTGCAGCGGCCTTCTCGACGACCTCGACCTCTGGGCCGACCGGGTCGTTGCTGCTCTCGAGGGGACCGAGTACGCCACCTTCCTGGTGGGGACACGGGTGCCTCCACTCCTCGCGGAGTGCGAGGAGATGGTCTGGTCGGACCTCTCGTTGACCCACGCCGAACCCATGAAGTCCGAGCTGAACCGGGAGGTGGGCAAGCGCGTCTCGGAACGGACGGGCCGGGAGGTCGACTTCTCGCACCCCGACGTGGTCGTGCTCCTCGACATCGCGAACGACCGGGTCGAGGTCCAGCGCTCGCCTCTCTTCATCTACGGCCGGTACTGCAAGTTCGAGCGCGGCATCCCGCAGACTCACTGGGACTGCCGTGCCTGCCGCGGGGCGGGGTGCGAGCGCTGCAACTTCACGGGCAAGCAGTATCCCGACTCGGTCGAAGAGCTTGTCGCCGGACCGATCAGCGCGGCCCTCGAGGCCGAGGGCGGCGTGCTCCACGGCTCGGGGCGAGAGGACATCGATGCCCGGATGATCGGCACCGGGCGCCCGTTCATCCTGGAGATCGTCGCCCCGCGGCGCCGCTCGCTCGACCTCCCGGCCCTGGAGCGCGCGGTGAACGAGTCGGCCACTGGGAGGATCTCGGTCGAGCTGGTCCGGCCCGCGGCGCGATCCGAGGTGGAAACGCTTAAGTCGAGCCGATCGCATAAAAAATACAGGATTCTGGTCGAGGTAGACGGCGATATCTCCGACGACGCGATCGAATCCGCCCTGTCGGTCCTCAGGGGAACCGTGATCCATCAGCGCACCCCGCAGCGGGTCGCGCACCGGAGGGCGGACCGCGTGCGGGAGCGGACGGTCCTTGATATTCGGCACCTCGGACGGGAAGCGGGCGGTATTCTGGTCGAGGTCCTTGGCGAGGCCGGTCTCTACATCAAGGAGCTGATCTCGGGGGACAGCGGCCGGACGCGTCCGAGCCTCGCCGATACGATCGGCCTGCCGGCACGCGTCGTCCGTCTCGACGTCGTCCTGGTCCAAGACCCGACGGAGGAAGAGAACCATGGCACATCACAACGGTCCACGAAAGAAGACACGGTATAAGTTCAAGAAGGATCTCCGGAAGCGCGGCATCCAGCCCGTGACGGCCCTGATCCAGCAGTACGAGCCCGGGCAGTCGGTGCACATCGTCTGCGAACCCTCGGTCCAGAAGGGGATGCCCCACCGGCGGTTCCACGGTAAGACGGGTAAGGTTATCGAGCGGCGGGGACGTGCGTGGCTCCTGGCCATCCGCGACGGGAACGCCGACAAGATCGTGATTGCGCGACCCCAGCATCTCAGGGCCCAGCGCCCCTGAGATGAAACACAACATCTAACATCCGCGCGAGAGAGTACAAGCCTACGGCAGGTCGTGCATGAAGGTCAAGGCGATTCAGTCCGAGGAGAAGGTCACCCTTCCCGAGGTCAGGGAGATCCTGCTCCGGGTCGAGGCCGATCGGCTCGCTCACGAGAGAGAGATGTCGTACGAGCTCCGGCGCTCGATCGAGCACGTGAACCAGCTCGCGAAGACGACACCCGAGAGGGCCACAGCGCTCGTGGAGGCCCTCTCGGGCGTGGAGAAGATGCGGCCGGAGATCGCCTACCGGATTGCGAACCTGATGCCCCGGTCCCGCGACGAGCTGCGGGCGATCTACGCCAAGGAGCGGTTCTCGCTCACGGGTGACGAGCTCGACGCGATCCTCGAGATCGTGATCGCTCACTTCTGAGCGTGGTGCGTCATGAAGACCGATAAGAAGGAGCTCAACGCGGTCGTCCTCGACGTGCTCATGAAGGGCAACCTCGACGACCAGCGGGGAGGCTTCCGGCGGGAACCCGTCATCCAGGCCGTCGGGACCGACCAGTTCAAGCTGCTCGAGCTCGTGCCGAAGAAGGTCGAGATCCGGATTCACGAACGGGTCTATATCGGCGACGGCGAGCGGGAGAAGATCGAGCGGGTCAAGCGCAGGGTCTTCTACCAGGATCTGACACAGGTCGCGAAGCTCGAGCTGCCGTACGTGGTCGAGCAACTCGTGATGGAGAACGAACAGAACTTCGTCCAGTTCTTCAACCGGGCCATCTCGATCAGTCCGAAGCTCCACATGCTCCACCTGCTCCCCGGCATCGGCAAGAAACTGATGTGGGAGGTGCTCGCGGCCCGCGAGAAGCAGCCCTTCGAGTCCTTCGCCGACATCGCCGCCCGGGTCAAGGGCATCCCTCATCCCGAGCGGATGGTGATCGACCGGATCCTCGAGGAGCTCCAGGATCCCGACGTCAAGTACCACCTCTTCACTTCGAAATAGCGCGCACCGGGACAGACACCTTCTTCCGGTCCGACGTAATCATCCTGTCGTTACAGGTCATGCACGCCGATGGCCGCTCGCTGGATCAGGGTTTCGACGCGCTGCAGCGTCTCTTCACCCGCCCATTCTTTCTTTCCCTGACCATCGGCGTCCCGTTCTGCGCCTTCAAGTTCCTGTTCGGCCTCTCCGCGGTGCGGGCGGAGAGCCCCGGAATCTCGGCGTTCGGCGTGATCGTGATCGCGTGGGCGCTCGCCGATCTCGCCATGAATATCGGCCGGTCCGGGTTCGACCTCGCGGGACGGCCGGCCCCGTTCGAGTACTGCACCATCGCCCAGTTTGGCCGGGCCGTCGGTCGTCCGACCGTCTTCCTCGCGCTCGACACCCTGCTCTCGTTCACGATCATCTGCGCGATGCTCTGGTCGGGCTGGATCGCCCGGCTCTCGCCCGCTGAAGCGTACCTCTGGTACGCCGCCACCACGCTGAACCTGATCAGCCTCTCGGTCGTCTCCCTCTACAACGAGATACGAAAAGAATGACCGGGTGCCCCGTTCGCGGAGCCCCTCACCTGGTTCTCTGGTCACACCCCGGCTTGAGAACGGTTCTGCACCCCGGGCCCGCGACGTCCTGGATTAGGAAACAACAGGGAGACCCGGGCTAACTCGGGCGAGCGTGCCGTGACGGGATAGACAGATATGGTGGGACGGGCAATCCCGATGGGATACCATGGGCGCGCGGCACGATCAGCACTTTCTCGTCGACCCGGCGGCCGTCAGGCGGATCGTCGAAGCCTACCCCGTCGAGGGCCGGCGCGTCCTCGAGATTGGGCCGGGCCACGGTATCCTCACGGACGAGCTCCTCGCCGCGGGGGCGGAGGTGACCGCGATCGAGCTCGATCATGTCCTCGTCGAGGAGCTGGCCGCCCGGTTCGCGACGGAGATCGAGGCGGGCCGGCTCGTGCTGGTGAACGGAAACGCGGCCCGGTGCCCGTGGCCCGAGTTCGAGCTGATGGTCGCAAACCTGCCATACTCGATCTCGTCCCCGGTCGTCTTCCGCCTGCTCTGGTCGTCGTACGAGGCGGCGGTCCTGATGTTCCAGCGGGAGTTTGCCGAGCGGATGCGGGCCCCTGTCGGAACCCCCGCGTGCGGTCGGCTCTCGGTGATGGTCCAGACCTGGGCCCGGGTCGAGGCCTGCTTCGTCCTGCCCCCGTCGTCCTTCTCACCACCCCCCGCCGTCGACTCGATGGTCGTCAGGATGACCCCCCGAAGCCCCCTCTTCCCGATCGACGACCCGGGTGTGTACGCCGACACGGTGCGCGTGCTGTTCATGCAGCGGCGAAAGACGGTGCGAAACGGCCTGCGCGCCGCCGCGGGAGTGCTGGGTCGCGAGACCGTCGAGCGGCTGCTCTCGCAGCTTCCCCCCGAGGTGCTCTCGAGTCGGCCCGAGGAGCTGTACCTCGAGGACTTCGCGACGATCGCGAACCTGGTTACGAGGCCCGGGGCAGGAATTGGCCCTGCGTGAATTCCCGCTGCGAACCCGGGGGGGTCGTCCGACGGTGATCGCCGAGCCGGACCTCCCTGCGTTTCCAATGCGAGCGATGACGCCCTTCCCCGATAGTGACGATTATCCCGGCCGGTCTCCGACCTCAGTACCGCATGCACGGTACCCGGGCGGTATTCTCCTGGACACTGGCGCGCGTCCCTCCGGCCCGTCGTACTCCCAGTCCCGGCGGCACGGTCACGGTACCGATACTCCCACTCGGGACGGCGGTCGAACGCCCATGACTCCAGCTCCCGCGCCCCACCAGGTCTACCCCGTCGAGGATGATACCCTGCTCCTCCTCGAGGCGGCCCTCGCCGAGGTTCGGCCAGGGGACCGGGTGCTCGAGGTCGGTACCGGTTCCGGACATGTCGCCGCGGAGCTCGTGACCGGGGGGTCCGACGTGATGGCACTCGACATCAATCCTCACGCCGTGTGGGCGGCGCGGGCTCTCGGGGTCGAGGTCGTCAGGTCGGACCTCCTGAGCGGTGTCCGCGGCCCCTTCGACCTGGTTCTTTTCAACCCGCCCTACCTGCCGACAGCACCCGGCGAGCGTATCGACGACTGGCTCGAGTATGCGCTCGACGGCGGCCCGGATGGTCGGAGGACCATCGCCCGATTTTTGACCGATATCGCCAGCGTGCTTGCTCCGGGAGGCCGGGTGCTTCTGCTCGTCTCCACGCTGACCGATCCCCCCGAGGTGATGCGGCTCGCGGGCGCGGTCGGCCTGTGTGGGAGATCGGTGCTCGAACGCCGCGTCGAGGGAGAGACGCTCGTCGTCCTCCGCCTTGTACCGACGGGGACGAATGACTGAGATCATCCGCCTTGCCGAGTCGGAGCCCCTGAACCTCGACGCGACACTCGGGTGCGGGCAGGCATTCCGCTGGCGGCACGATGGGAGTGGGTGGACGGGCGTCGTCGAAGGGCGCTGTATATTCCTTCGCCAGCGCGGACGCCTCCTGGACTACCGGGGAGTAGACGAAACCTTCGTGCGGCACTACCTCGCGCTCGACCTGGACCTCGATCGGCTCCTCGCAGCGATCGACCGCGACCCCGTGATCGGAGCAGCCATCGACTGCTGCCGCGGCCTTCGGGTCCTGCGGCAACCGCTCTTCGAGTGCATGCTCTCCTACCTCTGCGCGACGAACACGAACATCCCGGCAGTGCGGGCCCGAGTCGAGGCCATCGCGGCAACATGGGGCGCTCCCGCCGCCGGTGATCAGGACTCGCGGGCCTTTCCGAGCCCCACCATGCTCCGGGATGCGAGTGAGAACGACTTTCGCGCATGCCGCCTGGGGTACCGGGCCCCGTTCGCCCGCGCCGCCGTGAAGACGGTCTGCGAGGCTCCATCGTGGGAGACGGAGATCAGGAGTGCATCGCATGACGGGGCCCGGGCCGGGCTGATGGCCATTCCCGGCATCGGCCCCAAGGCAGCGGATTGCATTCTCCTGTACGCACTCGGGCACCTCGATGCGTTCCCCGTCGACGTCTGGATCCGACGCATCCTCGCCCGTCATTACCTTCACGAACTCGGCGAAGGTCCGATCACTCCCGCCACGTACGAGGTGGCACGGGCGTACGGGCGTGGTTCGTTCGGCCAGCACGCCGGGTATGCCCAGCTGTACCTCTTCGGCGCCCGTCATCTCCTCTGATCGGGACTACCAGGAAGGGGGAGAATCAGGGAGAGAACGAATACGACGAACGAGCAGGGCGGGGTGGGTTACTCCGGTTCACCGGGCGCTCGTATGCGGGGGATCGCTCTTGTCATCGCCTCGAGAACCCTGCGTCCGCGCAGGACGCTCAAGTGGAATAAGCCGTTCTTATCCTCCTTCGTCTCTATTGCGATGCCCCACTCCTTGAGAGCCCGTGCCATGGATTCGGCCTCCTCCCAGCTCTGGACGGGTTCCGTGAGCTTGAAGAGCAGTGCCAGGTTCAGGCCGCGTACCCACTCGAGCGGCGTCAAATCCCAGTCAATGCAATCGGCAAGGCTCGTCTCGTTCAGGACGTAGTAGAAGTCACCCTCGGCGCTCCCTTCGAGCCCGTCGAGGATCTCCCCGACGCTGTTCTGCGCGGCGCAGGTGCGGCCGAACGCCAGCATGCTCTCCTCGCTCATGGAGTTCACTCCCGATAACAATTATTGAACTAGTTGTCCATTACCCCTTCTGTTCTGCCGCATCCTACAGCCTTTTGTGAAAACAAAAGTATATATCTGTTCTTCCACCTATCACGACGATGTGTCGATTGGAACTGGCGCGCCTTGGGGATTGACTGGTATGCCTTCTCCGAGATGGATTCACCCACGGTCCGGACGCCGGACGGGGCGATGCATGTGCGTATCGTCGCGCCCGGTCGTCAGCCGTGCCCAGGACCACGAATGATCTGCATATCCGGCCCTCTGTCCGCTCCTTCCCGGACGAATGGATGGAAAGGCATACTACGATGGAATCTCAAGATCTCAGCATAGTGTCACCATGAACGCCGACTCGGACCTGGCCGTCGTCATACCAACCCACAACGACGAGTCCACCATCGGGAGCCTCGTTCTCCTCACGCTGCAGATGGTCAATCGTGTGATCGTTGTCGACGATGGCTCGGAGGATCGAACGATGGAGGTAGCCGAGTACGCAGGAGCCGATGTCGTCTCGGTCGGATCCTACGGCGGGCGTGGTCGAGTGTACGCGATCCTGGTCGGCTGCAGGAGAGCCCTCGAGGGGGGGAGTACCGCTGTCGTCCTGCTCGACGGCCAGGCGGAACCGTACGTCCACGAGATCTTTCGCGTTGCGTCCCCGGTCCTCTCCGGGAAGGCCGACCTCGTGATCGGGTCCCGCCAGTTTTTCGGGAGAAAGACGATTCCTCCGTTCTCTCCCGATGCCGTCCCCGGGTCCGCCACCCTCCTCGGCGAAGGAATCCCGTTCCAGAGCACCGACCCCTACTCGAAGTTCCGGGCCCTCAGCATGGAGGCCATCGAACTGCTCGATCTGTTACCCGATGACGATCTCTTCGAGCCCACGATGGTCACGCTCTTCTCCAACAAGGGACTCGCCATCAAGGAGATACCGATCATCCAGAAGAACGAGCGTCCGAGACGGGGACGGGACGATCTCCCCCTGTATCGAGATACCCGCATCGCGGTTGTCGTCCCCGCGTACAACGAGGAGCTGCTGATCGGCGAGACCCTCTCCAATATCCCGGACTTCGTTGCGAACGTGTACGTCGTGAACGACTGCTCCACCGATCGAACCGGCGAGATCATCGACTACTACGCGTCGCGGGATCCCTCGATCACACCCATCCATCACGAGACGAACGGCGGTGTCGGGGCGGCGATCGTCACGGGCTATAAGCGGGCGCTCAAAGACGACATGCAGATAGTCGCGGTCATGGCCGGCGATAACCAGATGGACCCGGCGTTCCTCCCGCATCTCCTCGACCCGATCATCAACGGCAGATGCGATTACACGATGGGCAACCGGCTTGTCAACCCCGTGTTCCGGCAGAGCATGAGTTCCTGGCGGTTCAGCGGCAACGTCATCCTCACGTTGCTCACCAAGATCGCCTCGGGGTACTGGCAGCTCATCGACCCTCAGAACGGATACACGGCGATCTCGGCTCGCGCCCTCGAGGGGCTTGACCTGGATAATGTCTACCCCCGATACGGATACTGCAACGATCTCCTTGTCTCCCTGAACATCCTCGGGTTCCGTGTCTTCAACGTGCCGCATCCGGCGCGGTACGGACTCGAGCAGAGCAAGATCCGGTACCACACCTATATCGTCCGGCTCTCGCGGCTGCTCCTGAAGGACTTCCTCCGGCGGATGAAGATGAAGTACGTCGTGCTGAGTTTCCACCCGCTGGTCTTCTTCCTCTTCCTCGGCGTCGGCCTTGTCGCGCTGGGCCTGATTGGAGCAATCTATGCGCTGTACTTCCGGTTCATCGAGAACGAGGCGATCTTCGTGCCCGCCATCAGCTCGTTTATCCTGTTCGCCCTCGGTGTCCAGTGCCTGTTGTTTGCCATGCTCTTCGACATGCAGCAGGAGAAGGAGGACAGTGGCTGGTATTGATCTGGCGGGATCACCGTCCGTCTGCGATGCCGTCTCACTGACATATCCTTATCACTTTTCTCTCTCGTTCAGGTGCGGACATTGCACTGGGGAGACGTTTCAGCAGACGGTTCGCTGACGATTTTCTCTTCCACCGGCGACAGCTCACGACGCTCTTCGTGGCACCGGCATGCTGAGGAGCGATGTTCGACTCAATAATAGATAGTATTATCATGGAGGATGGGATGTTAGTGAAGTATAGCGAGAGCCCGGGAGAACACGACGGAGGAGGGGGCAGGTCTTTGATGCACGTTCATGTTCGTTCGGGCGCTGATCGTGTCGTCCTGCATCGTCACCGGGAGACGCTCGCCCATCCCTCCATTCGTAGGGTACCGTTCACATCACGTATCCGGATCATCCCCTCTATCACCGCAACGACTGAGGGAAGCATCATTACGAAGAATCTCTCCGCCACGGGTGCCGTGCCTGTCTCGGTGTTGATATCGCTGCTGTCATGGGTGTGATACACAAAATGATTAAATATAATTACCATGGAAGTTCTCTAGGATCTATCCGAGACCGAGCACGCGTTGCTGGATGTGAATGCTGATGGACAAGTCCCCTCCCCAACAGGTCTGCACACGATGTGTGATGGATACTACAGTCCCGGAGATCCGTTTTGACGAGAACGGAGTCTGTACCTACTGCCGGATTCACGATGATCTCGAAGAGAAACATCCGCTCGATGAGTCCGGAAAGAGGCGGTTCCAGGCAATCATCGACCGGATTAAGCGGGACGGTAGAGGCAAGGAGTACGACTGCATCGTCGGGGTGAGCGGCGGACGTGACAGCAGCTATACGCTCTACGTCGCCGTCGAGATGGGTCTTCGTCCGCTCGCGGTACACTTCGACAACGGCTGGAACTCCGAGATCGGGGTCGGAAATATCAAGACGATCACCGATACATTGAACGTCGACCTGCACACCCACGTCGCCGACTGGGAGGAGTTCAAGGATATTCAGAAGGCATTCCTCCGGGCCTCCGTGTCCGATGCAGAAGTCCCGACGGATTATGTTATCCTCTCGGTCCTGTACCACGCTGCGACGGAGAACGGCGTGAAATATATCCTCAATGGCCATTCGTTCCGGACGGAGGGAGTCGCTCCGATCGGGTGGACCTACATGGACGGGCGCTACATTCGGGGTATTCAGGCAAAGTTCGGTTCAGCGAAGATCACCAGTTTTCCCATCATGAGCCTGTCGGAACTCCTGTATTATACCTTCGTCAAGCGGATCCAGGTCATCAACGTCCCGGAGTTCATCCAGTACGAACATGAGCATGTCAACCAGGTCCTCGAGGAGCGACTTGGCTGGCAGTACTATGGAGGACATCACCACGAATCGGTCTACACCGAGTTCTTCCAGTCGTTCTACCTGCCACAGAAGTTCAACATCGATAAGCGAAAGCTCGAATACTCCGCCCTGATCCGCTCAGGGCAGATGACACGGGAGGATGCGCTGAAAGAGTTGGAGAAACCCTACGAGTACAACCCCGAGATCGTGGATTACACGATCGTCAAGCTCGGCCTGACTCCCGAGGAGTT
This sequence comes from uncultured Methanospirillum sp., assembly GCA_964501565.1. Classification (GTDB taxonomy): domain Archaea; phylum Halobacteriota; class Methanomicrobia; order Methanomicrobiales; family Methanospirillaceae; genus UBA288. The sequence continues at coordinate 98,292 of CAZCUJ010000006.1, forward strand.
CCGGGAGATCATGGAGGAGCCTGCGAGGAGCTTCCGGGACTATCCCAGTTACTACTCGGCCATCCGGGCGTCCAGGGTCCCCATCAAGATTGCATGCAATCTCAACCTGCTCCCGCACGTCTTCTACGAAAAATACCTGGGTGAGTGATACCCTATCCCATTCTTGAGGGACGCGCGAATGGTGGTCATCGTCGACTATGGAATGGGAAACCTCGGCAGTATCGTCAATACTCTGCGACGAATCGGTGTCTCCGCGAAGGTCACCTCGAATCCTGACGATATACTTGCAGCCGATCGGATCATCCTCCCTGGCGTGGGGGCGTTCGATAAGGGGATGGAGAACCTGAAGGGTTCGGGGCTGGTGCCCGCACTCGAGGAACAGGTCCTGGAGAACGGTGTCCCCGTCCTCGGGATCTGCCTCGGGATGCAACTCCTTTCGGAGAAGAGCGCGGAAGGTCATGTGCAAGGTCTCGGGTGGATCCGGGCCGAGACGATACGGTTCCAATTCGAACCGAACGGTGGGCGGGTGAAGATCCCTCACATGGGCTGGAACTCGGTTGAACCGAACGGGGATCCCCTCCTCAGCACTATCACGTCGGGCGACAGGTTCTACTTCGTCCATTCCTATCACATCGCCCATATCGACGAGGAGCTGGTGAGCGGCATGACAACATACGGATACGCGTTTCCTTCGGTCATCAGGCAGGAGAATATTCACGGGATCCAGTGTCACCCCGAACGAAGCCACTCGAGCGGAGTCCGGGTCCTGAAGAACTTCGTGGGTCTGTCGTAACATGTTCCGTCCGCGCGTCATCCCCTGCCTGTTGCTGAAAGAGTACGGGCTGGTCAAGACGATCGCGTTCAAGGACCCCCGGTACATCGGCGACCCGATCAACGCGGTCCGGATCTTTAACGAGAAAGAGGCGGACGAGCTTCTCTTCCTCGATATCATGGCGTCGAGAAAACAGGGAATCCTGGGTCGAACGGCGAAGGGCAGGATCCCGCTCGAGATGGTCGCCAAGATCTCACGTGAATGCCTGATGCCGCTGACATACGGCGGCGGCGTCCAGACCATCGAGCAGATCCGCGGGCTATTTAACGCAGGCGTCGAGAAGGTTGCGATCAACACTCAGGCGCTCGTCAACCCCGGGCTCGTTCAGGAGGCCAGCGAGATCTTCGGGAGCCAGAGCATCATCATCTCGATCGACGCCAGGAGGGGGCCGAACGGTCGGTACGAGGTGTTCAGTCACTGTGGGAGCCGGGCAACGGGGCTCGATCCGGTCGAACTGGCCCAGAGGATGGAGGCGCTCGGAGCCGGCGAGATCATGATCACATCCATCGACAACGACGGGTCGATGGCGGGATATGACATCGCCCTGACCCGGAGTATCGCCGATCGAGTCGGTATCCCGGTCATCGCGTGCGGGGGTGCCGGACGGCTGGAAGATCTCAATGCCGGGTACTACGAGGGGAACGCGTCGGCACTCGCCGCGGGAAGCTTTTTCATATACCACGGCCGAAAACGAGCAGTGTTGATCAGCTACCCGACTCGAGCGGAACTCGAGAATGCCTTTGCCGGAACGGACCGATCATCATGAGGATCGTCGTCGATATCAACCATCCTGCGCATGTCCATTATTTCAGGAACTTCATCTGGGAGATGGAGAGGCGAGGGCACCAGGTCCTGATCACAGCGAGCGAGAAGGACAT
>CAZCUJ010000007.1:0-78556 GCA_964501565.1 uncultured Methanospirillum sp.
GATAAAGCTATACCGTCGGGTACGGCGCGGACCCGGGTTGGGTTTAATAGGGTTTTTCGCGAATAGATGAAGAAACGCCGGGAGATCAGACCAGGTGCCGATCAGATCGCGGGACGAGTACGATTTCTATCGAGCAGCGGACCGGGCCTCACTGATGATCCACCGGGACCGCCCCCGGCTCTTCGGGGACGAGGTCTGGGGGTTTCAGCGGCTCCTCCGCGAGGTCGAGTACGCCGAGAACTGCCTCGCCACCCCCTCGTGGGCCCCGTACCGTTCCCTTCTGTGGTTCCGGTTCCACAGCCTCTCGACGCGCCTCGGCTTCACGATACCGCCGAACGTCTTCGGCCCGGGCCTCGCCATCGCCCACCGCGGGACGATCGTGGTCAACTCCTGCGCCCGCGTGGGCGCCAACTGCCGCATCCACGTCTGCGTCAATATCGGATCGCGGGCCGGGACCGACCACGAGGCCCCTCAGATCGGCGACAACGTCTACATCGGCCCCGGGGCCATGCTCTTCGGTCCCATCCGGATCGCCGACGATATCGCGATCGGCGCCAACGCGGTGGTGAACCGGTCCTTCCTCGAGCCCGGCATCACGATCGCGGGCGCGCCGGCGATGAAGATCAGCGACCACGGCAGCGAGGGCCTGGTCATCCGGGGCACCGAGCGGGTGAGGTCACTGCGTGAGCGCTGAGCCCGTGCCCCCGGCGCAGGAGGGGAAGCCGGCGCCGCCTGCCCCCCGGTCGAGCTTCTCGCACGATGTCCTCAAGCTCGTCACGGGCACGACCTTCTCCCAGGGTCTGGTCATTGCCGCCTCGCCTATCCTGGCCCGCCTCTTCTCGCCGGAGGCCTTCGGTCTGCTCGCCATCTTCACCTCGATCACCAAGATCATCGGCGTCGTCGCGTGCCTCCGGTACGAGTTCGCCATCATGCTCCCCGACCGGGAGTCCGACGCGGTCAACCTCCTCGCGCTCTGCGTCGCGATCGTGACCGGAATCTCCCTTCTTATCCTCCCCGTCTTCATCCTCTTCGAACCGGTCATCGTCCGGGCCCTGAACGCGCCGGGCCTCACGGGCTACCTCTGGCTCGTCTCCCCGTTCGTCTTCGTCACGGGCCTCTTCGTCGCCCTCAACTACTGGAACTCCCGGACGCGGAAGTACGGCCGGCTCTCCATTGCCAGGATGGTCTCGTCCGTCGCGAGCACGGGCGGACAGCTCGCCGCCGGGTTTGCCGGCCACGCATCCGGCGGCGCCCTGATCGGTGCGAGCGCGCTCGGGCAGGGGGTGGCGTCAGGGGTCCTCGGCGCCCAGATCCTCCGCGACGACCGCCGCCTCTTCGCACGTTACGTCTCGAGCGCCCGTATGAAGGCCGTACTCGTGCGGTACAAACGGTTTCCCCTCTACGACTCGTTCTCGGGCCTGCTCAACGTCTCGTCTTGGCAGCTCCCGTCGCTCCTCCTGCCCGTCTTCTTCTCCCCCGTCCAGGTGGGATACTACGCGCTCGCCTACCGGCTGATCGTCCTCCCCATGGACCTCGTCGGGGGCGCGATCCAGCAGGTCTTCTTCCAGCGCGCCTCGAACGCCGAGCGGGACGGGAACCTGGACGAGCTCGCCGAGTCCGTCTTCACGGTCCTGCTCCGAATCGGGCTCTTCCCGATGCTGACCCTCGCCCTGATCGGCCAGGAGCTCTTCAGCGTCGTCTTCGGCTCGGCATGGGCCGAGGCCGGACTGTACACGCAGCTCCTCGCGGTCTGGGCGCTGATCTGGTTCATCTCCTCACCGCTCTCGACCATCTACATGGTGCAGGAGAAGCAGGCCTTCGGCCTCACGATCAACCTCGCCAACTTCGTCACGCGCTTCGTCGCGCTCGTCGCCGGCGGCCTCGCCGGCTCGGCCCGCCTCGCGATCCTCTTCTTCGGCGTCTCGGGGATCGCGGTCTACGGCTTCCTCTGCATCCGCCTGCTCATGTTCTCGGGGATACCCATGCGCCGGACGGTACAGCTGATCGCGGAGGCGTTCCTGCCGTTCATCCCCGTCGGTGCGGCCCTGATCGTCCTGAACCTGATCGGCACTCCGGTGGTGGTCCACCTGGCGATCGCTATCCTCGCGGTGCTGGTCTACTACGTCTACCTGGTCCGATCCGACTCCAAGTTCGGCGAGGTCTTCGGCGGGCTCGGGATCCCCGGGCTGCGCCGATAGCGCCCGCTCGGGGAGGACGCTGCACGAGAAATGATAGCGAGGGATGGATTTGAACCATCGGTCTTCGGGTTATGAGCCCGACGGGATCTCCTGACTACCCCACCTCGCTTCGGGTATTTACGTGAGCACTGCGGCGGTAAATACCTATCCGTCATAGCCCTCCGGGAAACGCCAGCAGCCATAAATACCCGGCAGATCACGCCCCTGGTATGGACGAGGAACTTGCCCGCCTCAGGGAGAAACGGATGCAGGAGCTGCTCGGGAAGACCGCACGGCGGGAGGCCCCGCAGCCCCCCGACGCCGTGCTGACGGCGACGGCCCGGGACCTTGAGGGCCTTGTGGCGTCCCACCCCTACCTGGTGGTCGACTGCTGGGCGCCGTGGTGCGGCCCCTGTCGGCGCGTCGGGCCCGTGATCGAGGCCCTCGCGGGCGAGTTCACGGGCCGGATCGCGTTCGCGAAGCTCAACACGGACGAGAACCAGCAGGTCGCGCAGGCCTTCGGCATCTCGGCCATCCCGACGATCCTGCTCTTCGCGAATGGCCGGCTCGCGGGCCGGATCACCGGGGCATACCCTCTTGAGATGATGCGCGCCGAGATCCTCGGGATATTCCGGCTGGGTTAAAAAGGGGGATTACTCGCCGGCCCCGGCTTCCGTCACCGGCGCCGCCGCCCGAACGCTGAGCGCCTGCACCGCGACGATCACCAGTGTCGAGAGCGGGAGCGCGATCACGATCGGGTCGATCAGGCTCCAGGGCGCGCCGAGCAGGGTCGGCACGCCGAAGAGCGCCTGTGAGATCCCGATCGGCTTCGCCTCCGCCGCGTGGACGAAGACCGTCCAGAGGAGCCACGAGAGCGCCCCGGCGAGGAAGCTCGCCTTGGCCGCGAGCGGGCTCGGCCGCTCGGTCAGTACGCCGACCGCGAAGATCGGGAGGAAGGCCGAGGCGCAGAGGCCCATGAACATTGCCGTCGCGCGAGCGATGATCGACCCGGGCAGCAGGAACGCCAGCCCGACCGATGCCACCATCATCACCACGCAGCCGACCTGGTTCGACCGGACCGAGTGGACGCAGGCCTTCCCGCGGCTCCAGACGTCGCAGACGAGAGCCGAGCCCATCGCGTGGAAGAGCGAGGCGAGCGTCGACATCGCGGCCGCGAGCAGGGTCAGCATGAAGATGACGATGAAGAGGTCCGGCATCGCCTGGTTGATGTAGAGCGGGATGATCGAGTCCACGTTGCCGCCGGCCGCCTGGATCGCGATCTGGCCGCCCTCGCGGTAGAACCAGACGTTGGTCAGGGCCCCGACCGTGAACGCGACGCCGGTCATCATCAGCAGGAACGGCCCGCCGGCCGCCATGGCGCGGTTGAGCGTCCGGTCGTCCTTGGCGCACATGAACCGCACGACCAGCTGGGGCTGGGCGAGCACGCCGATCCCGACACCGAGCACGAGAGTCGTGATCAGCGTGTACCAGATCGGCGACCCGAGGTCCGGCATGGACGTCCACCCCTGCATCCCCTGCGCCGCGAGAGTCTCCGGCACGAGCGGCGTCATGGCGTCGAGCGCGGAGTGGGCCGCGTTCACCCCGCCGAGGTAGATGTAGGTCAGGACGAGGAGCGCGGTCATCCCGACGAGCATGATCAGTCCCTGGAACGCGTCCGTGTACATCACGGCGATCAGGCCGCCGTAGATGACATAGAGCGCGACGATCACGGCGAAGGCGAGCAGGGAGGTCGTGTACGAGACCCCGAGCGTCGTCTCGATGAACCGCGCGCCGCCGATCAGGATCGCGGCCGTGTAGAGCGGCATGCCGAGGACGATCACGATGCCCGTCCCGTACTGCATGAACGGGGAGTTGTAGCGCTTACCCATCAGGTCGGGGAAGGTGACCGCGCCGAGCTGCTGGCCGAGCCGGCGCGTCGGCTTTCCGAAGACCGCGAACGCGATCAGGATGCCGAGGCCGATGTTGAGCACGGTCAGCCAGATCAGGCCCATGCCGAGGTTCGCGGCCTGGCCGCCGAAGCCGACGATCGCGGAGGTCGAGATGAAGGTCGCGCCGTACGAGAGGGCGATCACGACCGGGTGCTGCTTCCGGCCGGCGAGGAGGTAGTCCTCGCTCGACTTCGTCCGTTTATACCCGAGGTAGCCGAGCGCGATCGTGATCGCGAGGTAGATCGCGGTCGCGATGGCGAGGGTCAGGGTGTCAACTGCCACTGGTCTCGCCCCGGTAGCCGTGATAGAGTCCGTACGCGATACACGCGAGCGTAAAGCCGATGGAGAGGCCGTAGCCGAGCAGGATCTGGGGATCGCTGATTGCGAACATGTGTCATCACCGAGAGGTTGAAGGTAGATACCCGGAGGTGTTCTGAGGAAACGATACGGGGAACCGGCACGCGGGCAGGTTCCCTAGCTAAAGAGGAATGCGAATGCGGAGGACGCCGATGTGAAGCGAGAGGTGCGTGCCATCCGGGATACCTGGAAAGAAGTCCGCAGCTACCTATAAAAACCTTTCGTTACGCTTTCCACGCCAGGTTTTTTCCCCCGGCCCCCGAAGCTGAATGGGATGCCCGGCGCGTACGATGACCTCCACTCCACGCTCCAGCTGACCCTTCTCCAGCGGCTCGGCTGGACCGCGCTGCGGCCGCTCCAGGAGGAGACCGTCCGCGCCGCGGCAACCGGCGCGGACCTGCTGGTGATCGCCCCGACGGCCGGCGGCAAGACCGAGGCCGCGCTGATCCCGGTCGTGGACGGGGCGCTCAAGGAGGGCGCCGCGGGGGTCTACTGCGTCTACCTCTCGCCGCTCAAGGCGCTGATCAACGACCAGCTTGACCGGGTCGAGGGGCTCTGCCTCCCGGGCCGACTGACGGCGGCGGCGTACCACGGCGACGTCCCGCCGTCGGAGCGGCGGTACGACCCCGACGACGAGCCGCACGTCCTGCTGATCACGCCCGAGTCGCTCGAGGTCATGCTCCACGCGCCCGCCGCCGCCGGCCGCTTCGCGCCGCTGCGGTACATCGTGATCGACGAGGTCCATGCCTTCGCCGGCACCGAGCGCGGGGTCCAGGTGCGAGCGCTCCTCGACCGGCTCGACGAGGCGGCGGGCCGGCCGGTCCAGCGGATCGGCCTCTCGGCCACGATCGGCAACCCCCGCGACGTCCTGGCCTGGCTCTCGGGCCCGGGCCGGAAGACGAAGCTCGTCCGGATCCCGGCCCCGCGCGTCCCGCGGCGGTTCACGTTCGCGGTCGAGCAGGGCGAGCAGGACCGGGCAGACGCGATCGTCCGGCTGGTCCGGGGACGGCGCGCCCTCGTCTTCGCCCCGTCGCGGGGCGCGGTGGAACGGCTCTCGACCCTGCTCGAGGGGAGGCTCGAGACCCTCTACTGCCACCACTCCTCGGTCTCGCAGGCGGCCCGGCAGTCGGCCGAGCGGGCCGCGAAGGCCGGCGAACCGTTCTGCATCGCCTGCACCTCGACCCTCGAGCTCGGGATCGACATCGGCGACCTGGACCTCGTGGTCCAGCTCGGCCCGCCGGCCTCGGTCGCCTCGTTCCTCCAGCGGCTCGGCCGGACGGGCCGGCGGGGCCGCCCGCCCCGGTTCGCGTTCGTCCTCACGGCGCCCGCCGACCTGGTACTCGCGCTCGGCGCGGTCGAGGCGGCGTCGCGCGGGGAGGCCGAGCCCGTGGAGCCGCCCGTGCGGCCGTACCACGTCCTCGCGCAGCAGCTCCTCCTCGCGCTCGCCGGAGCCGGCCGCACGCGGCGCGACGCCCTGCTCGACGCGGTGCTCCCCCTCGGCCCGTTCCGCGAGATCCCGGCCGAGGAGGCAGGGCTCGTGCTCGACCACCTGGTCGCCGGTGGCTTCGCGGCGACCGACGGCGACCTCCTCATGCTCGGCCCCGCGGCCGAGGCGGCCTTCGGCGGCGCGCACAGGCAGGAGCTCTTCAGCGTGCTGCGCGGCGGGCGCGACTACCGGGCGATCACCCCCGACGGCGAGGAGGTGGGCCGGCTCGACGCCCGCTTTGCCCGGGTCGACGCCCCGGGGGACTTCTCGCTCGGGGGCAGAGGCTGGAGCGTGGTTGGTCGCGACGACGCCCACGGACTCCTCATTGTCGAGCCCGGGGCGGGGACGAGCACCCGGCGCGCGTTCTGGTCGGGGATGCGGGGCGGCGCCAGCCCGCTGGTGGCCCGCTCCACGCTCCGGATCATCGCGGCTCGGGCGACCTCGCTCCCGCTCGACGGGCCGACACGGGACGCGTTCGAGGAGGCGCTCGACGCCTTCCCCGCCGGCGTCGCGCCATCCGGGGTCACGGTCGCCGAGCGGCGCCCCGGGGACGCGGGGCCCCCGGAGGTGCTCGTGCTGACGCCGTTCGGCGCCGCCGGCAACCGGGTCGTCGGGGCGTATCTCCGCGCCCGCCTCGGTCGCCGGCCCGCGATTCTGCCAGACGACCTGGGAGTGACGGTCCGGCGCGCCGGCCGGCCCGGCGAGGGCGGGCTGCGGGTGCTCGCCGCGCTCGAGGAGATGCAGGAAGCCACGCCCAACGAGGTCGCCGCCTGCCTGCCCGCGATGCCGCCGGCGGGGGTGGCCTTCGGCCCGCTCGTGCCCCCCTCACTCTTCGCACGGATGGTCGCCGAGGACCACTACCGCCTCCCCTCGCTCCTCCGGGCGCTCGCGGCCTGCCGGGTCGTGCACACCGACGACGACGGCGCCGCCGAGCGCGGCGAGGCCGAGCAGGGCCAGATCGGCGGGCCGTAGGGCCGGGGCGAGCGCGAGGGGTTGCCCCGCGATGGCGCACACCAGCGCCGCGAGCCCGGCGATCCCCACGGCGAGGGCGACCACGGGAAGCAGTCGCCGGGCCAGGCGCGCGTGATCGGCACGAACGAACGGCGGGCGGACCACGCCGGCCAGGAGCGCGAGGACAGCGGCGCCGAAGAGCCACTCGGCGGGTGAGCCGAGCTCGGCCGCGAGCCCGGAGAGGAAGTAATCGGGGTAGTGACCCGGCACGAACGGCCCGAGGAAGGGATAGAACCAGGCCGGCGGGTCGCGCCACATCGCGTCGAGGAGCTGGTGCGAGAGGACGCCGAGCGCCAGCACGGGGGCGAGCAGGGGGCCGCGCCGGCGGAATACCAGCAGCCCGGCGACGAAAAGGAGGAGCAGGAAGACGAGCGAGTGGGCGACGAGCCGGCCGTTGTCGAGTGTCGAGGCGAGGAAGATGTGACCGAGCGGCTTGTCGACCAGGTCGGGCAGGATGCCCGCGAGCATGCCGACCGTTACGAGCCGGCGGTCGCCCGTCGCCCGGGCGAGGACGAGACCGATCGCGGCCCCCGCGAAGAGGTGGCAGAAGACGAGCATGGCTGGGCGTGACTCCGGTCGCCCCCGGATCAGGGGGCCGGCAGGGTGAAGAAGAAGGTCGACCCCTCTCCGGGCACCGACTCGACCCGGACCCTCCCCCCGTGGCGGTCGATGATCCTTTTTACTATCGGGAGCCCGATCCCGGTGCCGGGATAGGTGTCCCTGGTATGGAGCCGCTTGAAGATCACGAAGAGCTGATCAAAATACTCCTCCTCGATTCCGATCCCGTTATCGGTGACCGAGAACTCCCAGCTATCGTCCTCCCGTCTGACGCCGACGTGGACCCGGAGCGGCACATCCGGCCTGCGAAACTTGATCACGTTCGAAACCAGGTTCGTGAAGACCTGCTCGAGCTGGAGCGGATCGACCGTGACCGTCGGCAGCGGGTCACGCGTGATGACGGCACCGGCCTCCTGCAGCTGGTGGTCCAGGCTGCGCTCGACCGAGGCCACGACCGCCTCCACGTCGGTCGGGCGCTGCTCCAGGGGCATCGAGTTCGCGCGCCAGTAGGCGAGCAGGTCCAGGATCAGGGTCTGCATCCGGTTCCCGCCCTCGACGATGAACGCGATGTAATCGTCCGCGTCGGCGTCGAGCCTGCCCTTGTAGCGCCGCTCCAGGAGCTGGCTGAAGCTGACGATCGGCCGGAGCGGCTCCTGCAGGTCGTGAGACGCGACGTACGCGAACCGCTCCAGGTCCTCGTTCGAGCGCTCGAGGTCCCTGGCGTACTCCAGGAGCGTCTCCTCGGCCTTCTTCCGCTCGGTGATATCGGTGAAGAGGATCGCTACCCGGTTCGAGCCCGGCGCGCCGCTGGGGAAGGCATAGACCTCGTACCACCCACTGATCAGCGGCATCGCTGCCTGGATAAAGCGTCGGTGCTCACCCGTCCGCGCGATCTCGCCGTAGATCTGGAACCAGTGCTCCTCGTGGGCCGGCTCCAGGTCCCGCATCCGTTTCCCGATGACGTCCGCAAGGCCGGTCTGCTTCATGAACGCCGGGTTCGCCTCGAGGATGACGTAGTCGACCGGCGTGCCTGACTCGTCGAAGAGCACCTCGATGATGCAGAACCCGTCGTCGAGGGAGTCGAAGAGCGATCGGTACTTCGACTCGCTCTGGCGCAGCGCCTCCTCCTTCTCGCGCTGCTCGGTCATGTCGCGGACCACCCCGGTGACGGACTGCGGCCGGCCGTCGTCACCGGCCTCCACGGTGACGTGCTCGGAGAGCCAGCGGTAGGTGCCGTCCCGGCACCGGAACCGATACTCTCCCTTCCCCGACCAGCCATCGGGGGTTCTGAAGGCCTCCCGCATGAACGCCCCGTCATCGGGATGGATGCACGCCCTGATCGCGTCCAGGTCCATGCGCAGGAGCTCGTCGAGGGGGAAGCCCGTGATCGATGCGAGAGCCGGGTTCGCGTACTCGTACCGGCCGGTCACGAGGTCACGGCGGTAGATACCGTCCAGGGAGAGCTCGAGCACGCGCGAGAGCAGGGCCTCGCTCTCCCGCAGAGCCCGCTCCATCTCCGTCCGTTCGGTGACGTCGTCGAAGATGGTGTAGACCTGGTACGGCGCCGCTTCGCCCTCCCTAACGAGGGGCACGGCGGTGATGGAGATCCAGCGGTAATTCCCCTCGCGGGGGTTGTACACGCCCATGACCACGTCCCGGACCTCCGCGCCCGTCCGGAGCGCGACCATGGATGGGTGCTCAAGCCCCGGCAACGGCGTGCCGTCGTCGCGGAGGGTGTCGTGCTCCTCGCCGATCGACGAGCTGCCCAGGAACTCCTCGGCGCTCTTGCCCAGGATTCGCTCGGCCGCGGGGTTCATGCTGACGATCCGGCCGTCTGTATCCTGGTAGATCACGCCCTGGAGCATGGTCTCGAAGAGGCGGCGGTGCTGCTCCTCGCTCTCGGCGAGGGCCTCCGCAGCCTGCCGCTCCTCGGTGACATCCCGGAAGAGCGAGGCGAACCGGCCGGGGGCCGGCGAGAAGGCGTAGACGTCGAACCAGCGCCCGAGCGGGACGGAGTACTCGATGAACCGTTCGGGGGTGCACGCCAGGGCCACGCGGCCGTACCGCTCGATCCAGACGGGCTGGAGCCCGGGCTGGAGCTCGCTGATCCGCCGGCCGACGGCCATGTCCGCAGCGAAGCCGGTCATGGCCTCGAAGGCGGGGTTGACCGCGAGAAACCGGTAGTCGACCGGCCGGCCGGCGTCATCGAGGACGATCTCGCAGAGGGCAAACCCCTCGGTCATGGACTCGAAGAGCTCCCGGTACCGCGCCTCCGACGCAGCGAGGGCCTGCTCGGCTCCCTTCTGCTCAGTGACGTCGCGGACGACACCGTCGCGATACAGCGGTCTCCCGGACTCGTCCCGCACCAGGGAGAGGTGGTTCGAGATCCAGCGGTACCGGCCGTCCCGGTCCCTCAACCGGTACTCGACCTCCGCCGACCCGGTCTCTTCCAGGCGGGCCAGGCCCGCCGCCACCATGGGCAGGTCGTCGGGGTGGATCCACCCCATTGCTTCCTCGGCGGCCTGCGACCCCATCTCCTCCGCCGAACGGCCCACGATGCGTTCGAAGGCCGGGCTGATATACTCGTACCGGCTCGTCAGGAGGTTGAGCCGGTAGAGGGCGTCGAGGGAGTGGTCGAGCACCGAGCGGAACCGCTCCTCGCTCTCCCTGCGCTCGGTGACGTTCGAGAGGAGCACGGCCACACGACCGGGCATTGGCCGGAAGGCGTAGGCGCTGTACCACCCGCCGTGGTCCGGGTCGTGAATCTCGCCCTGGGCGGGCTCTCCCGTCTCTGCCACCCTGGCGAGGGTCTCGACCCAGTACGGCCCGAGCGCGGGCAGGGTCTCGCGCGCGTCGCGGCCGATGATCTCGTCCAGCGTCAGGGGCGTGAGCCGCTCGAACGCCGGGTTCGCGTCGAGCCAGCGGAAGCTCGCCGGCACGCCGTCCTCGTCGAGGATCGGCTCGAGGACGACGAGCCCCTCGGTCAGGGACTCGAAGAGCTGCCGGTACTTCGCCTCCGAGTCCGCGAGGGCCGCCTCGGCCCGTTTCCGCTCGGTGATGTCGAGGAAGGTGTTCCCGACGCGGCGGCTCTCCGGGCCCCCCACCCGGAAGACGGAGAAGGCGTACCACGTCCGGTCCGGCGCCGCGTAGCGCTCGAGCCGGACGCGCTCGCCCGTGCGCGCGACCTTCCCGAAGATCTCGAACCAGTACCGCTCGTAGTGCGGGCTGAGCTCGGTGAGCCGCCTCCCCGTCCAGTCCTGGCCGAGCATTCTCACCGCGGCCGCGTTCGCCTCGACGTACAGGAGGTCGACGGGTCGGTCCTGTTCGTCGAAGATGACGTCGACCAGGAAGAAGCCCTCGTCGATCGAGTCGAAGAGCGTGCGGTACTTCACCTCGCTCTCGACCAGCCCCGAGACGTCCTGCCAGACGACGAGCGCGCCCGTGACGGCGTCGCCGTCCCACAGCGGCGAGGCCGTGGCCAGCACCGGCACCGTCTGGGCGTCCGCTGCCGTTATCTCGAGCGGGACACCGACTGCCTCCTCCCCGCGGAGGGCCCGCGAGGCGGGCAGCTCGTCCAGGGCGAGCGCCGCCCCGCCGGGCGTGCGCTGCCGGAAGGCGTCCCGGATCTCGGCGATGGAGGCGCCCACGAGGGTTCGTCCGGCAAGAGCCTCGACCCGGTCGTTCGCGGCGACGACCCGGCCCCCGGCGTCGTACAGCAGGGCCGGCAGTCGGATCGCATCGAGCGGGACGGACGGGAGGAGCATGCGAGTGAGGTCCGGCTTGTATCGTAGAGGATGGTGCGCCGGGACCGGTTAAGCATTTGTAAATTGTCACGCGCCGCCCTGGCGCCGGGGGGGTGCCCGGGTCAGGTATAGGCGTCGATAAGCCGGCCGTAGACCGCCACCGCCGCCTCGAGCGCCGCCACAGGGACACGCTCGTCGACCGCGTGGACCCGAGCGAGATCGCCCGGCCCGTGCTCGACCGTGGGAAAGCCGGCCAGGCGGAGCGCCCGGGCGTCCGACGCGGCCCACTGGACGATCGGGACCGCCGGCGCTCCCCGCACGGCCTCGACCGCCGCGCAGGTCTCGAGGACGATCCGCGCCTCCGGCGGCGTGCTGCTCGGGCGTGACGCCGAGAGGCACGTCATCGCCGCCCGTGGGGCGTGGGCCCGCAGCTCCTCCGCGAGCGCGGCCGGCTCGCAGCCCAGGGGCAGGCGCAGGTCGAGCTCGAGGTCGCATCGTTCCGCCACGATGTTCGCCTTCTCGCCCCCCTCGATCCGTCCGGGGTTGTACGTGATCCGGCGGAGGACCGAGCCGATCCCCGGCGCGTCGAAGGCCATCTCGAGCACCCGTTCCGAGTCCGCGATCACCCTCGCGAGCGCCGGGCCCGGGTCGTGGACCCGCTCGTGGAGCCGCCGCACGTACTCGATCAGGCTCACGGCCTCCATCACGGCCGAGACGCCGCGCGCCGGGTAGAGCGAGGCGTGGCCCGGCTCGCCCGTGAACCGGAACCGGGCGCGGAGCAGTCCCTTCTGGCCGATACAGACCGCCTCGGCCGGCGTCGGCTCCGCGATCAGGCAGTCGCACGGCGTGAGCAGCCCCGCGCCGAGCAGGTGGTCGATCCCGCCGCCGCCCGTCTCCTCGTCGGAGACGAAGGCGAGGGCGATCCGCGAGACGTCGCGCCCGCGATCCGCCGCCTCGGTCACGGCCACGATCAGCGCGGCGCAGCCACCCTTCATGTCCGTCGCGCCGCGCCCCAGGACGTAACCGTCGCGCACCTCGCCCCCGACCGGGTCGAACGACCACCCCTCGTCGAGCGCCGGCACCACGTCCAGGTGGCCGCAGAGCAGGAGATCCGCCCCCCGTCCGTTCGCCACCACGTTCGCCCGCTCCGCCGTCTCGCCCGTGATGACGGGCTCCAGGCCCAGCGCCGCGAGCCGGTCGCGGACCAGCTCCGCGCACTCCCGCGTATCCCCCGGCGGGTTCTCCGAGCGGCAGGCCACCAGGTCGGCCGTGAGGCGGGCGACCCCGGTCATGCTCGGCTGGCCCGGTACTCCTCGAAGAGCCGGTCGAGCGAGCCCGTCTCCGAGTACAGCCCCTTCAGGAACTCGCTCTCGAAGAGCTCGTCGATCGCCATGGTGAAGAACCCGACCGGGAGCGCCGTCTTCGTGTCCGGGTCGAGCACCAGCCGGAACGACCGGTATCCCGCCGGGTCTTCGTCGTCGTAGACCAGCCGCCAGACCGTCGGGAGGCGCTCAAAACGCTCGGGGTGGTTCGCCTTGAGCCAGTTCACGAACCCTCGGAAGAGTGGCCGGTCGTCCCTCTTCTCCTCGTCGATCCGCCAGCGCATGTACTCCATGCCCATGATGTTCTTGGGCGAGGCGAAGTTGTACGAGAGGAGCCCCAGCGTGTAGTCCAGGTGCGCCACCGCGTCGAGGAAGTGGAACCGCAGCACGGGGTGAAAGAGCGACGTGTCGTGGAGTATCAGCGACTTGCCGTAGAGATAGAGCAGTGCCCGCTGGTACTCGTTGTTGTCCCGCATGCCGACAGGGTGGGCCCGAGAGCTTCAAATACCTTTCAATGCCGGCCTGGAGAGAAGGGAGAATGGGCGCGCGGAGATTCGAACTCCGGACCTCCGCCGTGTGAAGGCGACGTCATAACCAGCTAGACCACGCGCCCCATGCATCGACCGGGAATTGAACCCGAGCTATTGGCTTGGAAGGCCAAAGTCATACCACTAGACCATCGATGCGAACTGCCTTCATCCGTTCGCCGTGCGGTCTATTATATTTAATCGTCCGCCCATTTTATCGTTTCCCCCGGGCGGAGCGGGCGAGAAATGAGGGGGGTTCAGGCGATGACCCGGCCGGGCCCGAGCTCGGCGCGGATCCGCTCGAGGGCCTCGATCCGCCGCTCGAGCGGGGGGTGCGTCGCGAAGAGCTCGGCCAGCGTCGAGCCCCGTACGGGCAGGATGAAGAACGCGTTCGCGCTTTCGGCCTGCCGCTGCTTCTCGGCCGGCACCTGGGCGATCCGGCCGCTGATCTTGGTCAGGGCCGAGATGAGCGAGTCGGGGTCGCTCGTGATCAGCGCGCTGCCCCGGTCGGCCGCGAACTCGCGGTACCGCGAGAGCGACATCAGGAGCAGGTTCGAGACCACCCAGACGACGATCGCGGCGATCCAGGCGAGGAGCCAGGGGCTGCCGCCGTCCCGCCGGTCGCCGAGCGAGAGGAAGATGGCATTGTGCATGATCAGGGAGGCGATCATCGCGACGAACGAGGCGATCGTCATGGTCAGGATGTCCCGGTTCTTGACGTGCGCGAGCTCGTGGGCTAGGACGGCCTCGAGCTCGCGAGGGGAGAGGAGCTTGTGGATCGAGTCCGTCACCGCGACCACCGCGTGCTTCGGCGAACGCCCGGTGGCGAACGCGTTGGGCACGGGCGAGGGCATCACCGCGACACGGGGCATGGGGATACCGGCGTTCGTGGCGAGCCGCTCCACCGTCGCGTGCAGCTGCGGGTACTCGTCCGCGTCGACGACGCGAGCGCCGGTGGACATCAGGACCAGCCGGTCGCTGAAGAAGTACTGGACGAAGGCGAACCCGACCGAGACCAGGACGAGCCATCCCAGGCCCACCCCGAGCGTGCGGAGCACCGCGAGAAACGCGAGGTAGACGAGGAGGAGCAGGCCCATGGTCAGCCAGATCCGCATCGTGAGACCGTGGTCACGCGGCCATTTCATGGTTATTATGATCACGAGCCGGGCCGATAAAGGGATCGATGCGGGACATTCGGGTCGTCACGTCAGTGGTACCGGTTCGATTGTCTGTACCATGAACACCGGGATACCCCTGTCCAGCCCTGCGCAGAAATGCTCCCGTTGAAGGGGTGTGGATCACTTTGAAAGCGGCACGGGCGCACGGGGACGCCGTCCTGTCGGCGGAACGGTCCCATGGAGAGGGGGTGTGCACTGGAAGTGTCACAGGTGTCACGCATGCCGGCCCGCTGCTGCCGGCGGTGATCGAGCCGGCGGCCCGTCCGTGTCGTCCCGGGATGAGAGCGACCGAATTATAAAGCAATAGCATTATATCCCGATCGGCCAATCCCCCCTTATGCGATCCATGGTCCTGGTCCTCCTCGTCCTCCTGGCCGTTCTCGGCCAGCCGGCCGCCGGACTGGACGGGCTAATCCCGGTACCGGCGAACTCCGTGGCGCCCCTCGGCACCGACGTGGCTCCCGTCCTCGACGAGATGCGAATCGAGTCTCTGCCCACCGTCACGGGCTTTTCTCCGGCGACGGGGTACCGGGGGTCCACGGTCTACGCCACGATGGTCGGGACGGGCTTTGCCGCCGGTGCCCGGGTCAGGATCTCCGGGGGAGGGCAGACCATCGAGGCGACCAACGTGAACGTGATCGGTGGTACGTCGACCCTGGCCGTCTGCGACCTCGCGATCCCTGCCACTGCATACGTCGGGACGTGGGACGTCGAATTCCAGAACCCCGGCTCGACGACCTGGGTCTCGAAAGCCGGCGCCTTCGCCGTCCAGGACGCGCCGACCCCGACCATCACCGGCATCATGCCCAATCCGATCTACCGGGGGAGTGTCACGAATGTGAATGTGATCGTCCAGGGGACGAACTTTGTCCGCGGTGCGCAGGTCGTCCTCACAGGCGGGGGGCAGACGGTCGAAGCGGATTTGGAGTCTGTGGAGGAGTACGGCGAGTCGATCCACTGCTCCGTCTTCTTCCCGAACAACGCGTATCTTGGGTCGTGGGGCGTGAAGGTCCAGAACCCGGGCACAACGACCTGGATCACGAAATCGAACGTCTTTACCGTGATGGATTCGCCGACCATCACCAGCATCTCGCCGTCGTCGGCGCCCCGGGGCAGTACGGTCACGGCGACCGTCACCGGGACCAACTTCGCGTCCGGCATGACTCTCCGAGTCTCCAGCGCCAACACCACGTTCTGGGCGACCGGCGTGACGCTGATCAGCCCGAACCAGTTCCTGTGCACATTCACCATCCCTGCCAACGCGTACGTCGGGGGCTATTTCGTCTCTATCGGGAACCCGGGCGCGACCTACAACGTCGAGTACCCTCCGGGGTTGTTCACGGTCACGTCGGGCGCCACCACAACACCCACGCCGACACCGACACCGACACCGTCACCTACAGCCACTCCGACACCGACCCCAACGCCCACCCCGACGGTGACGGAAGCCTACGCAGTCGTGAAGGTCTGGGGGTCCTCCGGTACCGGTCCCGGGCAGTTCCAGGCCCCCGGGGGGATCGCGATCGACCCCGCCGGAAATGTCTACGTCGCCGACCCGGGCAACAACCGTGTCCAGAAGTTCGACAGGAACGGCACCTTCCTCTCGCGGATCGGAGGGACCGGGAGTCCCCCCGCCCAGCAGCTCGTCGGTCCCAGCGGGATCGCCGTGGACCGAGGGGGCACAGTCTACGTCGCCGACACCGGCAATAACCGGGTCCAGGCGTTCGATATGAACCTAACCTTCCTCTCGCAGATGGGGATCGGGGGACTGGGAGGCGTCAATCTCGGGCAGATGTTCGGGCCCCAGGGGATCGCGGTGGACGGCGCGGGCAGGGTCCACATTGCCGACACGGGCAACAACCGGACCCAGACGTTCGCGGCGAACGGCACCCCCCTCTCGTTCCTCGGAGCGCCCGGGGGACTCGGCGGATTCGGGATCGGGCAGTTCCTGCGTCCCTCGGGGATCGCCGTGGATGCCGCGAACTCCATCTACGTCGCCGACACGGGGAACAACCGGGTCCAGGTATTCAACCCCGACGGCTCCTTCGCCGGGCAGATCGGAGGAACCGGGGCCGCGATCGGTCAGGTGATCGCCCCCCAGGGGGTCGCGGTGGATAACCAGAGCAACGTCTACGTCGCGGACACGGGCAACAACCGGGTCCAGAAGTACGCCAAGAACGGCACCTACCTCGGGCAGGTCGGAGGGCGCGGGCAGCCCGCGAACGGATCTTCCGTCCGGGCCGACACCACCGCGTCCGGGGTCTTCAGCGCCCCCGGGGGAGTCGCGATCGACGGCTCGGGCAATGTCTATGTCGCCGACACCGGCAATGACCGGGTCCAGGTATTCGCCCCGCTCGCCTCCTCGCCAGCCCTCCTTGTCCCCGGCGGCGCCGGCCTCCCGACGGACACGAACGGCGACGGGCTGTACGACGATGTGAACGGGAACGGAAGAAAGGACTTCGCGGACGTCGTCCTCTTCTTCAACCAGATGACCTGGATCGCGGCGAACGAACCGATCGGATGCTTCGACTTCAACAACAACGGCCGGATCGACTTCGCCGACGTGGTCTGGCTCTTCAACCACCTCTGAGAACCCCGTCCGAACTCTTTTTTTCGTCGGGCAGGAGAACGAGACCCCTCCACGGCCCCGGGGCGCTTGGTTCTTATACGCTCCCGTCCATGGTGCAGCGGAGACGGACGGGATGACACGACGGTTCGTTCCTGCGGCGGCGACGATGCACGGCTCGACGACCGGCCCGGCCTGCGGGGCCGGCACCGCGCCCGGGGTGATCACGTGACGACCTTCGTGCTGGTGCACGGCACCGGGGCCGGCGGCTGGTGCTGGCAGGGGGTGGCGCGAGCCCTGCGCGCCGCGGGGCACGAGGTGTACGCCCCGACGCTGACCGGCGTGGGCGACCGGTCCCACCTCGCCGGATGCGACGTGAACCTGGCGACCCACATCACGGACATCGCCAGCCTGCTCTTCTACGAGGACCTCACCGACGCCGTGCTCGTCGGCCACAGCTACGCCGGGATGGTCATCACGGGCGTGGCTGCGACCGTCCCCGAGCGGCTCGGGCTCCTCGTCTACCTGGACGCGTACGTCCCGAGGGAGGGACAGAGCGAGGCCGACCTCTGGACCCCGGAGATACGGGCCATGATCGATGCCGACAGCGGACCCGGCGGCGGAGCGCGCCACTCGCCGCCCCCGTCCCTGATGGGGATCGACGACCCGGTGCTGGCGGAATGGTACCGGGCCCGGGTCACGCCGCACCCTTTCGCCACCTACACCCAGCCGGTGCCGCCCGGCAGTCCCCGGAGCGAGGTGATCCCGCGCGCCTACATCAGTTGCACGGTCGGGCCGCTGACCTCGCTCTTCGGGCCGTTCGCCGAGACGGCGCGGCAGCGCGGCTGGGAGGTCCGTACGATCGCGACGGGCCACGAGGCGGAGCTGATCGCGCCGCTCGAGGTGGCGAACCTCCTCATCGACCTTGCGGGCGCGCGGGGTTGACACGAGGACGCCCCGGCCCGGCGCCGCCTGACCCCGGCGTAAGGCAACCCTTTTTGTTCAGGCGTTCGCAGCTCTCTCTTCAGGAATGCGAACCCTTCGAGAGAGCGTACACGACTACCTGGACTACGACCCCGCCGCGGCCGGCACGGGCGAGAAGCTCATCACCATCGGCTTCACCCTGCTCATCGTCGCGAACGTCATTGCCGTGATCCTGCAGTCCGACGCCGCCTTCGACGCTCGCTACTCGGATCTTTTCTGGGCGTTCGAGGTCTTCTCGGTCGCCATCTTCACCGTCGAGTACCTCCTCCGGATCTGGAGCATCACCGCCGACCCGGCGTACGCAGATCCTGTCCGCGGCCGTCTTCGGTACATGGCCACGCCGCTAGCCATCATCGACCTGCTCTCGGTCCTGCCGTTCTACCTGCCGTTCCTGATCCCGGTCGACCTGCGCACGCTGCGGATGCTCCGGCTCTTCAGGCTCTTCCGTCTCTTCAAGGTCGGCCACTACTCGGAGTCGTTCGAGATCTTCGCCCGCGTCCTCGAGAAGAAGAAGGCCGACCTGGTGATCACGTTTGTCGTGATCCTGATGCTGCTCGTCATCTCGTCCGGCCTGATGTACTCGGTCGAGAACGAGGCCCAGCCCGAGGAGTTCCCCAGCATCATCGCGGCCATGTGGTGGACGTTCGCCACGATCACCACCATCGGCTACGGCGACGTGGTTCCCGTGACGGCCGTGGGGAGGGTTCTCGCGGCCATTACCGCGGTGATCGGAATCGCGCTCTTCGGGCTGCCGGCCGGCATCTTCGCCGCGGGCTTCATCGAGGAGCTGCAGGCACAACCACGGCCCGGGCTGGTCTGCCCGCACTGCGGGGAGCCTCTGGGCCATCAAGACCGCGACGAGGAGGCCTGACGGCCTGCTGGTCCGCGAAACCTGTGCGATGGCCGACCCCGCCGTCCCGGCCCCCCCTCCTCCGGCGGTCGCCATTGCTTCATTCTCCGTGCCCCGGGCCATCGCGATATCATAAACCCTTTCTGCCGTCGCTCCGTATCGATACACATGGACGAGGTCGACCCCGCCGCCCTCGGCGACATCGCCTACGGCATCTTCGAGAACCTCCTGCACCGCGAGCTCCGGTCGACCGGCCGGTCGCTCTACCGGCTGGTCGAGGACGGGGCCGACATCTCCGCCGACCTCGAGCGGGCCTTCGCCGATCTCTCCGCCGACTACCCGCCGCTCGCCGCCGCCCTCATCGAGCGGTTCGGCACGGTCGACGCGATCCTCGAGGCCGTCCGGGCCGGCGAGGGCGTCGTCCCGACCCGGACGACGCAGATGTACTGGATCGTCGAGGACGCGCCCGAGATCCGGCCCGACGCGGTCGACGACGAGCTTGCCGGCAAGTGGCTCATCTTCCTCCCGGCCGATGAGGTCGACGCAGTCTGGCGTCGGGTCCGCGACGCAACGGCCGAGGGCGATCTCGGGATCTCGGCCAAGGTCTCGACCGCGAAGCCGAACCCCGACGCCCGCGACGACCGGTACGTCGTCTACGTCTACACCGCCGACTGGCGCGACGAGGAGGAGGTGATGCGCGTCCGCGAAGCGCTCCGCGCCCTCGGCGTCGAGGACCGGATCGGGTACAAGCGGAACCTCGAGACGTTCCGCGGCGAGTACAGTAAAAAGGGAAAACGGGTTACGTATTACAGCGCCTGACCCACGCGGCAACCGGCCGCGTTACGCCTTGCGCTCCTTGTTCTTGGGCCGGAGGTTCTGGTACCCGCACTTGCGGCAGGAGGTCGCCCGCACCGCGTTCCGGGCGTTGCAGCGCATGCAGATCTTGACATTGAGGAGCCGTTCCTCGGCTTCAGCGAATCGTGCCATCTTTCTGTCACCACGTGGTCTTGAGTCTATAATATGGCGCTGGCAGCCGACTTAACGGTTGTTGCCGGCGCCCTGTCCCGCGAACCAGTCGCGGAACGCGGCGAGCGCCCGGGCCCGGTGGCTGAACCGGTTCTTCTCCGCGAGCGGGAGCTCGGCGAGCGTCCGGCCGCCGACGGCGAAGATCGGGTCGTACCCAAACCCCTCGGCGCCCCTCGGCCCGTCCGTGATCTCCCCGTCGAGCCGCCCCTCGAAGACCTGGATCCCGTCCGTGTCGGCGTACGCGACGGCCGTGACGAAGCGCGCCGAGCGGTCGGCCCCGCCCTCGACGAGCCGGAGGAGCCCCTCGTTGCCGATAGTGCGCAGGACATAGGCCGCGTATGGCCCGGGAAAGCCGTTGAGCGCCGTCACGAAGAGGCCCGTGTCGTCGACGATCAGCGGCCGGCCGAGCGACGCGTACGCGAACCGCGCCTTCTCGATCGCGATCGGTCCGACCTCGTCGTCGCGGTACTCGGGGCAGTCGAGCGGGACGTGCTTGAGCTCGACCGTGCCGGCGAGGAAGGCGGCGACCTCCTCGAACTTGTGCGGGTTTCCCGTGACGACCGCGAGCCTCACAGGTACCGCCCCCGCCGCCGGATCTCGGCCTCCCGCGCGAGGACCGCGTCAGCTCCGTCGAAGGTCGCGCGATAGCCGTCGGCGAAGGCTGCGACGAGCGGCGCGGGATCAGCCGAGGCGGCCCCGAGGGCCTGGAGGAGGACGTGGACGTCGACCCCCCGGGCCTCGAGCTCCTCGGTCGCCTGCGCCAGGCCGAAGTCGATCAGGACGATCCGGCCGTCGCGCACGATCATGTTCGAGCTCGTGAGGTCGCCGTGGACGATCCCGGCGGCGTGGAGGAGGCCGACGGACCTGCCCGCGGCCCGGACGGCCGCCTCGTCGAGCGCGGCCTTGAGAACGTCGCCCTCGACCCGTTCCATGACGATCGAGGTGCCGTCGATCTCGCGGACCACGGGCGTCGCCACGCCGCCCCGCCGCGCGGCGGAGAGGAGGCGCGCCTCGGCCCGCGTCCGCTCGAGCCGGAGCCGCTCGTCGAGCGCGGGGAGGCGGTACCGCTTCGGCACCCGCCGCTTGACCGCGTCCCTTCCGAGCTCGACCTCCGCCTCGGCGCCGCGCGGCACCACGCGGGCGAAGGTCTCGGGACGGTCAGTTCGCCAGGGGCACGGCACCTGGTCGATCCGGAAATCCGGGTCCACCTGCGACCGGGCCACGGGCACGGTCATGCCGTGCGCCGCCTGGAGCCGGCCCGTGTACGCGATCATGGCCGCGTTGTCCCCGAGGTAGACCGGCTCCGGGACGAAGAACGCGGCCCCCCGGTCCTCGCACATGGTTCGCAGCATCTCCTGGAGCCGCCGGTTCGCGCCGACACCGCCGACGAGCAGCACCTCCTCCTTTCCCGCGTGGGCAAGCGCCCGCTCGGTCACCTCGACGCACATGGCGAAAGCGGTCTCCTGGAGACTGCGGCAGACGTCCGGGAGCGGTACCGCCGAGGAGGAGGCCGCCGTCACCAGGCCGGAGAACGCGAGGTCCATCCCCTTGACCGTGTACGGCAGGTCCACGAGGTCGCCTCCTTTCGCCAGCTCCTCGACCGCGGGGCCGCCGGGGTGCGGCAGCCCCTTCGACCGCGCGAACTTGTCGAGCGCGTTGCCCAGGCCGATGTCCAGGGTCTCGCCGAAGACGCGGTACCGGCCGGCGAGGTACCCGATCACCTGCGTGTTCGCGCCCGAGGCGTAGAGGACCACCGGGTCCGTGCAGCCCGTCGCGAAGCGCCCGATCTCGACGTGGGCCAGGCAGTGGTTCACCCCGACGAGCGGGACGTCGAACGCGATCGCGAGGGACCGCGCCGCCGTCGCGACCGTGCGGAGGCAGGGCCCGAGGCCCGGGCCCTGCGAGAATGCGACCGCCGCTGGCGTGCACGCAGCCTCGAGGACGGGCCTGAGCACGTCGTTCATCCGCGCCGCGTGGTGCTGTGCCGCCTCGCGTGGGTGGATGCCGCCCGAGGGCGGTCGGTACGGGTCGGAGGAGAGGGCGACCAGGTCATCGTCGAAAAGGGCGGCGCTGAGGTTCCACGCGGTCCCCTCGAGGCCGAGTACCTGCCCGGTCGCCGGCATTGGATCGGTCTATTCCCTGAACTCGGTGTATCCGCAGCGGCCGCAGGCCACGCGGTCCTTGTGCTCGGCCAGCACCACGCCAGTGCCGCAGCGCGGGCAGTACCGGCGCTGGAGGCTCGCCTTCTCGCCGTCGACGGCGTAGTAGGACGATCGCTTGACCGGGCTGGACTC
The DNA here is from genome assembly GCA_964501565.1 of uncultured Methanospirillum sp. Lineage (GTDB taxonomy): Archaea > Halobacteriota > Methanomicrobia > Methanomicrobiales > Methanospirillaceae > UBA288. Next base: position 22,029 of record CAZCUJ010000007.1, read on the forward strand.
GGACTTGCCCTTGCCGCCCTTCGCGGCCATCTCAGGCCTCCTCGGTCGGCTTGGGGCCGCCGCGACTGAAGAGGTAGGCCGACTCGGCCCGGTTCTTGGCCTCGTCCGTGTCGTAGATGCGAAGCATCCCCTCGACCTGCATCATCCCGTACCGCGTCGCGAGCGGGTCGAGGACCGTGAGCTCCTCGGGGACGTTGTTCATGGCACTGAGCCTTCCGACGATCTCTTTCCTCGACGGTGTCGGCCCGTCGTGCGTGAGGACGAAACGCAGCTCCCGCCGGCTCAGGAGTTCGTTGCGGGTGTCCTGTACGATCTCTATCTCCATCGATATCCTCTAGCTATTCGGGAGCAAGTCTCATAAAAGAGCCTGTCCTCACGCCTCCATGAAGAGGTCCAGGAGGGCCCGGGCCAGCGCCCGGCGTTCTGGGTCGATGGTGGCGACCACGACACCCTCGCCGGGCTGGCCGTAGACGAGGGCCGCGCCGTCGGGCGCGGCGAGCGCGAGGGGGACCACGGCGAGGTCCTCCTCCCCATCGACCACGACGAGGGCCGGCGGCGAGGCCATCCCGTCGGCCACGGCCGATTCGAGCGCGCCGGTGATCGTCGCGGCCGGGTTGGCCACGCGGATGACCTGCGCCCCGGGGATCAGGACGGGGGCGACGGGCACGTCCCGGGCCGTGAAGCCGTCGACGACGGCGACGGCCGGCACGATCCCCTCGACGAGGAGTCCAGCCGTCACCACGTCGCCGACGGCAAGGACGATCCTCCCCTCGAGGACGTGGCGGGCCGCGTCGATCGACGGGTAGAGACGTCCGTATGGGGCTCGGAACGCGTCCCGATGCTCGTCCGGGAGTCGGCGCATCACCGGACCTTCAGCGCGTACCGCCCGGGCATGTCGATATTGATCTTCTTGGCCACCTGGGAATGGCGCGGCTCGATTACGACGAGGTATCCCGACCAGTCGGTCGAGAGGTTCATCGTGCTGCACGTCACGCAGGACTCCCCCTCCACCACACGGTGGCACTCGCGGCAGACCCGGGGGAGCTGCTTCTCGCGGCGGCGCGCGACCATCAGCGACCACCCCGGCGTTCCTTCTCCTCGCGCTCGCGCCGGAGCTCCTCCTCGAGCCAGGCCTCGGTCCCCAGGCCGGTCTGGCGCATGGTCAGCCCGATCTTCGAGTCCCGGGGCTCCCGCTCGTTCAGGGAGAGGGTCACGACCCGGACCCGCACCTTATCCCCGACCGAGATGGACTGGCCCGAGTCCTTGCATATCAGCCGGCCGTTCTTCTCGTCGTATGTGATGAACTCGTCCGAGATCTGGCTGACGTGCAGCATGGCGTCGATCGGCCCGAGGCTGATGAACGAGCCGAAGGTCGTGGTCTCGACCACGAGCCCCTCGATCACCTCCTGCAGCGCGAGCCGGAGGGCGACGGCCTCGAAGGTGACGTCGTAGTAGATCGCGCCGTCGCCCGGCACGAGCTCGCCCTCGCCCACGTCGATGACCTTCGTTACGGCGATGAAGATCCCGATCTCCTTGTCGATGCTTCCCTCGAGCTGCTCCTGCAGCACGTCGAGGATGACGAGCTCCAGGTCCTCGCCGAGCCGGTTGGGCGGCACCCGGACCTTGTCTTCGAGTTTCATTCGGTAGTACATGGCTCCCTCCTTCTCATCCTCTCTCCAGAGTCACGCGCCGCGGTCCGCGCAGCGCGATCACGGGCACGCCGTCGCGCAGCAGCGCGCGGCGGAGCGCGCGGTCACTGGTCGCGACGAGGCAGTGGTGGTCCCGGGCGTATCTCGCGATCCCGGCGTCCACGGCGCCGGGGCCGAGCGGCTCCTCGGCGCAGCCGGCGGCGAGCGTGAGGCCGAAGCGGGCCGCAGCTCCGCGCCGCCCCTGCTGACGGGCGAGGCCCGCGAGCTCGGCCCGCACCTCGGTCGGCACCAGGGGGTCGAAGCCCCCGACCAACGCCCGTGTCTCGGCGAAGAGGTCTATCCCCGTCTCGAGCGGCATCATCAGCGCGTTCGCGTCGAAGAGCACCCTCACTCGGTGAGGACTCCCATCCCGATCAGCCGCCATCGCGCCCCGACCTGCCGGCTGATCGCGATCCGAGCGCCGATGGCGGCGCAGACCGGTCGCTTCAGCTGCATCTCGACCGTCTCTTTCCGCGAGCCGGTGACGACCCCGACCGTGACCGCCGTCCCGACCGAAAGCATCAGGGGCTCGTTGTGCTTGAGGGGCTCGATCGCCAGTTCGCTCGTGGCGCCGACGACCCGCTCCATCAGGGTCACCCGGAACCGGAGCCGGTCCCAGACGGGGGGCAGCGATCCGGGGGCGCCGGCCACCTGGCCCGCGAGCGCGTCGGACTTGGCGAGCGCTGGGTCGAGCTTGGTCGCGACCCCGAGCAGGCCCCCGGGCGTCGCCTCCTGGATCTTCTTCCTGCCCATGTTGATCGAGGTGATCTTGGTCTCGACCGGCTCCCACCGGCCCGGGTGGACCTGCCGGCCCGGCCGGATCTCGAGGTCGTCGCCCTCGTGCAGGACGCCCTGGATCAACGATCCGCCGACGACGCCACCCTTGATGTCCTTCCAGGAGGCACCGGGTTTGTTGATGTCGAACGACCGGGCGACGAGCATGATCGGGGCCGCCTCCGGGTCGCGCTCGGGTGTGGGGATGGTGGTGTCGAGGGCCTCGATCAGGGCCCCGATATTGATCCCCTTCTGCGCCGAGACGGGGATGATCGGCGCGCCCTCGGCGATCGTCCCCTTGATGAACTCCCGGATCTGGCTGTAGTTCTCGACGGCGACCTTCTGCGAGACGACGTCGATCTTGTTCTGGACAATAACGATCCGGCGGATCCCGACCAGCTGGAGCGCCATCAGGTGCTCCTTGGTCTGGGGCTGCGGGCAGGGCTCGTTGGCCGAGATGACGAGCATGGCTCCGTCCATCAGGGCCGAGCCCGAGAGCATGGTCGCCATCAGCGTCTCGTGGCCCGGTGCGTCCACGAACGAGACCGAGCGGAACGCTTCGGCCTCGCCGCCGCACCCGGGACAGGACGCGGACGTCGTGTACGCCTCGCTGCCCTGGCACGCCGGACAGCGGTAGAAGGTGGCATCGGCATACCCGAGCCGGATCGAGATCCCCCGCTTGATCTCCTCCGAGTGCCGGTCCGTCCAGGCGCCCGTAAGCGAGTTTACGAGCGTGGTCTTGCCGTGGTCGACGTGGCCCACGACCCCGATATTCACGCTCGGGATGGTTACATCACCCAAAAGTCTCGAACCTCCCTACTGTATGTATATCAATCCTACTTATATGTGGTGTCCAGCATAATGCGGCCTGTACGGCGAGCATTTGGCCCCATTTGGATCGCCTGCATACGAAGTGTTACGAAATCCAGAAGTACTTCGTAATATTTAATACCGGCTCTCCGCAAACCGGAGGGTATGGAGACCGAGCTCTCGAGGATCGGCATCTCGCTGCCGAAGAACCTGCTGGACCGGTTCGACGAGATCATCACGGCGCGCGGGTACTCGTCCCGCTCGGAGGGAATCCGCGACGCGATCCGGAACTACATCACCTATTACCGGTGGATGTCCGACGTCCAGGGTGAGCGCCAGGGGGTCATCACCATGATCTACGACCACGACCAGCGTGGTCTCCTGCCTGTGCTGACCGACATCCAGCACGAGTTCCGCCATGTCGTCCAGGCTACGCTCCACTCGCACGTAACCGACACCCGCTGCCTCGAGGTCGTCCTCCTCCACGGGGACGCCGCCGATCTCAAGGCGCTGGCCGAGCGGCTGATGTCGCAGAAGGGCGTCGAGTCGGTGAAGCTGACGACGATCGCCCTCGAGGAGTAGGGGGCCTCTCAGCCCCCGCCCTCGCAGCTGTTGTCGAGTTCGAACTGCCCGCCGTCGGTCCGGTAGATCCCTTCCCGGTCCCGCCTGAGCTGCTCCTCGATCTCCTCGATCTTCTCGGTCCTCTGTTCGCGCCCCTCGCTCGTCGCGGTGCCGACCGGCACGAGCTGGTCCAGCCTGTACATCAGCCCGGTCGAGTCGAGCACGGCGAAGGTCTCGCCGTCGATCGCCTGCACGCCGGTCACGGTACCGACCGTCCCGGTCCGGCCGTACCGGGCGCGCATGCCGACGGTCACCTCTCCGGTCTCCATGCCTGCGGGTACGGTGCCCTGTCCCGATAAACCTTCTGCCTACCCCGTCAGCCGCCGGAGTGCCGTCACAACCTCGCGCGTCGACCGGCGGGGCTCTCCCGTCTCCGGGGGGAACGGGATGCCCGTCAGTGCCTCGAGGATCGCCCCGACTGCCCGGTGCTGCGACGGCCCGTACCCGCCCTCGAGGACGAGGGCGAGCGGCATGCCGAGCGCGCCGGCGACCCGGCCCGCGAGCGCGCCGTAATGGCCGGGCCGGAGGCAGAGGCCGCCCTTTGGGTCGTCCTCGAGCATGTCCTGGCCTGCCGAGACGATGACGAGCTCGGGGTCGAACGAGAGCATGGCCGGCAGAAAGACCTCGTCGAGGACGAACTCGACGTCGACGAGCGAGGAGCCGGGGGCAAGGGGGGCGTTCAGGGTGAACCCCCGCCCGTCGCCCTCCCCGACCTCGTCGACCCACCCGCTGCCCGGGAACTCAGCCTGCTGGTGGACCGAGAGGAAGAGGACCCGGTCCGAGTCGTAGAAGATCGACTGGGTGCCATTGCCGTGGTGGAGGTCCCAGTCGAGGATCGCGACCCGGTCGAGGCCCGCCTCGAGGGCCGAGGCGGCTGCCACGGCGGCGTTGTTGAAGATGCAGAACCCCATGGCCCGGTCCCGTGAGGCGTGGTGGCCCGGCGGCCGGACGAGCGCGAAGCAGTGCTCGCCCTGCAGTGCGTGGGCCGCGGCCGCGATGGAGGAGCCGGCGGCATACCGCGCCACGTCGTAGGACCCGGGGCCGATGTACGTGTCGGCCGAGATGAACGTGACCCCGTCGAGCGCCGAGAGGGCCGCGATCTCACGGACGTAGGGCTCGTCGTGGACGCGGAGGAGGTCGGCGAACGACGCCGGTACCGAGGGATGGCGGTGCACGCGGTCGGGGATGAACGGCTCGATCGCGTCGAGCCGGCCGCGGTTCTCGTCGTGGGCGTCCAGGTGGTGGCGCGAGAAGAGCGGGTCCGAGATCACCGAGCACGGGATGCCCATGCCATCCTCATTGCCCTGCCATCTCTTGAAGGATCGCCTCGATCGCGGCGGCCTTCGTCCGCCAGTCGTACGACGACATGTCCGTATCGTACCGGGGGCGTTCGGCCGCGAGAGCGGCGGCCAGCTCCACGAACTCGTCGTAGTCCCGGTAGACGTGGAGGTGGCGGCCGCCGATCCGTTGCACGTCGGGGATCGGGGTGGTCAGGATCGGCTTGCCGCAGGCCGAGTACTCGAAGAACTTGTTCGGCAGCGCAATGTCGACCCACTGCGGGGGCGAGAGTGGGATGGTGCAGACGTCCATGGCGCCGATGAACCCGGGCAGCGCCGCGTACGGCTGCGCCCCGGCGAAGCGGACGCGGTCGGCGATCCCGTGCCGCTCGGCGAGGGCCCGGAGCTCGGGGAGGTACCCCGTGAAGAGCGAGCCCCCGACGATCAGCAGCACCGCCTCCGGGACGCGGTCGATAACGTCCGGCATGGCCTCGATCACCCGGTCGAGCGCGTACCACCGCTCGATCGATCCGGCGAAGCCGATCACGTAGTCACCGGGCTCGATGCCGTGCGCCTCCCGGACGGGCCCGCCGTCCACGGGCCGGAAGAGCCGGGTGTCGACTCCGTTCGTAATGAGATCGGCGTCATACCCGAACCCGGCGAGCTTCTCCACGAGCCCGGGCGAGACCGTTGTGATCCGGTTTGAGCGGTCCAGGTTGTACTTCACGATCTCGAGGACCGACCGCCGGATGAGGCGCTTGAGGGCCGGGCTATCGTAGTAGGCCGCGGCGGAGTCGGGGAACCAGTCCTTGAGGTCGAAGAGAACCGGGACTCCGCGCCGCCGCGCCGCGTTGATCACGGCCGCGCCGGCCAGCACGTGGGCCGCGACAACCACGTCGATTGCCTCGTCGCGGATCACGCGCGAGAGGACCCGGTAATGATCGGGAGCGTTGAGGGTGTAGTGGAGGAGCGGGCTCTCGACCGGAAAGCGGGTCGCCTCGTGGACGCGCAGCCGAGTCTCGCGCTCGGGCGCCCGGCTGACGTGGAAGTGGGGAACGTGGACCTCGTGCCTGGTCGCCAGCTCCTCGAAGAGGTAATGGTGGCGCGACGGCACCGGGTGGTGGATGTAGTCCTGGGTCGAGACGAGCAGGATCCGCATGTCTGCAGAGAGTCGGCCCGCATCCGCAATGAAGTGCTCGGAACTGAAAAAGAGGGTCAGGCCGGACCGGTCCAGTCGCTCGTCGAGGCTGCATGCCGGTCGCGGATCGCGTCGGCAAGCGCCTTGATCGCTTCCTGTCCTTCGGGTGACGGATAGCCCTTGACCACCACCGGCTCGAGCAGCTCGACCTTCAGGTTGCCGAGCATCCCCTTGAGGACGTCCACGGTCTTGCCGCCCCAGCCGTAGCTGGTCATCACCGACGCGAACCGTGTCTTCGGCCGGAGCGCGTTGGCGACGTACACCGCCTCTATCACCGCCGGGTGCGGTCCGAAGAGGACGGTCGGGGCCGCGATCACCACCGAGGCCGCGTCCACCAGCGCCATGGCGATGTCACCCAGGTCGGACGCGGTCACGTGGAACTGCCGCACGCCCACGCCGCGGTCGATCAGGGCGTCGACGAGTTGGCCGACCATGACCTTCGTCGAGCCGTGCATGGAGGCGTAGACGATCACGACCTCGTTCTTGACCTCGTCCGAGACCCAGTCGTCGTACGCCTCGAGCACGGCAGCCGGCTCATCATGAAGCGGGCCGTGGCTCGGGGCGATGATCCCCGGATCGAGCTCGCGGACCTTCTCGAGATAGCCCCGGATGCTGGTCCGGAACGGCATCATAATCTCGGCGTAGTACCGCTTGGCCGTGAGGTACCACTCGGCGCGATCGCGCACGAAGAGGTCGCTCGTCGCGAGGTGGGCACCGAGGAAGTCGCAGCTGAAGAGGATCCGGTCCTCGGGCAACCAGGTCATCATCGTGTCGGGCCAGTGGACCCAGGGGGTGATGAGGAACTCGAGGGTCTTGTCGCCGAGCGAGATCGTCTCGCGGTCCCCGACGACCTGGATCCGCTCCTCGGGGATACCGTGGAAGGCGATCAGCAGGTCCCTGCAGGTCTTGTTCGTCACCACAATCGCGGCACCGTACATCTCGAGCAGGAGGGGGATGAGCCCTGAGTGGTCCTGCTCGGCGTGGTTCACCACGATATAGTCGATCTGCTCGGCCTCGGCCCGGAAGAGGTTGGTCATCAGGGCCATCTCCATCGTGTCGTCGACCGCGTCGATCAGGGCGACCTTCTCCGAGCCCCTGACCAGGAACGCGTTGTAGGTCGTCCCCTGCGGGAGCGGGATCAGGTCGTCGAAGAGCCGACGATCCCAGTCGACGGCGCCGACCGAGAGGACGCCGGGGGCTATGCTGCGGACACTCATGGCCCCGTTCACCGCTCCCGGAACATCGGCTTTGCCGCGCTGCAGACGGGGCAGCGCCAGTCGTCACTGATCTCGGAGAAGGGCGTTCCGGCCGGGATCGCTCCCCTGGCGTCTCCCGCGGCGGGGTCGTAGACGTGGGCGCAGACCAGGCAGATGCGCGGTCTCATGGACGGTTCGGTTGCCATGCCGTCTTCGTCGACCCCGTCGTATTTATGAATTCCTCCGGGCCGCGGAGGGCGGGCGTCGGCAAGAAAAAGAGGTATCCGAGCGGTCTGCCGTCACACCGCCGGCGAGAATCGGATCTTGGCGGCGCGGCACTTCGGGCAGACCCAGGTGTCGGCGAGGTCGTCGAACGCGACGCCGGGCTCGATGCCGCCGCGGGCGTCGCCCACGGCCGGGTCGTAGACGTACTTGCAGACACGGCACCTCATCTGTCCGGTCTCGTTGGTCGTTGCCATGCAGATCCTTCGGCCACGGGGCTATTTATGGTCAGCGGCGTACCGCCGGAGAAAGAACGCGAGCGACCGGTTCCGCCCGGCCCCGCGCTCGAGCGAGTAGCCGTCGAGCAGGTCGAGCATGAACCCGACCCGCGAGAGATATCTTCGCGGGATCAGGGAGTTGAAGGCCTCCTTCGTGATCTCCTCGGTCGAGGAGTAGGTCGGCAGGCCCTCCTGCTTGAGGAAGCCGTCGTCGGCGCCCGCCAGGTACCAGGACTCGATCTCGATGACCACGACCGCGATGGTGGCCGGGTCGGCTTCCTCGAACCGACCCAGGATCACGCGCTTCTTGGCCCGGATGGACGGCTCGTTGTCGATGTCCGCGACGATGACGTACGGCTCCCCGAGGCGGGCGAAGCCCAGGAGGAGCCGGTCGACGGCCGTGCGCCGGAGGCAGGCGTACGGGATCAGCCGGACCTCACCCCACCGCTCCGAGAGGCGGGGGACCAGGGCGTGCTCGAAGAACCGGACGTCGTCCGATCCCTCGACCAGGACGTTCAGGCGCGCCATGCTCTCAGAGGATTCCCGCCAGGAAGAGGTCGTCGAGGCCGACCTTCTCCTCGAGGAATGCCTGGACGTCGGTACGGTCCGCGGGCCTGGAGAGGACCGAGAACCCGTCGGCGTCGCGCGATACCAGGCAGACGTCCTCGACCGGGGCGTGCCGGAGTACGGCCGGGTGCTGGGTCGAGACGACCAGGGGCTGGACCTTCGATGCCTCGCGCATCAGCCCGACCAGCCGGCCGACGGCGAACGGGTGGAGGCGCGCGGCCGGCTCCTCGAAGATCGCGAGCTCGCGGGGGGAGAAGAAGAGTGCGACGAGGAGGGCGAAGAGTTCGACCGTCCCGCTCGAGAGTGTCTCGGCGGGGAGGTACCGGCCCGGGGCGTAGGTCTCGGCCACCCGGATCTCGGGGGCGCCGCCGGGCCCGTCGCCCACCAGGATGTCCTCGATGAACGGCAGGAGGTCGCGGGCCAGCGTGAGAAACTGCTCGCGCTCATGGGGATGGGCCAGGACGCGCCCGAGGGCGATGGCGGCGTTCGACCCATCCTCGGCCAGCTCGGCGGCACCGGTGCGCAGCTCGAGCCGTCGGGTCAGGCGCGGCCCGAACTCGTAGCAGCTGATCAGCGCGAGGGCCCGGCGCACGAGGCCCATTGGGTAGAGCGTTGGCGACTCGAGCATCAGCGCGTTCGGGCTGAACCGGGCCTCGCGGAGGGCCGGCGGCAGGAAGGTGGCCTCATCGAGCCCCAGCGGGAGGTCGAGGGCATACCGGAGCCGCCCACCCTCGTGGACAAGCTCCATCGACCCCGGGGCCGGGTCCTCTCCCTCGACCGCCACGGAGAAGCGCATGGCGAACCGGTCCGCGTGGACCTCGGCCCGCTCGCTGCACCCGAGGGCGAAGGCGTAGGTGCAGGGGCCCGGGACGATCTCGGCCCGCCGCCCGTCGGGAAGGGGGAGCGGGGGCATCCGGATCGGCAAAGTCAGCTCGATCTCGACCCCGAGATCCCGCCCGCAGGTGAGCGCTGCGTTCTGGAGATAGGCGAGGCCGCCCTGGAGCGAGATCGCGTTCTCGAGCCCCGAACGGGCGATGTCGCGCAGGAAGAGGAACCCGTGGATCAGGTTCGACTTGCCCGCGGCGTTCCGGCCGACGAGAAGGAGAAAGGGCCGGAGCCGGAGCTCGGCCTCGCGGAACGAGCGGAAGTTCCGCAAGGTCAGGGACGTGATCGCCATCGCCACGGATCTCGGCGGGCTGCGACTTGAGCGTTCCTATCGGTCGCAGGTCCGGGCCGTCGAGGAACGGCTGACGAGGAGGTTGAACGCGCCCGTCTTCCGGTTCTCGCGGACGAGGACGTCGCGGAGGTGGAGGACCGAGCCGTACGGCGCCTCGAGCAGGACGCGATTACCGGGCGCGGCGTGGTATGCGGGCAGCACCGCGAAGACCGGTCGCCGAGCCGTGCCGTCGCAGACCTTGATGACGTGGCTCCTGGCGTCGCCGAGGTCGCCGGACATCACGGCGACGAGGACGGCGACCCGGCGGTTCGCGTGCCGGCCGAGCTGCGAGAGCGGGGCCGTGCGCCGACGATCGACGCCGGGGCAGTCGAGGCGCGGCGGTGGCTCGCGCCCGAGCACGGCGGCCGCGAACTTGATGTCGGTGTTTCGGTAGCGGTACGGCTCGGGCGAGCCTAGGGCGAGGGCCTCCTGCAGCCGCGTCGGGCGGATCGCCGGGGCCTCCTCGAACGACCAGCACTCGACCTCGCCGCAGGATGAGCCCCAGAGGAACCGGCAGGGGTGGCGGAGGTGCAGCCCGGCGCGGATCAGCTCGCGCTGGACGGCTCGGAGACGGGTCGCGTTCTCGAGGTCGGCCGGCTCGACGAGCAGGACCGTTCCCCGGCCGGAGAGGTGCGCCGCCCACCGCATCACGATCCCGGCCCGGCTCGCGGCGTCGCCGGGGAGCTCGTTGAGCAGGTTGGAGAGGACGAGAAGGTCGATCTGGCGCGGGATCTCGATGTCCACGACGGCCCCGGCGTCGGCGGCGAGCGCCGGCCGCACGCGGACGGAATCGCCCGGTTCCGAGAAGCCGCGGACGAGGTGGCGGCAGGCCTCCCGGTGCTCCTCGGCCGGCTCGACGGGGAGCACCTCTGCCGAGAAGCCGGGGAGGTACCGGCCGAGGGTCGTGAGTGCGAGCGGGACCACGCCCGGCCCGGTGCCGAGGTCGACGACCCGCATCCGCGACGAGAGGAGCCCATCAGCCGCAAGGCGGGCGAGAAGGCGGCAGGACTGGAAGTAGTAGACCGGAAAGTGGTACGCGAGGTACGCGAGGACCGCGTATCCGCGCCGGTACGAGACTCGCCGGTGTTCGCCGGCCTTCCAGTACCCTGACTTCTGCGCCACAACGGCACGGCGGAGCCGCTCCAGGACGACGGGGTCGTCGAACGCCCGGCCCGTCTTGCCCTCGACGTAGGACTCGACGAGCGACTCGAGCTGCCCGGGGAGCCGGCCCGCGTCGAGGAACCGGACGAATGCCGTGAGGTCGCCGGAAGCCGGTGCGAGGGGTCCGGACCCGTCCGTCACCCCTGCCTCCCTAGACGACGCCGGAGCCGTCGCGGGCGAGGTACCGGCCGGCGAGCCAGTTGAACGGCCCCGCGCCGAGGACGGCGGCGGCGGCGGCGGCGCGGTACTTCCAGTTCGACGGCTGGAGGGCCGCGCCGCGTCGGAGGTAGTCTCGTCCCTTCGCGAACTCGCCGGCCCGGGCGTACTGGAGCCCGAGCCGGACGTAGTGTTCGGCGAGGATCGCCGGGCGGGCCGCGAAGTCGTCGTGGTGGACCTCGAGGATCCGCTCCATCGACTGGTAGATGCCCATCCGGTTCTCCGTGATCCCGGTCTCGGTATAGCGCGAGTTGAGGAGCGGCTCGTCGATGTACAGGAACTGGTAGTCGCGCGAGATGCGAAGGAAGAGCTCCCATTCCTGCTTGCCCACGAGCCCCTCGAGCCAGTACCCCGAGCGGTCGAAGCACTCGCGGCGCACTACGGCCGACTGGGTGGTGACGAAATTGTTGCGGAGGAGCTCCTCGTGGACCCAGCCCTCGCGTGTCCTGACCCACTCCATCGGGATGTAGACCCGGTTGTCCTTCGCGTCGACGTACTTCCAGTACCCCGAGTAAACCACGCCGACCTCGGGCCCGGCGGTCGCGAAGACGGCCATGTTCTTCTCGAGCTTCTCGGGGAACCAGTCGTCGTCCGAGTCCTGGAACGCGATGTACGGTCCGCGGGCCGCGCGGATGCCGACGTTCCGCGCGTGGTTCGCGCCCTGGTTCGGTTCATACCGGACGTACCGGACGCGGGGATCGTCGTACCGGGCCATGACGGCCGGAGTGTCGTCGGCCGAGCCATCGTCGACGACGATGAGCTCGAGGTCGGTCCAGGTCTGGGCGAGCACGCTCTCGATCGCGCGCGGCAGGAGATGGGCGCGGTTGTACGTCGGGAGCACGACGCTGACCGTGGGGGTGCCCGGGGCCGATGGCATGTGCTGGTGAGGTTGGCGCCGGCGGTTCAAGAAGGTGATGCCGGCCGGCTAGGGCCGTGGCGTCCCGCCCCGGCACCTACTGTGCAGATGCCTCGTACGCGACGAGGACCGAGCCGGTCTCGCGCTCCACCGCCTGGAGCCGCTCGAGCTCCTGCGGCGAGAGCTGGCGGTATCGGGGGACCCGTTCGTACCCGACGAGAACGACGCCGAGGCATTCCTCGAGGCGCCGGATCTCGTCGAGCTGCCGGTCGTCGAGCCGTGCGGGCCTGGTGCATTCCATGCCTGTCACCGGACGGTTACTCTCTCCCCGGGAGTATATGCCTTCGGGTGGCGGCGCTCGGCGGGAGCGGCACGGTCCCGATGGGCGACTGCCGCTGCTGTCCCGCCCTCCGCCGGCCTTTACCGACGCCGGCGCAGGCCGACGAACGCCAGCGCAGCGATCGCTCCCCCCACGATAACGGCGCCCGGCCCGGACCGCGCCGTTGTGACCGGGGTGCCCGGTTTCGTGGCCGGAGTCGTGACGGTGGTGGGGGTCGGGGCCGGCGGAACCCCCGGTGGGATAAGGACGCCGTCGACGATGTGGATCATGCCGTTTGCCGCGGGGATGTCGAGCAGGGTGAGGTTCGCCCCGTCGATCCCCACGGTCCCGCCCGGACGGAACGAGACCTGGAGCGGCACGCCGAGCAGGGTAGGCACGGACGCCCGCGCGGTCACGTCCGCGACCGAGAGTTCTCCCGGCGCGAGGTGATACCGAAGCAGAAGGTCGAGCGCCGTACGGTCCGCGAGCAGGTCTTCGAGGGCACCCGGAGGTAGGGCGCCGAACGCGGTGTTCGTCGGGACGAAGACCGTGACGGGCCCCACCCCCTCCAGCACGCCGAACAGCCCTGCCGTCCGTGTCACGTTCGCGAAGACGGAGAAGTCCGGGTTCGCCGCCACGATCTCGGCGATAGTCAGGCTGGGTACGGATGGCGTACCGGTCTGGGTCGGTGTCGCCTCCGGCGTGACCACGCCGCTATAGTCGTCGCCGTAGAGGACGGTGGTCGCCGGGGCCGGGGGGGTGGGGACGGTTGTCGGCGGGAGCGTTGGAAGTGATGGCGGCACGGTCACCGACGGCGTCGATGCGGGCATCTCTGTGGGAACGGCCGTCGTGTTTACCGGAACGGAGGCCAGGACCGTGAACCGTCCCGGCACCGTCGCGGCCGAGTTCGTGATCTCGATGGGTCGTCCGTCCGGGTGGGCCCGGACGTGCTGGATCTCGACCTCGAGGGCCGAGGTTCCGTTCTGCAAGCCCGAGAACGTCAGTTCCGCGAGTGTCCCGGAACGAAATCCGCCCGAGGGGTCGATGAGCTGTATCAGGATCATGCCCGCCTGCGTCCGGGTTGCCGATGCCGTGCCTCGTACCACGAAGCGGGTTCCCCGGTAGCGGATCACGTCCGGGTCGTACCGCACGTTCAGCCAGAGATCCGCAGCGGGGGGGTCCCAGGACGCGCTGAGTCCCAGGGCCGTCACGCCGTCCTGGCCGACGAGTGCCGTTGCGTCCGAGAGGGTGAATGCTCCGGACCCGGCCGCACTCACGAGAGGCACGCCGGAGGCGGCCAGGAGGAGGAGCGCCGGTATCAGCATCCGCAGGTGCATCGGCTCCCATTGGTGGGGGTCGCTATTTAGGGATTTCTCACGGCGACTCACCCCGTGAAGAGCAGGCTCGCGTAGAGGAGCACGAGCAGCCCGAGCAGGACGCCGAAGGTCCGGAGCAGCGCTTTCCGGGCAGGCTCCTGCCGCCTCCATTCGGTGGGCCCGAGCCGGAAGTAGAAGATACCGATGAATCCGCCGATCAGGACGCCGATGATGTTATCGAAGGCCAGGGCCAGGGCCGAGAGGGCGCTCGTCCGGAAAAGGGCGAGCGCAATCCCCGCGACGGCAGCCGGTGGGAGCAGGGCGAGCGAGATGCCGATCCCGACCAGGCTCTCGTGAAATCCCTTGACCTGCGCGACCATCGCGGCAAACCCGAGTAACACGGCCATGCCGAGGTAGATCTCGCGCCGCTCGAACCGGTCGAGGATCTGCGGGGTAATAACGACCGGTCCCAGGGAGAAGAGCAGGAGCGTGATCGCGGTCGAGAGTGCCACGACCAGGATGATGAGCAGGAGGAGGGCTCGGAGATTAGCCAGGGCTCGGCGAGGATGTCCCACGGCGAGCTCGAGCGTGAACCCGTTGATCGGGGAGAGGAGAGGCGATACGACCATGGCCCCGATGATGATCGCCACGTTGTTGGCGAAGAGGCCGACCAGTGCGACGACGGTCGAGATCGAGGTCAGAAGCAGCAGGGGCAGGTCCACGACTGTCGTGTCGGGGAGGGCGTCGAGCAGCTCCTCCGAAGTGGCTTCGTGCTCGCCGTTCAGCGGTCCTGGTCGGTCCCCATCATCCCTACCCGCATCGCCTGGTTTCGGCTCCGGCATCATGCCCTTCCTTCTCCGCTGCGCAAAACGCCCGCAAGCCTCGCGGGCCGGCGCCTCGGACCGCCTCGCTGCGGGTCGATGGTGATATTGGCACATAATATAGATGAGGATTCCTCACGAAGATTCCGACCGGCCCCCCGGCTCCCTGGCGTGACGAGGCGTTCGGGGCGGATTGTTCTCACTGGCACGGGTGCGACGGGCGGTCTTCCACACGCCAGTCATGGTCGTCGTTCCCGTTGCGATGGTACAGGCTCTCCCCCTTCTCGAACGCGATGAGTATGAGTTCGCCCAGCCGGCATCGGAGGAGACAATGAGAATTGGGGTCATCGACCAGCCCGGCATCGAAGAGTGGAAGGGAAGCCGCGAGCACGACGTGCATGGAGGGAACGGCGACTATTCGGGGGAGGGAGTGTTTTCGAGCGATCCTGGTAATCCCTGCCTACGCTCGACGATGGTCCTCTGGATCTGGATCGGTGGCGTGATCGCGGTAGTCTCCTCAACTGAGATGGACCGGGGATGGGAGCATGTCGAGGTGACCGATTGCGCGACACGTTCAGGATACCGGGGGCAGGCTCTCTCGGGACACCTGCTCAGCCAGATGGCGATGCGAAGGGCCGACATGAAGACCGCCTACACCATCGCCCGGGCACCTCCTTGCCGATGAACATCACTTTCGCCTTGGACGCCTGTCCGTACGGAGGCACGCTCCTCAATAATCGCGGAATCTGCGGTGGCGTGGACAGCATGCACGTCCTGTATCGGTCCCTCGCCCACCCGATACCGCAGGAGACCCCATGCTCGATGAGGTGGCGCGGGTAAGCCCACGCAGGAGCCCGGGGAGCGCCATGTCGAGCAGGGTCGGCACAGAAAGCCCGCACGGCTGAAGTCCCCTCACGGGGCATCCGTCCATGGTCGTTACGGTTCGGAGGACACGCTGGTCCCGCATCAGGACCTCCCCTGGCCCGTTACGGGAGAAAATGGGGGATCCGGGCCGCTTGCGGCACAGCGGTCACGGAGCGCTCTTCTACCGTCCCCGGCCGGGAAGGGGTACCGGGACCTGTGGTCGTCCGGTCTCGGCGGCCGGACGTCGAGAGGGCTCCCGGCCTTCCAGTCCCGGTGCATACCCATCGAGAAGGATGCCGAGTGCCTGGTCCTGGTATGCTTCCATCACGTACGGCAGGCCCGAGACCTTCGCTGCGTCCTCGGTCAGTGCGAAGACGTCATTCCGCGAGATCGTCTCGAACGAGAAGTTCCGGCTCCCGGCCATCAGCTGCTGCAGGCCCGTGCGGAAGCGCTGGGCGTAGGTGTAGACACCGACCGCGCCGAGCGGGATCTCGTCGAGCCGGGCGCCGTACTTCTCCCTCAGCTCCTCGTAGCTGACGAAGATCTCCGGGATGGTCGAGCCGTACTTCGCCACGCCCTTGGGAAGGTCGCCGGCCTCGAGCCACTTGCCGATGTTCTTGCCGACGAACCCCGGGATCATCAGCGCGCGGCCCATGCAGATGGCCTTGACGTACGGCGCACCCATCGCGATGGCCTTGAAGACGTTCGCCTCGTCACCGAACCCGCCGCCGATAGCGATATCGGGCACGCGCATGCCCTTCCAGTTCATAAGCTCGGCGTACCGGTGCGCGATCGACTGGAGGTAGAACGTCGGGATCCCCCACTCGTTCATCATGGGCCAGGGGCTCATGCCCGTGCCGCCGCCCGCGCCATCGATGGTCAGGAGGTCGATCTTCGCCTCCGATCCGAAGCGCATGGCCATCGCGAGCTCCTGCGCCGAGTACGCTCCTGTCTTGAGCGTGATCCGCTTGAACCCGATCTCGCGGAGCCGGTCGATCTCCTCCAGGAACCCTTCCTTGGAGACGAAGCCGAGGCGCGAGTGGCGCTCGAACTCCTTGATGCTGCCAGCCGCGTACGCCTTCTCGTTCTCGGAGGCGGTCGGGTCGGGGAGGACGATGTAGCCGCGCCGCTTCAGCTCGCGGGCGCGCTCGATGCTGTTGACCTTGATCTCCCCGCCGATGCACTTGGCGCCCTGGCCCCACTTCAGCTCGATGGTCTCGAGGTTGTGCTTCGAGGCGACGTACTCGGCGGTACCGAGTCGCGTGTCCTCGACGTTCATCTGGACCAGCATCTCGCCGTAGCCTTCGTGGAACTTCCGGTAGGTCTCGATGCGACGATCGAGCTCGGGCGACCTGGTGACCTTGCCGTTCATGTCGCGAACGAGCCCGGGGTCGATACCGCCCACGTTCTCACCGCAGACCAGGGTGATCCCCGAGATGGCGGCGCCGATGGCGAAGTGCTCCCAGTTGACCCGGGCGATCTCGGTCGAACCGAGTGCGCCCGTGAAGATCGGGAGGCGCATCGGAACCTTGATGTCCCAGCCGTACTCGGTCGAGGTGTCGACCTCGGAGAAGAGAGCGGTGTCCGGCGAGGCCTCGACACCCTCGGGCAGCCCACGGGCACCGACGGCGTAGCCCTGGATGTTCACGTGCGAGTAGTCGACCGGGTACTGTTTGTCCGCTCCGGCCGTGATCTCCCCGAACGGGCCCGGGTAGAGGATCTCGCGCCCGCGGAAGGACGAGAGCCAGATCTCGCAGGCCCCGCGGCATCCGTCGACGCAGCGCGTGCAGATGCCCGAGGTGGAAGAGACGTCGCGGGACCTGTTCGAGGTCGCGACGGCCTCGTTAGCATTCGGTTGTCGTAGATTCATGAGTCACCTCTCTGTGGATCGGGCGGGATGCGCGCAATCCTCGTTGTCTGTCTTCCACGCTCAGTGCTGGTGCAGTAAAATGGGAATCACTCCAAACGCCGGTTTCGAGCGTGAGTCCTCGCGCTCCGAAGTGAACGATGACGCCACTATCCCGGATGTCGAGGAGCGTACGATTCCCATCTCAATGTACCGCGAGCTCGACGTGGGGGTCCTTCTCCTCTGCCTCGAGCGTCTGACGGACCGGGACCCGGATCGCCCTCTCGATCGGCATGACGTAGATGTGTCCATCCCCGAAGATTCCGGTCTGGCACCATTCCGCGATCGTGCTGGCAAGCAGGTCCACCTTGTAGTATTCTACCACGATCTCGAGCAGGATCCAGGGCTGGACGTCTCCAGTCACGACACCCCCACCCTGGTCTCTCTGTCCCCCGACCTCCGTGAAGGTCATGCCTTTGAACCCGCTGTCGAAGAGGGCTTTCCGCACAGGTTCCACCTGTTCCGGCTTGATGATTGCTCTTACCAGTTTCATGATACTCACTTCTGCCTTTCACAGCGCACCTTGGCGCTGCACGTTTACTAGGCCGCTAGTCTTCCTCATCCGTTACCCGGGCCCCAATCGCCCTGTCGATGCAACCGCGAGCACGCAGGGAAGGGAAACCAGGTAGATCGAACGGCGGGAGGGTTGCTCCTGTGTTTGTGACGTGCGATAGCGCGTCACCATCGATAGGGCCGGACACCATGCCGCGGCCACGAAGATGCCGATCGCAGGCGCACCCTGAACCACCGCACCATGGCCCTTTCCTTCTGCCATCCCTCCTTCCAATGGTATCTGTACCATAAATGGTACAGGAAGGAAGTTGTGTACTATAGTATTTAATATCTTTCTTAATGCAGGTATGCCCATCGCCCTTTTCCCATCGATTCGTCAACGGCCGGCCATCGTTTTTTCACGGGTGTACACTCTGCCGGCATGTATCCACCCCAGCTCGATCATGCCGGCCGTATCGTGCTGGCAGGGGTCCTCGATGCACCAAGCTCCTCCCGTCGCTCGCATCATCCCAGGCTCCCTGCCTCCGATTGAGCGTTCAGTGAAGGTCGTACCCAGAGCCGAAGCCGACAGAGAGATCGTGGCAGCTGGGTTCGATGCGCGTCGTTATGGGCGCCGAATCATAATCCCGGCCTATCGGCCGGATTGCGACAATTTCGATGCGGGGCGACCGCGTGGGTCGTATGCTGGCGGGCCTGCAACCGGAACAGTCGTGGAATGATGGCTCTGTAGGTCGAGTGCCTGTTCTGCCAGGTCGCACGATTGAGACGACCCGCGCCGTCGGCCCGGTGATAGGTCGAAAAAAGAAGGCGATCTAGAAGATACCCTGCGCTTTCATGGCGGAAGCGACCTTGAGGAAGCCCGCGATGTTTGCCCCGGCCACCAGGTTGCCTTCCATGCCGTACTCCTTCGAGGCGTTATAGGTATTGTGGAAGATGCTGATCATGATCTGCTGGAGTCGCGTGTCGACCTCTTCCGCGGTCCAGCAGCACCTCTCGGAGTTCTGGCACATCTCCAGGCCGGACGTGGCCACGCCGCCGGCGTTGGAGGCCTTGCCGGGTGAGAAGACAATTTTTGCTTCCAGGAACGCATCCACGGCCTCCGGGGTGCAGGGCATGTTCGCGCCCTCGCAGACGGCGATGACCCCGTTCTTCAGGAGCGTGTGCGCGTCTTCGCCGTTCAGCTCGTTCTGGGTTGCGCATGGCAGCGCGACATCGCAGGGGATCTGCCAGATGTTCCTGCAGCCTTCGTGGAACTCGCTTCCCGGTACACGCTCGGTGTATGTGCTGATCCGCGCCCGCTCGACCTCCTTGAGCTGCCGCACCACGTCCACCCTGATGCCGTTGGGATCGTAGATATATCCCCCTGAATCGGACATGGCCATGACCTTTGCACCCAGCTGCTGGGCCTTCTCCGCGGCGTAGATGGCGACGTTGCCTGACCCGGAGATGACGGTGACCTTGTCCTTCATGGACTCCTTTCTCATCACGGCGAGGGCTTCCTGTGCGAAATAGAGGACGCCGTAACCGGTGGCCTGCGTCCTGACAAGGGATCCACCGTAGGAGAGCCCCTTCCCGGTGAGGACGCCCGTGAACTCATTCCTGATCCGCTTGTACTGGCCGAAAAGGTAACCGATCTCCCTGGCACCCACACCGATGTCGCCAGCGGGGATATCGGTGTCCGCGCCGATGTGCTTGCTCATCTCGGTCATGAATGCCTGGCAGAAGCGCATGACCTCGCCATCGGACCTGCCCTTGGGATCAAAGTCCGAACCGCCCTTTCCGCCACCCATGGGAAGGCCGGTCAGGCTGTTCTTGAATATCTGCTCAAAACCGAGGAACTTGATGATCGAGGTGGTGACCGACGGATGGAACCGCAGCCCACCCTTGTAGGGACCGATCGCGGAGTTGAACTGGCAGCGAAATGCCCTGTTGACCTGCGTCCTGCCAGCGTCGTCCACCCAGGCGACTCGGAACATTACCAGGCGTTCCGGTTCGACGAGTCTCTCGAGAAGACCGTCCTCGAAGAGGTCCGGCGTCTTCAGGATGACGGGCTCGAAGGACTGGAGGACTTCGTACACCGCCTGCTGGAACTCCTTCTGATCGGGATCTCTGCAACAGACCTGCTCATAAACACCCTGCAAGTACTGGTTTTTCAAAGCCATGCCAATTCACGCTCCTTTGTAACTGGTTGCACAATCGATTGTATATGAGATGTATCGGGTTGTTGGGCTTGCCACCGGTCTTCTTTTAGAATCCGGAGATCCGGCCGTTCCACCCGTGCCTTCACGATTCCACTCGATGAATGTCCCCGCAGATCAGAGGTTCTGTCTGAAGAATGGTTCTTCACAAACCGGAAAAAATTATGATCGCTTCAATAATAAGCCATTGCCTTCCACCACATTCTATAACAATCCAGGATGGCTTCATCCTCATTCCGGCCTTCAATCTCCCTGTCCCCCCGTGGTGCGGAAAAGATCGATGTGCCGGACGACGCACCCGAGGCGGGGATGGGACTGGAGATGCATCAAGAATCATCCGGGGAGCGGTGAACATCCCGGCACGGGGGGACCTTCCCCCCGATCGACGTACCTCCGGGACAGTGGCGAACAGCAGGCCTCACGGCGAAGTACCGGCACTTCCGTGGGCACCGCACGTTGCCCCGGAGTGCCATACTCGACCCTGGAAAACCTGGTGGATCGGACGCCCGTGGCCTGGTGATTGCCGATCGAGTCCGATCAGGATTGTACCATCACGTCCGGTAGAGAACGCGGACTTTCGGCGGGGATCATTCGACACGGAAAAAAAACGTCACTCCTCAACCCGTTTGATCAGATTCTCCATGACCTCGTTGACCGCCTTCCAGGTGGGGTCGTCCCCTCCCCGCCGGAGCACGGCCGGCCGGCCCACGTCTCCCGCCTCGCGCATCTCGATGTCGAGCGGTATCGAGCCGAGGAACGGCACCTCGAGGTCCTGGGCCATCTTCTCACCGCCGCCGCGGCCGAAGACATCGATCTCCGCCTGGCAGTGGGGGCAGACCATGCCGCTCATGTTCTCGACGACGCCGATAACGGGGATGCCCAGCTTCTCCACGAACCGCACCGCCTTGCTTGTCTCGAGAGTCGCCACCTCCTGCGGTGTTGTCACGATCACGGCCCCCCGGAGGTTCGGCGCGAGCTGCGCGATCGTCAGCGCCTCGTCGCCCGTGCCCGGGGGGAGGTCGACCACGAGGAAGTCGAGATGGCCCCAGTTGACATCCGAGAGGAACTGGCTGATCGCGGACATCTTCATCGGCCCCCGCCAGATCACCGGCGTCGAGGTGTCGGGCAGGAGAAACGCCATCGAGACCACCGCGAGCGTCCCCGTGACGCGGACCGGCTCGATCTTATTGTCGACGGTCTGGAGACGGGAGTCCTGGAGACCGAGCATCTTTGGAATGGTTGGGCCGTGGAGATCGAGGTCGAGGAGTCCCGTGTCGTATCCCTTGCTCGAGAGTGCGTATGCCAAATTCGTGGCGACCGTGGACTTACCCACGCCCCCCTTGCCCGAGAGGACCAGGATCACGTGCTTGACGTCCACGGTCGCCCTCTCGGGCAGACCCTCGCCCATGCCGTGAGCCTGTGCACTCGGGCAGGTCGAGCATGCGCCGCTGCAGGATTTCTTCATCTCGGTATCGGTGCAGCTCTCGGGGTTGATCGGATTCTCGGCCATTGGTAATCCCGTTCTGGATCGATACGATACTATTTAAGGTTGCCACTCCGGAATATCGTTCCAAGAATCGCAGGGGTCGGCAGAGCGATTAAGGCGGAGCGCAGATACTTCTGCAACGCCCGGGGGCCCGGGGGAGCGGTCGGGTGAAGGACGGGATCGAGTTGCTGCGGCGGGACGTGACCCGTCTCAGAGAGCGCGTGGCGGAGTCGGCCGGCGCTACAGCGGGTGTCCGCCCAGCCGATGCGCAGCCGCTTCGGAGCGAGCTCTTCTCGGCGGAGCAGCTCGCGTTGCACGCAGCCGAGATGGCGACCTGGTACACCGTCGACATGAACGGCGGCGACGACCGTCTCCTCCCCCGCCTCTCCGAGAACGAGTCCATCCTCGTCGCGACCTTCACACTCGTCACAGCCGCGCTCGAGAAGAATCGCCGGATCGCGCCTGCGAGCGAGTGGCTGCTCGACAACTTCTACCTGATCGAGGAGCAGATCCGGACCGCACGGCGCCACCTCCCGCTCGGGTACAGCCGGCGGCTCCCGGTCCTCGAAAGCGGACCGCTCGCCGGGTTCCCCCGGGTCTACTATATCGCCCGTGAGCTGATCGCGCACAACGACGGGCGCGTCGACCTTGACGTCCTCTCCTCGTTCGTCGAGGCATACCAGACCGTGGCCCCCCTCCGACTCGGCGAGCTCTGGGCGGTCCCGATCATGCTCCGGCTGGCCCTGATAGAGAACCTTCGCCGCGTCTCGACACGGATCGCAGCGGACAGGGTCGACTCGGACAAGGCCTCGTCCTGGGCCGACCGGATGATCGAGATCGCGGAGCAGGACCCGAAGAGCGTGATCCTTGAGGTGGCCGAGATGGCCCGCTCGGACCCGCCCATGACCAGCGCCTTCGTCGCCGAGCTGGCGCGGGAGCTCCGGGGCCGGGCTCCATCCCTGACCCTGGCCCTGACCTGGGTCGAGCAGCGGCTCTCCGAGATGGGCCAGACCATCGAGCAGATGGTCCAGATGGAGACCCGCGTGCAGGCCGCGGACCAGGTCTCGATCGGCAACTCGATCACCTCGCTACGCACTCTCGACGGGATAGACTGGCGCGACTTCGTCGAGCGGCTCTCGGCTGTGGAGCGCACGCTGCGGTCCAACCCGGACGACCCGTACACGGCGATGGACTTCGCGACACGGGACCGGTACCGCCACGTGGTCGAGTCTCTCGCGCGGTCCTCGCCCCGCTCCGAGGAGGAGGTGGCGGCGCAGGCCATAAAGCTGGCCATGGAACGTCGAGCGCGGTTCGGCGGTGGAGACCGGTCGGCGCACGTCGGGTATTTCCTGATCGACCAGGGGCTGCCCGAGCTCCAGCAGGATATAGAGTATCGCCCCTCGGCCATGGAGCGGTTCCGGCGGATCGGGCGGCAGGCCCCCCTCCCGATCTATCTCGGCGGGATTGTGCTCATCGCCGGTCTCATAACCGCCGCCGGGGGGATGGCGGCGGCCATGGCCGGCCTCCCCTGGCTCGCGCTCGCGATCTTCGTCCCGGTCCTCTTCATCGCTGCGAGCCAGACCGCGGTCTCACTCATCAACTGGGCCACGATGCTGATCGCCAAGCCGAAGATCCTGCCACGCCTCGACTACGAGGACGGAATCCCGCCTGGGTACCGGACCCTTGTCGTGGTTCCTACCGTGATCTCGAACCCGGATGACGTGGACCGGTTGCTCGAGCTGCTTGAGGTCCGGTATCTCGGCAACCGCGACGACCAGGTCTCCTTCGCGCTCCTGTCGGACCTGCCGGCCGCCGACAGCGAGGTCATGCCGCAGGACGCGGAGACGATCGCCCGGGCCGTGGCCGGCGTCGAGGAGCTGAACTCCCGGTATGCCGCCGGGGGCCGGCAGCCGTTCCTGCTCCTGCACCGTCCCCGACTGTGGAATCCGCGGGAGGGTCGGTTCATGGGCTACGAACGGAAGCGGGGCGCGATCGAGGCCCTGAACCGGCTGCTGATCGCGGGCGACGCCGATCCGTTCGGCGTGATCGTCGGTGACATCGCGGCTCTCGAGGGGACACGGTACGTCATCACCCTCGACGCAGACACCGAGCTGCCCCGCGACGAGGCCCGGAAGCTGGTCGGCACGGCTGCCCACCCGCTCAACCGGCCCGTGGTCGACCCGGCCGTTGGGCGGGTGGTGGCAGGCTACGGCGTGTTGCAACCCCGGATCGGCCTGACCCTGACCGGCTCGGCCCGGTCGTGGTACGTCAGGATCTTCGGCGGAGAGCCGGGGATCGATCCATACACACGCGCGGTCTCGGACGTGTACCAGGACCTCTTCAAGGAGGCCTCGTTCATCGGCAAGGGGCTCTACGACCTCGAGGCCTTCGGAGCGACCCTCGGCGAGCGGTTCCCCGAGAACCGCGTCCTCTCGCACGACCTTGTCGAGGGGTCGTATGCCCGGGTGGCTCTCGTGACCGACGTTATGCTCTTCGAGGACCATCCCTCGCGCTACCTGGCCGACGTCTCGCGACGCCACCGCTGGATCCGGGGTGACTGGCAGATCGGGACCTGGGCCCTCCCGTCCGTACCGGATCCCCATGGCGGCCGGCAGCGGAACACGCTCTCGCTCCTCTCTCGCTGGAAGATCCTCGATAACCTCCGGCGGAGCCTCGTGGCGCCGGCCGAGCTCTCCCTGCTCCTCGTGGCATGGCTCCTCCTCCCGGGCCCGGCCGCCTGGACGGCGGCCGTGGCGGGCCTGGTTTTCGCCCCGCCGATCATCGGCTTTCTCTACCGGCTCATCCAGAAGCCGCAGGATCAGGATCTCTGGCTCCATCTCCAGGACACGGCGCGGTCGCTCCCGCGCTCGTTCGCGCAACCTGTCGTCCTGTTCGTCCTGCTTCCCTTCGAGGCGGCCGTCTCGATCGACGCGGTAGGCCGGACCCTCGCGCGGCTGGCCACGGGACACCGGCTTCTCGAGTGGACCACGTCGCGCGACGCGAGCAGGGCAGCGCCGGACCTTCCCCGCCATTACCGGCGGATGTGGGCGACGGTCGCCGCGGGGGCGGTGGCGGGCGTCGGGGTCGGCGTGCTGCGGCCAGAGGCGCTCCCCGCGGCCCTGCCGATCATCGGGCTCTGGTTCGCGTCGCCGGCCGTGGCATGGTACCTGAGCAAGCCGCTGGCCGAGCCGGTCCCGCTACTCGACCGTGGGGAGACCCGGTTTCTTCGGTCGGTCGCGCGCCGGACATGGCGCTTCTTCGAGGTCTTTGTCACGCCCGCGGAGAACTGGCTGCCTCCCGACAACTACCAGGAACAGCCGGTGGAGCGGATTGCGCACCGGACCTCGCCGACCGATATCGGGCTCGCCCTCCTCTCGACCGTCGGGGCAGTCGACCTGGGGTACCTCACCCCCCGCCGGTGCGCGGAACGACTCGAACAGTCGTTCCAGACCATGCGGCGGCTCGAGCGGTTCCGGGGCCACCTCTACAACTGGTACGATACGGTCACGCTCGCCCCGCTTGCCCCGCTCTATGTCTCGACCGTGGACTCGGGCAACCTGGTCGGCCTGCTCCTTCCTCTCAGGACGGCCCTGACCGAGTTCGGTACCACCCCCGTTCTCCCCTCTGCCGCGTTCGACGGGCTCCTCGACACGACCCGAGAGCTGGCCGCGGCCGTGGAATTCATACGCCTCAAGAAGGAGGGGTCGGTCTACATCTCTCCGGTCAACGCGGAACGGATCGCGTCTCTCGAGGCCCTCCTCGCCGCACCGCCACCGACTTTCGCGGACCGGCACGCGGTCCTCTTGGACTGTGTCTCTCGTGCCGGGGAGATCGCGGGCGACCTGCGGATGGTCGCAGACGGAGAGGTCCAGTGGTGGGCCGAGGCCCTCGAGATCGCGGTCCACGACCTGGACGACTATGTGGAGGAGCTCCTTGGCTGGTGGGCTGTTGCCCCCCGCGACCCCGCGTTCTGGGACCGCGTCGCGGCTGCCGGGACCGAGGACGCGGCCCTGCTCCGGTCCGCTATCGAGGCCTGCGGCCAGGAGGCTCCCGGACCCGTTGGCGTCCGGGCGCTGCACGCAGACCTGCTGCCCGCCATCGACCACCTCCTCGCCCGGCTGATGGTAGCCGATGCAGGGAGCCCGGACGGTGTCGTCCTGATGAAGCTGCGTGAGCGCCTTCGGAGAGCCGACGCGGAGGCCGGCGCCCTGCTCGACCTCTTCGAGCGGGTACGGGCCCACGCGACTGCGTTCATCGAGATAGACGAGGACTTCCTTTTCGACCCGACGCGCGACCTGCTCGCAATCGGCTACAACGTCTCCGAGCTCCGCCGGGACGCCTCGTTCTACGACCTGCTCGCATCCGAGGCACGCCTCGCCTCGTTCATCGGGATCGCTGACGGCGAGCTCCCCCAGCTCCACTGGTTCGCGCTCGGCCGCCAGCTGACGACGAGCACTGCCGGCCCCCTCCTGCTCTCGTGGTCGGGCTCGATGTTCGAGTACCTGATGCCGCTCCTGGTCATGCCGAGTTACCCCGAGACGCTCCTCGACCAGACCTGCCGTGCCGCCGTGCGCCGACAGATCGAGTACGGCCGCTCCCGGGCGGTACCGTGGGGGATCTCGGAGTCAGGGTACAACCTGATCGATGCGAACATGAATTACCAGTACCGGGCGTTCGGTGTCCCGGGGCTCGGGCTCAAGCGCGGGCTCGGCGAAGACCTGGTGATCGCGCCGTACGCCACGGCGCTCGCCCTGATGGTCCTCCCGTCCGAGGCGGTAGCGAACCTGCGGGCCATGCAACAGGCCGGGTTTGCTGGCCGGTTCGGATTCTACGAGGCCGTTGATTATACGCCGGCGCGGGTCGGGCACGAGCAGAGGCACGCCGTGGTCCAGTCCTTCATGGTCCACCACCAGGGGATGTCGCTCCTCGCTATGCTTACCGTGCTTCGCGATCGGCCGATGCAGCGGCGGTTCCTGGCCGTCCCCGAGGTCCGCGCGACCGACCTGCTGCTCCAGGAGCGGGTGCCCAAGGTGACGCCGTTCCACCCGCATGCGATTCGGACCGATAGCGAGCTGCGGCGCGTCTCCGAGGGCGAGCCGATGATGCGCGTCTTCTCGACGCCTGACCTGCCGCGGCCCGAGGTGCACCTGCTCTCGAACGGGCGGTATCACGTCATGGTCAACAACGCCGGCGCCGGGTACTCGCGCTGGCGCAACCTCGAGCTGACCCGGTGGCGCGAGGACCCCGTGAACGACGGGTACGGTGTCTTCTGCTACGTTCGGGACGTGGAGACCGGGCGCTTCTGGTCGACCTGCTACCAGCCCACGCTTCAGCCGGCGGAGAAGTACGAGGCGATCTTCCAGCAGGCCCGGGCCGAGTTCCGGCGGCGCGACGCCGATCTCGATGTCCATACCGAGTGCATGGTCTCACCCGAGGACGACGTCGAGCTCCGCCGGGTGCGGATTACCAACCGGTCGTGGCGAGCGCGGACGGTCGAGCTCACCAGCTACGCCGAGGTCGTGATCGCCCCTGCCGGGCACGACGTGTCCCACCCGGCCTTCTCGAACCTCTTCGTGACCACCGAGCTCGTCCCCGACCGGAACGCGATCCTCGCGACTCGCCGCCCGCGCTCCTCGGGCGAGAGACCCCCCTTCCTCATCCACACCATGGTCGTCGACGGGCCGACGGTGGGCGAGACCTCCTACGAGACGGACCGGTCGCGGTTCATCGGCCGGGGCCGCACCCTTGCCAGCCCGGAGGCCATGGTCGGCCCGGCGCCGCTCTCGAACACGGCCGGCTCGGTCCTCGACCCGGTCGTGGCCATGCGGCGCACGGTCGTGGTCGGGCCGCAGGAGACCGTGACCGTGCACCTCTACCTCGGCATCGCCGAGGAACGCGACGGCGCCCTCGGGCTGGTCGAGAAGTACCAGGACCGGTACATGGGCGACCGCGTGGCCGAGCTGGCCTGGACGCACACCCAGGTGATGCTCCGTCAGCTCAACGCGACCGAGGCGGACGCCCAGGTCTTTGCCCGGCTCGCCTCGGCCATCATCTACCCGAACCCCGCGCGCCGCGCGCCGCCCGAGATCATCGAGCGGAACCGGCGAGGCCAGAGCGGGCTGTGGGGCTACGGGATCTCGGGCGACCACCCGCTCATCCTGGTCCGGGTCTCACAGAAGGCCCGGGTTGGCCTCATCCGGCAAGTGATCCAGGCCCATGCCTACTGGCGGCGCAAGGGGCTGGTCACGGACCTGCTCTTCTGGAACGAGGACATGACGGGGTATCGGCAGGACCTCACCGACGAGCTGATCCGTCAGACCAGCCTCGGCCCTGATCCCCACCTGATCGACCGGGCGGGCGGGGTCTTCGTCCGGCGATTCGACCAGATCCCCGAGGAGGACCGGGTGCTGATGCAGGCCCTGGCGCGCGTCGTCCTGGCCGACCGCGACGGCCCGCTCGCCGAGCAGGTCGAAAGGGTGCGGTGGACGGACCCGCAGATCCCGAGGCTCGCCGTAACACGCACGCGCCCGTCCCTCCCGGCCCCGTCGCAATTCGACGGCGAGGCCCTTGACTACTACAACGGGATCGGCGGCTTCTCCAAGGATGGGCGCGAGTACATCATCGAGAACCGCCCCGGCCAGGTCACGCCCGCGCCGTGGGTGAACGTCCTCGCGAACCCCACCTTCGGCACGGTCGTAACGGAGAGCGGCGGGGGATACACCTGGGCGGAGAACGCGCACGAGTTCCGGCTCACGCCCTGGTGGAACGACCCGGTCACTGACCGGACGGGTGAGGCCTTCTACCTGCGAGACGATGAGACCGGTGCGTTCTGGTCCCTCTCGCCCCTGCCGGCACGAGGCTCGGGAGCCTACCTGGTCCGTCACGGGTTCGGGTACACCGTCTTCGAGCACGAGCAGGACGGGCTCGTCACCACGATGACCGTCCACGTCGCGGTCGAGGCCTCCGTGAAGTACTGGCAGATCCGGATACGGAACCGCTCGGGCCGGACGCGACCGATCTCGGTGACCGGGTACATCGAGTGGGTCCTCGGCCAGCACCGGGCGGCGATGGCGATGCATGTGGTGACCGAGATCGACCCCCTGACCGGGGCGATCTTGGCCCGAAATTTCTACAACGGCGAGTTCCCCGACCGGACGGCCTTCTTCGACGTGAACGAGATAAACCGGACGACAACGGGCGACCGGCACGAGTTCCTCGGCCGGAACGGGACGATGGCCCGGCCGGCCGCCCTGGAACGAGTCCGCCTCTCGGGCCGGGTGGGCGCCGGGCTCGACCCGTGCGGGGCGCTCCAGGTCCCTCTCGAGATCGCCGACGGCCAGGAGATCGTCGTCGTCTTCACCCTCGGCCTCGGCCGAAACGCGGACGAGGCGAAGGCCCTGGTCCAGCGGCATCGCGGCATGGCCCCTGCTCGCGACTCGCTCGCATCGGTCCGGCGGTACTGGGACTGGACCCTCTCGTCCATCACGGTCGAGACGCCGGACCGGTCCGTGGACCTGCTGGTGAACGGCTGGCTCCTCTACCAGGTGATATCGTCGCGCCTCTGGGGCCGCACGGGGTTCTACCAGTCGGGTGGGGCCTTCGGCTTCCGCGACCAGCTCCAGGACGTGCTCGCCCTCATCCATGCCGAGCCCCGGCTGATCCGCAAGCACCTCCTGCTCGCGGCCGCCCACCAGTTTATCGAGGGCGACGTCCAGCACTGGTGGCACCCGCCGTCGGACCGCGGCGTCAGGACCCGGTGCTCAGACGACTATCTCTGGCTGCCGTTCACGGTCTGCCGGTACGTCCTCTCCACGCGCGACACGGGCATCCTCTCGGAGCGTGTCCGCTACCTCGAGGGCAGGCAGCTCAACTCGGACGAGGAGTCGTATTTCGACCTGCCAGCGATCTCGGACCAGCAGGGGACGCTCTACGAGCACTGTGTCCGCGCCATCGAGTACGGCCTCCGCTTCGGGGCCCATGGTCTGCCGCTCATGGGTTCGGGCGACTGGAACGACGGCATGAATCTGGTCGGGATCCAGGGGCGGGGGGAGTCGGTCTGGCTCGGATTCTTCCTTTACTCGGTCCTGGTCCAGTTCTCGGGAGTCGCCCGCGCCCGGGGCGACGAGTCCTTCGCCGAGCGCTGCGTGGCCGAAGCCCAGCGGCTCGCGGTGAACCTGGAGCGGGCCGGCTGGGACGGCGAATGGTATCGCCGTGCCTACTTCGACGACGGCACACCGCTCGGCTCGACCGAGAACGAGGAGTGCAAGATCGACTCGATCGCCCAATCGTGGGCCGTCCTCTCGGGTGCCGGCAACCCGGAGCGGGCGCGGGCGGCCATGGACGCGGTCGATCGGCTCCTGGTCCGGCGCGATGCGGAGCTCATCGCGCTCCTGGCACCACCTTTCGATCATGCGGACCCGTCGCCCGGGTACATCCAGGGGTACGTCCCGGGCGTTCGCGAGAACGGAGGGCAGTACACCCACGCCGCGATCTGGGCGATCATGGCATTCGCGGGCCTCAACGAGCGGGAGCGGGCCTGGGAGCTCTTCGACCTGATCAACCCGATCCACCATGCCCAGAGCCGGGACGAGGTCGCGGTCTACCGCGTCGAGCCATACGTGGTCGCCGCCGACGTCTACGGCGTGGCGCCGCACACGGGCCGCGGCGGATGGACCTGGATGACCGGCTCGGCCGGCTGGACGTACCAGCTCCTGCTCGAGGCCCTGATCGGCCTGAGGTTCGACGTGGACACCCTCCGGTTCTCCCCCTGCCTCCCGCCAGGGTGGGACCAGTTCGTCCTGCGGTACCGGTACAAGGAGACGATATACCGTTGCACGATCCGGTCGAGCTTGGCCGCGTGCGGAGTCCGGTCGGTGGTGGTCGACGGGGTCGAGCAGCCGGACAAGGCTGTCCACCTGGTCAACGATCAGCAGACGCACGAGGTCGAGGTCGAACTCGGCTGAAGGCCCCCGTCAGATGGTCTGCTCGCGCAGGCTCCGGCGGAGGAGCTTCCAGCCGTGAACCCGGGGGAGGGACTCGACCAGCTCGAGCCGGCGCGGGCACTTGTACGGCGCGAGCCGCTGGGAGCAGTAGGCGCGGAGGTCGTCGAGCGTAACCGTCGCGCCAGGGGCGGGGACGATGGCCGCGACGGGGATCTCGCCCCGCCGCTCGTCCGGGATCCCGTAGACCGCGACGTCCGCGATGGCGTCGTTGCCGATCAGGACGTCCTCGACCTCGCTCGGGTAGATCTTCCAGCCCGACATGATGATCATGTCCTTCTTGCGGTCCGTCACGAAGAGGACGCCGTCGGGGTCGAGGTGGCCGATGTCGCCCGAGAGGAACCAGCCGTCCTCGCGGAAGACCTCTGCCGTCGCGGCCGGAGCGTTCCAGTACCCGGTCGCGACCGAGGGGCCCCGGAGCGCGATCTCACCGTCCTCACCCGGCGCGAGCTCGCGGTCAGGGTCGTCCACGTCGACGATCCTGACCTCGGTGTACCCGACGGCCACGCCGACCGAGCGGTACCCCCGGTGGAGCTCGGGATGTGCCGGCAGGGTCACGGTCCCCGAACCGCAGACGATCGTCTCGGAGAGGCCGTACGCGTTCGCAACGGGGATACCGTACCGCCGGTCGAAGGCCTCCCAGACCGTGGGCAGGAGTGAACCGCCACCGGAGATGATGGTGCGGGCCGTGGCGAGTGCCTCCTCGGCCCCGGGTCCCGCGTGGACGAGGGCGTGGATGACGGGGGGCATTCCTGCCACGATGGTCGGGTGGTATCGTCGGGCGAGCGCCAGGTACCCCTCGAGGTCGTACCGGTCCATCACGACCCAGGTGCCACCCGCCCGCAGGGTGGCAAGTCCCCACGAGACGCCGACATGGCCCATGGGATAGATCCCGAGATAGACGTCGCCCGGCCCGAGCGCGAGCGCCTCGACCTCGGCGTCGAGCGCGGCGGTCCAGTTGCCGTGGGTCAGCATGGCACCCTTGGGTCTTCCGGTCGTCCCGGCCGTGTACTGGATGTGACAGAGGTCGTCGAAGCCGCAGTGAGCCGGGCGCATCCCGGCGGGTGACTCCTCGAACGACTCCCATGCCGTCTCCTCGGGTCCTGCTCCCCCGACCACGACGAGGTGCGAGAGTGCCGGGACCGCGTGGCGGACGGCTCTCACCACTCCGACGCCGTTCGCGTCGGTGATGACGGCGACTGCCCCCGCGTCCTCGACCGCGTGGAGGAGCTCGCGCTCGCGGTAGACGATGTTGGCCGGGACGGCGACGGCCCCGATCCGCCAGCAGGCGAGGTAGCCGATGAGGTACTCGGCCGAAGAGTCGAGGTAGATGCAGACCCGGTCTCCCTTTGCCACGCCGAGCGCGGCGAGCCCGGCGCCGACTCGGTTCGCCTCTGCCCGGAGTGAGGCGTAGGTGTGCTCGACACCTCGCGCCGGGTGGACGAGGGCGATGCGGGCCTCCGGGACGGTGCGGGCATCGAGAAGGACGGTGACGTTCGGCATAGGCTCCACCAGAGATCTGCGAGCGGGCTATTTAGGCGTGGCGTCCACCCCGCGGAAAGCGGATTACCTCTTGCGCGCCACCTGTGGGTATGGACCGACCTCGTCCATTTCTCGTCGGCGGCGAATGGCGGAGATCGCTTCGTGCCGTCGATGTCGCGTTCCCCTACGACGGCTCGATCGTGGCCCGCGCCTCCCTCGCCGATGCTTCCGACCTGGAGGACGCGGTTGTCACCGCCGGCGCGGGGGCGACGGAGATGGCCGCACTCCCCTCGCATGCGCGTTCGGCCATCCTCTCGCGAATGGCCGCGCTGATCGATGCCCGCGCCGACGCTCTGGCCGGGACGATCGTGCTCGAGGCCGGCAAGACGGTCGCCATGGCCCGTGCCGAGGTCGAGCGCGCCGCCATGACCCTGCGCGCCTCGGCGGAGGAGGCCCGTCGCCTCGGCGGCGAGCTGATCGACCTCGACTGGACGCCGGGCGGCGAGGGCCTGACGGGCCTGTACCGCCGGTTCCCGGTCGGGATCGTCCTCGCCATCACGCCGTTCAACTTCCCGCTCAACACGGTCTGCCACAAGGTCGGCCCTGCCCTTGCCGCGGGCAACGCCGCCGTCGTCCGGCCCGCGACCAAGACTCCCCTCTCCGCGCTCGCTCTCGGCGCGATCGCGCTCGAGGCGGGTTGCCCCCCGGATGCCATATCGGTCGTTCCCTCCCCGGCAGCCGACGCCGAGCGCCTGGTCGCCGACCCGCGGATCGATCTCCTCACGTTCACCGGCTCCGCCGAGGTCGGCTGGCATCTTAAGCAGGTTGCCGGCCGCACGCGGGTAACCCTCGAGCACGGCGGGAACGCGGCCGTCATCGTCGAGCCCGACGCGGACCTCGAGCGTGCGGCGCAGCGGAGTGTACGGGGCGGTTTCGATAACGCCGGCCAGGTCTGCCTCGCGGTCCAGCGGGTCCTCGTCCACGCCTCCGTCTACGACGATCTCCTCGCCCGCATCGTCGCGGGCGCGCGGGCGCTCACCGTTGGCGACCCCCGCGACCCGTCGACCGGGGTCGGCCCGATGGTCTCGGAGGAGGCGGCGGTGGCTGCCGGGGCGAAGGTGGGGGAGGCCCTCGCCGATGGCGCCCTGCGCGAGTGCGGACGCGATCGCACGGGCACCCTCTTCTACCCGACGGTGCTGACCGGGACGACGCCGTCGATGCGGGTGAATGCCACCGAGGTCTTCGCCCCGATCGTCACGGTCACGCCGTACGGCGACCTCGACGAGGCTCTCACCCTGGCGAACGACACCACGTTCGGCCTCCAGCAGTCGCTCTTCACCCGCGACCTCGGCTCGGTGGCGCGGGCCTTCCGGGCCTGCCGCGCCGGCACCCTTCTCGTGAACGAGACCGCGCTCCGCCTGGACCACATGCCCTACGGGGGCTCCGGAGACTCGGGGACCGGTCGGGAAGGGCCGCGGTACGCGGTCCGGGAGATGACCGAGGAGCGGCTGCTCGTCGTCAGGAGCCCCTGAGTTCAGGCGCCGAGGTACCGGGGCAGGTCGAGCATGACCAGGCCGAAGAGGACCATCACCGCGGCGAGCGCCATCCTCAGCAGCCTCGGAGGGCAGGCATGCGCGAGCCGGGCGCCGGCGAGGGCCGCTGGTACCGAGGTGATCGCGAGCGCCGCGGCGCCCGGAAGGTTGACGTAGCCGATCGACCCCGGAAGGGCGGCGGCGGCCGGTGTGGCGAGGGCGTACCCGGCGACGCCGCCGAGGGCCGCGCAGAGGATCACGAGCGTGGAGGTGCCGACGGCGGCACGAATGGGGTATCGAAGGACCAGGGAGAGGAGCGGAACGACCACGATCCCGCCCCCAATGCCGAGCAGGCCCGAGAGGAGACCTCCCGGCACGCCCAGGACGACGTAGCCCCCGAGCGAGAGGGCACGCTCCTCTGCGCCATAATCGCAGGACGGGCGCTGCAGCAGGAGCTGGACGGCCGCGACGCACAGCACGATCCCGAGCAGGAGTTCGAGCGGCCGGCCCGGCACGTGGGTCGAGAGCGCGGCTCCGGCCACCGCCGCAAGCGCGGCCGACGGTCCCATCCCCCGGACAGCGTCCCACCGTACGCACTGGCGACAATGGTGTGCCCATGCCCCCGAGGTGGCGGTCGGGATCACGACCGCGAGGCTGGTGCCGAACGCGGTACGGAGCGCCGTCTCGGGGTCGACGCCGAGCAGCCCGAAGGCCCAGAAGAGGACCGGGACCATCAGGAACCCGCCGCCGACGCCGAAGAGCCCGGACGCGATCCCCACGACGGCGCCGACCATTAGGAGCGCGGCGAGGTAGATGACCAGCGGGTCCATTCGATAACTCCTGCGCTGATCAGGGCGTTGGTCTGCTTCTCCCTTCCGGTGAGGTCGGGATATCACCGCCGGAGAGATGCCCACCCCCCCGGACGCCGAGCGCATGGCCAGAAGGAGACGGTTCCTCCGTCAATGGGGGGCCGCGCCGGGTGCGGTGTCACCGAGGAGGGCGGGAAAAAGTTACTGGTACTCGGGTGGCTGAACCTCTTTCGGCAGGCCACCCTTGAAATGCTGCTGTATCTTCCCGTAGTACGTGCGGATGTTCTCGTTCATGGTCGGGTGGACCTTGGCGAGTGCCTCGTCGAAGTGCTCCTTCGTGATCACGGAGGCCTGAGCCCGGAGCGCCAGCATCCCGGCCTCGCGGGCGAGGGCCTCGATGTCCGAGCCGACGTAGCCCTCGGCCCTGAGCGCGAGGTCGTCGAGGATTCCGCTTCGTACCGGGTCCTCGAGATCGAGCCGCGCCGCCGCGAGGGCCTTGCCGATCTCATGCCGTCGCTCCCAGGCAGGGAGACTACCGTCGGCAGTGAGCTCGATCCGCGTTGCGGCGTCGCGGGCCTCGGCGACTCCGAAGGTCCGGTCGGTGCCGAGCGCCTCGACGAACCGCTCGATCTCGGTCGGGCCGAAGCCCTCGGTCAACGCGATCACCTCCTCCATGGCCGATCCCTCGATCGGCTTGCCACGGGTATGGATATCGAGGATTCGCCTTCGATCCTCGCGCCCGGGCTCACCGATGTAGACGAGGCGGTCGAACCGGCCGGCCCGGAGCAGGGCCGGGTCGACGATGTCGGGACGGTTGGTCGCGCCCATCACGACCACGTCCTTGAGGTCCTCGAGCCCGTCCATCTCGGTCAGGATCTGGTTGAGCACGGACTCGATTACGTGCGTGCCCGCATCCGAGCCCCGCGACGGCGCGAGCGCGTCGAGTTCGTCGAAGAAGATGATCGACGGTGCGACCTGCCTGGCACGGCGGAAGACCTCGCGGACGGCCCGCTCGGACTCCCCGACCCACTTCGAGAGGAGTTGCGGCCCACGGATCGGGATGAAGTTGGCGCCCGACTCGGACGCGGCCGCCTTGGCGATCAGGGTCTTGCCCGTGCCGGGCGGACCGTACAGGAGCACGCCGCGGGGCGGGGTGATTCCGATCTGGTCGAAACGCTCGTGGTCGGTCAGCGGGTACTCGACGGCCTCGCGAACCTCCTCCTTCGCCTCGTCGAGCCCACCGACGTCTGTCCAGGTGACGTGCGAGACCTCGAGCATCACCTCCCGCATCGCCGATGGCCCGACGTCGCGCAGGGCGTCGCGGAAGTCGCGGGGGTCGACCTGGAGCGACTCGAGTTCCTCCTCCGAGAGCTCGTCCTTCTCGAGGTCGAAGTCGGGGAGCTTCCGCCGAAGCGCCCGGATCCCCGCCTCGCGGGCGAGCGCGGCGAGGTCGGCGCCGACGAACCCGTAGGTCTGCTGCGCGATCCGCTCGAGGTCGACCTCGTCGCCGAGCGGCATGGCCCGGGTGTGGATCTTCATGATCTCGACCCGATCCTTCTCTGCCGGCACGCCGATCTCGATCTCGCGGTCGAACCGCCCGGGGCGGCGCAGCGCGGGGTCGATCGCGTCGACGCGGTTCGTGGCGCCGATCACCACGACCTCGCCGCGCTCCTCGAGCCCGTCCATCATGGTCAGGAGCTGCGCGACCACGCGCCGTTCGACCTCGCCGGTGACGTCCTCGCGCTTGGGTGCAATCGAGTCGAGTTCGTCGATGAATATGATCGCTGGAGCGTTCTCGCGCGCCTCCTCGAAGACCTCGCGGAGCCGCTGCTCGGACTCACCGTAATACTTCGAGATCACCTCGGGCCCGGCTATCGCGATGAAGTGAGCCCCTGATTCGTTCGCCACTGCCTTGGCGATGAGCGTCTTGCCCGTGCCGGGCGGGCCGTAGAGGAGCACGCCCTTCGGCGGTTCGATCCCGAGCCGCCGGAAGAGCTCGGGGTGACGGATGGGCAGCTCGATCGTCTCGCGGACGCGCTGAAGTTCGTACGAGAGACCGCCGATGTCCTCATACGAGATCTGCCGGGCGCCCTCGAACCCGGCGGCGGGCTTGTCGGAGAACTCGATCTCGGTGTTCTTGGAGATGATCACAGCCTCGACGGGCTCGACCACGACTGCCTTGAACTGGACGATCTGCGGCTGCATGAACGGGAACCCCTGCCGGATCGGGACCGAGTCGCCCTCGACGACGGGGAAGTCGATCAGGGAGTTCATCGCGTGCTCCAGGTTGATCGGCATGTTCGAGGGAAGGTCGACGGGCGGGGCGAGGACGACTCGCCGTGCCTCGATCTCCTCGGTGAGCTTCGCCACCCTGACGCGGTCACCGATCGAGACGCCCGTGTTGGCCCGGGTGATGTTGTCGATCCGGATCTTTCCCTGGTTCCAGTCCGTGACCAGTGCCCGCCAGACCTTGGCCACGGTACGACGCCGTCCCTCGATCAGGACGATGTCCCCCGGCGAGACGCGGAGCTGGAGCATGGTCTCGGGGTCGAGGCGGGCCTTGCCCCCACCCTGATCCTCGGGGTACGCGCTGTCCACCTTGAGATAGATTTCCGGCATGATCACCTTAGATCTTTTATGTGTTCATTTATAAGTACTGGTGAATGCGCATCCTCGTGATCGACCCGGTAGCGGGTGCGGCGGGCGACATGCTCGTCGGCGGACTGCTGGCTGCGGGCGCTGATCGGGACGCGGTGCGCCGCGCGATGGCATCGGTCGTGGCAGACCCGGAGTTCGGCCTCGCGGACCGCGCCGGCGTTCGGGCCGTCACTGTCGCGACGCGCGCCGGGCACGCGGTACGATCCCTCGACGACGTGCTGGCACGCGTTGCCGGGGCGGACGCTGCGCCGGCCGCGATCGCGCTCGCCCGGCGGGTCTTCTCCCGGCTCCACGCGGCCGAGGTCTCGGTCCACGGGAGCGATACGGTCCACTTCCACGAGGTCGGCGCCGACGACGCGATCGCGGACGTGCTGGGCGCTGCGACGGCCCTCCTCTCGCTCGGTGTGGACGGTGTCGCCGTGATGCCCGCCCCGATCGGGCCGGGCGCGGTGTCGGGAGCCCACGGGACCTACCCGCTCCCCGCGCCCGCGACCGTCGCGCTCCTCTCGGGTTCCGGGATCGAGATGCGGCTGGACCCGTCGGCCGACGGCGAGCTCGTCACCCCCACGGGGGCCGCGCTGCTCGCGGAGATGCAGACGCATCCGTGGCGTGCTCTCGGCCCCTTCCGGATAGTGGCCGCCGGTTACGGCGCGGGTTCGCGGAACCCGTCGAACCGGCCGAACGTGCTTCGCGCCCTGGTGGTCGAGATGGAGCTACCGCACGAGGGGCATGTCGAGGTGCTCGAGACCAACGTGGACGACGCGACTGGCGAGACACTCTCGTACGCCCTCGCGCGGCTGATGGAGGCGGGGGCCCGCGACGCCCAGGCGGTGCCGGCCCTGATGAAGAAAGGGCGGATGGGCTACCTGGTACGGGTCGTCTGCCTCCCGGAAGACGGCCCGGCCCTCGCCCGGGTCCTCGCGGCCGAGCTCGGGACGCTCGGCGTCCGCTCGACCCCGTACGTCCACCGGCTCGTGGCTGACAGGACCATCGAGCCGGTCGAGGTCACTCTCGGGCGCGAGACACGTTTCATCGACGTAAAGCGGGGACTGCTCGACGGGAAGGTATTTACCTCCAAGCCCGAATTCGAGCAGGTGCAGGCCTGGGCGCGCGAGCTCGGGCTTCCGCTCAGGGACGTCGCTCGGGCAGCCGAGGAAGCAGTGCGCCTGCGCGACGCAAAGGAGGCGACGGATGAGCACTGATCGGCTTCCGTCCGGGAGCGAGGCACTGGACCGGCTCCTCGGCGGTGGGTACGAGCACCGGGTGATCACCCAGCTCTACGGCGAGGCAGCCACGGGCAAGTCCACCCTCGCCGTGCTCGCCACGGCTCAGGCGCTCCGCACCGGTCGATCGGTCGTCTACCTCGATACCGAGGGCTTCTCGGCCGAGCGGTTCCGGCAGATCGCGGGCGACGAGTCCGAGTCGCTCGTCGAGCGCCTCTTTCTGTACGAGCCTCTGGACCTCGCCGAGCAGGGTACGATGATCGCAAACGCCGAGGCGATCCTCCGTACCCGGCCGGCGTCCCTGGTCGTGCTCGACTCGGCGACGGCGCTGTATCGGCAGGAGGATCTCGACGACAACGAGGCCATGCGCCTCCTGACCCGCCAGATGCTCCACCTCCTCGGGCTGGCCCGTCGGCACGACCTCCCCGTGCTGGTCACGAACCAGGTCTATATGGACCCTGGGCGGAACCGGGTCGTCGGTCTCGGT
The DNA here is from genome assembly GCA_964501565.1 of uncultured Methanospirillum sp. Classification (GTDB taxonomy): domain Archaea; phylum Halobacteriota; class Methanomicrobia; order Methanomicrobiales; family Methanospirillaceae; genus UBA288. The sequence continues at coordinate 60,722 of CAZCUJ010000007.1, forward strand.
GGGACCGCGCTCGAGCACATCTCGAAGGCGATCGTCCGGCTGGAGAAGGTGGATGGGCGGCGCCGGGCTGTGCTGGCCAAACACCGTTCCCGCCCCGAAGGTGCCCGGTTCGAGTACGAGATCACCGAGCAGGGGATCCGCGAGGTCTAGGCGACCGGGTACTGGACCTCGGTCAGCAGCTCCTCCTCGGGGACCGTTCCCGGGTCGTTGAGGTAGAGCTCGCGGGCGGGCCCGTTCCACGCGAGCCCACGCTCCTGCACGGCCTCGAAGGCCGCCTGATGGGCCGACGAGACCCCCGGGTACGGCCCGGTGTAGATGACCGAGAGTACGCGGGTGGGTGGCAGGGTGTGGACCTCCACTCCCGGCGTGTCGACCTCGGCCCGTCCGGAGACAGGGAGCACGACCTCGAGGTCGGCGTCCTGTTCGCGGTACTCGTTGTCATGGTAGATCACCATGACCGAGCCGGTAACGCTGAATGCCGGTGCACGGTCGTTGCGGGGCGCGAGCCCTGCGCAGACCTCCCCGATCAGGCGCGGGATCGTCTTGCCGTACGTGCCTCGGCCCCTGCGCGAGAGAACGCGCATGGCCGGGATCTCCTTGATGGTGGGTTCGCTGATTGACATGGCATACACCTCGAGGTCAGCCTCGCCGCGGGCGAGGACAACCTCGATCGCCGCCAGCTGGCCGAGCTCGGCGCGCACCGCCTCCCGCCTGGACGCGAAGAGTCGTCGGACTGTCTCCCGATCTCCTATCGCCCGGGCATCGAGCAGCGCGGAGATCTCCGCGAGCCCGAAGCCGAGCAGAACCAGGTGACCGATGGTCACGCCACGGCCGATCTGGTCGGCGGTGTAGCTCCGGTACCCGGTGCAGCGGTCCCTTTCGGCCGGCACCAGCAGCCCGCGCTCGTCGTACAGACGGAGTGCCCGCTGGGAGAGCCGGGTGACGCGGGAGAAGGTGCCGATCGGGATCCGCTCGGTTATCATGGCGACACCTTCTCTCTGTGCGCCGCGAGGAGATGAGTGCACGGAGTCTCACCCGCGCGAGGGTTCGTGATGTCGTTCATATGGGATGAAATCGGTACAGTGGTTGTATGCGTTATTGTCTCATCGCCATTGTCCTGGTCCTGGCCGCGCTCACCGCGGGCTGTCTCCAGCCGTCCCCCTCGCCCGTGCCCACACCCGTCCCGGCCGAATCCCGGTACGCGCCGGGGGACCTGCTCACGGGGGACCTTGCAGGCGCCGGCTTCGACGAGCCGAACGGCACGCCGGACGGAGCCGCGATCGTGGTCCTCGAGTACCGGCCGGTGCCCGGAGAGTACGTTTACACACTCGTCCAGCCCGTCCCTGAAGGATGGGCATATGTCTACCCGTCCGGCGACTTCATCTCGACCCTCGCCCGGGACCGATCGACCTTCGAGTCGTACAGCCTCGCCCGGTCGGGCAGCGTCGATCTCCGGGAGATACGCGCGCCGCCAGCGGACGCCGCGCCGCGCTCGACCTGAGGAAAACCCTATCACGCCCCCATGCCAATCCCGGTACTACCATGCGGATCGGGATCATCTCGGACACCCACGATAGCGAGCGGCGGGTTCGAACCACCGTCGACCGTTTCAATCGCGCGGACGTCGACCTCGTGCTCCACGCGGGCGACTACGTCTCGCCCTTCGTGGTTCCCTGGCTCGCGGAGCTCACCGTCCCACTCGTCGGCGTCCTGGGAAACAACGACGGCGACCGTGACCTTCTCGCTCAACGCTTCGCCGAGCATCAGCATTTCGCCCTTCGCGGCGACTTTGCCCGGATCGAGGCGGACGGGGCTGTGATCGCCCTGCTGCACGGGCACCAGCGTGAGCTGCTGGACGCGCTCGTAGGGTCGGGGGGCTTCGACTACGTGGTCCGCGGCCACTCGCATCGCGCCGGAACCGAGCGGCACGGCCGGACCCTCGTTGTCAACCCCGGAACGGCCTCCGGCATCCTCGCGCAGGATCCGACGGCTGCGATCCTCGACACCGCCTCGGGCTCGGTCGAGCTGCTGGTGCTCCGATGATCGACGATCCCGGGCGGGCCGCCGCTCTCGGCCGGTACACGACGGTGATCGCGCTGACGGATGAGACCGAGGATCCGGCCCTCCTCGTGCTCCGCGCCGTAGCTTTCGACCGCATGGGCCGCTTCCCCGAGGCGCTCGACTGCTGCTCGGCGGCGCTCGCGGCGGCACCGCTCGATCCCGATGCCTGGTTCATCCAGGGGTTCGTCCTGTACCGGTTCAGCGAGTTCGAGCAGGCCGCGCAGTCGCTGGAGCAGGCGCTCCGGCTCTCGCCGGACCACCCGGAGGCCCTGTTCGTCCTCGGAAACGTTCGGTACGCGCAGGGAAGCCTGGACGAGGCGATCGAGCTCTTCGAGGCGGTGGTCGCCATCGAACCGCGCTACGCCAAGGCGCTCTACAATATCGGGGTCGCGCTCGCGGACCAGGGGCTATTCGAGGAGGCGCTCCCGTACTACGACCGCGTCATGGCCATCAACGAGTCGGTCCCGGTGGTCCTCCTCAACCGAGGAACCTGCCTCGCCCGGCTCGATCGCACCCGCGAGGCCGTCGAGGCGTTCACCCGGGTACTCGACATCGATCCGCGCGACGCGGCGGCCTGGCACAACAAGGGCCTTGCCCTCGCCAGGCTGGGTCAGGACGAGGAGGCGAGGTACTGCTTCGCGCAGAGCCGTGCCCTGATCGGCGTCCAGGCGTCGCCGGGTGTCCAGCGCTGACGGTTCGGGCATCTCCCTCGCAGACTGCCAGCCGGTCTTATCAGGCGAGGCGGTACGAGAGGAGGACGGTCCCGTCGCCGAAGGGCTCAACACCCGTCCGCTCGAGCCGGAGCCCTGCCCTACCAGGCGCGAGGTCGTCGGCGACGAATGATGTTCGCGGGCTCGTGCCGCCGGCAAGCCAGGGGCAGACGAGGAGGTGAACCTCGTCAACGAGACCGGCTCGGAGGAGCGCGCCGTTCAAGCGTCCGCCCGAGTCGACCCGGACCCGGCGGACGCCGTACTCCGCCGCGAGAAGCAGGAGCGCGCGGGCGAGGTCGACGCTTCCTGTTCCACACTCGACGACGTCGACGTTCCGCGAGTCGAGGTACGCCCGGTGCTCCCCCGGCACCCCCTCGGTGACGAGCGCGACCCATCGTCCCCAGTACGGGGCGGCCTGGAAGACCGACCACCGGCGAACCCTGCCCCGCCCGTCCACGACCGCCATGAGCGGGCGCGGGTCTCCCGGCGGAGCGCGCGCCGGGGCGGGCCCCTCGTCGTACGCATTCTCGACGCCACTGTAGTGCTCGATCGCGGTGACCGCAGTCTCCGAGCCGGAGAGGATCGCGTCGACCTCGAAACGCGCCGCGATCCCGTAATAGTGCTCGAGGTCGATCTCGAACCCGTCGAGCCGACCGTCCAGGCTGGTCGCGATGTAACAGATCACATACGGACGCGCTGGTGCCGGTTCCCCATCCATGGCCATGATCTCCTGCCCGGGCAGGATAATACGACCGCCCGTGCGTCGGGATTGCTACTGTTCCGTTCCCCACTCCTGTCCTGGGTCCCGGAACAGGACTCGCGTGAGTCCCGCCACCTGGTCGGCATCCGCCAGCCGCTTCCCTGATGTCGGCGCTTGACGAGCGCGAGAAAGGGGGGCCGGGGCCAATTTTTTTTATCGCCGCCGCCGGGCGAGCGCGAAGAGCACGAGGGCCATGGCCGCAGCCGATGCCGGCGCAGGGGATCGGGCCGTGGGCGTGGGCGGGATCTGCGTCGTGTTGACGCCCGACGCGGCGGATTGCACCTGGCTCGCGGCCTCGCTGCGGAGGGCCTCGGCGTCCTGGTCGCCAGGGTACCGGGCGAGCAGATCGTTCATCGTGTCCACCGCCTCGGAGGGCCGGCCCAGCGCCAGGAGGAGCTGACCCTTGAGGTAGAGCCCGTCCAGGCTGTCCGGGTCGTCACGAACGACGTTCTCGACAAGCCAGAGTGCCTCATCATACCGCCCCTCCTCGGCGAGGACGGTCGCCTTGCCGATCAGGGCGATGGGGTTCGCGGGCCGAACCGCGAGCCAGGCGTCGTAGGCCTCGAGCGCATCCCCCGTCCGTTCCTGGCCGACGAGGAAAACAGTCAGGGCCTCGTTCGCATCGGTTGACCCGGGTCGCGCCTCGACCGCGCGGCGCAGGTACCCCTCCGCCGCGGCGGGATCGGTGGGACCCGCCAGCTCGCCCCGGTTTATCAGGGCGTCGACGTGCCGGGGGTCGATGGCCAGTGCCCGATCGAGGGCGGCCCGGGCCTCCTGCTCGGTATCCTTCCCATTGCCGAGCGAGAGCACGCCGCCCCGTATATCCCAGGCATCGGCGGACTCGGGGAACACCTCGACGAGGAGCCTTGAGGCCTCGTCTGCACGCCCGTCGTCGCCGCCGCCGACGGCGACGCCGATGGAGAGGGCGAGGCCGCCGCAGTCGCGCGGATCGGCCGCGAGCCGTTTCTCCGCTTCGGCCCGCGCCTCGTCGCTCCGGTCGTCGTACGCGAGGATCAGGCCCCTGATCATCCAGGCACGGAGGTGGCAGGGTTCCTTCTCCTGCAGGGCCGTCAGGTTCGCCAGGGCCTCGTCCATCCGGTCGTGGCGCATCAGGTCGGTTACCCGGTCGAGCTGGTCCTCGGCGCTCTCCTCCGCACCGGCTCCGCCCGGCAGCAGGGCGAGCAGGAGAAGACTCGCCAGGACGGTCGAGAGCCATCGTTCTCTCATCGCGTCAGAGAGTCGGCGTGGGCCACGAAAACCGTTCCGATGCCGGCCGCACCCGGCAAAAAGTACATCCGTGCGGCGTGCCAGCCTGCGCTCATCACCCTCGTGGACAACAGGACAGGCATGGTCCCCCTTGCTGTCGGCGTCGCTCTCGTGGCAGCGGTGCTCTACCTGCTCCTGACGCGCCGGACCTGGGCGGGTCAGCACCTCCCTCTCCCGTTGCATCCCGACCGCCCGAGGACGGGCCCGGTACCAAGAATGGCCCGCGGCCGACGGTCGTCGGTCCGGTGATTTCCCACAACCATTTTATAGCGACACGCTCTCTAGGAACGCTCATGGGAATGATGCATCACGATAGGAACAGCGAGGCCATGGGAATTGTCCTCGCGATCGTCGGCCTGATCATCCTCGCCGTGCTCGTCTACGAACTGATGATGAACCGGTCCTGGATCGCCCGGCACATCCCGCCCGAGGTCAAGCAGGCCATCCCCGAGCCCGTGACGAAGGCCCTCGAGAGCGTCTGAATCCGTGAACAGCCGGAGGTGACCGGATGCCCCGGCACCCCTCCTTCTCTTACCAGCCGACACCGGACGACGCCGGGCGCTGGGTGTTCGTGATCACTGAGGGAGCTCCGGACCTTGTCAATAACAAATGATAGTTTTTATTCCTGCTGACGCGATAGTAGTGATATCGAGGTCGTCCCGTGGCCGAATGTCCCAACTGCGGTACAGAGGTCCGGCCGGAGTGGTCGCTCTGCCCTCATTGCAAGGTCAACATGCGTACCTACGCGGGACCGCGTGGCGGCTATGTCCACCCGGTGACACCGCTCACATCCGCGCAGGTTCCGGCATCGCCCGCGCCCACGGCACCCGCGCCGCCAGTTCCGGCCCCCGCTCCCCCTGCGGAGGCCCCCGAGTGTCCCACCTGCGGCGCCCCGCTACCGTCGGCCGACACGGAGTTCTGCCCCCAGTGCGGGAACCGGATCGAGGGGCGGTCGATCGTGGCCTGGATGCGGCGCGTCCTGGCGAACCGGGCCGTTGTCGGAGCGCTGGCACTCGTCTTCGTCGTGCTCCTCGCCGGCATCGTGGTGGCGGGACCCGCTGACCCGCAGGATAATCCCTCCGGCCCGACCGACACCCCACGCGTCACTCCCGTCTCGCCGGCCGCCCCGACGATCGGCGCCACCACGAAGGTCCCCACGACGCCGGCGGCCACGAGGAGCAGTGGCGCCGTGAATGCGTCGGCGACCAACAGGACACCACGGCCGAACGAGACGGTACTGGTCATCAAGACCCTCAACCGCTACATCCAGAACGCCGGAGGCGACCCGGGGAACCAGCTCCGGACGCCGACACAGCCGCCGACCCCGGTGCCCCCTTCGCCGGTACCGACGAGCGCCTCTCGGCGCGTAGGAGACCTCTCCTGGTCTGGCGAGGGGTCCTACGTCACGGACCCGTTCGCGCTCGGCGCCGGGACGGTGCGGGTGTCGATGACAGCGAAGGTGCTCACCATGGCGCAGCTGCGAGACGCGTCGGGCACCGCAATCGGGGTGGCCACCGCCGGCCCGGGGTCCGCGACGACTGACATCCGCGTCCCGACCGCCGGGACGTACCGGCTCGAGGTCTGGCCGTTCGGCTCCGGAGCATGGACCGTGACCGTATCGACCACCCCCCTCGCGACACCGTCGGTGGAACCCGTGCCCCCCGCCCGCGCCACGACGGCCGTCCCGGTCACCACCGTCCCGCCTACCGTCTCGATCTCGGGGACGGTCACGCCTGAACCGACGGAGCCCGAACCCACGACCCTCGCGCCGACCGAGGAGCCGACACCGGCTCCGACGCAACCATCCCGGACCTTCACCGGCAACGGCACGACCTCGACGCCCCCGTTCACGTTGAACGAGGGGCTCGCGCGCTTCTCCTATTCTACAACGGCCACGGGGACCTTCTCCCTCGCCCTCGTCGGGTCGGGGGAGACAGTGCTTGTCGGCCCGAGCGACGGCCCGCTCTCGGGTTCGAAGGGGGTCGCGATACCGGCCACCGGGCAGTACCTGCTCAACGTGGTCGCGGCGGGATCCTGGGAGGTCTCTATCTCCTGATGCCGGCGGGCGTGCCAGGCATGGGGGAACCGGTGATGAACGCCGAGGCGGTGCGTGTCATCGCGGAGTTCGACGGGTGCCCCTGCGCCCGGACCCTCGGGATGCATGTCGTCGCGGTCGAGGACGGCGCGGTCACGGTCGCGATGAACGGAGACGGCACCCACAACCGCAACGGCGTCGTGCACGGCGGGGCGATCTTCGCGCTCGCGGATCATGCCTTCGGCTGCGCTGCAAACCTCGCGGGCCGGGAGGTGGCGCTCGCGGCGGAGATCAGCTACCTGTCTCCCGCCGACGGGCCGCTCACGGCCACCGCTCGCCGTGTCTCGAAGACGCCGTCGGCCTCGCTCTACCGCGTCGAGGTCCGCCAGGGCGAGCGGCTGGTCGCGCTCTTCACCGGGCACGGCTTCCCGCTCGAGTGAATATGGGTGGGCTCCGGGGTTGGGGGTTAACCATCACCGCGACGAACCTGATCGCGATGTCCATCCCCACGATCCGTGCTGCCCTGCGCGAGGACTGCCCCCGCCTGCTCGAGCTCGTCCGCGAGCTCGCCGCGTTCGAGCGGGCTCCGGACGCGGTGACCGTCTCTTCCGCGCATTTCGAGGAGGCGGGGTTCGGTTCCTCCCCCGTCTGGCAGGCGGTCGTCGCGGAGGACGACGGGACGGTCGTCGGCTTCGCGCTCTGGTACGTCCGGTTCTCGACCTGGACCGGGTGCCGGCTCTACCTCGAGGACATCGTCGTCACCGCGGCGCGGCGTGGCGAGGGAATCGGGCGCCGGCTCTTCGAGGCGACGGTCGGCGAGGCCCGGAGGAACGGGTTCGCCGGCATGACCTGGCAGATGCTCGACTGGAACGGTACGGCGCGCCGGTTCTATGACCGTTTTGACCCCAGGTACGACAGTGAATGGGTGAACTGCCATCTCGACTTCCCGTCCAGCAGGGACGAACGCGCTTGAGAGGATAGGTTCGTCCGCGACGAGGACTCGCCCGGGTCGCTGGCGGGGGGTTGCCTGGGCACGTCAGGCAGGCATCTTGTAAAATCCTGATATTCCGTTCAGGTGCCGGGAGGTAGGTGCCCCGGGGGGGGGGCAGCCCCGAAGTGCCCTCCTGTCCCCACAGGAACGGGGATACGAGGGAGCGTCGCTCCGTGTCCTGATGCGAGTGGCAGGAATCGAACCTGCGAACTCCTGCGAGAACCGATCTTGAGTCGGTCACCGTTGGCCGCTTGGTTACACTCGCTCCTGGTTGCCCGGAAGGAGGAGGGCGAGCGACCGCATTAATCCTTGCGCAATCCTGCGAAACGGTCGCCGCCCAGTCGCTCACGCGCGGATCAGCGTGGAGCCCGCAACGGTAAAAATCCGGCGATCCTCTCAGAGGAAGTCGGCGAGCCCAAGCTGCTCGACCTTCGGCCGCCCGAAGGTCGACTCGATCGCCAGGTCGAGCACCTCGATCCGCTGGCGCGTATACTCGGTCACCTCGTAATCCGCGCACATCCGCCGCGACATCTCGAGGTACTTCTTGACCGAGGACTCGTGGACAGTCGGAATCACGGCCTGGCCGCAGCCGGAGCACTTGCCGCCCAGGGGCATCCGCCGGTACTTGGCCGAACAACGCGTGCAGCGGAACTTCTGCTTTGAGAAGGCGGAGAGGTTCCCCATCAGGTCGCGGATGAAATGGGTGTTGAGCACCCGCTCGGCCACGTCGTCGGCGTCCACGGCCCGGATCCGCACGGCAAGCTCCAGCTCTGCTTCGAGTTTCTGGGCCATGGTCTCGAGCGAGGTGTACGTCGACTCGAGGGGCCCGAGGGAGATGTCAGAGGTGTCGTGCGTGAACCGGAACCCCTCGACCTGCCCCGGGGTGCCGAGACGGTGCTCGACCCGGTCGACGAGTGCATCGACGTCCCGCGGGTGTGCGCACTCGAGGGCCGCGAGGTAGAGCTCCAGCGGATATCCGTCGCCAACATCGACGTTGAGGGACTCCTTGTCGATCTCCTTGGGGTCGAGCCGCGTGGTCAGGACGAGTGGCGCGTCCATGCTTCCGCCCCGGGTCTCGGGGAGGAAGCGGCGCGAGAAGTTCAGCAGCCCGTCCAGGACGAGCATCACGCAGTCCTCGTCCCCGTCGCACTGGCCGGTGAAGACGCCGTTTGCCAGGACCGAGTGGTCCTCGGCAACGGTGAGGCAGTACACACGGTCGTCGGGGCAGGGGACCTCGTCGATTCTCGCGACCCGGTCCGCGAGGACCGTCGGTCCAACCCCGGCGGGGAGCGGGTCTCCCACCCTGAGCTCGACCGCGCGGACCCGCCGGACCCGGTCCTCCTCGAGGACGAGCATCGCGTGGTCCGGCGTCACCGCGAGGACGCGGCCCTGGGTGGTCTCGATCCGGAGCAGCGACGGCGGGGCGCGGTGAACCGAGACGGCCGTGATCCGCCGGACACGGGGGCGCCCGGTGGCGTCGACTGCCTTGGTCGCACACGGTCTCGCGGGATCGGACCAGAAGGTGCCCGCGTGGTCGAGATCGGCGCGGGAGAGGTCGAACTGCTCGAGCACGAACTCGCGGACGGGCACGCGGCGCCAGGCGGACCGGTAGTCCCAGACCTCGATCTCCGTGTCGCCATGAAAGCAGTTGCGGCGTTTTGCCGCGTGGAAGAAGGGGTGGGCGTACCCGACGTTCGCCTTCGTGTACCCGACGAGCCTGCAGAGGACACCGGCCGACGTATGCGGGGCAAGCCCCATGAGGAGCGTGCCGACCAGGTCCGCCGGGCACGTCGCCCGGTAGTACGGCGGGAGACCGTAAAGGCGCTCGAGCTCGTCGTCCACGAACCCAGCCACGCGGACGAGCCATTCGCCGCACTTCTCGGAGACGAGGATGTCCTGAGGCCGGAGCTCTATCACCTGGTCCATCGCCTCGAGCGGCCGGCCATCGATGTCAGTCCCGTACCCAAGCGCGGCGAGCCGGGTGGGTCCGATTCCGATCTCCGCCGGACGCACATGGGTTATCGGAAGGTCGATCATATCGTACCGGGACGTACCGTCCTTGAAGACGAAGATCCCGGCCTTTGCCCGGAGCACGCCCTTGGCAAGGTCCTCGACCGCCCGTTCTCGCGAGATCATCCCCTTGACCCCCTTGATCAACGTGACTTGGCCGGCTCGGACCCCTGCCCGGTCCATGGCATCCGCAAGTTCCTGGCGGACGTTGACCTCGATCTTCTGCGAGCAGACCATCCCGGTATCGCACGCCGGGCAGACCTCCGCGTCGGTGGCGCGGTTGCAGCGCGGGCAGCGGAAGACCGGCTGGGTGTGGGTGCCGCAGTCACAGCAGTTGCGATAGGTGACCGTGCCGCAGGCCGGGCAGCGCCGCTCGCCGACCTCGGTCGCGACCATTCCACCATCAGCGTTCGGGCGGATGGAGAAGGATGCGGCCTCCTGCAACGAGCGGCGCGAGCCGCCGGCCTCGCCGACAGGAAAGAGCCCGTGCGGCGGCGGCTTCATCTCGCGGGGCTTGGACTTCCCCGGTCGGCCCATCCGCCCACCGATCCGGGTCCCGGCCTTACCCCGCATCCGCATTCCGGAGAGGTGCTGGACGAGAGCGAGGGAGCTGGTGCGGGGGGCATCGCCCCACGCGCTCGTGCGCCGCAGCCCGATGTCGAGGCCGAGCGCGGCGAGCAGGACGAGATGCTGGTCGATGACAATCTCGTCGTTACGGACGCGGTGCGAGACGAGCGCCTCCTCGAGCCACCGCTTGGCATCCGGGTCGTTGGGCAGACGGAGCGAGCCGTTCTCGATCCGCCCTGCCCGGGCGACGAACCCGGCGAGGGCGTCGATCGCGGCCGGAGTCAGGTCGTCGAAGAACGGCTGGAACGCCGGGTGGAGGAACCCGCCCGAAAGCGCGTACCCAATCGCCTCCACCTCGTCGGCGGGCGGAGGGGCCTCGTGTTCGAGCCGCCACCACTCGTCGCAGTACCCGGCAGGTACCAGGACATGGTTGTTCTCGAGGAACTCCCCGTACGAGATCAGGATCTCGCCGATGTCGAGGATCCGATCGACCTCCGGCCGGACCCGCCGGGCCTCGTCAAGGTCGTCGATCCTCAGCACGTCGCCGTTTCGGAGCACCACGGTCGGACCCTCGATCGTGTCCACGGGCACGATCCCCGCCGCCTTCCCCGGCCGCTCCACCTTCATCTGCGTCCCGATGGCGAGGAACTCGCCGAGCAGGTGCATGGTCGCCGGGTTCAGCCCGGCCGCCGCGAAGCCCGTGTTCCGCGATCGGCCGTATCGGAGCCGGAAACCGCCCGTCCGCATCGGGTACGAGAAGACCGGCCTGCCTGCGATCAGGTCGCGGAGGTATTTGTCCTTCGGCTTGACACCGGCGTCATCGTCGTCGGCGGACTTTGCGGCGCCGCCGATCAGGGTATCGAGCCACTCCCAGCCGGCCATCCCCATCTTCCGGACGTTCTTCTGTACCTTCGGCGCCTTGAGGGCCAGGCCCTCGGCGACGACGAGTGCCATGCCCCCGCGCACGGTATTGGTCTCGACCCGCTCGAGGTTCCGGTACCCCGAGACCTCCTGCTGCTCGGTCGCCTCGCCATCGATGCAGACCGGGCAGTTCTCGACGATCATCCGGATCTCCCTGTCGCTCGGCAGGTACTGGAGACTCATGATCGAGTTATACTGCCGGATCTCCTCGACGTACCGCTCGACCTCGTCGGGGCGCGGGAAGTACCGTTCGATCCCGAGCGCCTGCCGGACATAGTCGCCGACCAGGACGGAGAGGGCCTGTGCCGTTCCACCAGCCGACCGGATCGGCCCAGCGTAGTAGATCTTGAGGTACTCGCTCCCGTCGTCGTTCCGGCCCAGGCCGACCTTGCCGATCCCCTCGGTGGGGGCCGCGACGACACCCTCGGTAAGGAGCGCCATCGCCGTGCGTATGGCATGGTCCAGCACCTCCTCGATCGTGGTTTCGCCGAAGCGGCGAGCGACGAAGTCGTCCCCGATGCGGAGCGACGCCTCCTCGCGCGACATGGTGGCCTCGAGCTCGCGTATGCGTCCGGCAACGCCGGTTATCCCGAGGAGGGCCTCCACCCGGTCCGCCAGGTCGTTGGCGACCGGGATCTCGACCCTGGTCGACGGATCGAGGCCTCGGCGACGTGCCTCCTCCGCGACCGCCATCGCTTCGGCAAGCTGAACCTGGAGGGCATCGAGGTACGCGGCCATCGCAGGGGAGACCTCGGTCATCCCCGTAGCATAGGTGGTCCGGCTTTATGGGGTTGTTGCCAGCCGGAGGAGCTCGTCCAGCACGGCTACCGTGCCGGCCTTGTCGAGGGGCTGGTTGTCGTTGCCGCACTTGGGCGAGTAGATGCAGGACGGGCATCCGTCCTCGCAGGGGCAGTCGGCAACAAGGGCGCGGGCCGTTGCCGCGACCTCGGGCAGCAGCGCCGCGGCAGCGCGCGAGAGGCCGGCCCCGCCGGTTGCGCCGTCGTAGACGCAGATCGCTGGGCAGCCGTCACCGGCCGTCGAGGGGGACGAGAAGCGGACGGTCGAGAAGCCGCCGAGGTCGGCGCGGTCGCAGAGGAGATGTATGGGGAGGCACGCGATCAGGGCGTGCTCGGCACCGTGGAGCGCGCCGGCCGGGTCGAGGCTTGCAGCGGCGAGCGCGCCCGGAAGGCCGGGCGGGAGGGTCCACCAGCAGCCGGTTGTCTCGAACGAGAGCGGGGGCAGTTCGAGGGGAATGACAGCGACGGTCTCGCCGTACCGCCTGACCCGGTATCCCCCGAACACCTGCTCCACGGTCACCTCGCCGACCCGCACGGAGAGGGACCCGTGGCGATGCTCACCGTCAGGGGAGCCTGGAACGATGGAGGTCGTGAAGAGGGGGGCGGTCGTGTAGTCCACGTTAACGGGCTCGGCCGAGCACTCGCGGGTTTCGAGGTCCATGGCCGTGACCCGATACGACTCCGCCTGGTGAAGCAGTACCGCGCCCGGGTGTGCCTCGCGATAGGCATGGTCCCGGTCCAGGGTCTCGAGGAGGCGGCCGTCGGCGACCACGGTGAACCGGTCGTCCGCGGTGCCCGCTAGGTCGACCGCTTCGACGGCGCGGCCGGGACCGCAGTAGACATGGCCGTACGGGGTCTCGCGCAGGAGATGGTGGTCCCGGAGGGGGCCGAGGAGGTCGTCGAGGCCGTCGCCGAAGAGAAGACGGTCCCCGTCGGTGAGGGGAAGCTCCGCGGCCGCACAGAGGAGATGGCCCGCGAGCACCGGGGGGTTGGACGGATCGAGGCAGGCGTGCTCGTGGGGACGGCCGAAGAACTCGGCGGGGTGGCGCATGTAATACTGGTCGAGCGGTCCCTCGTTCGCCACCAGGACCGCATACGCCGGGCCGCCTGTGCGTCCGGCGCGCCCCGCCTGCTGCCATGTCGCGGAGACCGAGCCGGGATACCCGGCGATCACGACCGCATCGAGACCCCCGACGTCGATCCCGAGCTCGAGCGCGTTCGTGGTCACCACCCCCCGGAGTCGACCTTCCTTGAGCCCGCGCTCGATCTCCCTCCGCTCGTCGGCGAGGTAGCCGGCCCGGTACGTCGCGATCGTGTCCGGGTCCGCGAGATCATCGCGGGCCCATGCGCCCATCATCTCGGCGGCTTTTCGCGATGACGCGAAGCAGAGGGTCTGGAGACCGCGCTCGACGCACTCGACAAAGAGCCGCTTGGCATCGGTGAGCGTCGAGCGCGCCGGGTCGGTCGCGGACGGGTTGAAGAGCACGAACTCGCGGGGACCCCGCGGGGCGCCACTCTCGTCGATCAGCGCGGCTTTCCTGCCGGTCAGGGTCTCGGCGAACTCGCCGGGATTCGCGAGAGTCGCGGTCGAGAGTACGAAGATCGGGTCGGCGCCGTGGTGCCGGCAGACCCGCTGGAGTCGGCGGAGGAGGAGTGCGATATTCGCGCCGAAGACACCGCGGTACCGGTGGGCCTCGTCGACGACGACGACCTGGAGACCCGAGAGGAACCGGTGCCACTTGGCGTGCCAGGGCAGCACCTGGTGGAGCTCGTACGGGTTCGAGAGGATGATCCGGGATCGCTGCCGGATCCCGGGCCGGCGCGATGCCGGCGTGTCGCCATCATAGACGGCGGGACGAACGCCGATACCGGTAGCTGTCTCAGCGTCGAGGAGCACGCGGAGCTGGTCGTTCGCGAGCGCCTTGGTCGGGTAGAGGTACAGGGCCGTCGCGGCAGGGTCGAGAAGGAGCGCCTCGAGCACAGGGAGCGTGAAGGCCAGTGTCTTACCCGAGGCCGTGGGCGTGGTCAGCACGAGGTCGTGGTGATCGCGGACAGCGTCGAGCGTCGCGGCCTGGTGCGTGTACAGCCGCACCCCCTCGCGTGCGAGCCAGCACGCGAGCGGCGACGGTAACGGGCGAACCGGTTCGGCGTACCTCGCTTCCCTCGCGGGCAGGCGCTCGACGTGGGCAATGCAGGAGGCGGGGCCGGGACAGCCAATGGACGGAGACGGTGCGGTCTCTTCAGCCGGCACAGCAGACCTCACGGAGGTGTGTGACCAGCCTGACCATCGAGACGAGGTCCTCGCGGTTGTGGGCGAGGATCGGCAGGAGCGGCCCGGGGTTGCCCGACCGATGGTAGGCGGTGTAGAACTCGGGTACCATGGCCGAGGGCAGGTCGTCGGTCCGCTCACGACCGAGCACGCCAGCCTCGACCGTGCAGAGCCGGCAGTCGGCGAGCCGATCGCGCCAGAGCCGTCTGGCGAGTGGGAGGAGGTCAAGGTGGTTGTCAGGGAGCGCGAGACCGAGGCCATAGTAGGCAGCCCGTTCGGCCAGGTACGGGGCGTCGAAGGACCGGCCGTTGAAACTGACCAGCAGCGAGGCGTCCTCGATGGCCTCGAGCGCGCTGGCGAGCGCCCCCCGCTCGTGGGCGGGGTCGCGGACCAGGTGCTGCTCGACCTCGACCTGCGCGCCCCGGCGACGGGCGATACCGAAGAGGATTACCGGCCGTGAGAAGAGCCCGAGGGTCTCGAGGTCCAGGTAGACATGTCCCGCCTCGTCGCAGAGATCGGACGCCAGAAAAAAGTCGGGGTGAGACCGCCCACGACGGTCCGCGCAGAACCTCGCGATGCGTGACGGATCGCCTGAGTCGAGGGCATCGAGCGCCCAGCGCGCCGCTGGTGCGAGGCGGCGGTGCCAGACGAGGTCGTCGATGGACGCGTAGCCGCGCCGGGAGAGGCGCGATTCCAGGGCGGGTCCGACACCGTGGACGAGGCGGAGGTCCCGGCGAAGGAGCCTGAGGGCCGTCTCCGGGCTGGAGAACGGGCCGGGCACCGGCTCGGTGGACGAGACCACCCAGGACTCTCCGCCAGGGCTGGATCTCCACACACCGGTGACGGCCTCCTCGACGGACACCCCTTCGTACTCGGCGAGCAGGTCCGCCAGCAGGGCACGGGCGCGACCGTGCTCGCTCGAGAAGACATGCCGGTCGACGAAGCTCGCCCGGAAGAGGTTATCATTCTCAACGACGGAGTACTCGCGGTTCCGATCGATCGTCTCCCTCAGCCGCGATGCGACCCTGCCGAGCGGTGCGCCTGCCATCGTTCGTGGAGGAATGTTGTCGGCAGGGCGCTAATCAATCTTCAGATCGCGGTGTGAAAGTGATCGGACCCCCAAACACCGGCGGCCCGCATTTTTTTGCCTCGCCCCGCCCATGCATTCTGAGATGTCATCACCCCTTGCCGCCCTGCTCGAGGAACGTGGTCCGATCCGCTCTGTCGGCGTGGTCGGGATGGGCTACGTCGGGATCCCGGCGGCAGTCCTCTTCGCGCATGCGCCCGGGATCGACCGTGTGCTCGGTTTCCAGCGCGACTCGCCGTCCTCGGGGTACAAGATCGAGATGCTGAACCGGGGCGAGAGTCCCCTGAAGGGAGAGGAGCCGGAGCTCGAGCCCCTCCTCGAGGAGGCCGTTCGCAACGGCCGTTTCTCCTGCACCTCCGACTTCTCGCAGGTCGCCGGGTGCGACGCGGTCGCACTTGCCATCCAGACGCCGTTCAAGGATCCGAAGGACCTGCTCCCCGATTTCGGCCCGCTCTTCGACGGCGTCCGCCGTGTCGGCGAGCATCTGGTGCCGGGTACCCTGGTCGTGCTCGAGTCCACCATCACGCCGGGCACGACGGTCGGCCCCGCCCGCGAGCTCCTGGAGGAGGCGTCGGGCCTGCGCGCCGGGGTCGATTTCGCCCTCGCCCATGCGCCCGAGCGGGTGATGGTCGGGCGGCTCATCCGGAACATACGAGAGCATGATCGGATCGTCGGCGGGATCGACGACCCCTCGACGGCGCGGGCTGCCGAGCTGTACGAACACGTCCTGACCGCCGGCCGGATCATTCCGATGACCGCGACGGCGGCCGAGGCGACCAAGACCGCCGAGAACACCTTCCGCGACCTCCAGATCGCGGCCATCAACCAGCTGGCCCTGTACTGCGAGGCCATGGGGATCAACGTCTACGACGTCCGTGCCGGGGTCGACAGCCTCCGCGGAGAGGGGATCACCCGTGCCGTTCTCTGGCCCGGTGCGGGCGTGGGGGGCCACTGCCTGACCAAGGACACGTACCACCTGGAGCGTGGCGCCCGGATGCTCGGAACAGATACCCTCGACTTCCCCGGAGACCTGATGTCGCTCTACGTGGTCGCTCGCCGGATCAACGACTTCATGCCCGCGCACATGGCCCGGCTGACCCGGGAGGGCCTCGCTCGCGACGGGCGCTCCCTCGAGGGTGCCCGAGTCGCCCTGCTCGGATGGGCGTTTATCGGGAACTCGGACGACGCCCGGAACCCGCCGGCAGAGCCCTACCGCGATCTGCTTCTCGAGGCCGGGACCGAGGTCAGGGTGCACGATCCCCACGTCCTCTCGTACCCCGGTGTCCCGCTCTCCACCGATCTCGGCGGTGTCACCGACGGTGCGGACGCGGTCGTGCTCTTCACGGGGCATGACGAGTACCGTCGCCTCGACCCCGTGGCGGTTCGCAGATCGACCGGGCGGGAGCACCCGGTCCTCGTCGACGGCCGTAACCTCGTCGATCCCGATCCCTTCATCCGGGCGGGGTGGATATACAAGGGGATCGGTCGCGGGGACCGGAACGATCACCCGATATCCTGAAATTGCTGGATCCCATCCCTTTTCCATTTTTTCCGCCAGCCACCATCGCATTCGTTGAATACAAAAACCAAAGTATATAAACGACGGTGCAAAACGGTAAGAATGCAGTATGTACCATGTACTGCGCTGTCCGGGCTGCGCGACCTTCACCTACGCCGACCGGTTCGAGCGCTGGAAGCTCTGCCATGTCTGCGGCGAGGTGATAAACGTCAAGGCCGTCCCACACTACCTCGACGTTAGGGACTACCGCGACGCGGAGGAGGTGGTCAACCAGCTCGAGGACTATCTCTATATCTCCGGGCGCAAGGAGTTGACCCAGACGGAGCTGCTCACCCTCAGGCGCGAGTACTCGAACTGGCTTCGCCTGCATAACGCCGAGCCAACGACTCCCTGAATGGACCGGGAGGAAGTTCGTCGGTTCCTGTTTTTCTCGTTGGGAAGGCTCTCCCGGGAGCCAACGAGCCGGTGCGAACTCCCTTGAGATGGATATCCCGCTCACGCGATGCCGAGATCGGCGATCTCCCCGTGATACGCTACCGCTGAGGCTCTCCCGGCAGTCTACACGTCGTTCAGGCGTTCGAGCCGCCTGCAGGCCTCGACCAGGGTCTCGTCACGCTTCGAGAAGGTGAACCGGATACGATCAGACCCGCCTCGCGAGAAAAAACTGCTTCCCGGTACTGCCGCGACGCCGGCCTCCTCGATGAGAAGATCCGCGAAACTCAGGTCATCCTGGTCGAACCCCGAGATGTCGCAGAAGAGGTAATACGCCCCTTCGGGCGTGTCACACGGCAGCCCCGCCCGGGCAAGCCCGTCCTGGAGAATCCGGCGCTTTCGGTCGTAGA
>CAZCUJ010000008.1:0-76220 GCA_964501565.1 uncultured Methanospirillum sp.
TACCGGGTCACGCACCTCCTGCACTTCAGGAACCCGGACAGGCCGGGATCGCACGAGCTGAACCCGGCGGTCGTCCGGGCGCAGTCCGAGGCGATCGGCATCCCCGTCGTCCAGCGGGAGGCCGACTCGTACGAGCAGGCGTTCGGGGAGGTCGTCCGCGAGCTCCGGGCCGCGGGTGAGCGTGTCGACGGCGCGGTCTTCGGCCACATCCAGACCCACCGGAACCTGGTGGACCGGATCTGCCGGGATCTCGACCTTGAGCTGGTTATGCCCATCTGGCAGCAGGACTCGAAGCGGGTGCTCGTCGGGATCGTGGACGCGGGATTCGAGGTCGTCATCGTGAGCGTCCGGGACGGGATGCTCGGCGCGGAATGGCTGGGTCAAACGATCGACGGGGAGTTCCCGGCCCGGCTCGCGGCGCTCGGGGGGTCCGTCGACCCGTGCGGCGAGAACGGCGAGTTCCACACCCTCGTCACTGGCGGCCCCATCTTCCGGAAGCGGATCGCCGTCACGAAGAGCGAGCCCGCGACGGGGGACGGGTACCGGTACCTGGACATCCTCGAGTTCGCGCTCGTCGACCGCTGACGCCCCGTCGGCGCCGCCGGGAGGTCCGGCCAGCGCACGTCCGGACCGTCGTTCATGTCGTCGCGGCCCTTTCCCCGGGCCACCTCTGCCCGAACGTGCGCGTGATCGCGCCCCGGGCGGGTCCACGGGGCTCTCCGGATGCGGCTCCGGAGTCAGGCCCAGTCCAGGAGAGACCGTCGACGGGGCCGGGTTACGCACCGGGCCGATTCGGCGTGCCCGGCCGGAATCCCCGGCAAGGGGCGCGGGCCGTGTTTTCCGTGTTCAGAGGCCCTGTCCGGATGCCGGGCGGAACCGCCGGGATCCCCGGCGTCCTTCATCCGTGCCGGTGCGCGATCTCCCCGAGCCCGGTGTCCTCCTCCTTCGGGCGTTCCGGCTCGAGCTGGATGCAGTAGGTGTTGGTCATCCGGTCCCGGAACCAGTCCGCGCTCCCGAACTGGACAAACACGGGGTTCAGTCCGGTCATCGCCTCGAGGTCGCTATACAGCGAGCGACCGTTCCGAGAGTCCTCGATACAGAGGGCGAGATAGGCGATGCGATAGCGGATCGGTTCGACCGGCTCCGTGATGCTCGAGATGGGAACGAGGTTCTCGGGGTCCGGTGCGAGCCGGTGGACGAAGTGGCCATAACAGCACTGGAGCGGGTAGCAGTGCGGGATCGAGACGCACTCCCGCACGAGCGGGAGGAGGGGAGGATCGATGGCATTCTTCAGGATTTCCTGCGACAGACTCTGAATCGTCTGTTCCCTGTCTTTCCGGTACTCCGGGTGATTCACGAACGGACAGGGTGGCGTGAAGGTCTCCATGACGGCTCTCTGGTATGGTGATCGAATCTCTCTTGCCTGTTTGATCCCGGACAGGTTCCAGATTCCTTTCTTTCGTCACGCGAGGGGAAAAAACGACAAGACCATCGGGCTGACCCGCCCGGTCTGCATCAGGGAACCCGGGTTCTCACCCCAACGGGACGGCCACGACCAGGAAGACGGCGTACCCGTCGCCGGTGTTCCTGGTCGCGTGGCCCCGCCCGGCGGTGTCCTCGAGGAGGACCAGGTCACCCGGCCCGAGCCGCAGGACCGACCCGTCGGTCGTCTCCACCTCCACCGCGCCCGAGAGCAGCGCCAGGAACTGCCGCGCGGGGGCCGGGTGCCAGTCCCCGTTCCACCCGGGCGGAAAGGTGTAGAAGCGGTGCACCGACGCCGGGCCGTCGTCGGAGACGAAGAACGGCGCCGCGGGCGGGGCGGCCCGGGCGAGCCACTGGCCGACCGCGACGATGTCCGCGAGCGAGCCGCCCTCCGCATCCGTGCGGACCCGGTGGTACGTCACCAGATCGATGGTTGACGATCCTGTTCCGGTCATGCGATCTACCCGTGGGCTCGGAGCGCGCCCTGATGGTAGGGGAGCGGGACAACGGATAAACGTTTAGGGACGCCCGGCGAACCGCCCTCGAGCGCGGAAAAAAGAGGGGGGCTAGAGGTGGTTGAACAGCCAGACCACGTCCGCGAAGTCGATCCGGCCGTTGCCGTTGTAGTCGAACAGTGACACCGGCTCGTTGGCGGAGATCCAGGTCATCTGGTTGAAGAACAGGACAACGTCTGCGAAGTCCTTCCGGCTGTTGCCGTTCACGTCGTCGTACAGCCCGTCGCCGTCCGTATCCGTCGGGACGTCGGCCCCGCCCGGCACCTGGACGACCGGCGCCGTCGCGGCCCGTTCGATCACCAGCACGGTGCCCAGGGCGTACATGTTGTCGCCCTTGGTCCCCGGGTCGAGGCTCTGGAGCCGGGCCGTGTTCCGGCCGCCGGTGACCGCCGTCGTCACGTCATACGATGAGAACCCGATCTGCGGCCCGGAGAGGTATTCCGTCCAGAAGCCGGGGTACTCCTGGACGTTGAAGAAGAACCTGCTCTTCCCGCTGTCACTGGCGCTCGCCAGCACGGCGATCGCCCGGGCGCCTGTCATGCCCGTGGCGCTCACCCCGTCGAAGGTCGCGAACGCGGTCGCCTCCTCGCTCGAGACCGAGTACTGCGCCTGGGACTGGAGCATGTCAAACCCGTCGTTAACCCAGATCGTCCGCTGGGTCGTCCCCGCGGGGTCGGCGTAGACCACGATCAGGTAGGCGCCATACAGGGCGTAAGCATTCCCCGTCTCCGGCGTGATGGTCATGGCGTTTCCCGCAGGGTCGAAGGACCCGGTCACGTCGTAGACGAAGAGGCCGTACGGATAGTCGTAGGACCCGAAACCCTTGGTGTCGCGGTAGGTCGTGGCGGGGGCGACCGTGTCGCCATTGAACGAGAGGGTCCAGGCAGGGTCGGCCCCCTTCTTGTTGTAGGCGTACCCCTGGTAGAGCCGGGCGCTCACGACGGTCGCCCCTGGCGGGAGCGGCAGGTCCGCCGCGGACCAGGCGCAGGTCCTGGCCGCCCATCCCGCGGCGACGTAGGACGAGTCCCCCGCCGAGCAGCGGACGTCGACCGTCCCCGTGAACGGGCCGGCCCGGGTCGCGAGGTCGGGACCCCCGGTCCAGCGTGTGCCCTTGTACCCGTTGTTATACACCGTCAGGGACGAGGTCAGTTTGTTGTTTGACTCGCTCGACTCCGCGACGGCCCCGGAGGAGTCCGCCGTCGCGGTGACAGCGACGATTGCGCCGCCTACGCGGAGGGCCGGGTCGGTCACGGTGACTGTCGCCGACGCGCCAGCCGCGAGGGGACCGACGGCCGCTGTCGACACGGTCCCGCCGGCGTCGATCGAGACCGTCGACGCGGGGGCCGGGGCAGTCCCGAGGTTGGTCACGTTCACCGCGATCGCATTCGTCTCATTCGCGAATAGGCAGGCCCCGGCGCCCGGGTTGGGCGCGATCGACGAGACCACGAGGTCGGGTGCAGCGGCCGGCGCTGGCGACCGGACGGCGAGGGTGGCGAGGACCGCCTTGAACGAGCTCGCCCCGGTGCCGGGGCCCATCGAGAACGTACTCCCGGTCCCCGCCGTCACCCGGGAGGTGACGTCCCAGGCGTTGCTCTCGAAGAAGTTCACTGGCGCGACCGGGTTCGCCCCGGCGAGCGTCCCGCCATTGAAGCTGTAGGCCCCGTCCCTACTCGAGAGCGCGAGCGTGCCGAGGCGTGCCGAGGCGAAGCCCGCGGGGACACCCGACGTGTCGAACGTCGTGATCGTGGGGGCGGTGGCGGCGTCGACCCAGGCGTGGCCCTGGTTGACCCAGTACCGCACCTGATCCGCATCGCCGTCGTTGTACGCGACGACGAGCGCGACCATCTTCAGCCGGCCGTCGAAGCTTCCGGTACCGACCTGCGCGGTGGTAACGCGGGCCGACGGGGCCATCGAGACGATGGCCGATTTCACGTCATACCAGGCGAGATAGTCGGAGTAGACACGGTTGCAGTGGTCGTTGAGCGCGTGGACCGTGCCATCGGTCGAATACCCGATCCCCTGCATCAGCTCGGTGCCGAGCGCGGTCTCGTAGGTCCCGTCCCCGTTTCCGTCGAGGGTCACGATCGTCAGGAGCGGCCAGTCGGAGGAGGCCGACCCTGCGTAGACGCTGACGTAGAGCCGCGCCCAGGCGATGTTCGGGCTGGCGGCGCCGGCGGGCAGGGTGAACGTCTGGGTAAAGTCGCGCGACGACACGCCAGACGCGGGCTGACCCCCCCACGGCACCGGCTGGAACGCCGCGACGTAGAGGTCTCCCGAGACGGTGCCGCTCTGGACCGTCGCGAGAGGGCCGGGGGCCTCGGCGGCGGCCGTCCCGACGATGCAGAGGAGGGCAGCGCAGACGAGCAGCGCGGCCCGGATGTGGACCTGTGATAGAGTGAGCATGTCAAACCTCGATGGTCTCCGGATGGTCCCGCCGGAATGGCTCCACCCCCCGTTCCCAGTCGCGGGAGCCTCCCGGCGCGAAACAGACAGTAGATCACGGTGCCGTCTCTTAAAAATTACTATTTGTTTTTGATTTGTTCTTACGAAATAAGCAGAGATGTAATATTGATCTTATTCAGGCCCCCGTGTCGGTGGACACCATCCTGATCTCTTCGAGCTCGAGGGAGGGGGCCGGGCCACCGGGGACCGCGACGGTCGGTGGTTCTCGAGGGATCGAGGTGAGCAGGTCGTCCGGGACCAGCGCTCCCGTCCACCCGAGCGCGCGCCCGAGGCGGATGGCGACGGGCGGGTGCCACCCCAGAGATTCGACCAGTTCGCCCCCGTAGAAGAGTGCCGATGGTGTCCCGTCGAAGACTAGCCGGCCCCCCTTCATCACGAGCACCCGGTCGGCGTAGGCGGCCACGAGCCCCAGGTCGTGTGTGATCAGCAGCACCGTCCGACCAGCGCGGTGGAGCCCGGCCATCTCCTCCATCAGCGCGCGGAGGTGCCCGCGGTCCTGACCCGTCGTCGGCTCGTCAAGGATCAGGACATCCGGCTCCATCGTCAGGATAGACGCGACGGCCACGCGCTGGCGCTGGCCCCGCGACAGGGACTGCGGCGGCCGGCCGGCGAACGTGGAGAGCCCGTGCTGCTCCATGGCCCGGGCGACCCGCTCCCCGGCGTTCGTGATGCCGTAGTTGGCGAGGCCGAACCCGATCTCGCGGGCGACGGTGTCCATGAAGAGCTGGTGGTCGGGGTTCTGGAAGAGGTACCCAGTCCGGCGTGCGAGCGCCGGGACCGATTCCTCAGCCGCGTCGCGGTCCCCCACCAGCACCCGCCCCCGCGTGGGCCGGAGGAAACCGATCAGGTGTGCTGCCAGCGTCGACTTGCCCGCGCCGTTCGGGCCCACGATCGCGACGAACTCGCCCCGGCCCACCCGGAACGAGACGTCGTCGAGGACCCGGCGCCCGTCCCGCTCCGTCGTGACGTGCTCGAACGCGATGGCGAGCGGGCCGGCGCTGCCCTCCCCGCAGCCCCGCGCTGGGGGCGGGCACGGCGTACGCCCTTCGAGCGTACCGAGCAGCGCCCCGTCCGAGGCGTCGTCGAGCCCCAGGGACCGGGCCAGCACGTACCGCTGCGGCGGGCAGACCCCGATCGCCGCGAGCCGTCTCGCCGGGTCCGGGAGGGCTCCTGCCGGTGTGTCGTCAAGGATGAGTCGGCCCGCGTCCATCACCAGGAACCGGTCGGCGTACTCCGCGGCGTCCTCGAGGTTGTGCTCGATCAACAGCACGGTCACCCCCCGTTCCCGCAGGGCGGCGAGCGCCTCAAGGACCTCCCGTCGCCCCCCCGGGTCCAGGTCGGAGGTCGGCTCGTCCAGGACCAGCAGGCGGGGGCGCATGGCGAGCGCGCCCGCGATGGCGACGCGCTGCCGTTCGCCCCCGGAGAGGGAGGCGATCGCCCGGCCCGCGAGGTGATCACAGCCCGCCGCTGCGAGCGCCTCGCCGGCCCGCGCCCGTATCTCGTCGCGGGGCATGCCCAGGTTCTCCGGTCCGAACGCGACGTCCTCGAGGACAGTCGCGCCGAAGAACTGGAGGTCCGGGTTCTGGAAGACCATCCCGACCCGCTGGGCGAGCTCGGGGACGGCGAGCGCGGCCGCCGCCTCCCCGTCGACCAGGATCGACCCGGTCACCCCCTCGCGGATAAGGCCCTTGACCAGGGACGCCAGCGTGCTCTTGCCGCAGCCGCTCGGCCCGGTCAGGAGGACGAACTCGCCCTCGCCGACCTCGAACGAGACCGAATCGACGGCAGGCTGCGCCGCACGGGGATACGTGTAGCTGACCCCGTCGAGCGCGAGGACTGTTCGTGTCACAATTCTTGACTTTGGTAGCACAGAGTAAATACAAGTATCGACAGAAAATTGATGCCGTAACGATAATAGGGGATTACGTAACATATCGAGCTGATGTCGCTCCAGAGCCTCTTCCGGTCATTCGAGCGCGAGACGGCCCTCCACCACCTCGACCCCAGGACCAAGCTGCTCTGGGTCCTCTCCGTCTCCGTCGCGGCGGTCCTCCTGGGAACGCCCCTCCTGCTCGGACTGCTCGTTCTCTCGACGGTCCCGTTCTGGGCGGTGCTCCGGCCGTCGCGCGGGCAGGTGCGGTCACTTCTGCTCATCTTCGTCTCAATCGCCGCCGGGGTGGTCCTCTCCCAGGCCTTCTTCTACTACTGGGGTACCGGGCCGCAGCTCGTGATCGTGCCGGCCGAAACGCCCGTCATCGGCCCGCTCACGGGCGGGATAGCGGTCTACCTGAACGGCGTCTGGTACGGCCTCGTCCAGTCCTTCCGCTTCATCGCGGGCGCGAGCGCCGCCCTCGCCCTCGTGGCGTCGACGCGCCCGGGCGACCTGGTCGCCGCCCTCTCCTCGATCATCCCGGCCCGGAAGGGGCGGCGGCCCGTCGGGCTGCCGCTCGAGATCGCGTTCATGGTCTCGGCGGCCGTCTCGTTCGCCCCGGTGCTCATCGGCGAGACCGAGCAGATCATGCGGGCCATGCAGGCGCGCGGGCTCGACCTGCGGGGGGTCACCGGGATGGGGCGGGGGCTCTCGTACCTCTTCTTCCCGCTGGTCCTCGGTCTCCTGCGCTCGGGGCAGCAGCTGGCCCTCGCGGCGGACGCCCGGGCCTTCCGGGCGACGCGGGACCGGACCTCGCTGGTCGAGCTCCGACCCGGGCGGGGCGATCACCTCCTCGCAGGCTACGCGGCGTCGCTGATCGCGCTGGCGGCCTTCCTCTCGGCCACGGGCTACGGCGGGAGCGTGCTGCTATGACCCGGTGCGGCGCCGCGCTCGCCCTCGCCCTCCTGCTCCTCCTCTCCGCGCCCGCGGCGGCGGGCGAGTGGCGCGGCGCGGGGAGCCCACTCGCCCTCGTCGCGGAGGGCACGGTCCATGGCACCGTCTGGACGGGCGGGGGGCACGGGTACACCTCCGAGAACCCCTACACCGAGTACGCCGTGCTCCCGGAGGGCATCGTGACCTTCGCCCGGCTCTCGGTCCCGGTCTGGAACTACAACGAGGCCGACACCCTGGACGTCGCGGTCAACGGGCGGGCGCTCCCCCCTCGGACCGCCCCCGACATCGTCTCGGCCTGGGGGGTCGCCTCGTACCTCTTCGATGCGACCGACGCCGTCCGGCCCGGTACGAACACCCTCGAGGCTCGGTACGTCAACGAGAACGGCGCGCCGTACGCGCACTACCTGACGGCCGTGGTCGAGAACCGGTCCATGCCGCTCGTCCGGTTCCTCGTCTACGAGGGGAACGCGGCCCTCGCCCCGGCGACAAAACTCGACCGCGAGATCGTCCTGGTGAACGCCAGCATCGAGACGGCGGGGCTCGCGAGCGCGACCCTGACCACGATGCAGATTGCCGGGACGGCCGGCGAGCGCGACCGCCTCCTCTTCAACGACCAGCTCCTCGGCGAGGACGTCGGGCGGGCCAAGGACGGCCCGTACCTGGACATCGACACCTTCGACGTCACCCCGTACGTGAACGCGACCGGCAACCGGGTCGTCTTCGAACGTGGGGACGAGACCTACATCCACCCGTTCGCCGCGGCGTTGGTGCTGACCTACGCCGAGGAGTCGGGCGTCCCGGAGACCGGGGTCACGGTCCACGAGCCCGGGCGGTCCGGGGGCGGCGAGGTCCCGCTGCCTGTCGTCGCCGTCCTCCTCCTCTGCGTCGCCGGCGCGGGGTACCTCTATTACGATCGGCGGAGGCGGCGCCCATGAGATGCGCGGCGGCGGCGCTCCTGCTCCTGTTTGCGACCGCCCTCCTCGTTGCGCCGGCGCTCGCCGTGGACGACCCGCTCACGATCGCGGTCGAGGTCCCGGTCAAGAACCAGCAGATCTACGCCGCCGACACCCTCGTCGCCGGGACGTCGTGGGATGAGCGCGTCCGGGTCACGGTCAGCAATACCGGCGGCACGCCCATCACGGACCTCGAGATCCTGGTCGGCGTGCCGCTCGGGATGCCCGTCTCGGTCCCGCAGCAGCCGCTGCCGGGCGTGACGGCGGCCAACGGGACGGTCCGGGCCATCGTGCCGTCGCTCGGCCCGGGCGAGTCGGCGAACCTCACCTTCGGGGTCCGCCCGCCCGCCTCGGTCGAGTACCGGACCCCCGCGGTCTTCGAGGTCACCGCGACCTACCTGGTCGACGGCGCGGAGCGGACGACCACCATGTCCCACGAGACGGCGGTGGTTCCGCCCCTCTCCTGGGTCACGTACGGCACGATCGGGGCGAGCCTGCTCGTCCTGGTGATCGCCGTGCTCTTCTTCCGCCGGACGACCGTGCTCACGCGCTTTTCAACGAGCGACCTCGTGACGATCGCGCTGATCGCGGCGCTGCTCGGCGTGGTCTTCCGCTGGTTCTGGCAGACCTTCAACGATCTCCTGGGCCCATTCGGCGGGCTGCTCTTTACGGTCCCGACGGCAGTGCTCGTGGTGCTCGCGGTCCACCTGGTCCGCAAGCCGGGCACGGCGACGCTCCTCTTCTTCGTCCAGGAACTCGTGGCCATGGTGGTCTGGGGGACGAACATCCTGCTCTGGCTCGGCTGGTACCTGATGGAGGGGGTCGCTGTCGACCTCCTCTGCCTCGGCCTGGGCGGCGACTACGCTGACCGCCGCGCGACGGCGGTCGGGATCGGAATCATTCGTGGGGTCGTCTCGTACGGCGCCTTCTACTTCCTCTTCGCACCGGCGGTCTGGCACATCGCGTACGCGCCGTGGTACAGCCTCGTCCAGGTGGGCCTCGCCGTCCTCGGGGGCGTCATCGGCGGGTGGATCGGCTACTCGACGGCGGTCAAGGTCCGGGGAGCGATGCCATGAAGACCTCCCCGGGGGTCCGCCGCAGTGATCCGTGGCGCGTCCTCGCCGTCGCCCTGCTCCTGCTCCTTCTCGCCTGCCCGGCAGGCGCCGTCTACGCCATGGACGGGGTCCCGCTCCACACGGTGGCGCACGGGAAGCACCACGGCACGGTCTCGGTGAGCGGGGGGCACGGGCTCTCGCCCGCGCCCTACTCCCAGTCTTTCACGGTCCCCGCGGGGAAGGTACGGTTCGCCCGGCTGTACGTCGGCGTCTGGGGCGGGAACCCCGAGTACCGGGGGACGCTCGAGACGACGTTCAACGGCGCGTCGCTCGGGACGCGCCCCATGGACGGGGAGGCGGACCGGGGCGCCCAGGTCTACGTCTCCGGCTTCGGGGTCCACTGGTCGGCCTACGACGTGACCTCGCGGGTGAAGAACGGCGCGAACACCGCTACCGCGACCACCGCTGGTGAGCAGTTCGACGGGCGGGTCTACGGGATGGTCCTGGCCGTCGCCACGGAGGACACGTCGGCCCCCGAGATCGAGTACTGGTTCGCCGAGGGCAACGAGAACCTGAACGCCGCGGCCGGCAAGAACTCCGCCAGCCTCGCGCTCGGCGCCGGCCCGGCGCCGGCGTCGGTCTCGGGCGCGCGGCTCCACGTCGCCTACCTCGCGTCCACGAGGGGCGACGGGGACCGGCTTCTCTTCAACGGGCAGACGGTCGCGACCGACGCGGCCGGTGCGAGCAGCGGCGGGTACTTCGACGTGCGGTCGTTCGACGTCACGCCCCTGCGGCGCGAGACCGCGACGGTCGGGTTCGCTCGGGGGAGCGCGAACCGCCTGCACCCCGCGTTCGCCGGGTACGTCGCCACGCTGGCGTCCGCGCCCGCTCCGACGACGGCTCCCCCGGCGACGACGGCGCCGCCGCCAGCCCCTGCCAGTCCCCTGCCGACCGCCGCTCCCCCGACGGCGACCGCGCCCCCGGCCCTTCCGAGCGCCGCCGCGACGGTGGCGGCGACCGTGGTCACCACGACTCTGGCGACCTCGACGACGACCGCGACCACGGTTGCCACCGCCGCCGTGACCACGGAAGCGGCGGAGCCGACCATCCCGACCGCCTCAACTCCTCCCACCACGTCGCCGCCCGCGAGCGCGTCGACCGTTGCCCAGGCGACGGTTGCCACCGGTGCCGCCTCCGACGCCGGACCGGCCGTCACCGCCGCCGGCACGTCCCCCGGGGCCACCGCGGACGCGGCTACCCCCGCCGGCGGGGAGGTGACCACCTCCGCCCCGGGACCCACCACGAACGCGAGCGCCCTCCTGCCGGAGGCAGGCGACAGCGGCGCGGCGCCCGCAGGCGAGGGCGTCCTCGAGGCGCTGGCGGGGACCGGCGGGGGCGTGACAGGCCCCGCGATCGCCCTCTTCGCCCTGGTCGTGGCCGCGGGGGTCCTCACCTTCTCGGCGCTCGCGGGCGGCGGGCTCTATGCCTACCGGCGTCTTGCCCGGCGCGAGCGAGAGCGGGGCGGGCGCGCGCCGACGGCGGAGCCCCGCGCAGGGAGACGATACCATGACGACTGACACCGTACGCCGGGGGCTCGCCCTCCTGGCCTGCATCCTGCTCCTCGCCCCCGGGGCGGGAGCCGACTACACCGGGGCGTCGCTCGCCGTGGCGGGCAGCGGCAGCGTGACCGGTTCCGTCCAGATCGAGCACGGCTCGAGCCGGTACAGCGGCGAGGTGGCGCCCGGCGGGTCCTACTCCGTGACCTTCCCCGTCGACGTCCCCCGGGACGCCACCATCCGCATGGCCCGGGTCTACCTCTTCTGGACCTGGAGTCACGACGGGACCGAGGGCGTCGCGCCAACACTTCGTGCTACGGTCAGCGGCGGAGCGGTCTCCTCCGTCCGCTCGTACTCTGACCGGAAGGGCTCGGGCACGTACGACTACCCCAGCGGCACGACCGTGTACGACGCGGTGGGCAAAGCGAAGCCCGGCAGCCCGCTCGTGCTGACCGTCACCAACGCGGCGCCCAGCGCCGCGGTCGCGTTCTCGGGCGCCGTCCTGCTCGTCGCCTGCGACAGGGGGGCCGCGGAGACCCGGTACTGGATCGCCGAGGGGGCGGACATGCTCTATGCGACGGGCTCCGTCACCGCCGACGCGGCGACGACCCGGATCACGTTCACGGGCGTGCCCGCGCTCTCTGCCGGGGCGACGGCGGACCTCCTCGCGGTGGTGCCGGGCGGGAACAAGGGGCAGAACACCCTCTCCGTCAACGGCAGGGCCTTCTCCGGCCTCTTCGCCGGAAGACCGTACGCCGATCTTGCCATCGCCACGACCCCGGTCGGACCGCACCTTCGGGCGGGGTCGAACACGGTGACCCTCCGCGACGAGGGGGACTTCATCGTCCCCGGACTCTTCGTCCTCCGTGTGGCGGGGGGCGCCCTGGCGACACCGACCGCGTCGGGCGCCGCTCCCACCGGGACGTCGACCCCGACACCGATGGCAACCGTGACCGCGACGGCGACACCGGCGAGAACGACCGGACAGCCAGCGACCACCCAGACCCAGACAGCGACCATGACCACGACAACTCTGCAGACGAGCCCGTCCGCCACCGTGACGGCAACGGGCGTCCCCGTACCGACCTTCACGCCGGGCCTCACCATCCTGCCGGAGGCGACCGGGACACCTGTCCCGGCGGCCCCGGTGGAGAACGCGACCCCGACCCCCACGACGGTCATGCCCGGTTCTGCACCGGCCGTCATCGTGAGCGCGAACGAGACGCAGGCACCGTTCGCCACCCCGGCGTTCGTCGAGATCAACGCGACCACGACGCCGATGGAGACGATCGTCTCGACGACGGAACCGACCCCCGTGCCGCCCGCTGTCATGACTCCCTGGCCGACGGCTGAACCGATCACCGTTTCGACCTCCGAGCCGTGGACGGAGCCCACCACCGAACCGACCACCGTTCCGACGACCGAGCCCACCACCGTGGCGTCCACGGTCCAGGCCCCGACGGCGGAGTCCCTGGTGATGGGCGATCCCGCCGGTGCGAACGATCTCCACGCCGCGCCGTTGCCGGCGCAGGAGACGTCGAACCTGAGCGCCCTTACCGCCGGAGGCGGGAACCCCCCCATCGCGGACGCAGCCCTCCTAGACACGCCGAGCGGGAGCGAGCTCGTCGGGCTGGGGGTCACCATCTTCTGGCTCTGCGTGGGCGGCGGGATCGTCACGGCCTCGGGGCTTGTCGGAGCGGGCATCGTCTCCCGCATGGGCCGGGCAGGAGCGGGCCGGGCTGGGTCCCCGGAACGGGACCGGGCTTCTGCCTCCGATGGGCCGGCCCCCCGGGGCCCGCCCGTGGAGGTCCAGCGATGACCTCCAGCATCGTCCGGAGTGGGACGCTGATCCTGCTGGTCGCGTCCCTCTTTGCCATCTCGGCCGCTGCCGGATATGGCGGGGGTGATCTTCCGGTCGCGGCCCAGGGCCAGGTCACGGGTGACGTCCTGCTCACCCACGGGGACAGCCGGTACAGCGGCGAGGTCGGGCCGGGTGGGAATTACACCGTCACCTTCACCCCCGCCCTGCCGTCCGGTGCCGTCCCGGCGAACGCCACGCTCTACCTCTTCTACACCTGGAGCCATGCGGGGACGGAGGGCGTCCTTCCCGACCTCCGTGCCGAGATCGGCGGGGTTTCGGTCTCCCCGGTCCGCACCTACACTGACCGGAAGGGTAAGCCGCCGTACGACTACCCGAGCGGGCTCCTCGTCTACGATGTCACCGGACAGGTCCGGGCCGGGTCCCCGCTCGCGTTCAGCGTGACCAACGCCGCTCCGGAGGCCGGTGTCGCCTTCCCGGGCGCGGTCCTACTCGCAGCGCACGACGGCGCGGGGCCCGGGGTCGAGTACTGGATCGCCGAGGGTGCAGAGATGCTCTACGCCACGGAGGGCGTCTCACCCGCGACGGCGACGGCCCGGGTTGTCTTCCTGGGGCTCCCGTCCGTCCCGGACGGGGGGAGCGCGACTCTCCTGTCGGTGGTGCCGGGCGGCGACAAGGGCAAGAACGTCCTCGCCGTGAACGGCAGGGAGTTCCCAGGCCTCTTCAACGGGGAGCCGTACGGCGACCTCGCGATGAACACGACCGATGTCGGGACGCACCTGGTGGTGGGAGAGAACACGGTCACGCTCCGGGACGAGGGTGATTATACTGTTCCCGGGGTCTTCGCCCTGGTCCTGCGCGGGGGAGACGGCGCGGGGACAGCATCCCCGACGACGCAGGGCGCACCCGTCTCCGGGATCGCCGCCCTCGTCGCCGTGGGCTCCGCCGGGCTCGCCACTCTGCGAAAGCGGAAGTAGAAGATAGACCCGGCGACGACTCCCGGGATCCGCCGGCCGATGCCGGGGATCCTCCCCGGGGATGACGGGCACACGGATACTCCTCTCCCCGCCCATGGGACGATTCGGCCGTGGGTAGCGCCGCCCAAAATCCTGCCCGGGCACGGGATGAATCAGTGCCCGGATGTCTCTTCCACACCGGGCGAATGGTCAGGTTCTCGAGGAAGACGGCTCGAGAACCTCCTGATTGCCCGTCCATTGTGCCGACCACGATCGGTAGTGGAACCGGAGTACAGCCTTTCGGAGCGGAGTGGTGATGCGCGTCAGCCGGGTGAGGCGACGGCGAGGACGATGCGGGCTTCCCGCTCCTGCTTTGTCGCACCGGGAGGGGAACACGCGTCACCGCCATCCATCCGACGCAGTCGTGAAAACCGGGCAAGGGCGATATCCAAAAGAACGGTTCTGACTGATAGGTGCAGGGTGCTCGCGCTCTATCACACAACGGGCTGGCGGGTATCAATCGCCCAACGCCCTCCGTCCCTGGATCTTTCCCACGCTGTCTCCCGAAGGGTCGACGCCCCTCTCTCGCCGGTGATCGACATGATGGCCAATGCCTCTTCTGCCAGGGGCCAGACCATCTGGCGAATCGAATCGAACCGCCCGACCCCGGGATAACGAAAGAAGGGAAGGTCAGGTCACCCTGATGTAGCCCGTCCGCTCGACTGTCTCGGTCGTTCCATCCACGTAGGTGATCCTGACGAGCGGGCTGAATGTGCCTGTTCTCGGGTAGAAGAACGTCGGGTTGACGTTCCGCGAGTTCCAGGTACGCAGGTGGGAGACCGCGTCGAACGACCACCAGGCGGATCTGATGGTCATGCCCGCCTTCGGGACCACGGTGAACTTCACCGCTCCTCCCCTCGGCGCCGTCACGGGAGAGGCGGTGAACGATGTGGCGTTCGACTCCCCGGAGCCCGGCGGGGAGGCTCCCCTGGACACGAACTCGATCCAATCGATGTTCTGCCGGTCCCCGGAGAAGGAGAGCTTCACCACGTGCTGACCGGCCTTGAGCCTGACCGGGATATTCACGGTCGTGAACCTGGCGAACGACCCGGTCTTCGGTACCGCGATCGTCCCCGTCTCGGCTCCGTCGACCAGTACGTGAATCTTCCGGCCGCCGTACGGGCTCGCCACGCGCGCGGTCATGGTATATGTGCCCGCCTGCATGACGTCCGCGGTGTAGGTGAGCCATTCCTTGTTCCGGATCCAGCCGACGCTCGGCGTCCTCTCTCCGGGGAACTGCTCGATGTCGACGTCGTCCTGCCGGTAGATACCGCCGCTGTTTCCTCGGGTCGTGTCGTGGTACGCGATCCCCTGGCCGCCGAGGTTGTAGTCCTCGGCCTCGATACGCCCGGGGATCACGTGAGGCTTGAACGGGGACGGAGTATCCGTCCTATGCCCGAACTCGATCCAGTCGATGTTCTGCCGGTCCCCGGAGAAGGCGAGTTTCACCACGTGCTGACCGGTATCGAGCCTGACCGGGATATTCACGGTCGTGAACCTGGCGAACGACCCGGTCTTCGGTACCGCGATCGTCCCCGTCTCGGCTCCGTCGACCAGTACGTGAATCTTCCGGCCGCCGTACGGGCTCGCCACGCGCGCGGTCATGGTATATGTGCCCGCCTGCATGACGTCCGCGGTGTAGGTGAGCCATTCCTTGTTCCGGATCCAGCCGACGCTCGGCGTCCTCTCTCCGGGGAACTGCTCGATGTCGACGTCGTCCTG
Source organism: uncultured Methanospirillum sp. (assembly GCA_964501565.1). GTDB lineage: Archaea > Halobacteriota > Methanomicrobia > Methanomicrobiales > Methanospirillaceae > UBA288. The sequence continues at coordinate 15,406 of CAZCUJ010000008.1, forward strand.
CCGGTAGATACCGCCGCTGTTTCCTCGGGTCGTGTCGTGGTACGCGATCCCCTGGCCGCCGAGGTTGTAGTCCTCGGCCTCGATACGCCCGGGGATCACGTGCGGCTTGAACGGGGCGGGCCCGACAAGCGTCACGGTGGGCGTGGGTGTGACCGTCGGGGTGGGTGCCGTCACCGTGACGAAGCCGGGCTTCACCTCGCTGTCCGAGCCGCCGGGCCCGGTGACCGTGAGGTTCACGGTGTAGCTGCCGGGCGCGGGGTAGGTATACACCGGGTTCTGGAGGGTGCTGTCTATGATGCCGTCGTCGTCGAGGTCCCACGCGCGGGTCGCGATCGCCCCGGTGGAATGGTCGGTGAACTGGACGGTCATCGGGGCGGCGCCCGAGGTGGGCGCGCCGCTGAACGCGGCAACCGGCGCGGGAGTCGAGAGGATCTCGCCCGTGACGGTGAGCGAGTTCCCGGCCATCACCGGGAACGCGAGCGCGAAAACGGCCAGAACGGCCACGAGAACGGCGATGAGTCCACGCTGAAGCCCCGACAGAGTCATGTGACCGACCCCGTGAAGGTGATGGTGATCGCATAATCGCCGGAGGCGTCAGCCGTCGTGACCGTCTGCCGGAGGTTCGCTGTGTCGGTCCGACCCCCGCCGGCCCCCCCGATCATGAACGAGGTGAATGCCGAGGTCATCGAATGGAAGGGACCTGTGCCGTTCGCGAGTTCGATCGCGTTCGAGAGCTTCGTGCTCCCCGCGCTCATGAACCCGCCGCTGGACGCCGAGGCGGTGACGGACCAGCCCGTCCCGCCCGTCGTCTCGACCGTGACCAGGGTCGAGCCGGTCCCCGGGGTGCCGACATTCATCGTGCCGAGCTGAACCGAGGACGGTGAGAGGCTGACCTCGATAGTGGCCGGAGCCGCGTCAACGGTGATGTAATCGGTCCTGATCTCGCTGTCGGCGCCTCTCCCGGGGCCGGTGACGGTCAGGTTGACCGTGTAGGTGCCCGCGGACCTGTACTCGTGGCTCGGGCTCTGCGTGGTCGCAGTCTCGCCATCACCGAAGTCCCACGACCATCCGGTGATCGTCCCCGTCGACGTGTCGGTGAACTGGACGGTCAGGGGTGCGGTGCCGGAGGTTGGCGTCCCGGAGAACGCGGCGACAGGGGCGACGACCGGCGCTGTGACCGTGATGTACCCTGTCTTCGTCTCGGTGTCGCTCCCCTCCGCATTCGTCGCGGTCAGGCTCACGTCGAACGTACCGGGCTTCAGGAACCGGACGTGCGGGTGCTGCGACGAAGACGAGGTCGCGTCCACGTACTGGTAGTCCGTGCCGACCGTCCCCTCGATCGTCCAGGCCCAGGTGGTCGGGTCGTTCTCTGAGTCGTCCGTGAAGGTCACGGTCTGTCCGACGTCGGGCGTGGTGTCGTCTGCGGAGAATACGGCCACCGGCGCGGGTGTCGCCGCGGGCGAGCGGACGGCGAGAACAGCGAGGACCGTCTTGAAGGTATCGCTCCCGATCCCCATCGAGAGGGTGCTGGCAGCGCCGGGCGTCACGCCGTCTGTCACGTCCCACGCGTGGTGCTCGAAGTAGTTGACCGGCGAGACCGGGTTTGCGCCCGCGAGCGCGTTGCCGTTGAACGAGTAGGTCCCGTCACGGCTCGAGAGCGCGAGGTTGCTCAGGGTTGCAACGGTCACTCCGGCGGGCACGGTCGCGGTATCGAAGGTGGTGGCCGTCGTGCCGGTGTTGATCCAGGCGTGGCCCTGGTTGACCCAGTACCGGACCTGGTCCCCGTCCCCGTCGTTGTACGCGACCACGAGCGCGACGGCCTTGAGCCGGCCGTCGTAGCTGGCACTGCCGACCTGCTCGGTCGTGACCCTGACCGCAGGGGATCTCGATCCGATGACGGAGCTCACGTCGTACCACGCGAGATAATCCGAGTAGACGCGGTTGCAGTGGTCGTTGAGGACGCGGACCGTCCCGTCCGTGGAGTAGCCGATCCCCTGCATCGTCTCGGTGCCGAGCGCCGTCTCGTACGTCCCGTCACCGTTTCCGTCGAACGTCACGCCCATCCTGAGCGGCCAGTCGGCCGAGGCCGAGCCGGAGTAGACGCTGACGTAGAGCCGGGCCCACGCGACGTTCGAACCGGTGGCGCCGGCGGGCAGGGCGAACGCCTGGGTGAACTCGCGGGACGTGACACCCGACGCGGGCTGGCTGCCCCACGGTACGGGGTGATAGGCTTTCACGTAGACATCTCCCGAGACCGAGCCCGATCGGACGGTCTGGAGCTGTCCAGGCGCCTCGGCGGCGGCGCCCCCGACGAGCCAGAGGGTCGCCAGTGTGACCACCAGAGCGACCCGGAGATATGCATAGAATCTGCTGTTCATCACGAATCCTCCTGATACAGGGCCGGGCGGGCGTGCCCGATAGATCTGGCGAGGACGCTCTCCCGGGGAGCGGCGGGAGGGCAGTGCCGTCCCCGGTTGCAGAAGAAGGGAGGGGCGGTGAGATCGGTGCCGGTACAGCCTCCTCTTCATCTCATGATCATCCCCGTTCCTTCCCCCTCCGGAGGGCGCCCCGGAGCGCGACCATCGCGAGCATCGCGACCGCGGAGAGGGGTCCGAACCCCGGCGCGGGGCGCGTCGTCCCCGTCACCGGCGCGCCCACCTGGAGGGTCACCGTCTTCTCCCCCAGGGGGGAACCATCCTCTGTCTCCGACCGCGAGGTCAGGTGATAGGCGCCGGCGGCCAGGGACTGGTTGACCACGATCATGGAGCGCACCGTGTTGCCGGGCACCAGCGCCCGCTCGAGGGGCGCCGTCCTCGCGGACGCGACCGTCGCGCCGGCGGCGTCGGTGATCGTCACGTTCTGGGCAACCCTGTAGACGTGGCGGTTCCCGCTGTTCCGGAGGATCGCGGTGACCTGGAAGGGCTGCCCCGGGTCGGCCGTGGCAGGCCCGAGATCCTCGATCGTCACCGCGTCGGTCACGGTGGCGCCCTTCACGGTCAGGAAGACCGGGATCGCCACGGCCGTGGCGAACGATGCCGGGGGCGTGGACGTGGAGACAGCCGGGTGGATCAGGATGATCGCGTACCGGCCACCCTCACGGGCACCGGCGGGGACCACGATCGTCGCCGTGACGTCGCCCCGCTCACTGGGCTTCAGGGGAACGGTCGGCCGGTCGACGGTGATGAACGGCCTGGCCGTGTACGGGGAGGTGTCGGATGCGGCCGGGAGGCCGACGTAGGACCCATCGGTGGACGACTGCCCGAAGCCGAGCACGTCTACGGCAAGGACCCCCCCGGGTTCATCCGCGCCGAGCGAGATCCCGATCGGGGCGGTGCAGGTCTTTCCCGGCTCGACATCGAGCGCGATACGCGCCCCCTCGACCCGGAGGGCGCTGGCGGGCGCGGCTAGGGCGGCGCCGGCGAGGAACAGCGCCAGGGCGAAGAGACAGAGCCGGGCATGAACGGTGAGAGTCATGGCAGTCTCTGTGCTTCTGTTGGTGTTGCTCCGTAGCGATTTTCAGCCTGGACAAAATAATTATGGCGGGTCACTCCTCGCCGTCCTCCATCATGCGAACGATCCCGTGAACGTCAGCGTGATGCTGTAAACGCCGGGCGTGTCGGATGCAGCGATCGCCTGCTTGACGCTCGCCGTCCCGCTCCCGTCGACCCCCGCCGTTCCGGTCAGGAAGTTCGCGAAGCTCGAGGTCATGGGCTGGAAGATCGTGCCGTCGTTCGAGAGCTGGAACGGGTTCGCGAGGTTCGTTGTGCCCGTGCCCATGTACCCGCCGTTGCTCGCCGAGGCGGAGACCGACCACCCCGTGCCGCCGGTGACGTCGACGGTCACGCCGGTGCTGCCCGTCTCGTCGACGCCCGCGGTCATAGTGCCGAAGTCGATGGACGCCGGGCTTACACTGACATCGATGACGGCCATGCCGACCTGGATGTAGCCGGCCTTGGTCTCGGTGTCGGCGGAGTCAGGTCCCTGCGCCGTGAGGCGGATGGAGTAGGTCCCGGCGGTCGTGAACGTGTACATCGGATCCTCGATGGTGGCGAACTCGGTCCAGGTCGTGCCGTCCGTGCTGTACTCCCACTTCCACGAGTTCACCGGTCCCCCGGTGTTGGTGGCGTCGAACTGGACCTCGAGGGGGGCGTCGCCGCTCGTCGGCGTCGCGGTGAAGTCGACGGCGGGGGGCTCGGTCGCCGCCCTCTCGACGACGAGGATCACGTTCTGAGCGTACATGTTGTCGCCCTTGGTCCCGGGATCATAACTCTGGAGCCGTGCCGTGTTCGAGCCGCTGTTGATCGCCGCCGTCACGTCGTACGACGAGAAGCCGAGCTGGGGCGTGGCCAGGTAGTTCGACCAGAAGCCGGTATACTCGTTGTTGTTGAAGAAGAACCTGCTCTTCTCGGCGTCGCTGGCGCTGGAGAGAATGGCGATCGCGCGGGCGCTGGCCATCCCGGTGGTATCGACGTCGGCGAAGCTGGCATACACGGTGGCCTCTTCGGTGGTCACGGAGTACGCCGCCTGGGACTGGACCATGTCGAACTCGTCGTTGATCCAGATCTTCTTCTCGGTCGCTCCCGCGTTGTCGGTGTACACGACCACCAGGTAGGCGCCGTAGATGCCGTAGTCGTTACCCGTCTCCGGCGTGATGGTCATGCTGTTCCCTGCTGCGTCGAACGCGCCAGTCACGTCGTAGACGTAGAGCCCGTAGGGGTAACTGTACGAGCCAAAGCCCTTGATGTCCTTGTAGGTCGCCGCTGGGGAGATCGCGTTACCGTTGAAGGACAGGGTCCAGGCGGGATCGGTGGCCATCTTGTTGTACGTATACCCCTGGTAGAGCCTGGCGCTCGTGATGGTGGCGCCGGACGGGATTGGGAGATCGGTCGATGACCACGTGTAGGTCTTCTCAGTCCAGGACGCGGAGTTGTACGCCGAATTGCCGGCCGAGTAGACCACGTCGATCCGCCCCTCGAACGGGCCGGCCTGCGTGTTCATGTCCGGCCCGCCGGTCCATCGCTTGCCCTTGTACCCGTTGTTGTACACGGTGAGGGCCTGGGTGAGGGCGTTGTTGGTCTCGTCTCCCTCGGCGATGACGTTCCCGGAGTCGGCGGTGGCCGTCACGGTGACGCTGTCGCCGCCCGTGCGGGACAGCGTGTCGGTCACGGTGACCTTGAGGGAACCGCCGGCAGGGATGGCGCCGACCGGCGCGGTGTAGACCGCGCCGTCGACGTTGACCGAGAGGGTCGACGCGGGCGCGGGATCGGTGCCCAGGTTATTGATCGTCACCTCGATCACGTTCGGCTCGTTCGCGAACATGAAGGCGCCCGCGCCCGGGTTGGCGCCGATAGCGGTCGGGTTGAGATCCGATTCCGCTTTCACGATGCTGCCGGACACGGTGAGGTCAGCGGCCGAAACCGCTCCCGGCATCGCCAGGAGCACAACAATCAGGGCGGTCAGGCCCATCAACAACAGTCGTCTCATCGTGGTCTCTCCATCCACGGGCAACCCCTGCGGATATATCACACCAATGTTGACATTCGTGAAAAATTTTGCTATTTATTTTCTGATTTGTAACACATATAAATGACGATTTTTTACTATTGTCACAAATACTTTACAATGTGACGGGATACGCCCGGAATTGTGGTGTTTCGAAAAAACGTGGCTTTCGAGTCCAATCGGTCCGGTATTCGGGGAGAGATGGCCAGGGCCGACAAGGCCTCCTGCGTCCCGGCGAGCAGGGAGTGCCCGGTCCGGTGATGCCTCATGTGCCGGGAGCCCCGTCAGGGTCCAGGGAGGCGGGCTGCCCGCGCGCATCCGTCGGGACGGGAGATGCGGTGTGAGGCCGCGATGGCGGGTGTACCTCCAGGCCCTCCCCGCCGAGCTGACCTTTCGAGATGCTCTGCACGACCCGTACTGCTCCTTTCGCCCCGCCCGCTGCCCGTGTCCGCATGAACAGGACGGGAGCGGGGGGAGGAGCACGCTCACGGTGAACGACCGGGCGTCCTCGACGGGAAGCCATACGACGACCTCGCCATGAACACGACCGGTTATAAGTATAATTTACGTGAAAACAAGAGTTCACCGACACGCCCGGAGGCCGGCCCGGTGAATATCCCGTGAGGCTCGCCTTCCTCGGGGTAACGGGGCTCGCGATGGGCGCGCTCGGGGTGTGCCGGGGGCGCCGGCGCGCCTGAGCCTGGCGCTGTTATAAAACGTTCGCGGTGAGTCTGCCGGGACCCGCGCATGGCGGGCACGGCGCGAAGATTTCCGGAAAAAAGGATTACATGCCGCCCGGCATGCCGGGTGGCATCCCCGCGGGGGGTCTGGACTGCGTGATCATCATGTCGTCGACCCGGATCAGCAGCACCGCGGTCTCGGCCGCCGACTGGATCGCCTGCCGCTTGACCCGGGCGGGCTCGATCACGCCGGCCTCGAGCATGTCCACGACCTCGCCCGTGAAGACGTTCAGGCCCATGTGCCTGCCGCCCTTCGCGTGCGCCGTGCGCAGGTCGACGAGCTTGTCGAGCGGGTTGAAGCCCGAGTTCTCGGCCAGCGTGAGCGGGACCGACTCGAACGCGTCGGCGAAGGCGTCGATCGCGAGCTGGACCCGGCCGCCGACCGAGGCCGCGTACTCGCGGAGCCGGTGCGAGACTTCGATCTCGACCGCGCCGCCGCCGACCACGAAGGTCCCGTCCTCGATCGCGTCCGCGACGACCGAGGTCCCGTCCACGACCGCCCGCTCGAGCTCGTCGAGGAGGTAGTCGGTCGAGCCGCGGAGCAGGATCGTGATCGCCTTCGGGTTCTCGCAGCCCGAGAAGGTCACGAGCTCGGCGTCGTCGTCCTCCTCGACCAGCGCCGCGTTCCCGAGGTCGTCGGCGGTGAGGTCGGAGACCTTGTTGACGATCCGGGCCGAGAGCGCCCGGGCCGCGTACTTCATGTCCTTCTCCGGGACGTCCTGGATCGCGAAGACACCGGCCTTCGCGAGGTAGAAGAGGACCGGGTCGGAGATCCCCTTCTGGCAGAGGAGCACGTTCGCGCCCGAGGCGGCGACCGCCTCGGCGAGCTGCCGGAGGGCCTCGCGCTCCTGCGCGCCGAACGCGTTGAGCTGGTCGGCCGTGTTGATCTTGATCTTGGCCTTGACCTGGGTCTTGGTGATCTCGAGCGGCTGGGCGACGAGCGCGACCTTCGCGTTCGCGACCTTCTTCGGCATCGACTCGGAGGCGCGCGTCTTGTCGAGCACGATCCCCTTGATCAGGGCCGCGTCGTCGATCGCCTCGCCCTTCTGCTTCTTGACCATGATGTCGTCGCGGTCGATGACCTCGCCGCCGTTCTTCGACTCGGCAACAGTCATGACCGCGTCCACGACGATCCCGTTCAGCTTCTGCTTGACCTGCTCGATCGACTTGCCGGTCATGGAGGTGTCGGCGATCTTGATGAGGGTCTCGCGGTCCGCGGGGTCGACGTGGATCGAGTTCTCCTCGACGATCTCGAGCGCCTTGTCCATGCCCATGGTGTACCCGTTCGCGATCACGGTCGGGTGGACCATCTTCGCGAGCATCAGCTCGGCCTGCTCCATGAGCGCGCCGACGAGGATGCAGGCCGTGGTGGTGCCGTCGCCCACCTCGTTGTCCTGCGTCTCCGCGACCTCGATCACCATCTTGGCGCCGGGGTGCTGCACCGACATCTCGTGGAGGATGGTGGCGCCGTCGTTCGAGATGACGATGTCGCCGGTCCCCGAGACCAGCATCTTGTCCATGCCGCGGGGACCGAGGGTGGTCCTGACGGCGGCCGCGATGGCCTTGGCCGCCGCGATGTTCGACCGCTGGGCCTCCTGGCCCCGGGTCCGCTCGACGTTGTCCTTGAGAATGATGATCGGCTGTCCTGAAAGCACGGGTATTCCTCCCTGTCGGGTAAGAGTGCTAAAAATGTGATTTGTTGTTCTATATAATCTTTGCCGGCCCCGTCGGCGAACGGGGTCCGGGGGACCGTGGAGAGAGGAGCACGGGGGGTCCGCCACGACCTTATCCACCCTCGCGGGGGGGCGAGCGCGGCCCCCGGGGACCTCCCCGCCGCCTCGCGGGGAGGACCGCCGCCCCGCAGACGGGGCACTCGCCCGGCCCGTCGCCGTACCGCCCGCAGCCCGCGCACCGGTACCCGCGCCGGCGCGGCGCGGCCCGCCGCTTGGCGATCGGCCGGCACGCGACGCCGAGCCGGAGGGCCGCGTTCTGGAGCGCGAAGTCGTCCGTGACGAGCGTCCCCCCGTGCTCGAGCGCGAGCGCGAGGAGGTCGCGGTCGGTGGCCGAGAGCCGGTCCGCGTCGCCCGACGCGACGGCGCCGTCGGCGACCGACCGGAGCGCGGCCCCGGACGGCGCGAGGACGGCAAGGCCCCGCTCGAGCAGGAGCTCGAGCCGGCACCGGGCCGCGGCGTCGCGGACCTCGTCGAGGACGGCGGGCGCGGTCAGGAGGCGGTCTTCCGGCCCGAACCCCGCCAGGACCGCCTCGCCCGCGGCGAAGAAGGCCGACGCGTCCAGGACGACAGTCATGCCGAGAACCTCGCCGATCCGTCGGGGCGGGGTGCGTGGTCGACGGGCCGATCGAACTCGCCGAGGAGCCACTGCACGGTCTCCGCGTGCCGCGTGCAGGCCGTCGCCGTGAACGAGCCGCCGTACCGGGCGAGGTAGACGAGGAGCTGGTCGGCGAGGTGGTGGTCGACCTCGCCGGGCAGGGCCAGCTCGGCGAGGAGGGCGTCGGCCGCGGCGCGCCCGACCCGCTCGGCCGGGAGCCCCTGTCGCCCCATGGCGCTCCCGGCCTTCGCTCCGGACCAGCAGGTGACCGACGAGCCCGTCGACGGCCCGTCCTCGCGGAGGTCGACGACGGCCTCGTCGAGGGGGCCGGTCACCGGCTCAAGGACGGCCCGCGCGGCCGCGAGCTGCCGCTCGGGGACGTGGCGGGGGAGGTTCGCCGCCGCCGAGACGATGCCCGCGGAGGCCGGCACGTGCCTGCTGCCGATCGGCGCGAGACGGCCGGGCTCGACCGCGACGCGGACCTCGCCTCCGCCCCGCGGCACGTATCCCCGGCGAAGGATCTCGAGGGAGACGCGGGCGCCGTGGGCCCGGAGGAGGCGGAGGAGCACGCGGTCCAGGAAGTCCACGGTCGGGCCGAGCGCGACCTCGGTCCCGCCCGTGACCGTGATCGACCCGCCGGCCTCGAGCGCGACGGGCAGCCAGGCCTGGAGCACGAGCGGCACGCCGCCGGCGGTCCCGACCTCGACCCGCTGGTCCGCCCGCCGGAGCGGGCCGGGAGAGAAGGCGAGCCGGTCCGACCCGACGGCCAGCCCCTCGACCCGGGCCCCGCAGCAGCCGGCGACGGCCCTGACCGCCGCGAGGTGCTGCGGCCGGAGCCCGGGGGTCTCCCGCCCCGCCCGGACCCGCGCGATCGCCACCTCCCGGCCCGCGAGGGCGGCGAGCGCGATCGCGGTCCGGACGAGCTGGCCCCCGCCCTCGTGCCGCGAGCCGTCGAGCTCGAGCGTCACCCGAGCGCGGCCGCGATCCGGTCGGCGGCCGTGATGAACGAGTTCGCCCGCTCGATCGTGTCCGAGCAGGCGACCTCGCCGACCCCGGCGGACGCGAGGTGGAGGAGGGCCCCGCCCGCGAAGACACCGTGGACGCACGCGGCCCGGACAGAGGATGCGCCCTGGTCGAGGAGCATCCGGGCCGCGGCCGCGAGCGTCCCCCCGGTCGAGATGATGTCGTCCACGATCACGACCTCACGCCCGTCGACCGGGAGCGACTTGGGCCGGATCTCGACGCGGTCCCCCGAGAGCCGGGTCTTGTCCAGGTAGTCGGTCGCGAAACCCCCGACCGCCGCGACCTCGGCCGCGAAGCGCGCCGCCCCGTCGTCGGGCGAGAGCACGAGCGGGTCCCCGCCCCGCTCCGCCAGGTACCGCCCGACCTCGGGGGCGATCGAGACGTTCTCGGCCGGCACGAGAAAGTGCTCGAGGGTCGAGGGGTTGTGCGTGTTCACGGTGACGACCCGGTCGACCCCGGTCGAGAGGGCGCGGGCGATCGCGCGGACCGAGATCGGCTCGCCGGGGCGGAAGCGCCGGTCCTGGCGGGCGTAGGCCATGTACGGGAGGACGAGCGTGTTCCTCGACTCGTCGCAGGCGTCGACGAGCAGCAGCAGCTCGACCAGCGAGTCCGCGTCGGTGACGGCCCCGACGATGATGGTCTCGTCGTCCGCCGGGCCCCGCGCGAGCGAGAGCTCGCCGTCCGGAAAGCGCGTATATCTGACGTCGATCGTCTCCACCCCGAGCCGGCCCGCAAGCCGGGCGCCGAGGACCTGCGAGGCCTGCGTGCATACCACCTTCATCGTCCACGTCCCTGAGCTGAAAGTACTTAAACGATCGGACCGAAAAAATATAAATCAACACCGGCTCGTGAGGTCTTCTTCAGAATGGATACTGCACTCAATACGATCCCGGCTCAGGACGAGGATCTCTTCGATGACATCGCCGTCGACACGTCCTCCGAGATCGAGGTCCCCCCGCAGCTGGTCGACCAGGTGATCGGCCAGGAGCACGCGGTCGAGGTGATCAAGAAGGCCGCCATCCAGCGGCGGCACGTCATGATGATAGGGAGCCCCGGCACGGGCAAATCCATGCTGGCGAAAGCGATGGCCGAGCTCCTCCCCAAGGAGGAGATCCAGGACATCATGGTCTACCCGAATGGCGAGGACCCGAACAACCCCATCGTCCGGACCGTCCCCGCTGGCCGTGCCAAGCAGATCGTCGGAGCGCACAAGGCCGAGGCGAAGAAGAAGATCCAGTTCCGCAACACCCTCCTGATGCTCCTCCTGATCGGGATCATCGGGTACTCGTTCATCTCGTTCCAGTGGCTGATGGGGATCATCGCCGCGGCCTTCGTCTTCATGGCGCTCCGGTACTCGACGCCGAAGGAGGAGGCGCTCGTGCCGAAGCTGCTCGTGAGCCACGACCCGACCGCCGTCGCCCCGTTCGTGGACGCCACGGGCGCGCAGGCCGGATCGCTCCTCGGCGACGTCCGGCACGACCCGTTCCAGTCGGGCGGCCTCGAGACGCCGGCCCACGACCGCGTCGAGTCCGGCGCGATCCACCGGGCCCACGGCGGCGTCCTCTTCATCGACGAGATCAACACCCTGACCCCCCACTCCCAGCAGAACCTGCTCACGGCGCTCCAGGAGGGCGAGTTCCCGATCACGGGCCAGTCCGAGCGCTCGTCCGGCGCGATGGTCCGGACCGAGCCCGTGCCGTGCCGGTTCGTGATGATCGCGGCCGGCAACCTCGACGCGGTCCAGGGCATGCACCCGGCGCTCCGCTCGCGTATCCGCGGGTACGGCTACGAGGTCTACATGCGCGAGACCATGGAGGACACGCCCGAGAACCGGAAGAAGTTCGTCCGCTTCATCGCCCAGGAGGTCCGGAACGACGGCAAGATCCCGCACTTCGACCAGTCGGCGATCCGCGAGGTCCTCCGCGAGGCCCGCCGGCGCTCGATGCGCAAGGGCCACCTGACCCTCAAGCTCCGCGACATGGGCGGCCTGATCCGCGTCGCGGGCGACCTCGCCCGGCAGGAGGGCGCCGAGCTGACCACGTCCGCGCACGTGATCGCGGCGAAGGAGACGGCCCGCTCGGTCGAGGAGCAGATCTCGGACGACTACATCCGCCGGATGCGGGACTACGACCTCTCGGTCGTGACCGGCACGGCCGTCGGCCGGGTCAACGGCCTCGCCGTGGTCGGCGCGGACTCGGGCTCGGTGCTCCCGATCATGGCCGAGGTGACCCCGACCCAGTCGGCCTCGGGCGGGACCGTGGTCGCGACCGGGATGCTCAAAGAGATCGCGCAGGAGTCGATCAAGAACGTCTCGGCGATCATCAAGAAGTTCACGGGCACGGACATCCGGAACGTCGACGTCCACGTCCAGTTTATCGGGACGTACCAGGGGGTCGAGGGGGACTCTGCCTCGATCTCGGTCGCGACGGCCGTGATCTCGGCGATCGAGGGGATCCCGGTCCGGCAGGACCTCGCGATGACCGGCTCGCTCTCGGTCCGCGGCGACGTGCTGCCCGTGGGCGGGGTCACGTACAAGATCGAGGCCGCGGCCAAGGCCGGCATCCGGACGGTCCTGATCCCCGCCTCGAACATGGACGACGTGATGATCGAGGACCGGTACCGGCAGGGGCTCCGCGTGATCCCGGTGGCCCAGATCGACGAGGTGCTGAAATACGCGCTCGTGCCGCGCGACGAGGCGGGGTTCCTCTCGAAGGTCAAGAAGATCGCCGAACAGTCGGCCGCGACCCTCCACCCGCGGCCGACGGCCCCGGCCCCGGCCTGAGAATGCAGCGCTACTACGATGTCCGCCACGTGGCGGGCGAGTCCACGCACATCGACATCGACAACGGGGTCGTGGAGTCCGCGTCCAGCTCGCTCTTCGACCGCGCCGTGGTCCGCGTCCTCGGGTCGTCGGGCTGGGGCGTGGTCTCGGTCGACAACTACTCGGGGGATGACCTCGACCGGTTCGTGGCCGAGGCGCTGGCCCTCGCGGGGCTGACCGGCGAGGCGGTCGAGCTCGCCGACGCGCCGCACCGGGTGCTGCCCGTGCCGCCTCCCTCGGACGACCCGAGGTCGTACGGGCTCGACGAGAAGACCCGGCTCCTGGCCGGGGTCGAGGCCACGGCGCGGGCTCCGGAGGTGCGGAACACCCGCGCGGTCTACACCGAGCGCCGGGAGACGGTCCGGTTCGCGTCCTCGGACGGCGTTGAGTACGCGTACGAGCTCGCGCGATCGGGGTTCAACGTCCTCGCGGTGGCCGAGCGCAACGGCGTGGTCCAGATGGGGTACGAACGCCGGCACGCGGTCAACGGCTTCCCGCTCCGATCTGGCGCGGCCTGCGGAGAGAAGGCGCGCGAGACCGCGATCGCGCTCCTCGACGCGCGGGCAGCGACCGGCGGGCGTATGCGGGTGGTGCTCGACCCCGAGCTCGCGGGCGTCTTCGCCCACGAGGCGGTCGGCCACGCCTCCGAGGGGGACCTGGTCCGCGAGGGCAACTCGGTCCTCGCCGGGCGGATCGGCGAGCGGATCGGGGCCCCGGGGCTGACCATCGTCGACGACCCGTCGCTCCCCGAGTTCGGGTTCGACCCGGTCGACGCCGAGGGCGTGGCGACGGTCCGGACCGAGCTCGTGAAGGACGGCGTGATCAACGCGTTCCTGCACACGCGCGAGACTCTCGCGGCCGTCGGTAACGGCCTCGCCGGCCACGCACGGGCCATGCCGGGCGAGGTGCCGTTGGTCCGGATGTCCAACACGTTCGTCGAGAACGGGGACGCGACGTACGAGGAGTGCCTGGCCGAGTGCGGCACGGGCATGCTCCTGATCGGCTCGCGCGGCGGCCAGGTCGACCCGGGCCGCGGCATGTTCCAGTTCAACGCCGAGTACGGCTTCCTCGTCGAGGACGGCGAGCCCGGCGCGATGGTCCGCGACGTCTCGCTCTCGGGCGATATCCTGGGCACGCTCCACGAGGTCGCGCTGATCGCGAACGACCGGCGGATGCACCAGGGGTACTGCGGCAAGGGCGGGCAGTCCGTGCCGGTGGGCGACGGGGCCCCGCACATACTCCTCTCGAACGCGGTGGTGGGTGGCAGTGGACACGATTGAGGCGATCCTCGAGCGGGCCGCGGGAGTCGCGCCGGAGGCCGAGGTCTACCTCTCGCGAGCGGAGTCGGTCGGGGCCGAGCTCTCGCGGGACCGGGTCCGGGTCGGTCAGGCGAGCCACGCGGTCGGCCTCGGCATCCGGGTCTTCGATGGCGGCCGGGTCGGGGCCTCGTCCACGAACGACCCGTCCCGGTGGGAGGCCTGCCTCGAGGCAGCGCTCGCGGCCATGCGCCTGGCCGACCCGCAGCCCTGGCACGGGCTCCCGGCCCCGGCCGACCTCCCGGCGGGGCGCCTCGCGTTCGACCCGTCCGTGACGCTCGCCCCCGGGGCCGTCGCGGACCTGCTCGACGCCATGAAGGCCGGCGCGGCCGAGCACCCGTCGGCCTCGGTGACGGCCGGCTCCGCCGGGCTCTCGCGTTCCTCGGTCGAGATCGCGAACTCGCACGGTCTCCGGTACGCCGACGGGGAGACCCACGCCTCCTGCTCGATCGAGGCGATCGCCGGCACCTCGACCGGCTTCGAGTTCGACGCGAGCCACGCGGCCGACCTCGACCCGGCGCGGGTCGGGGAGCGGGCCGCGTTCTTCGCGGCCCACGGCGTCGGCGGAGAGGCGCTCGCGGCGGGGACGTACGACCTGGTCCTCTCGCCGCTCGCGCTCGCCGAGCTCCTCGAGGCGGTGCTCGTGCCGGCGCTCGTCGGCCGGAATGTCCACGCGGGCCGCTCCCGGCTCGCGGGGAGGGTCGGCGAGGAGATCATGGATCCGCGCCTCTCGCTCTACGACGACCCCCATCGCCCCATGGGGCCGGGCGCGGCCTGGTTCGACGCGGAGGGCGTCCCGACGCGAAGGCTGGACCTGGTCCGGGACGGGGTGCTCGCGGGCTTCGCCTACGACCTCCGGACCGCGTACCGTTTCGGCGCGGACCCCACCGGGTCGGCCGTCCGCGGCGGGTACGGCGGCGCTCCCTCGACCGGCTTCCACACGCTGGTCCTTGAGGGGCCGGTCGCGGACGTGATGGCCGATACGGCGATCTACGTCCGGTCCGTGGTCGGGGCGCACACGGCGAACACGATCACCGGCGACTTCTCGGTCGAGGTCTCGAACCCCTCGTTTATCGAGGGCGGGGCGTTCACGACCCCGGTCCGGACCGCGATGTGGGGCGGGAACGTCTTCGACCTCCTCTCACGGGTCGAGGGCGTCTCGGCCGAGACCAGGACCGTCGGAGAGATGGTCCTGCCCGCCCTGCGGGTCGCGGGGCAGCGGCTGGTGGGGTGACGGATGTACGAGATGGCGGTCACGATCCTCGCCGCAATCGCGGTCGCGACCGTGCTCTACTTCGTGCTGAAGCGGTCGACCATCCTGCTGCTTAACTCGGTCCTGGGCGTCGGTCTCCTCTTCGCGCTCGACTGGCTCGACGTGCTCTCGCCCGGCGTCCCGATCACCCTCGGCTCCGTCCTCGTCTGCGCCTTCGGGGGCCTTCCCGGCGTCGCGGTCCTCGTTCTGCTCCACCTCGTCGGGCTCGACGCCTGAGCCGATCCGGATATATACCTGGACCGTGGAGTCTACCTCCATGGTAGTCGGTGAAATCGTCGGCCTGGTCCTCGCGATCATCGTCCTGGTCGTGCTCTGGAAGGTGCTCAAGAACATCCCGGCCCTGATCGTAAACGCCGTTATCGGGGTCGTCATTCTTCTGGTCCTGAACATCTTCCTCAGCCCGGACATTGCGATCAATATCTGGTCGATCCTGATCGCGGCCATCGGCGGAATCGTGGGCGTCATTATCGTGGTCGTGCTCCATTTCCTCGGGATCGCGTTCTGATCCCCCGTCCCTTCCCTCCCGGCCGGAGACGCGAAAAGAAAGGTTATACCCACCGGGCTCTCCTATCACCTCCCATGTCACTTCCACGAAGCGGGCGCGAGTGGGCCGCGCTCGCCGCCTTCATCATCGGCAGCCTGGCCGCGGGCCTGATCGGCTCGATCGCGACCATGCCCAACATCCCGACCTGGTACGCGACACTGGTCCGCCCGCCGCTGAACCCGCCGAGCTGGGTCTTCGGCCCCGTCTGGACCACGCTCTATATCCTGATGGGTATCGCCGCGTTCCTGGTCTGGCAGCGACGCGACCACCCGGCGGCCAGGCAGGGGCTCGCGCTCTTCGCGGTCCAGCTCGCCCTCAACGCCCTCTGGTCCTGGGTCTTCTTCGCCTTCCACACGCTCGGGCTGGCCTTCGTCGTCGTCGTGGGGCTCTGGCTCGCGATACTGGGGACGATGGAACGGTTCTACCGGGTCTACCCGCTCGCGGCGTACCTGCTCGTCCCGTACCTCGCCTGGACGACCTTCGCCACGTACCTGACCGGGGCGTACTGGTACCTGAACCCGCAGTGGCGGTAGCCGGCGGACAGTCTCAACAGGGATCGGATCGCGATGGGAGCAGCGCGATCCGGTCCCGCATGATCTCGTACGGCCGGATCTCGCGCGAGTGGGGAGAGAGGCGCATCTTGACGACCTCCAGCGTGAGCTGGGCCGCGGGCCGGCCCGCCGGGCGGGAGTAGCGGAGGACCATCACCGAGTCCGCCAGGTACTCGACCAGGTAGTGCTGGCTCGAGCCCGGGTTGTCCCGGTCCGCGAGGGAGGTCATGACGACCGTGCAGTGAAGGTCGCGGAGCATCTCGACGAGGCGGAACATCTCGTGCCGGCGCGCAGCGTCCGACTCGAAGAGCTCCTCGAAGTGCGAGATCGGGTCGAAGACGAGGCGGGTGGCAGAGTACTTCCTGAGCAGTGGAGGCAGCTCGTTCCGGATGGTATTGATCGTGAGGTTGTAGTTGGTCGGGTCGAGCTTGAGCACGAAGAACGAGGCGTTCCGGTACGGCTGCACGTCCCACCCCTTCATCGCCATGGAGCGGACGATCCCCTCGTCGGACTCCTCGAACGAGATGTAGATCGCGGCCTCGCCGCGGCAGAGCCCCTCCCAGATGAAGTGCAGAGCGTACGTGGTCTTGCCCGTGCCGTAGCTCCCGATGATGGCCGTGATCGATCCGAGAACGAGCCCGCCCGAGAGCATCCCGTCGAGCTCCGCGATCCCCGTGCCGACCCGCTCGAGCCCGTCGCCTTCCGTCTCCGGCATCTCAGATGATCAGGCGGATGTTGTTCACCTCGAAACCGAGGGCGGGCGAGATCTTGATCGAGAACTTGACCAGGTCGTTCTCCTCGAGGTGGGTCATGACCCCCCGGAACTTCTCGAAGAACATGACCCGCTGCCGGCGGGCCGCGACCGACTCCTCCCAGCGGTAGAGGATCACCGAGTCCGCGATGTCGGCCACCTCCTGGACCCTGGCGCGGTCGAGGATCCCCTGGGTGAGAAGGAGGTAGATCGTCGAGTTCCATCGCTTGGAGACCCGCTGAAGCCCGCGCAGGTACGCGGCGAGCTCCTTCCAGTCGCCCGGCTCCGAGTACGAGACCGCGAGCTCGGTCAGCGAGTCGAGGATGATCAGGGACCGCTCCGGCGCGGTCTCGAGGACGGACGAGAGGCGCATGAGCGTGGACGCGTGCTCGGAGCGGCGCTTGAGGCGGGTGATCAGGTCGTCCGAGGTGTACCACTCGTTCGGCACGGACGAGGTCTCGAAGTACTGCTCCGAGAGGTCGCTGAACCGGACGTAGTCCGACTCGAGCTCCGAGGCGAGGACCTCGTCGAACGAGAGCCCCACCTCGCGCCGGACGTCCTCCTTCATCTTGGTGAAGGTGATGTACAGGATCTCCGAGGGCAGGTACGGGTTCTCCGGGTCGCGCCGCCTGAGCATCGCAAGGTTGATGATCGAGGTATAGACGAACTCGAACGTCCCGGCGCCGATGTCGCCGAGCAGGAGCATGACCGATCCCGGGGGCACGCCCCCTTCCATCACGGGGTCGAACGAGCCGATCCCCGTCGGCATTCTCAAAGGGGCCGCGGCCGCGCGCTCCATCCCATGATTGTCACTCGTCCGCTCGATAAATGTTTGTAATTGTTGATTCGGGGATCGTCCGTCTCGAAACCACATCGGATGGTTAAAGTATCCCGAAGTTCAGACGTTCCCCTTGAAACAGCCCGCTGCGTCGGTGAGCGGCCGGGCTCGTGCCGGGGGTCGTTTCCGCGTGGAGTTGCCGCGCCTGAGAAAGAAGAAGCAGGAAGATACGAGGATCCTGTCGCCGCCTCCTGATGCCAGGCCCATGGAAGCGCCGAAAGAGCGTGGCAGGCTGATGGCCCGGACCAAGCCCGAGGCGCCGATCGTCGAGTACGACCCGGCCGTCCACGGCTCCCTCGTCGACCGCGTGCTCCCTGAGGAATTCGACCTGATCGAGCAGTACTGGGTCGACGAGGGCTGCTCCCAGGTCAACATCGTCTATAACCGCCGGACCAAGCAGGAGGAGTACATCCTCTACGAGCCGACGCTCACGCCGTTCGAGTACGAGCTGATCGAGCGCGTCTTCGATGACCTGCGTGACGTCCTGATCCTGACCGACGCCGAGGTCGACGAGGACAAGCGGATCCTGCTCTTCCGGAAGATGGAGGGGCTCTTCGAGGAGTACGGGATCCAGCTCGAGCAGATCCCGCTCTTCAAGCTCCGCTACTTCCTGGTCCGGAACTTCATCGGCTGGTCCCGGCTCGAGCCGCTGATGAAGGACCCGAACATCGAGGACATCTCCTGCGACGGCAACGAGATCCCGATCTTCCTCTACCACCGGAAATACCGGAACATCCGGACCAATATCCGGTTCGACGAGGAGGCCCTGATCTCGCTCGCCATCAAGCTGGCCCAGCGGTCGGGCAAGCACGTCTCGATCGGCAACCCCATGATCGACGCGACGCTTCCCGACGGCTCGCGCCTGCAGCTGACCCTCGGCAGGGAGGTGACGACACGCGGGACCTCGTTCACCATCCGGAAGTTCCGCGAGGAGCCGTTCACTCCGGTCGAGCTGATGGAGCACCACACCTTCAGCCCCGAGGCGCTCGTCTACTTCTGGCTCGCGATCGAGAACGCGAAGTCCCTGATCTTCATCGGCGGAACGGCCTCGGGCAAGACGACCTCCCTGAACGCGGTCTCCCTCTTCATCACCCCGCTCGCGAAGGTGATCTCGATCGAGGACACCCGCGAGATCACGCTCTACCACGACAACTGGATCGCCTCCGTGACGCGCGAGTCGGTGGCCGAGGCCAACGCGACGATCGACATGTTCGCCCTTCTCAAGGCCGCCATGCGGCAGCGGCCCGAGTACATCCTGGTCGGCGAGGTCCGCGGCCACGAGGCCCAGACGCTCTTCCAGGCGATGAACACGGGCCACACCACCTTCTCGACCATGCACGCGGGCTCGGTCGACGCGGCTATCCACCGGCTCGAGTCCGAGCCCCTGAACGTGCCGCGGAACATGCTCCAGGCGTTGAACATCATCTCGATCCAGGCCCTGATCTACCAGGGGACGGCCCGCGTCCGCCGCTGCCAGGAGATCGTCGAGGTGATCGGCATCGACCCGTCGACGGGCAACCTCCGGGTCAACAACGTCTTCACCTACGACCCCGTGCGCGACCTGCTCAACTACACGGGCCGATCGCAGGTCTTCGCCTCCATCACCGAGAAGCGGGGGTGGACCCGCGAGCAGCTCGACGCCGAGATCGGGATCCGCAAGCGCCTCCTGATCGCGATGCACGAGCAGCGGATTCGCGACTACCGCTCCGTCTCGAGGATCTTCCAGAGTTACTACATCGACTCCGCGAGCGTGATGGACCACATCGACGATCTCCGGCAGGCGATCGCGTGATCTTCGGCCGGCAGGTCCAGGCCTGGGTGGCCAGGGACCCGGCCCGGTTCCAGCGGCTGAATGCGGACCTGATCTCGACCCGGTCGGGGGTCACGGTCGAGCACTACCTCTCGAACGCGATCCTGGCCTCGGGCGTGGTTGCGCTCGTCTTCCTGATTATCGGGTACATCGTGACGGGGTTCGTCATCGCCTTCACGGCGGCGAAGGGCACGTCGTTCACGAACCCGACGGGCGTCCACCTGCCGTACATGGTCGGCCCGATCCCGATGTCGGCGATCGTGCAGGTGGTCGGCGCCGGCGTCGGCGCGCTGCTGGCGGCGGCCATCACGTACATGATCGCGCTCCAGTGGCCGGCGATCACCAAGGGGATGCGCGCCTCCAAGATCAACATGACCCTCCACAACGCGGTCGCGTACATGTACGCGATGCGCAAGGGGGGCGCCGAGCTCCTGGTCATCTTCCGGTCGCTCTCGGAGAACGCGAATGTCTACGGCGAGGTCGCGCTCGAGTTCCGCCAGATCGTCCGCGACGCCGACTTCTTCGGCCTCGACGTGGTCTCAGCCATCCACCAGCTCCACATGACCACGCCGTCGAACAAGCTCAAGGACTTCCTGCAGGATCTCCTCTCGGTGATCGAGTCCGGCGGCGACATGGCCAACTTCCTCGAGACGAGGGTCCACCTCTTCCAGGAGGACGCCCGGTACGAGCAGAAGAACTTCCTCGGCTTCCTCGCGATGGTGGCCGAGTCGTACGTCACGCTCTTCGTCGCGGGCCCGCTCTTCCTGATCATCATCATGGTCGTGATGGGGATGATGGGCGGCGCGGCCGTGAACCAGCTCGTGGCCGTGATCTATCTGATGCTCCCGATCGGGACCACGATCTTCATGGTGATGATCGACCTGGTCTCGATCAAGACCGAGCAGGTCACCCGGGGCGGTGACCGGTCGACCGGGCAGGAGTTCACGGACGTCACGGTCAACGCCGCCGGGGGCGAGGAGCACCTCTTCGCCCGCCTGCTCAAGTACGACCAGGCCGCGGGGGTCCGCCGGTTCCTCAGCGACCCGCTCCGGGCGTTCACGAGCCGGCCGGCCCGGATCTTCTTCCTGACGGTACCGATCGGGGTCGGGTACATGGTCTTCATGATCTCGCGGATCCAGTGGATCGGCAACCTCGAGGCCTACATCGGCGCGATCGACGACCATATCGCGATCGGTCTCCTGATCGTCCTGCTGCCGTACGCGATCTTCTACGAGGTCTGGCGTCGGCGGCTCTCGGGGATCGAGTCGGCGATCCCCGAATTCCTCGACCGGATGGCCGGGATCAACCAGGTCGGCCTCACGGTCGGGCAGGCGCTGGGGATCATGCAGAGCGCGAACCTCGGCGTCCTGTCGTACGAGATCAAGCGAATCAACCGGGACATGGACTGGGGCGCGAACTTCTCCGAGGCCCTGCTCCGGTTCGGCGAGCGGGTCTCGACCCCGATCATCGCGCGGATGGTCATCCTCATCACGCGTGCCTCGGAGATGTCGGCCCAGATCAACCAGGTCCTGAATATCGCCGCCTCGGACACGCGGATGTCCGAGGTCCTGAAACGGGAGCGGCTCGGCGAGATGTTCATCTACGTCGCGATCATCTACCTCTCGTTCCTGGTCTTCATCTTCGTGATCGCCACCCTGAACGCGCAGTTCCTGACCGAACTGGCCAAGGTCGATACCGCCAGCGTCTCGCAGGCCGGCGGGGCCTTCTCGGGCCTGGGCCAGATGCCGCTCGGCCTTCTCCAGGTGATGCTCTACCACGCAGTTCTGATCATGGGCTTCTTCTCGGGCCTGATCGCCGGGCAGATGGGGGAGTCCTCGGTCAGATCGGGGGTCAAGCACGCCTGCATCATGCTTCTCGTCGGGCTCATCGCGTTCAACACGGTCGCGTCGCCGCCGCTGCCGACCTGACCGGCTCCCGATACTCTTATCCCGCAAGAGGGCCGAAGCTGGCACGGTGATAGAACTATGTGCAGCGTAGGCGGACCCATGGACGTCGAGTACGACGAGCGCGTGAAGGGCAAGCGGTTCCGCTGCCGGGACTGCGGCGAGTCCTTCGAGGGGGTCGGCAAGCACCCGGTCTGCCCGTCGTGCCAGTCGGACGCGGTCGACGCGGCCTGAAGAACACGGATGTTCTGCCCCCTCGACGACGGCTACCTCGTGCTCGAGGGCGCTTCATCGTTTCTCGCGGTGGGACGGGCGCTTCGGCGCCTACCACTCTGCATCGAGACCGTCGAGGGCGAGGTCGTCCAGGGCCTCGACCCCGACGACCTCGTCGCGGCCTCCGCCCCGTCGGGCGGCCCCCTCGCACCGGCACTCATGCTGATCGAGCTGGTGCGCCGGTACGGGATGCCCCTCGTCGTGCTGCCCAGGGGCCACCCGGGGTCGCGCCGGCTCGGGTTCGTCGTCTCGGCGGGGCCCGTGGTACGGATTGCCTGCGACATCCAGCGCGGCACTCATCCCGAGCAGGACGTCCTCTGTGGCGCCGACGAGTTCGCCGGGCTCGTCCTCCGGGGGGTTCCCGGTGGCATCGAGGTCGAGGGCGAGCCGCCCGGCCTCGCGATCCGGAATGTGCCGCCCCTCTCGATCGGGATCTGAACGGGCCGTCCTGCAGGCCGAACGAAGAATACAAACACTTAATATGCCACTTTTCGCCAAACTATAGAGTGTAAGGAGGGTTGGATGAAGGTTGAGGTGTTAGAGAGCATCAAGAAGACGGAGGACGAGTATAAGGCCGCGATCAGCCAGGCCGACGCCGAGCGGCGGAAGAACGTGCAGAACGCCGAGCTGGAGGCCGACAACCTGATCGCGAAGGCGACCATGAACGCCGAAGAGTACCGCAAGCAGAAGCTCGCCGAGGCCCACGCCGAGGCGGACAACCGCCACGTCGAGATCATCAAGACCGGCGAGGCCCGGGCGGCCGAGCTCCGGGAACGGGGTCGCCGGAACATGGACGACGCGGTCGCCCTTCTCGTCTCCCGGCTCAAGGGAGCCCTCGATGCCGGCGCCTGAAACGGAGAGTCCCTGATGCTCGCTCCAGAGCAGATGAGCCGGCTCCTGATCGCGGGGACCAAGGAGCAGATGGGACCCGTGATCGCCGAGCTCTACCGGCGCCGGCTCTTTCACATCGAGGACTTCGTCGGCCAGGAGGAGTACGCCGGGTTCAAGCTCGGCATGCCTCTCGAGGGGGCGACCGAGGCCTCTGTCGATCTCCTGACGATCCGGGCCGCCTCGAGCGCGTTCGGTGTCGAGTCCGACGGCGTCCCCGCGGCCCGCCGGGTCTCGGGACCAGAGCTCCGACAGCGGATCCAGACCGAGCTGCCCGAGATCGACGCACAGGCCGACGAGCTCGCGGCACGCCGCACGCGGCTCGACACCCGCTCCCGGGAGCTCGAGGCACGTATCGCCGAGCTCGAACCGTTCACGGCCGTCTCCATCCCGCTCGAGTATTATCGTGGATACGAGAACCTCGCGGTCTTTGCCGGGCGGGTCCCCGCGGACGTCGCGATCACGGCCCCCCACGAGAAGGAGTTCTCGGGCTCCAAGAAAGGCGGCTTCCTCGCCGTCTTCACCCCGCTCGCGCACCGCGACGAGGTCGAGCGGCAGCTCCAGGAGGCCGGGTTCACCCCCGTTTCCATCCCGGACGAGACCGGGATCGCGGCGGACGCGATCACCCGGTACCGCGAGGAACAGACGGCCATCGCGACCGAACTCGAGTCGATCGATCGGCAACTCCAGGGGCTCAAGGAGATCCACGCCTCGTTCCTTCTGGCGGCGGACGAGCTCCGGCGGGCCGATGTCGAGCAGGCCGAGGCGCCGCTCCGGTTTGCGGTCACGGACCTCGCGTTCGTGGCCGAAGGCTGGGTGCCGAAGGCCGAGGCCGCCGAGATCACGGCCTCGCTCGAACGGGTGACCGGCGGGAAGATCCACGTCGAGGAACTGCCGATCGACTTCGAGCACGACACGGTTCCGACGGAGTACCAGAACCCACCGTTCGCGCACCCGACCGAGATGTTCATGGACGTCTACTCACGGCCGCAGTACCGTGAGCTCGACCCGACGCTCCTCGTCTCGATCGTCTTCCCGATCTTCTTCGGGATCATCCTCGGCGACGTCGGGTACGGCATCGTCCTGCTCCTGATCTCGTTCGTAGGCAGGAGATACTTCAAGACCGAGGGCTGGAAGCAACTGCTCGACAACCTGCGCAACGCGTCCATCTCCTCGATCATCTTCGGCGTGATCTACTCAGAGTTCTTCGGCTTCGCGCTTCCCTGGAAGCCGTTGCTCTTCTCCCGCCACCTCAACATCGGCGGCGAGACGCACGGCGAGGGTCCCGATGCCGCGTCGCTCCTGATCATCTCGATCTGGATCGGGATCCTGCACATCACGCTCGGGCGTATCATCTCGATCGTGAATCACTGGCGGATGGACCACGGCTCGCACCGGACCAAGGCGATCATCGCTCAGACAGGCTGGCTCGCGTTCATGTGGGGCCTCCTGATCGTGATCTGGTCCATGTTCCCGATCCCGTGGATGGTCGACCTGACCACGCTGGGCAACGTCGTTCCCATGATCGGGCTGCGGCCGGCCGCGCTCGTCGGCATCGTCATGATCCTCTACGGGATCGCCGCGATCGCGCAGGAGAACGCGCTCGAGGTCGTGGAACTGCCCACGATCATCTCGCATGTACTCAGCTACGCCCGTCTCGTCGCCGTCGGCCTCTCGTCCGTCGCGATCGCGATGGTCGTGAACTACATCGCGCTCGGGATGATGATCGAGCCCGCGATGGCAAACCTGACCCCGGTCGGCATCGTGCTGATCGTCGTCGGCATCGTCGTGCTGCTGCTCGGCCACGCGCTGAACACGGCCCTCGGTATCCTCGGCGGCGGACTGCACTCGATCCGTCTTCACTATGTCGAGTTCTTCACCAAGTTCTACAAGGGTGGAGGACGCAAGTACAATCCCTTTGGAATGAATCGACTGTATACTTCGGAGGAATAAAGAAATGGTTGACGTTAGCACCGCCGTCATGACGGCGGAGATGATTCAGGCATCGCAGGCAGGACTCAAGGCCGTGGGCGCGGGGCTCGCCGTCGGGCTCACCGGCGTCGGCACCGGCATCGCCGAGATGGGTATCGGCGCGGCCGCCGTCGGGGCGACCGCGGAGAACCGCGACATGTTCGGCCTGGCCCTGATCTTTACCGTGATTCCCGAAACGATTGTCATCTTTGGTCTGGTCGTGGCGCTGCTGCTCCTGTTCTCCTAGAGGAGCAAATTATGGGACTGGAAGCAGTCATCAGCGAGATCCAGCAGAAGGGGCGGGCCGAGACCGACCGGATCCGGCACGAAGGAATGATGGAGTCCGAGCGGATCCTGCGCGATGCGCAGCAGCGCTCGGACGATATCAAGCTGCAGGCTGAGCACGACGTGGCCCGCCAGGTCGAGCACGTGCTCGCCCAGGAGACCTCGTCCGCGAACCTGGTGACGAAACGGGCGACCCTGAACGCAGAGAAGGAGCTCCTGGACCAGGTCTACGGGGCAGCCCTCGCGGCGATCAGGAAGGAGCCCGTCTCGTTCCATGAGCACGCGCTCCGGAACCTGCTCGAGACCGCGAAGGCCGAGATCGGCGGGGGACGCGTCCGCGTGAACCCGGCCGACCGTCCGATCGTCGAGGCGCTCGTCAAGGAGCCCGGCTTCGCCGGCTTCTCCGTCGGGCCGCCGGCCGAGATCGAGGGCGGGCTCATCGCCGAGTCCACCGACGGCGCCTTCCAGGTCGACCACTCGTACCGCACCTACTTGAACCGCGTCTGGGAGTCCTCCCTGAAGGATGCCTCGGATCTCCTGTTCGGGTGAGGTGAGCCGGCCATGGCAGAGGTGACCACCGGACCGGCCCCCTACATCTACGTGAGTACCCGCCTTCGTGTCAGGAAGGCGAAGCTCCTGCGTGCGGAAGACTACCTCCGCATGCTGAACATGAGCCTGCCCGGGATCACGCGCTACATCGAGGAGCTCGAGTACAAGACCGAGATCGACGAGCTCTCGCCGTCGTTCTCGGGCGTGGACCTCCTGGAGGTCGCGCTCTCCTGGAACCTCGCGAAGGAGTACCAGAACGTGCTCGCGATGGCCCCCGGCGCCATGGCCGGCTTCACGGCCGCCTATCTCAGGCGCTGGGACATCGCGAACGTGCTGACAATCCTCCGGGGCCGGACCCAGGGCTTCCGGCCGGGCAAGATCAAGGAGGTCCTGATCCCGGCGGGCAGCCTGGACCGGGTGGCCCTCGATCGGGTCGTGGCCGAGGAGTCGCCCGACCGGATCGCCGAGTCGCTCCGCGGGACGCACCTCTACCCGGTGGTCGAGCGCGAGCTGCCGGCAGCGCTCGAGTCCGGCTCCTTCGCCCGGCTCGAGAACGAGCTGTACAAGCAGTACTACGCGGACCTGATCGCGGAGGCGCGCAGCGGTATCAAGGGCGGTACCGAGTTCCTGCAGTACATCCAGCTCGAGATCGACATCACGAACATGCAGACCCTCTGGCGCCTGCGTGCCGGGGGCGCGGTCGAGGAGATCCGCGACTACATGATCCCCGGCGGGCGCATCCCGATCGAGGAGCTGGCCCGTCTCGGGTCGGCGGAGTCGACGGACGAGATTGTCGACAGCCTCAAGAAGCGGACGAACCTCGCCCCGCTCCAGGACGCGCTCGAGGAGCTCCGCTGCGGCTGCTCGGTCCGGGAGATCGAGAGCCGGCTGACCCGGTTCAAGCTCGACCAGATGGACCGAATGAGCCGTCGCTACCCGTTCTCGATCTCGCCCGTGCTCGTGTACCTCGAGCGGAAACGCTACGAGGTCTACAACCTCCGGGCCATCGCCCGGGGCAAGGCGGCGAACCTGGCGCCCGAGCGGATTCAGGAATATCTGGTGATCTAGATGGAGATCGCAGTCATCGGCTCGAGCGAGTTCATCCTCGGGTTCCGGCTCGCCGGGATCCACAAGACCTTCGCGGTCGACGACGAACCGCACCTGATCGACGCGGTCAATCAGGCAGTCGCCGACCCCGATGTCGGCATCCTCGTCCTCTCCGCGAGCGACATGGAGCGCGTCCCACGGCGTCTCCGCACGCAGCTCGAGGAGTCCGTCCGGCCGACCGTCATCGCGATCGGCGGCGACGAGGGGGGGATATCCCTCAGAGAGAAGATAAAGCGTTCAGTGGGTGTTGATCTGTGGAAGTAACCGAAATACAGAACCAGGCCGGCGGCGTCCTCAAACGCATCGCCGGGCCGGTCGTCACGGCCGTCGGGCTCGACGCCCACATGTACGACGTCGTGAAGGTCGGCAACGAGGAGCTGATGGGGGAGGTGATCAAGGTCGACGGCGAGGCCATCATCATCCAGGTCTACGAGGACACGACGGGCCTGCGACCCGGCGAGCCGGTCTCGAACACGGGCCTCTCGCTCGCGGTCGAGCTCGGCCCGGGCCTCCTGACCTCGATCTACGATGGGATCCAGCGCCCGCTCGAGGTGCTCGTCGACAAGATGGGCTCGTTCATCGAGCGCGGCGTCTCGGCGCCGGGCATCCCCCTTGACAAGAAGTGGGAGTTCAAGCCGATCGCGAAGGTCGGCGACGAGGTCGGCCCCGGGTCGATCATCGGCGAGGTCCAGGAGACGAATATCGTCCACCGGATCATGGTCCCGCCGAATGTCAGGGGCGGGCGGATCGCGTCGATCCAGGGCGGCAGCTACACGGTCGAGGAGACGGTCGCGACCCTCGAGGACGGGACCGAGCTCCGGATGTTGCAGCGGTGGCCCGTCCGGGTGCCGCGGCCCGTCCGCGAGAAGAAGAACCCGACGATCCCACTCATCACGGGCCAGCGGATCCTCGACGGCCTCTTCCCGATTGCCAAGGGGGGCACGGCCGCGATCCCCGGGCCGTTCGGCTCGGGTAAGACGGTCACGCAGCAGCAGCTCGCGAAGTGGTCGGACGCCGAGATCGTGGTCTATATCGGCTGCGGCGAACGCGGCAACGAGATGACCGAGGTGCTGACCGAGTTCCCCGAGCTCCAGGACCCGAAGACGGGCAAGCCGCTCATGGAGCGGACGATCCTGATCGCGAACACCTCGAACATGCCCGTCGCGGCCCGCGAGGCCTCGGTCTACACCGGGATCACGATCGCCGAATACTTCCGCGACATGGGCTACGACGTCTCCCTGATGGCCGACTCGACCTCGCGCTGGGCCGAGGCCATGCGCGAGATCTCGAGCCGGCTCGAGGAGATGCCCGGGGAAGAGGGGTACCCCGCGTACCTCGCGGCACGGCTCGCCGAGTTCTACGAGCGCTCCGGCCTCGTGACCACGCTCAACGGCGACTCGGGATCGGTCTCGGTCATCGGCGCCGTCTCGCCGCCCGGCGGCGACTTCTCCGAGCCGGTAACGCAGAACACGCTCCGGATCGTCAAGGTCTTCTGGGCTCTCGACGCGAAGCTCTCGCAGCGGCGTCACTTCCCGTCGATCAACTGGCTCAACTCCTACTCGCTCTACCTGGACTCGCTCGGAGACTGGTACGACCGGGAGGTCTCGCCCGAGTGGAACATCCTCCGGTCGTGGGCCATGGAGATCCTCCAGAAGGAGGCCGAACTCCAGGAGATCGTCCAGCTCGTCGGTTCGGATGCGCTTCCTGAGGCCGAGCAGATCACGATCGAGGTGGCACGGCTGATCCGCGAGGTCTTCCTCCAGCAGAACGCCTACGATTCCGTGGACACGTTCTGCTCGATGACCAAGCAGTACGACATGATGAAGGCGATCCGAGCCTATGCGGACCAGGCATACGCGGCCCAGGTGGCCGGCGTGCCGCCGACGCAGATCATCACGATCAGGGCCAAGAACGATCTGCCCCAGATCAAGTTCACGAAGGACTACGAGCCCATGCTCGACGGGATCATGAAGGCGATGGACGCGGAATTCACCCAGCTGAGGTCGAGCGCATGAAGGAGTACCGGACCATCAACCGGATCGCCGGACCCCTGCTCTTCGTCGAGAAGACGGAGCCGATCGGGTACCAGGAACTCGTGAACATCACGCTCTCGGACGGCTCGACCAAGCGCGGCCAGGTGCTCGACACCTCGGACGAGCTCGTGGTCGTGCAGGTCTTCGAGACGACGACCGGCATCGGCCGCGACTCCGGCGTCCGGTTCACGGGCGAGGCGATCAAGATGCCGGTGGGCCAGGAGATGCTCGGCCGGATCCTCTCGGGCGGCGGCA
The DNA here is from genome assembly GCA_964501565.1 of uncultured Methanospirillum sp. GTDB lineage: Archaea > Halobacteriota > Methanomicrobia > Methanomicrobiales > Methanospirillaceae > UBA288. The sequence continues at coordinate 44,168 of CAZCUJ010000008.1, forward strand.
AGCCGATCGACGGCGGCCCCGAGATCGTGCCCGAGAAGCGGCTCGACATCACGGGCGCCGCGATCAACCCGTACGCCCGCGGCATGCCGGCCGACTTCATCCAGACCGGGATCTCGACCATCGACGGCACGAATACGCTCGTGCGCGGTCAGAAGCTCCCGGTCTTCAGCGCCGCGGGCCTGCCCCACAACAACGTCGCGCTCCAGATCGCCCGCCAGGCCAAGGTGCCGGGGTCGGTCGAGTCGTTCGCCGTGGTCTTCGCGGCCATGGGGATCACGAAGGAGGAGGCGAACGCGTTCATGCAGGACTTCGAGCGCACGGGAGCCCTGGAGCGCGCCGTGGTCTTCCTGAACCTCGCCGACGACCCGGCCGTAGAAAGGATCATCACCCCGCGCCTGGCCCTGACGACGGCCGAGTACCTGGCGTTCGAGCTCGGGATGCACGTGCTCGTCATCCTGACGGACATGACCAACTACTGCGAGGCGCTCCGGCAGATCGGCGCGGCCCGCGAAGAGGTGCCGGGCCGGCGTGGGTATCCCGGGTACATGTACACGGACCTCGCCTCGATCTACGAGCGGGCCGGGATGATCAAGGGCCGCAAGGGCTCGGTCACCCAGATCCCGATCCTGACCATGCCCGGTGACGACATCACGCACCCGATCCCCGACCTCACGGGCTACATCACCGAGGGGCAGATCGTGATCTCGCGCGAGCTCCACCGCAAGGGGATCTACCCGCCGATCAACGTGCTGCCCTCGCTCTCGCGGCTCATGAACCTCGGGATCGGCGCGGGGCACACGCGTGAGGACCACAAGAAGGTCTCGGACCAGCTCTACGCGGCCTACGCCGAGGGCAACGACCTCCGCGGCCTGGTCGCCATCGTCGGCAAGGACGCGCTCTCCGAGCGCGACCGGATGTTCCTCGAGTTCGCGGACATCTTCGAGGGCCGGTTCGTCCGGCAGGGGATCGACGAGGACCGGACCATCGGCGAGGGCACGCTCGACCTCGGCTGGGACCTCCTCGCGACGCTGCCGGTCGAGCAGCTCAGCCGCATCGACCGCGAGCTGATCGAGAAGTACCACCCGAAATTCCGGGCGAAGTGAGGGATCCATGGCACTCCGCGACATCAAGCCCACCCGGTCCGAGCTGATCAACCTAAAAAGGCGGATCCAGCTCTCGGAGCGGGGCTATAAGATCCTGAAGATGAAGCGGGACGGGCTGATCCTGGAGTTCTTCAAGGTGCTCGGCCAGGCCCGGAGCTCGCAGGACGCGCTGAACGCGGCCTATGCCCGGGCCGAGGAGATGATGGCCGTCGCGAACACGGTCGAGGGCGCGATCGGGGTCAAGTCGGCCGCGTTCTCGGTCAAGGAGGTCCCGCAGATCGGAGTCCAGCAGAAGAACATCATGGGCGTCGTGGTCCCCGAGATCCGCGGATCGTCCGTGACGAAGCCGCTCGTGGACCGTGGCTACGGGGTGCTCGGCACCTCGACCACGATCGACGAGACGGCCGCGGCCTTCGAGGACCTGGTCGAGCAGATCATCCGCTCGGCCGAGATCGAGACCACGATGAAGCGCCTGCTCGAGGAGATCGAGAAGACCAAGCGGCGCGTCAACGCGCTCGAGTTCAAGGTAATCCCCGAGCAGGCCGAGGCCCGCGACTTCATCAAGATGCGGCTCGACGAGATGGAGCGCGAAGAGCTCTTCCGCTTAAAAAGGATCAAGGCCCGCTCCCAGGCCTGAGACCGAGGGCGCGGTACCTTCACCCCGGCCCTTCCCCTTTCTGTCGTATCCCGGACGAGCCTCTCATCGGTTCGACGCGCTCCGGCCCGTCACCGCCAACCCCACGAGCGGACAGTCACTCTCTCTCCGTCAGCCCGCCGTGCCGGGGCCGTGGGCCGGGAAAACTCGTGGTCCGCCTCCATGAGGAGGAGGCGCGGCGCCGCGGCTCTCCGAGAGAGAGTAGAGTGGTGACGGCGACCCCCCCGGACGGTCCTGCCGCGCGAACGCGAGAAGACCGGGCGACAGGGTTTTTCCGATCGACGAACCGGCGCAAGGAACCGGCCCGTGCGTTCGGGGTGGTCCCGTTACGAGTATGGGGGGACGCTGCCGCGCCCCTAGCTGCACCCGCTCCAGCCGCAGTGCTTGCAGATCCCCTGGTTGCAACCCTCGCCGAAGTCGAGGGGTTCACTGCAGTCGGGGCAGCGGCGTTGTTCGTCGCGGCGGCTCACGACCTGCCGCACCTCCCAGTCGCCGAGGGTCGTGATGCTCTCGTTTCGCGCCGAGAGCTCGATGCAGCGGCCCACGACGTCGGCGCACGAGTGCCCCTCCGACGCGGCGTTCTTGACCGCGGAGATGCAGGAGACCTTCGCGAACTGCCGGACGAACTTCTGGTACGGCACTCCGTTCTGGAGCCCCGTGCTGATGGCGCGGCCCATCGCGTTGCTGCTCGCCTCACACCCTCCCTGGCCCACGGTCCGGATGAAGACCTCCATCGGCTTTCCGTCCAGGAGGTTCACGGTCACGTAGAGGCGGCAGCAGCCCGACTGGCAGAGGTACGTCCGGCCCGCGAGCTCCTTGGGGCGCTCAATCGGGAGGTGCGGGACCACTTTTGGCCGTGCCTCGATCATCTCCTCGGCGGCCCCGGATGCCTCCGGCGTTGCCGTCTCCTTGAGGGCGAGGACGACCGTCTCGCGGCTCCCCGTCCGGTAGATCGTGATCCCCTTCAGCCCGAGCCGCCAGGCCATGATGAGGGCCGCCGCGCAGTCCTCCTTCGTCGCCGTGGACGGCATGTTGACGGTCTTGCTGATAGAGGCATGGACGTGCCGCTGGAAGCTCGCCTGCATCCTGACGTGGTCCTGCCAGGAGATGTCGAGCGCGGTCTTGAAGAGCCGCCGGAACCCCTCCGGGAGCCAGGCGAGGTCCTGGACCGTTCCCGCCTCGTGGACGTGCGCGACGACCTCGTCGGCACGCGCCGCGAGCTCCTCTCCCCGGAGCCCCATCTCCGCGAGGGCCGCCTCGAGCGCCTCGCGAAAGACCGGGCTGACGATCACGAACGTCTTGCCGACCGTGTTCCTCCGGGTATAGGCGTACGAGAAGACGGGCTCGATCCCGCTCGAGCAGCCCGCGAGGAGCGAGATGGTCCCGGTGGGGGCGACCGTCGTCATGGCCGCGTTCCGGACCGGGTCGGTCCAGACGCTCCCCTCGGCGGCCGGGAACGGCCCCAGCGCCTCGGCGCGCACGCGCGATGCCGCCACGGTCGCCACGGTGATCCGCTCCATCACCTCCTCGCACCAGGCCCGCCCCTCGTCCGAGTCGTACGGAAGGCCCAGCATCAGCATGGCATCGTGGACTCCCATGACCCCGAGGCCGATCTTCCGCGTGCGGCGCGTCGCCTCCTCGATCTGCGGGATCGGGTAGACGTTCCTGTCGATGACCAGGTCGAGGAACCGCGCGGCCATCCGTGCCGCGGCGGCGACCTCGTCCAGGTTGATCGCCCCGTCGCGGACGAACGCGGCGAGATTGATGCTCCCGAGGACGCAGCTCTCGAAGGGGAGGAGTGGCTGTTCGCCGCAGTTATGGACGACGACCCCGTTCGCGTCGAAGGCGTTGACGCCCGGTACCTGCACGTCGAAGACCTCCTCCTCCCCGTCCGCCTCGATCGCCGAGATCGTCGCCACGAAACGCTCCTGGTTAAGCGCGCGCGAATACGACGCGAGCGCCCGGTCCAGGGCCTCTCGCTTCCGGGCATGGACGAAACCCACGCGGTCCCGGAACCGGACGAGGTTCTCGCCTGCGATCACCAGTTCGTACTGTGAGCGGGTCCAGTACGGCCGTGATCCTCCTCGCCCATCGGGCAGCACGGTGAACCTGGCCTCCCGGCGCGGGTAGATGCGGGAGACAATCCCGAGACGGAGGAGCATCCGCTGGACGGCGGAGAGGAGCGGGAGCGAACTCTGCCCGAGCCTGACACTGACACCCTTTGCCGTCGGACCCTGGACCGAGCCGTCGCAATCGAAGAGGCCGGAGAGAAAACCGCGGTATCCGGCGGACGACGTCCGTTCGAGGGAGGGCGTGACGATCTTCTCTCCGGGACTCATCCCGTACGAGGCGGCAAGGTCGCGGATGGCGGCGAGCTTCAACCGGCGTTCACCCCTCCCCCTGACGGCGAACCACCCGGAGAAATCGGAGCGGTGGGCGAGCATAGCGGCGCACGCCCCCGCGTTCTCCATCACCGAAACCGCGCCCGAATCGCTCTCCCAGACCGAGAGGACACCCGCGTCGGACTTCAGCGTGCCGTCGCCGACGAGCATGCCCAGGAGGTATCCTTCGTCCCGGGTGAGCGGTCCGTCCCACTCCGGCAGGGTCCGATGGTCGTGGAGAAGAACCCGGTCGCCAGGCCCGAGATCTCCCGCCTGGACCCACTCGATCTCCGTCCGGTAGCGGGTCAGGGTCCTGACCCGGCAGACCGGGTGATCCCGGGTGAGCCTGACGCTATGGCCCTCTTTCGTGGTGAGCCTCACCACCTTCTTCGTCCCCGTCGGGAAGAAGCCCACGGGCCCCGATCGGAAGAGCCTGCCGTTCAACGCCGCATCGAATGCCGTTCCGATGAGTTCGGCGACCTGCCGGGGCCCCGCGCCCGTCATCACCCAGGTGGTGGCCGTGACGCAGGGGTTCGTAGTATCGATCGGCCCGAGCTGCGGGGTCGGGTTCCGCCGGTTGATCTCGTCGTAATAGAGGATCCCCGGCTCGCCGTTGGTCCAGATCCCGTCCACGATCCCCGTCCAGATCTCCCCGACGGTCACCTCGTCGCCGGTGACGGGATGGACGAGCCAGGTGGCATCGAACTCCTCTCGCTCGACGAGTTCCATGAACCGGTCGTCGACCATGACGGAGAGGTTGAAGTTGGCCACGTCCCCCTCCTCGTGCTTCATGGCGATGAACTCCAGGATGTCCGGGTGCCAGGCGTTCAGAATCCCCATGTTCGCGCCGCGGCGGCGCCCCCCCTGCTTGATGACGTCCGTGGCCGCGTTGAAGACGCGGATGAACGAGATGGGGCCCGAGGCGACGCCGTCGGTGGACTGCACGGGCGACCCCGCGGGACGGATGTGCGAGAAGTTGTACCCGGTGCCGCCCCCCGTCTTGTGGATGATCGCGCCGTACTTCATGGAGTCGAAGATACCGTCGATCGAGTCGGGGACGGGCAGGGTGAAGCAGGCCGAGAGCTGACCGATCTCGGTGCCGGCGTTCATCAGGGTCGGCGAGTTCGGGAGGAACCGGAGGCTGATCATCGCGTCGTAGAACGCGGACCGGTCCTCCTCGTTCTCGGCGAGGGCCGCGGCGACGCGGCGGCAGATGTCCTCGAAGCCCTTCTCCCCCTTTCGCAGGTACCGCGCAGAGAGTATACTGTCAATGACGGGTGATGTGGTCATGCTATCGCCGAACCCCGAGGTCCCCGGAGCCCATGAGCTCCGGGGTGGTGAACACGGCCGATCGTCCTGGATGGAGACCGGCCTGACAGATCCTATTTCGTCCACAGGTAGATGAGCTAGACGATCGCCCCGTCCATGCCAATCCTGATGTCCCGGAGCGTCGAACCCTCCTGTATGCGCCCGATACCTGGCACGGCGTTCGTCCTCCTCGTCGCACTCGCGCTCGGCGCGGGCTGCACCTCGGTCCCGGGCGGCCTCGCGACGTACCAGCAGCACGGCATATCGTTCGACTATCCGGCGAGCTGGAACCTCTCGGAGGAACGCGACCCCGACGGCGGATACACCCTGACCCTCGACGCGGGGGGCGGGAACAGCCTCACGGTCTCGACGACACCGAACCTCTCGGCCCGGTTCCCGCCAACCGACCGGCTCGACACCCTCGGCGTCTGGGTCGCCGAGAGTCGCGCGCGCCTGCTCAACGTCGGGGCCACCGTGATCGAGGAGCAAGATGAGACGGTGGCCGGCAGGCCCGCGCACCGGGTGGTCTCGGCAGTCCGGGACGAGGGCGTGGCCTACCGGAGCGCGCTGGTGGTCGTGGCCATCGGCGACACGGGCTACTCGTTCAACCTCTTCGCCCTCCCGGGAGAGTTCGGAGCCCTCGAGGACGACCTGCAGCGGGTCCTCTCGTCCTTCCGCGTCGACGGCGCGACCAGGATCTAGGGGACCGTCCCCCAGGTGCCGCAGACGCAGCAGCCCGCCGCGAGGGTTGTCGGGACGAGCCAGGCGACGAGCAGTCCGGCCGGGACACGCATGGATGACCCCATCTCCCTCCCGCCGGATATACCTGCGCCCAGCGACCGCGGCGGTCTCTTCCCGGGGAGATGGCGGCGAGGCTTGATGCGGACGGGGAGCCAACGGTGGACGCGATGGACGACGCACGCCTCTGGGAGCTCCAGGCCGGCCGCGCGCTGATGAACCCGACCACCCCCGAGCGCGTGCTCGCGGCGGCGCGCCGGGCCGGCGTCTGCGCGGACGACCTCGTCCTCGACCTCGGATGCGGCACCGGGACGGTGCTCGCCCTGCTGGCCGAGACGTTCGATTGCCGGGGGATCGGGATCGACTGCCGGCCCGGGGCCGTCCGGGCCGCCCGCGCCCTGGCCCGCGCGCGGGGACTCGAAGACCAGGTCTCGTTCCGCTGCGACGATGCGGCCATGCCGGCCGACCCCGTCCACGGCGCCACGGTCGCGCTCTGCCTCGGGGCGGCCTCGGCCTTCGGTGGGATCGAGGGCGCGATGGGAGCACTCCGCGCGGCGCTCGAGGACGGCCGGGCAGTCCTCGGGGAGCGGTACTGGCGGACCGAGCGCGTCCCTCCCGAGTTCGCCCGTGACTTCCTCGACTGCGTCACCGAGTTCGAACTCCTCGGCATCGTGCGTGAACACGGCTTCTCCCTTGCCGGCATCGTCCGGTCGACCGAGGCCGACTTCGACGTTTACGAGGCGGACCTCTGGGCCGGGTGCCGCTCGGCGCTCCAGGCCGACCCCGCCGACGACGAAGTCCGGGCTTACCTCGCCCGGGTCCAGGACGAGTACCTGGGGTACGGTCGTGAATTCGTCGGGTGGGCCATGTACGTCCTCTTCTCCGAACCCTTCGCGGAACCCACCTGAACGGCCGGCTCTCCTTCCCGGTGCCGGCGTGACCCTGCTCTCGTGGCCGCGCTCCATCATCGCCTCGACGATCACGACGATCGATGATCAACCGGACATCGTCGGAACAACCCGCCCCACGTCGAGGGATACCTCCCCCCGTGACGGTCGTGGTCAACACGGCCGTGCTCGTCCCGGCCAGTGGGACCGGACCCTCTCTCGTACCGCATAGACATTCGGAGCGCCGCGCTGACGCGCCGGCCCTCAGAACACGATGGTCACGCGCCCCTCGTCGACCTCCACCAGCCGCCGCTCGGCCCGGAGAACTCCGCTGTCGACCACGAACCCGGCCTCGGCCAGGTAGTCCGCCAGCTGGCCGCGGAAGGCGATGCCGTCGAGGTGGCGGCGCACGGCGGCGAGTACCTCCTCCTTCGCGTCACCGGACGACTGCCCCGTCGCCTCGACTCCGAACTCCGGGCAGATAGCCTGGAAGTGACCGCCCTCGCGGTAGATGACGACCGTGACCACCAGGTCCGCGATCACCGGTCTCCGGCCTCCACCATTCGCCCGACGACGACCGGGCCGTAGTGAGACCGTGCCGGGCCCGATACGCCCTGGGCGCGGTCGGCCCTCGCCACGATCGGCCGCGTGCCGCCAGGGCGGTGCGTACCCGCGATGGTCGCCGCCCTCTCCGGCCCTGCCGGGAGGGCCGCGACAGGCACGAAGGCGAACCATTTCATGGAAACGACTCTCGCCGCGACCCCTCATCAGCCTGCCGAATTGGACTGGAGACCGGGTGCGCCCGCCCGGCCCCTGCGAAGAGATGCGGCGCGGCCTCTCGCCCTCCCCTGCCACGCCTGCCGTCACCGGTAGGCCCGGGACCCCTTCACGGTGGCGATTCGCCGACGGGCGCGAGGATCTCGGTCAGTATCTCCTCGGGGGCGACCTCGCTGGGGTCGTTCAGGTAGTACTCCCGGATCGGGCCCGTGACCCCGAGTCCACGCTCCGCGAGCCACGCGAAGAGCCGTTCGTAGGCCTGCGTGCACGCCTCGTACGGGCCCCGGTGGAGCGTCTTCGCGAACCGTCCCCCGGGGAGTTCGTAGTACTCCACGTCGCCCCCGGGCCTGACGCGGTTCGCCACCGGGAAGGCGACCTCGAGGTCCGTCTCGCCGGACGCCACCACCTGCTCGACCTCCGCCGCGCAGGTCTCCCGGTAGATGGAGACGGGCGGGCCCGCCGGGATCGCCCCCTTCTCCACGATCACGGCGAAGACCTCCATCAGCATCTCCGGGATGCACGTGTACGGGCCGCGCCGGCGGAGCCCGAGGACGGCCTGGGGCGGGAGCTCGACGATCTCGATCTCGTCCATGGCAATCGGTGGACGGCGGCAGGGATAAGCATGGCGTCAGCCCGCGCGGGCGCACGCCTACCGCGTGATCCGGGCGAGCTGGATCAGGTCGCGGTAGCCGTCGTCGGCGCGGAAGCCATCACGCCGGATCCCCTCGAAGGCGAACCCGCACGCCTGGAAGAGCCTCAGCGAGCGGTCGTTTCCCTCGACCACGAGGACCTCGAGCCGCACCAGGCCACGCCGGCTCGCCTCGGCCACCATCGCCTCGACCGCGCGGCGCCCGACCCGCCGCCCCCACCAGGCCGGGTCGAGGTAGATGAAGACCGAGGCCGTGTGCCCGAGCCGGCTCGACGGGTCGGCCGGGATCAGACCGATCGAGCCCGCGAGGAGGCCGTCGACACGGATCGCCCACCAGACGGCGTCCCCCAGGCCCTGGATATACTGGAGGAAGTCGAGCGACCGCTCGAACGGCACCGGTGGGGCCAGGTCGAGATACCGGGAGACGGCCGGGTCGTTGACGAGCCGGTTGAGGGTGGGAAGGTCACGGTCGGTGACCGGCTCCAGCGAGACCGAGTCCGGCGGGAGCTCGTCGGCATGCTCCCCGGCACGGCGTCGGTCGTCCTGCGCTGATTCGACCGGCGGGACGGCGGGCACGCTCACCGGCCCCGCCCGATGGAGCCGAGGATGCCGCGGACGAGCTGGCGGCCGAGCTGGCCGCCGATCCCTCGAGCGGCGCTCTCGGCGAACGACCCGATCACCTCGGCCGTGTCCGGCGGGCTGCGGCTCCGCGGGGAGCGGGCCGCGCTCTTCTTTGCCCGCTCCGCGGGCGCCACGGGCTCCGCGGCGGGGATGCGCTCGGCCAGGCGCTCGTACGCCGAGTCGTGGTCCACGGCCTTCTCGTAGAACCCGGCCACGGGGGATTCCCGCATGATCTCGCGACGCTCCTCGTCCGTGAGCGGGGCGAGGCGACTTCGCGGCGGCACGATAAACGCCCGCTCCACGGGCGTCGGCACCCCGTTCGCGTCGAGGACCGAGACGAGCGCCTCGCCGACACCGAGCTCGGTGATCGCGGCGACCGCGTCGAGCCCGGGGTTCGGCCGGAGGGTCTCGGCGGCCGTCCGCACGGCGCGCTGGTCCTTCGGCGTGAAGGCGCGCAGGGCGTGCTGGACCCGGTTGCCGAGCTGGCCGAGCACGGACTCGGGGAGATCGAGCGGCGACTGGGTCACGAACCAGATCCCCACCCCCTTGGAGCGGATCAGCCGGACCATCTGCTCGATCCGGTCGAGGAGGACCTCGGGCGCGTCGTCGAAGATCAGGTGGGCCTCGTCGAAGAAGACGACGACCCGGGGCCGCTCGGGGTCGCCGACCTCGGGGAGGTTCTCGTAGAGTTCGCTCAGGATGTAGAGCAGGAGCGTCGAGTAGAGGCGCGGGGCCTGCATCAGCCGGGTGGCCGAGAGGACGCTGACGTAGCCGCGGCCGTCGGAAGCGGTCCGCATCAGGTCGTCGAGGCGGAGGGCCGGCTCGCCGAAGAGCGCGTCCCCACCCTCCTGCTCGAGCGCGAGGAGGCCGCGCTGGATCGCGCCGATGCTCGTCGTCGCGAGGTTCCCGTACTTCGCCCGGAACTCGGCGGCGTGCTCCGCGACGTGGGCGAGGACCGCGCGAAGGTCCTTGAGGTCGAGCAGGAGCAGGTCCGCGTCGTCGGCGATGGCGAAGACGGCCGAGAGCACCCCGCTCTGGACCTCGTTGAGGTCCAGGATGCGGGAGAAGAGGAGCGGCCCGACCTCCGTGACCGTGGTGCGGACGGGATGGCCCGCCGCGCCGTAGGCGTCCCAGAAGATCAGAGGCACGCCTGTGTACGAGAAATCGGTGAGACCGAGCTGCGCGATTCGCTCGACGACCTTCGGCGTCTCCGTGCCGGGCAGCGCGAGGCCCGAGAGATCGCCCTTGACGTCGGCGAGCAGGACCGGGATCCCCGCGGCCGAGAACTGCTCGGCGAGCACGCGGAGGGTGACGGTCTTACCCGTGCCGGTGGCGCCGGTCACGAGGCCGTGCCGGTTCAGCATCCGCGGCAGGACGCCGATGGGATGGGCGCCGATCGCGATGGTCAATGGCTCCTGGGACGGTGGCATAGGCTGACGATCAGTTTTCTGCCGTTCGGACAATAAACCCGTCAGGTGAACGCGACCTGGATCGCGGTCGGATATTTCGCGACGAGGCCGTACGCGATGGCCCGGCCGATCCAGGCACGGCCGTCCGCGAACTCGCGCATGGTCGAGATCTCGCCAAGGGCCTGGAGTGCCTCGAACGCGTACCGATCCGTGATTGAGCAGCTGTCGGGGACGTCAATGGAGGCGAAGCAGATGATCGGCAGGCGCAGGCGTCGCGCGAGCGAGGCGGGGACCCGCTCCTCGATGGACCGGAGGACGACCGGGTCGTACCGGTACTCGTCGCCCCCGCGCGTCCTCGAGACCGGCCGCTCCATCTCCAGGAGCGCGGCGAGGGTCGGCCGCTCGGCGACGACCCCGTCGTTCATCCGGTTCGCCTCGAGCCGGAGCCAGCGCTGGAGGACACGGTCGTCGTACATCCCGGGCATGGTCGCACTCCCCGCCCTTAATACTGGCGACAGGATTATTCGCGCACGCGTCCCCTGTGGGAGTATGACGGAGAACGTCACCGGCGAGGCCGTGCTCCAGCGCGACGGGCGCACCTATGGCCTCGTGGTCGGCGGCGCGGGGGGCGTCGTGACCCCCGAGGAGCTCGAACGGATCGCCAGGACCGCCCGCGACTTCGCAGTCCCGCTCGTCAAGCTGACGACCGGGCAGCGGATCGCGCTGCTCGGGATCGCGGAGTCCGACCTGGAAGGCGTCGCCACCGCGCTCGGCCTCGGCGGTTCCGGCTCGCCCGGGCCGTGCCTGAAGTACGTGACGGCGTGCCCGGGGGTGTCGGCCTGCCGGTGGGGGATGCAGGACGCGCTCGCCCTCGCCGCCGCCCTGGAGGCGCGGTTTGCCGGCCGCGCCCTCCCTGGCAAGCTGAAGATCGGCGTCTCGGGGTGCACCCGCAACTGTGCGAGCTGCTTCTCCCGCGATCTCGCGTTCATCGGGACGGACCGGGGCTGGACGGTCCTCTTCGGGGGCAATGGCGGGCGGCGCCCGAGGACCGGCGACGTCGTCGGCGCGAACCTGGCGGACGACCACGCCCTCGATCTCGCATCCCGGCTGATCGAGCATTACACCGCGTACGCCCGGCCGAAGGAGCGGACGGCGCGGTTCGTCGAGCGGGTGGGTCCCGGGACCATCCGGGACGAGGTACTCCGGTTCGCACCCTACCTGCCGCTTGAGAATGCGACCTGAGATGCGACGAGCCGACGGCACTCCCCCGGTTCGCCACGGGCGGGGGGGGATCGTGCTCCGCCCCGCAACCGGGGACGACGGGGCGGCGGTGGTCGCAATATTCAACCAGTACGCGGCGGCGAGCCACGCCGCGTTCACCGAGACGCCGGCACCGCCGGAGTTCTTCGAGGACCTTCGCAGGGGGACGTACTCGTTCCGGGTACTCGTCGACGCGGGCGTGATCGTCGGGTTCGGCTCGGTCCGGCCGCTCCTCCCGTTCCCCGCGTTCCGGCGGGCAGGGCTCCTCTCGTACTTCGTCGCGCAGGCGTACACGGGCCGCGGGCTCGGGACGAGGATGCTCGAGCGCCTGGCCGCCGACGCCCGGGAGAACGGCTGCACCACGCTCGTGGCGAACGTCTCGTCGCGGAACGAGGCGAGCCTCGCGTTCCACGCCGCCCGGGGCTTCGTCGAGGCCGGCCGGCTCCAGGCTGTCGGGACGAAGTTCGACGAGCGCTTCGACCTGGTCTGGCTACAGCGGGACCTCTGAGGCGCCGCCCCTCCCGGCGGGAGTCCTCTCCTGGGTCGGCACACCGATGACAGGCTCGTGAGAAGGGCACGGGAGTGCCAGAATAAAATGTCATGCGATAGCCGGGGATCGAACCCGGGTTAGAGGCTTGGGAAGCCCCTGTCCTGCCGCTAGACTACTATCGCGCGATGCCCTGTATTGTTGGGGCAAGAGGGTTATCAACCTTCTCAAGACGGTCGGGGGAAGCTAGAGCTTCCCCGCGAACTTCTCGGGGTTCGCCTCGAACTGCTTCTTGCAGCCCGGGGCGCAGAAGTAGACCTTCTTTCCCCCGTACTCGCTCGACCACTGTGCCGTCTTCTCGTCGACGTCCATGTCGCAGACCGGGTCCTTCGCCATGATGGTTCTCCGACGGCCCTGCCGTCAGCAGTGATGCGGCTCCCGCTATAAAAAAGATGGCTACCCCGGGCCGTGCCGGCGGACCAGGGCGAGCGAGTCCGAGAGGAGGGGGGAGCTGATCAGGAGCAGCCCGGCGACGGCGAGGAGTGTGCCGATCGCCAGCCCCTCGACCGAGAGGAGCGCCGTCGTGTTGAAGGAGGAGAGCGACCACACCGACGCCCCGATCCCGGTCGAGACGAAGACCGAGCCGTACGCGGCCGACGCCGCGCGGCCGTCCGTGAAGGTGACGACCCCGCGCAGGGCCGCGGCGCCCGTCGCGGCAGCGGGCTCGCCGGCGCCGGCCTCGTCCGGGATCCGGAGCGTTCTGACCCGGAGCCCCGCCTCCGCCGCCGCCCTGGACAGTGCATCGGGGCCCGTGATGGCCGTCCCGCGAGCCGCGACCAGGACCGATGCCCGTTCGCTCAGCACGACGAGCCCCGTCCGTCCCGGTGCGTTCTCCCCGATCACCAGATCCGCGGAGCCGGTGCGCACCGGCTCGGTGATCCGCGTGATGCACTCATGGCGGCAGAGCTGGTCGTCGAAGAGGATGGCGAGGAGGGTCACCCGGTGCCGGACGGCGTAGGCCACGGCCTCGCGCAGCCCCGCGCCCTCGCCGTCCGAGGGAGTCCGCCGGATCAGCGTGGCGCCGGCCCGGGCCACGAGGTCGGCCGTCTGGTCGGTCGAGCCCTCGTCGATCACGAGCACGTCGTCGGTAGTCTGGCGGGCCCGCATGATCAGCGATCCGATCACGAGTTCGGCGTCGCGGCAGGGGAGGGCGATCACCTGGTTCATACCGGGCGCTCCAGTGCGTCAGGGGACGGGTACATGCGCAACCGGGACACACTATTGCCAGCGAATATATATGTATAGTGGTTGCCGGCCGTGGTCAACCGGAACCGTACGGAGGATGTATACGACAACCAGGATCACATCCTGTTCCGGACACCCGGTGGGGCCGGTGCAAACAGTTCACTTAGATCTCGTGCTCTCACGATATAGGTCTGTCTCTTTTTTTCAGGATAAAACGCGACAAAACCGGGTATAAAAGTTTCGGTTCCCGTCTCCTGGGGCTCGATCGGAGGCGCCGTCGTCATAGTGACGGGGCGTTCCGGTCGAGGCACGGCCGGGCCCTGTCCCCGGGAAGCGTGAAGAAGAAGGTCGTGCCCGAGCCCGGCGTCGAGGCGACCCAGCACCGACCTCCGTGCCGCTCGACCACCTTCTTGACGATCGGCAGGCCGATGCCCGTGCCCTCGTACCGTTCACGCGTGTGCAGTCGCTGGAAGAGGACGAAGATCCGGTCGAAGTACTCAGGCTCGATCCCGATCCCGTTGTCCGCGACCGCGAGACGCCACCACCCGTCCTCGCGCTCGGCCGTGATCCGGATCCGCGGGGGCTCGTCCGACCGGAACTTGAGCGAGTTCTGGACCAGGTGGTCGAAGACCAGTTGCAGCTCGGCCGGATCGCCGCAGACCTGGGGGAGCGGGTCGTGCTGGATCACAGCGCCGAGCTCACGGACCTGGTGACGGTGGTCGCGCAGCACGTCGCGGAGCACCTGTTCGAGGTCAACCGGCTCGAACGGCCGCTTCCCCGAGCCGATGCGGGAGAGGAGAAGAAGGTCCTGGACCAGCCGCTGCATGCGGAGCCCGCCCTCGACGATGTAACCGAGGATCTCCTCCGCATCCCCCTCGAGCCGGTCCCCGTACCGCCGCTGGAGGAGCTGCACGTGTGAGACGACCGTCCGTACCGGTTCCTGCAGGTCGTGGCTGGCCGCGTAGGCATAGCGCTCGAGCGCCTCGTTCGAGACCTCGAGTTCGTCGATCACGGCCCGGAGACGGCGCTCGGCCTCGACCCTCGCCGTGACGTCCTGGCCCTGGACGACGGTCGCGGCGACGCTCCCATCGGGGGTGCGCAGAGCGCCCGCGGTCCAGACGACGATCCGGGAGGTCCCGTCGCGGTGGACGACCATCCCCTCGACGCCCTGGGGAGCGATGCAGGCTTCGCGGATGGTCGGGGCGATGGCGGGCAGGGCCTCCTCGAGGGGGCGCCCCTGGATCCCCGAGGCCGACCGGCCCGTGAGCGTCGCGAAGGCCCGGTTCAGGCGCGTGACCCGGCCGCCGACGTCGAGGACGAGGATGGGGCCCGGGGCCTGCTCGAGCAGGCCCTCGACGTACTCGCGGGCCTCCCCCAGCTCGTCCGTGCGGCTCGAGAGCTCGCGGAAGAGGGCCGCGTACGGGCGCCGTATCCCGAACTCGACGATGGCCCGGGCGAAGAGGTAGAACGCGAGGAGCCGCGCGAGGTACCCGGCGACCGCGAGCGGGCCGGCAGGCGCGGCGAGGGCGAGGCAGGCCTCGGCCACCAGGAGGGCGCCGAGCGCGCCGAGGAGGAGCCGGAGCACCTCCTCGTCGAACGCGGCCCGGCGCCGGTAGAGGAGGACCATCCCGCCCCCGATCCCGGCCACGACCAGGACCCCGGCCCAGGAGCGCGCGGCGATGCCGCCGGGGCTGGCGGTGTCCAGCGGCGGCACGAGCCCCGTGGCGATCGAGGCGAGCAGCACCGCCGTCGCGGCCGCGAACGCGACGAAGAGGTATCGCGGCGCGATCTCACGCCCGATCGCGAGCGGCGCGGCGACGACGGTGGCGGCCGCGAGGAGCCCGCCCGCCACCTGGAACTGGACGGCGAGCCCGGAGCCCGCGAGGCCGAAGGCGGCCATGCCCTCGACGGCGAGCGCGTGGAGCAGGGCCAGGCCGCCGACAAAGAGCAGGCCGATCCCGAGGACCAGGAAGGAGGCGTTCTCGATATACGGCCGGCTGGACCAGACCAGGATGAAGATGGCGAGCGCTACCCCGACCACGGCCATCTCGGCGAGCCCGTGGAAGAGGAGGTAGTTCACCCGGGCGACCGCGACGAGGGCTCCCCCGATCAGCACGGCCCCGGCGACCGCGAGCGGGACGCGGGGCGCGGGCCGGGGAACCGTTGCCATCAGCATGTCTCATGGTCCGACTGGTCTCGCGAGGGGATAAGGGTTATGCTCCGGCCCGGTCTCGCGTCCGGGGGGTCCACCGCCGGAGCAGGAGGGAGAGCGAGACGACCGTGACCGACGAGAGGGCCATCGCGGCCGCGGCCCACTCGGGCCGGAAGACGATCCCCGTGAACGGGTAGATCACGCCCGCGGCGACCGGGATCAGGGCCCCGTTGTAGAAGAAGGCCCAGAAGATGTTCTGGCGGATGCGGCGCATCACGGCGCGCCCGAGCTCGACGGCGGCGACCGCGTCGAGGGGGTCCGAGCGGACGAGCACGACGTCGCCCGATTCGATCGCGACGTCGGTCCCCGAGCCGATAGCGATGCCGAGGTCGGCCGTGGCGAGCGCGGGCGCGTCGTTGATCCCGTCGCCGACGTAGGCGACCCGCGCGCCGCCCTCCTGGAGCCGCCGGACCTCGTCGGCCTTCTCGCCCGGCAGGACCTCGGCCAGTACGCGGTCGATCCCGACGCGGCGCGCGATCGTGGAGGCGGTCCGGCGGTTGTCGCCGGTGATCATCGCGGTGCCGGCGCCCAGCTCCCGGAGGGCCGTGACGGCGTCGGCCGCCGTCGGCTTGAGCGGGTCCTCGACCGCCAGGATCCCGGCAGCCGTGCCGCCGTCCGCGACGAGCACGGCCGTCCGGCCCGCCTCCTCGAGATCCCGGAGCGCATCCTCGGCCCCGGCGGGCAGGGCCACGCCGCGCTCCGCGAGGAGCGTCCGGCTCCCGACGAGAACCTCGCGGCCCCCGATGGTCGCCGCCACGCCCCGCCCCGTGACCGAGTCGAACGCGGATGCGTCCGGCACCGCGACCCCCTCGCCCCGGGCCGCGTCCACGATCGCCCGGCCGAGCGGATGCTCGGAGTTCGCCTCAACGCCGGCCGCGAGGGCCAGGAGCGCGGGGCGGTCGAGGGCGCCGAAGGGGACCGCGTCCGTGACGGCCGGGGCGCCCATGGTGAGCGTCCCGGTCTTGTCGAACGCGACGAGGTTCACGCGCTCCGCCTGCTCGAGCGCCTCGCCGTTCCGCACCAGGATGCCCAGCTCGGCCCCCCGGCCGACGCCGACCGTGACCGCGGTCGGCGTGGCGAGCCCGAGGGCGCAGGGGCAGGCCACAACGAGGACCGAGATCAGCGCGGTCAGCGCGAAGAGCAGGGTCTCGCCGAGGAGGAAGTACCAGGCGAGGAACGCGCCGATCGCGATCGCGAGCACCACCGGGATGAACCAGGCCACAGCCCGGTCGGCGACCCGCTGCACGGGCGGGCGCGACCCCTGCGCCTGCTCGACGAGGGCGATGATCTGGGCGAGCACGGTCTCCCGCCCGACGCGCTCGGCCTCGAACCGGAACGCGCCGGTGCCGTTGATTGTGCCGCCCACGACCCCGTCGCCCGCGGCCTTTCGCACGGGGACAGGCTCGCCCGTGATCATGGACTCGTCCACGAAGCTCTCGCCCTCGCGGACCGTCCCGTCGACCGGTATCCGTTCGCCCGGCCGGACGACCACGAGGTCGCCGGGCGCGACGTCCTCGACCGCGACGGTGACCTCGATCCCGTCACGGAGCACGGTCGCGGTCCGGGGCGCGAGCTCCATCAGCGCACGGATCGCCTGCCCGGTCCGGCCCTTGGCCCGCGCCTCGAGGTACCGGCCGAGGGTCAGGAAGCCGGCGAGCATCAGCGCTGTCTCGTAGAACATGTACTCGTGCGTGAGCACGATCCCGAGCGTGCCCATCAGCGAGGCGACGTACGCGACCCCGATACCCATCGCGTACATCACGTCCATGTTCAGGGTCCGGTTCCGGAGCCCGAGCCAGGCCGCGCGGAAGATCGGGGCCGCGACGTAGACGAAGGCCGGGGTCGCGACCGCGAGGTGGATCCAGGAGAGGGTGTGCATGGGCACCCCGAACGGGAACCACATCGAGAGCATCAGCGGGATCGAGACCCCGAAGGCCACGAGCATCCGGCGGCGCTTGTCGGCGAGGTCGGCCTCGACCGCGGCATGCTCGGCCTCGGCCGAGACCTCGCCCTCGAGCCCGAGGTACCGGTACCCGGCCGCCTCGATCGCGCCGGCCATGGCGCGGACGTCGACGAGCGAGGGGTTGTAGACGACGTGGGCGCGCTCGGTGGCGAGGTTCACCCGCGCCTCGACCACGCCGGGCAGGCCCCGAAGCGCCTCCTCGATCGACTGGACGCACATCGCGCAGACCATGCCGCCGACACGGAGGCTCGCCTCCCGGTTCGCGACGCCGTACCCGGTCTCCTCGACCGCCCTCCCGAGGCGGGCCACGTCCGTTGCCGCCGGGTCGAAGCGGACCCGGGCGTTCCCGGTCCCGAGGTTCACGCTCGCGCCCGAGACACCGGGCTCGCGCCGCAGCGCCTCCTCGACCGCGAGCGAGCAGGTCGCACAGTGCATGCCCGTGACCGCGAGTTCAGCCTCGACCTCTTCCGCCATCCCGGTGTCGGTAGAGGCGACGGCATGAAAAAGGTATCCGTCCCAGTCGCGGGCCAGCTCGCCGCGGTCGCGACGCGCGATCACCGATTTTCACCGGAGAAAGGTGCTCAATGGGCATGAACCGGTTCCTTTATCGGCCTCGCACGGTCCCCAGGTCTCGTTTCCGCCCCCATTCATGATAAGCTTTATTATATAAGGATTATGATTAGCCATCGAGTAGCTCGGGGTGGACTGAATGGTAAGGACCCACCGGCGGCTTCGTTTCTCGTACATGATGACGGGGATACTCTTCGTCATCATCGTCACGGTCCTCCTCGCCGGGATCTGGACCAGCTACCAGACCTCGCGGTCCAACCTGGAGACGAACGCGGAACGGCTCCGAGTCATGACCGAGTCGCACATCAACAACTCGTTCCGGCTCATAGATACCAGTCTGAAGATCTACGACAGCACGTACAACGACGAGATGGAGGACGGGTTCGTCCTGGTCATGGACGAGTACAACCAGACCGGCGGCGACCCCTCGCGGATGGACCTGGCGGCGCTCCAGGCGCAGATCGGGGGCATGGATATCCACACGATCAACGAGCGCTGCGTCATCGACCATTCGACCAGGCAGAGCGACCTCGGGCTGGACTTCCGGGTCATCTACCCCGACTTCGCCGTCTACCTCGACGGCATCCGGAATACCTCGGGGTTCTACCCCGATCGGGTCGTTCCGGACTGGGTCAACCGGACCATGACGAAGTTCGCGTACATGCCGACGCCCGACCACCGGTACATCATCGAGCTCGGGCTCAGGTCCACCCGGTTCGAGGACGAGCGGGCGAAGCTGATTCAGTACAGCGACGTGGTGGACGAGGTCAAGGCCAATAATCCGTACCTCGACGAGGTGCTCGTGTTTCAGAAACAGAAGCGTCTGGTCGACAACCTCAGCTACGTCCCGACGGCGGAGGAGTCCGCGATGCTCGACTACCTCCTCTGGCAGAACCGGACGACCCAGGTGGTCGGAGATGTGAGAAACGGGACGACCATCATCTGGCAGGTCGTCGACCTCCGGGACCCGAACTACGCCGCCGACCAGAGCCGGTTCGCAAAGCTCACCTACGACGACACCCTGCTCGCCTCCGAGGAGAACGCGCTCGCCTCCCTGCACGTCTTCGCGGCCCTGCTCGTCCTCCTCTCGAGCGGTCTGGTCGCGGCGTCGGTCGCGCGGCGGGTCTCGCGGCCGATCGAGCAAATTGCTGCGGACGTCGATGCCGTCGCCGGCGGCGATCTCGATCACCCGATCCGACCGGCCGGGGGGTACGAGCTCTCGCGGCTGGCCGAGAAGACCGGGGTCATGGTCGACCGGCTCCGGGACCAGATCCGGCAGCGCGAGGCGAGCGAGCAGCGGTTCGAAGACCTGGTCCGGCTTCTACCGCTCGGGGTCTTCGAGACCGACCGCGAGGGGAATGTGACCTTCGCCAACCCCGCCGCCCTGGAGGAGGTCGGCCTCGGCGCCGGCGAGCTTGCGCCGGATCAAAATATCTTCGCGGTGGTCGCACCCGGGGACCGCGAGCGGGCCGTCGAGACATTCGGGGCGATCCTGGCGGGCGCGCGGACCGCCGGGTCCGAGTTCACGGGCATCCGGCCCGACGGGACCTCGTTCTCCATGCTGGTCTATTCCGCGGCGCGGTGCGAGGACGGCGCCGTCCTGGGCGTCCGGGGATCCATCGTGGACGTCACCCGCCTCAAGCAGATCGAGGACCAGGTGCGCCAGCTGAACACGGAGCTCGAGGAGCGGGTGGCAGAGCGGACCCGCGAGCTCGAGGAGACGACCGACGAGCTGAGGGAGGCGACCGGTGAACTGCAGGCCTTCACCTACTCGGTCTCGCACGACCTCCGGGCTCCGCTCCGGGCCATCGACGGCTACTCGGCGATCCTGGCAGAGGACCTCGGACCGAACCTGGACGAGAGAGACCGGCACTACCTCGACGAGGTCCGGCGGACCGTGCGGCAGATGAGCGCGCTCATCGACGGCCTCCTCGCCCTCTCGCGGCTCGACCGGCAGGAGCTGGTCCGCGAACCCGTCTCGCCCGCGTCGCTGGTCATGGAGGTCGTCTCGGTCCTGCTCGAGCAGGACCCCGAGCGCACGGTCACGGTCACGATCGGCGACCTGCCCCCGTGCACCGCGGACCGGGCGATGCTCCGGCAGGTCTACGCGAACCTGGTCGGCAACGCTGTGAAGTTCACCCGGGACGCCGCCGACCCGCAAATCGAGATCGGCGCTGTCACCGACGGGACGGAGACGGTCTACTACGTCCGCGACAACGGCGTCGGGTTCGCGATGGCCGACGCGGAGCGGGTCTTCCAGCCGTTCCAGCGCCTCCACCGGACGGGCGCGTACGAGGGGTCGGGGATCGGTCTCGCCACGGTGGAGCGGATCATCCGCCGGCACGGCGGCCGGATCTGGGCCGAGTCGGCGCCGGGCGAGGGGGCCACCTTCTTCTTCACGCTCTCGCCCCCCTGAGCCGCGGCCGGGACAGAGCCGGCTCGCCGCGGTCGCGACACGCGACCGCCGTCTCCCCGAGAACGCTGCCCCACGGGCACGGACAGGTTCCGGTATCGGCCTCGCACAGTTTCCAGGGCTCGTCCCCGCCCTCTTTATGATAAAGCTTTATTATATGGGGATAATGATTATCCATCGAGGAGCTCGAGGTGGACTGAATGGTAACGACCCGCCGGCGGCTTCGTTTCTCGTACCTGATGACGGGGATTCTCTTCGTCATCATCGTCACGGTCCTCCTCGCCGGGATCTGGACCAGCTACCAGACCTCGAGGAGCAATCTCGAGGCGAACGCGGACCGGCTCAGCGGACTGACGGAGTCGCACATCAACAACTCGTTCCGACTGATCGACACCGGGCTCAAGCTCTACGACAGCACCTACAACGAGGAGATGGAGGACGGGTTCGTACTGGTCATGGACGAGTACAACCGGGCCGGGGGCGACCCGGCCCGGATGGACCTGGCGGCGCTCCAGGCGCAGATCGGGGGCATGGACATCTACACGATCGACGAGCGCTGCGTCATCGACCATACCACCCGGCAGAGCGACCTCGGGCTGGACTTCCGGGTCGTCTACCCCGACTTCGCCGTCTACCTCGACGGCATCCGGAACACCTCGGGGTTCTACCCCGACAGGGTCGTCCAGGACTGGGTTAACGGGACGCTGACGAAGTACAGCTACATGCCCACGCCCGACCACCGGTACGTCATCGAGCTCGGCCTCATCTCGGAGCGGTTCGAGCGGGAGCGGATGGAGCTCCGGTACAGCGACGTCATCGACGAGGTCCAGGCCTCCAACCCGTACCTCGAGGAGGTGCTCCTGTTCCAGAAGCAGAAGCGCCTGCTCTACAACACCAGCTACTCCCCGACGCCGGAGGACGAGGCCATGCTGGACTACCTCATCTGGGAGAACCGGACCACCCAGGTGGTCCGGGACGCCGAGAACGGCCGGACCGTCGTCTGGCTGCCGGTCGACCTCCGCGACGAGGACTATGCCTCGGACATGAGCATCTTCGCCAGGCTGACCTACAGCGACGCCCTGCTCGCCGCCGAGCAGGACCGGGTCGCGCTCCTGCACTCCTTCTCGGCCCTGCTCGTTCTCCTCACGGGCGGGCTCCTCGCAGTTGCGGTCTCACGGCGGCTGGCGCGACCGCTCGAGCAGCTCGTCGAGGACGTCGACGCCGTGGCCGCCGGCGACCTCGACCACGAGGTCCGACCCGCCCCGTGGTTCGAGTTCTCGACCCTCGCCGAGCGGACGGGGGTCATGGTCGACCGGCTCCGGGACCAGATCCGTCAGCGCGAAGAGAGCGAACAGCGGTTCGCGGAGACCGTGCAACTCCTCCCGCAGGGCGTCTTCGAGACCGATCTCGAAGGGAACGTGACCTTCGCCAACCCCGCCGCACTGGCTCTGGCCGGGCTGGGTGCCGACGACACCCTGCGGGGGATCAACATCTTCTCCGTGCTCGTGCCGGGCGACCGCGAGCGGGCGACCGCGACCTTCGCATCCATCCTCGCCGGGACCCGGACGGGGGGGTCCGAGTTCACCTTCCTCCGGGCGGACGGCACCGAGCGGCCGGTCCTGGTCCACACGGCCGCCCGGCGCGAGGACGGCGCCGTGGCCGGGGTCCGGGGGAGCATCACGGAGATCGGCCGCCTCAAGCAGGCCGAGTCCGAGGCGCGCCGCCTCAACGCCGAGCTCGAGGAACGGGTGGCGCAGCGGACCCGCGAGCTCGAGTCCTTCACCTACTCGGTCTCGCACGACCTCCGGGCCCCGCTGCGGGCCATCGACGGCTACTCCGCGCTCCTCGCCGAGGCGGCATGGGGGCGGTTCGAGGGCGAGGAGCGGCACTACCTCGACGAGGTCCGGCGGACCGTGCGGCAGATGAGCGCGCTCATCGACGGCCTCCTCGCCCTCTCGCGGCTCGACCGGCAGGAGCTGGTCCGCGAACCCGTCTCGCCCGCGTCGCTGGTCATGGAGGTCGTCTCGGTCCTGCTCGAGCAGGACCCCGAGCGCACGGTCACGGTCACGATCGGCGACCTGCCCCCGTGCACCGCGGACCGGGCGATGCTCCGGCAGGTCTACGCGAACCTGGTCGGCAACGCTGTGAAGTTCACCCGGGACGCCGCCGACCCGCAAATCGAGATCGGCGCTGTCACCGACGGGACGGAGACGGTCTACTACGTCCGCGACAACGGCGTCGGGTTCGCGATGGCCGACGCGGAGCGGGTCTTCCAGCCGTTCCAGCGCCTCCACCGGACGGGCGCGTACGAGGGGTCGGGGATCGGTCTCGCCACGGTGGAGCGGATCATCCGACGGCACGGCGGCCGGATCTGGGCCGAGTCGGCGCCGGGCGAGGGAGCCACCTTCTTCTTCACGCTCTCGCCCGCCTGAACCGCGGCCCGTGCGCGGGCCGGCGCCCCGGCAACGAGCCCGCAGGTTTATCCTCGCAGAAGAGGAATGACGATCGCCAGCAGGCACCAGGAGTTCGCATGATCACCATCGTAGCCACATGCACCGCGAGATCCGAGAAGATCGATGATCTCATGGCCTTGGTCAAGGACCTTGTCGAGGCCTCCCGCAGCGAGGAGGGCAACGTCTCGTATGACTGCCACCAGAACCTCGAGGACCCGACCCGGTTCGCGTTCATCGAGGTCTGGCGCGACCAGAACGCGATCGATACGCACGGCGCGACCCCCCACTTCCAGGGCTTCGTCGAGCAGGCGGAGCCGTGTTTCGCCGGCCCGCTCGAGATCGCGCTCTACCGGAGACTCGACTGAGCCCCGTCCGAACCTGGGCTAGGAGCGCCCGTAGACGTCCTCGTACCGGACGATGTCGTCCTCCTCGAGGTACTCGCCGATCTGGACCTCGATCACCTCGAGCGGGATGACGCCGGGGTTCCCGAGCCGGTGGACCTGGCCGGTCTTGACGAAGGTCGACTCCCCCTGTGCGAGGAGTCGCGTCTCGCCCTCGAGGACGACCTCGGCCGTCCCCGAGACCACGATCCAGTGCTCGGACCGGTGGTGGTGGCGCTGGAGCGAGAGCCGGCGGCCCGGCCGGACCGTGACCCGTTTTATCTTGTACGCCCCGTTCGCCTCGAGCACCTTGTACGTCCCCCAGGGCCGGTGCTCCTCGCGGTGGTGGACCACGACCGGGTCGCCCTCGGCCCGGAGCGCCTCGACCAGCTCGCGGACGCGCCCGGTCTCGGCCTTCCGCGCGACGAGGAGCGCATCGTCCGTGTCGACGACGACCAGCCCCTCGACCCCGATCAGCCCGACCCGTTTCCCCTCGCTCCGGACGAAGTTGTCGCGGCTGTCGAGGTAGATGGCCCGGCCCGCGTTGCCCTCGGCGTCGGCCGGCTCGGCCGACGCGAACGCGGCGAAGTCCCCGAGGTCCGACCAGGCCGCGTCGAGCGGCGCCACCGCGACCCGGCCCGAGCGCTCGAGGAGGCCGTAGTCGATCGAGACCGACGGCATGGCCCCGTAGTCGGGCGGGAGCGCGGCCACGGCGTCGGCGACTGCGGGCTGGAGCCGTCCGAGCTCCTCGAAGAAGACGGCCGTGGAGAGGAGGAACATCCCCGAGTTCCAGAGGTAGCCGTCGCGGAGGTATCGCCCGGCGGTCGCGGCGTCGGGCTTCTCCACGAAGGCCTCGACCTCGTACCCGCCGGCCAGCGGCGCGCCCGGGCGGATGTAGCCGTACCCGGTGTGCGGCGAGGTCGGGGTCACGCCGAAGGTGACCAGCCGGTCCGCGGCGAGGGGCTCCGCCTGCCGGATCGCGTCGAGCGCGGCGTCGTCGAGCAGGTGGTCGCTCGGCAGGACGACCGCCGTCGCCTCCCCGCCGGCCTCGCGGAGCGCCGCCATGGCCCAGGCGATGGCCGGGAGCGTGTTCCGGCCCGTGGGCTCGGCGAGCAGGTGCGCGTCGTCGCAGGAGCCGCCCAGGGCCTCGACCTGGTCGCGGATCAGGTAGCGGTGCGCCTGGTTCGTGACCACCCAGACCCCGTCGCCGCCCGCGAGGGCCCGGGCGCGGGCCCAGGTTCGCTGGAAGAGCGACCGATCGCCCACGGGCAGGAACTGCTTGGGGTACTGCTCCCGCGAGAGCGGCCAGAGCCGGGTCCCCGAGCCGCCCGCGAGGATGATGCACTGCATGTACTTCCTGTTGGATCCGGCGGGGGTTAAGGTTCGCGAACCGTCCCCCGCCGCTCCGTCTCGCGCCGGACGATGGCGAGGCTCGAGGCGAGCCCGATCAGGATGTTGAGGTGATAGACGATCAGGCGCCAGAGGGCGACAAAGACGCCGAGGGACGAGGACGGCACGAAGAGCCCGTAGAGCGAGGCGGCCGAGGCCTCGGCCAGCCCGGCCCCGCCCGGCGTGATCGGCAGGAGCGAGACGACATTGATCAGCATCTGGCAGAGAAGCGAGAGGACCCAGTTCGGCGGGAGCCCGAGGGCGAGGAGGAGGAACGAGGCGACGGCGAACTCGCAGAGCCAGTACCCGGCCGAGAGGGCGAGGCCGGCTGCGAGGTGCCCGATCCCGCGCGTGGCGAACCGGCCGAAGGCCGCGCGAAAGAGCCCGACCTCGCGGTCGAGCAGCCCCGAGCGCCGTTCGAGCCACGCCGCTGCACCCGCCGGCAGGACGCGGCCGAGGAGGGCGGCGAGACGACGGAGGGCGCCCGCGAGCGCCCGCGGCCAGCGGAGCGCGACGAGGAGCAGGCCGACGAACCCGAGGACGAAGAGCCCGATCGCCGGCACGAGCGGGCCGCCGCTGACGCCGAGGGCGACGAGCTGCCGCCCGAGGACGAGGACCGCGATCGCGACCCCGGCGAAGAGCAGCAGGACGTCGAGGAGCCGCTCGGCCACGACCACAGCGGTCGCGTCACCAGCGGCGACCCCGGCCCGGTAGAGCTCGTGGGCCCGGACGGGCTCGCCCCCGGCCGACGCCGGGGTGATCGAGGCCGCGAGGACATTCGCGAAGACGAGCGAGACGCACCGCCGGTACGGGACGCGGTACCCGAGCCCGGCCGCGAGGACCCGCACCCTGCCGGCCCAGGAGAGCAGGGCCGCGAGATGGGAGGCAACGGCCACGGCGAGCCAGCGCCAGTCGAGGTCGTCGAGGGCGACGAGCGTCGTCTCGTCCACGGTCAGGACGAGCAGGACCACGAGAACGGCGGCCGAGAGGAGGACCGAGACGAGCAGCCAGCCGCGCCGCTCCATCCTACACCGCGAAGAGCGACCGGTCGCCGGCGATCGCGACGAGGCCGGCCCGGACCCCCGCGTCGAGCCAGCCGTAGGCGTACGAGCTGACCGAGAGGGAGCTCTCGGGATCGCCGTCGGCGAGGAGCGCGTTCGCGGGCCCGAGGAGCCCGTCGGCCACCGCGAGGACCCTCCGCGCGGCCCCGTGGGCCGGGCTCGCCGGGTCCGGGGCGGGCGCCGCCCCGGCGACGGCCCCGCCGAGCATGGCCGCGTACCGCGCCGCCTTCTCGCCGAGCTTCGCGGCGTCGCGGTCGGGCACGGCGCCGCGGAGGAGCCCCACCCTCGACCCGGTCCCGTCGAGGAGGCCGACGGCGACCGCGGCATCGAGCCAACCGGCGGCGTAGGCGACGGCCGCGAGGGCGTTGACCGCGTCGCCCCTCCCGTCGAAGACCGCCGCGTCGGCGCGGTAGGCCAGGACCATGGCGAGACAGTCGTCCGCGGCCGGCCGGAGCAGCGCGTCCTCGCGGACGGCCGCCCGGGCGGTGGCGAGGGCCCCGTCGAGGGCCTCGAGCGCGGCCGGGAGCGTCATAGGCCGGCGAAGGCCTCCAGGTACTCCCGCTCCATCACGTGGAGCGCGCCCGGCACGACCAGGACGTGCAGGGGTCCCCCGAAGTCGACCTCCCGGAGCCGGCCGGCCGTCCCCGCCTCGACCACCGGGGCGGGCGACCCGGCCCGCGCGATGCCGACGTAGCGCGGGATCGCGAACCCCAGTTCCGCCGCCCCGTCCTCGAGCAGGTCGAGCGCCTCGGGGATGAGCATGCAGCGTCCGGGCTGGATATCGAGGTAGACGAGGGTATGGAGGTCGCGTTCCAGGTTTTCCCGGATCGCCGAGAGCGGCGAGGTCGGCCGCCAGGCGCCGTGCGGGAACGGGAGCGAGGTCGCCGGGCCGAAGCGGTAGTTCTGGAGGCCGGCGAGGCCCGGCGCCGCCGTCGCGATCGAGGCGCCGTGTACGATCCCCGTCTCGATCCCCAGCGCCCGGGCCCGGAGCCGGAGGTCGACGTGAGTCGTCGAGACCATCGGGTCGCCCGGGACGAGGAAGACCGCCGTCCCGGCCCGGGCGGTCTCCAGGACCTCGTCGGGCCGGCTCTCGACCTCCTCGCGCGAGAGGACCGTGACCGTCGTTCCCCAGGCCGCCTCCATCTCCGCGACGGACGAGCCGCCGAGCCGGGAGGTGTAGCCCTCGAGAAAGACCCGGTCCGCCCCGGCGATGGCGCGCCGGCCGCGGACAGAGACGTCCTCGAGGTCCCAGAGGCCGAGGCCGACGAACCAGAGCACCCTTACGCCCCCCGTACAGACAGAGACATCTTCGCCGAAGCTGTCGTGTCCGGCCGTGATAAGCGCTTCGGCACCGCTCAGCCAGCCGCGAAGTGGATGAGCGCGCCGATCCCGAGGCCGAGCACGACCGTGTACACGGTGATCAGGGCCGCGAGGCGGCTGCCGAGCTCGCGCCGGAGGACGGCGATGGTCGAGATGCAGGGGACGAAGAGGGTCGAGACGACCGCGAAGGTGTAGAGCTGGAGGCTCGTCATGACCGTGTCGAGCTCCGCCGTCCCGGCCAGCACGACCAGGGTCTCGAAGGCCATCTCCTTTCTGAGGATGCCGAAGAGGAGCGCGGTCGAGGCGTAGGCCGGCAGGCCGAGCAGCCCCTCCGAGATCGGAGCGAACGCGTCCTGGACGGCCGCGATCACGCCGAAGAACCCGAGCAGGCCGAGGATGACGCTCGAGACGAGGAGGAGCGGCATCGCGATGTAGAGAAACTCCTTGATCCGGAGCCAGGCCTTGAGCAATACCAGGTCCGGCCTCGGGCGGCGGAGTGGCGCCATCTCGAGGACCATGCCGAGCTGCGGCCCGGGCGCGACCCGGCTCAGCACGAGGCCGGTCAGGAGGATGAGCACCAGGACCATCAGGTAGATCGAGAACGCGGCCGCGAGCGAGACGAACGAGGCCACGATCCCCGAGATCACGACCGTCCGGGCCGAGCACGGGACCATCGTGATCATGAACGCGGCGATCGTGCGCTCGCGGCGCGTCGGGAGCAGGCGCGTGCCCATGAGCGCGGGCACGTTGCAGCCGAACCCGAGGACGAGCGGGATGATCGCCTCGCCGTGCAGCCCCACGCGGTGCATGGCCCGGTCGGCCAGGAACGCGGCACGGGACATGTACCCCGAGTCCTCGACGATGGCGAGCAGGACGTAGAAAGTGAAGATATACGGGAACGCGATCCCGAGCCCGGCCTGGAGGGCGAGCACGACCGAGGAGAGGACCTCGGTGAGGAGCGGCGGCAGCCCGAGGCCGGTGAGCGGGACCATCAGGAACCGGTCGAACGCCTGGACGATGTACTCCTCGAGGACCCCGCCGACCAGGAAGACCACGAGCAGCATGCCGACGAGGACCGCGGCCAGGATCGGGATGCCCGGGATAGTCCGGGTCAGGAGGCGGTCGATCCGCCGCCCGGCGCCCCCTCCCGGGGTGATGATCTCGTCCGCGATCCCCCGGGCGTGGTTGTGGCGGTTGGTGGCGATGATCTGGCTGGCCGACATCCGGTGCCGCCGCCCGATCTCATCGGCCACGGCCGCGGCCGTCTCGAGGAGCTCGGGATCGTCGCCGATCCCCTGGAGGGCCTGGAGCGCCTCGCGCCGGTCGGTCCCGAGGATCCGGGACAGGGAGCTGAGCGCGGCCTCGACGTGGTGGTCGTACGGGACCTCCACCGAGGCCGGCCGGGCCTCGAGCACGGCCTTCGGCAGGATCCGGTCGATCCCCTCGCCCGTCGCGGCCGAGGTGGCGAGGACCGGGACCCCGAGGAGTTCCTCGAGCCGCCCGGTGTCGATCGCCGTGCCGCGCCGCGCCGTCTCGTCGATCATGTTCACGACCGCGACCATGGGCCGGCCGTACTCGGCGACCTGGAGAAGGAGGTAGAGGTTCCGCTCGAGCCGCGTGGCGTCGAGGACCGCGATGACCGCCGTGACCGACTCGTCGGCGATGACCCGCCGGACGAGCGCGTCCGTCTCGGCCCCGTCCTCGAGCGAATAGACGCCGGGAAGGTCGAGGACCTCCACGCGCTCGTGCTGGAAGCAGGAGCCGCCCGAGAGGAGGTCCACGGACGACCCGGGGTAGTTGCCGATCTCGACCCCGACCCCGGTCAGCTGGTTGAAGATCAGGGACTTGCCCACGCCGGGGTTGCCGACGAGCGCGACCTTCAGGGGCATGGGGTCGCGAGCACGGTGGCCGCGCACTCGGGCGAGAGGCCGATCTCGCAGCCCTTGACCTCGATCACCACGGCCCGGTTCGAGAGCCGCCGCCGGACCACGACCTCCTCGCCGGGCACGACCCCCATGTCCATAAGCCGCCGGTACCGGCCGCAGGGGCGGACAGCCGTGATGCAGACCCGTGCGCCCTCGCCGTAGTCGAGGAGGGACTGCCCGTCGGTCTCGTGGCCCGTCTCGCACGGCCGCTCCCGGCACGGCTCCGGGCAGCGGAGGTGGTCCTCGAGCCGGGCGATCGCCTCGTCCGAGAGCCCGTGCTCGAGGGTACAGGCCTCGCGATCCGCGGCCTCGCGTTCCATGCCGAGCTCCTCGAAGAAGCAGGCGAGGGCGCGGTGGCGCCGGGCGATCCGGCGCGCGACCCGCCGCCCCTCGCGGCTCAGCCGGAACCGGCCGCCGGCCTCCCGCTCGATCCGGCCGTGCTCCTGGGCCGCCGCGACGGCCTGGTCGAAGACCGCCGGCTCGAGCCCGAGCCGGACGGCGAGCTCGTCACCGGCCGGGACGGGCTCCTGGAGGAGGGACTCGAGCAGGTCCTCCTCGTGGTCCGCGTGCGCCCCGGTCATGCACACATTCTTCTTCTGCCGGACGGTTATGGCTTGCGGGCCGCGTCGCATAGACTGATATGGTGAAAAGTCACCGTACACTTGGAGCATGAGCGTGGAGTGCACGAACCGCCAGGTGGCCGAGACCCTCCGGCTGATCGGGCACCTCCTCGAGATCAAGGGCGGAAACCCGTACCGCGTCCGTGCATTCGTAAATGGCGCCGACGCGGTCGACCGGCTGATCCGGCCCGTGGCCGAACTCTCCACGGACGAGATGATCGCGCTCGGCGGCGTCGGCGAACGGCTGGCCGGGGTCGTTCGCGAGGTCTGCGAGACGGGGTCGAGCGCCGAGCTCGAGGCGCTCCGCTCGGAGATCCCGCCCTCGCTCCTCGAGCTCCTCCGCATCGAGGGGATCGGGCCCAAGACGGCCGGCCGGCTCTGGCGCGAACTCGGGATCACCTCCGTCCCCGAGCTCCTGGAGGCCACGGCGAAGGGACGCGTCCGCCGGCTCAAGGGCTTCGGGCCCAGGAGCGAGGCCGAGATCCGCCGCGGGGCCGAACACTACGCCGCGTCCGAGCACCGCATGAACCGGTCGACCGGCGAGGTGCTGATCGCAGGGCTCGCCGAGGTATTGGCGCCGGGAACCTACGTGGTCGCCGGGTCGTGGCGGCGAGGAAAGGCAACCCTCGGCGACCTCGACATCGTCAGCTGCGAGGACCCTTCCGCCCTGAACCCGCGCCTCCGGTCGATCGCGGACGAGGTGATCGAGGAGGGGGAGCGCCGGACCTCGATCCGGTACCGCGGCGAGCGGGTCGACCTCCGGTTCACGACCCCGGGAGCGCTCGGCCCGATGCTCCTCTACTTCACGGGGTCGAAGGCGTTCTCGATCAAGCTCCGCGACCGCGCCCTGCTCGAGGGGCTCCGGATCAACGAGTACGGGATCGCCGGCCGGGCCGGCGAGGGCCTCCGGACCTTCCCCTCGGAGGAGGCCATGCTCGCGTCGCTCGGCCTGCCGTTCATTCCGCCCGAGCTCCGCGAGGACGCGGGCGAGATCGAGGCGGCCGAGCACGGACGGCTGCCCGTACTCGTCGAGGCCGGCGACCTTCGGGGCGACCTCCACGTCCACTCGAACTGGTCGGACGGCACCCTGACCCTCGCCGAGCTCGCGGCCGAGGGGGCGCGGCGGGGGTACGAGTACCTCGTCGTCTCGGACCACTCGGGGACCCTGAAGGTCGCGCATGGCCTCTCGGAGCGCGAGCTCGAGGAGCAGCGGCACACGATCGATGTGATCAACCGCGACTCGCCCTGCCGGCTCGTCGCCGGCACCGAGGTGGACATCCTGGCCGACGGCACGCTCGGCTTTCCCGACAGGGTCCTCGCCGACCTCGAGTTCGTCATCGCGAGCCTCCACGGCGGGCTGCGGCAGGACCAGGACCAGGTGACCCGCCGCGTCATCGGGGCCTGCGAGAACGAGCATGTCGACGTCGTCGGCCACCCAACGGGCCGGATCATCGGCCGCCGCGAGCCGGCCGCGGTCGACCTGGTGCGGCTGATCGAGGCCGCGGCCGAGCACGGGACCGCGCTCGAGATCAACGCCTCGCCCTTCCGGCTCGACCTCGAGGACACGGCCGTCCGCGCGGCGCGCGACCGTGGGGTACGCCTCTCCATCGGCACCGACGCCCACCGCCCGGGCGAGCTCGAGAACCTCCGCCACGGGCTCGCGACGGCGCGGCGCGGCTGGTGCACGCCCGGCGACGTGCTCAACAGCCTGCCGCTCGACCGGCTGCTCGGGGGCTCGCGATGATCCGGTGGGTCTACGAGGAGCACCTCGCCCGGCAGCTCGTCGACCTCCCCGGCCGGATCTGCGTCCTCCTCGCCGACCGTGACATGGCAGCCGCGCCGGGCAAGATCCGCGAGTGCGTCGAGTGGTGCCGCGATGCCGGCATCGGCGCGGTGATCTTCCACATCTCGACCCCCGACCCGGCGGGGATGGCCGACTACCTGCCCGAGCTCCGCCGGATCGCCGAGGTCGCCCGTCTCACCCTGCACGTCGGCGAGGCGACCGAGACCGCGGGAGCGGGCATGGAGGTCACGGTCGCGATCGGCAAGAGCGGGCGCGAGGAGATCGCGGCCTGCATCCGCCGGATGGCCGAGGACGGGGTGGACCCCGACGCGGTCGACGAGCGGACGTTCGAGCAGTACCTGACCTTCCGGTACGCCCCGGACCTCGTGATCAAGACCGGCGGCGACCACCTGACCGACTTTCTGATCTGGCAGTCGGTCTACA
>CAZCUJ010000009.1:0-75115 GCA_964501565.1 uncultured Methanospirillum sp.
GAAAAGAAGCGGGCCTGAAGGGATTTGAACCCTTGGCCTACGGATTAAGAGTCCGTCGCTCTACCGAACTAAGCTACAAGCCCGTACCTGTGCTTCCATAGATTGCCGGTCCAATCTCATAAAACTGACGGCCGTGGCCGCCAATCGATATGCCCGATGGCTGGGTTAATATGGCCGGGCATCCCATCTCACTTGATATGGTTGACGCCGATCTCCGGGAGCAGCAGGGGGAGGTCGAGTACATGGTGCTCGGCTGCGGCTCCATCGGGTACAATGTTATCGAGGAGCTCGAGTCGGAGACGCGATCGATCCTGGTGGTGGACAAGGACGAGAAGCGGGTCAAGGACCTGCTCGACCAGAACTACGACGCAATCACGGGAGATATCAAGGACCCGGCCCTCTTCGAGACCCTTCGCATTCCGAAAGTCGCCTTCGTCCTCTCGAACGAGAAGGACTCGAACCTCGCCGCCGTCCAGGTGATCAAGACACGGTTCCCCGAGACGGAGGTGATCGCCCGGGCCATGGACCCACTCTCGCAGAGCGCCCTCGAGGCCGCCGGGGCGGATCACGTGATCTACCCCCAGGAAGTGGTTGCCAGGGCTGCTGTCCACCAGATACGGAAGCTGCACGTGACCCGGATAGCCCAGCGGCTCTACGATCTTCTGGCATCGTGGGAGGGAACCCTGGGGATCATCACGCACAACAACCCCGATCCCGATTCCATCTCCTCCGCGATGGCGCTGGCTGCGATCGCCCGGGCCGCCTCGGACCGCAGGGTCCAGACGAAGATCCTGTACGACGGCAACATCGGGCACCAGGAGAACCGGGCCTTCGTGAACCTGCTCGACATCCGCATGGAGAAGTGCACGGCCGATCACATCAGGGAGTGCCAGTACCTCGCGCTGGTCGATTCGTCGGCGCCCGGGGTCAACAATACCGTCCCGCCGGGCACCCCCGTCCAGATCGTGATCGACCACCACAAGCCAGAGGACATCACCGTGGCCGCAGCAGAGTTCGTCGATATCCGGCCCACCATGGGCGCCACTGCCTCTATCCTGACGCAGTACCTGCAGGAGCTCGACGTCCCGGTCGACCGGAAGGTCGCGACCGGTCTCCTGTATGGAATCCGGGCCGATACCCGCGACTTCCGTCGCAACGTCACGCCGCAGGACCTGAACTACGTCGCGTTCCTGTTGCCCCTGGCCGACCACGACCTGCTCGACAAGATCATGAGCCCGTCGCTCTCGAAGGAGACGCTCGACGTCCTCGGCAAGGCGATCCAGAACCGCGTGATCCGTTCGGGGTACCTCTTCTCGAACGTCGGGTACATCCGGAACCGCGACGCTCTTCCCCAGGCGGCCGATTACCTGATCAACCTCGAGGGGGTGAATACGGCCCTGATCTATGGAATCGGGGATACCGGGATCATCATGATCGCCCGTTCGAGGGACGTCCGTCTCAACCTCGGGACCGTCCTCGCCGAGGCGTTCGGCGAGATCGGTGACGCGGGCGGCCACCCGAACATGGCCGCGGCCGTGATCCCGCTCTCGTTCTTCTCGATGGTCGACGACAAGGAGAAGCTCCTCTCACTCGTGATCGATCCGATCCTGAAGAAGTTCGAGAACCTGGTCGGCCTCGAGAAGAAAGAGGGGCGCAATGATCTATGATGACTGGGCACCACTCTACGACGAGATCCTGGACTACTTCCAGATCGACCGCGAGGCCGACGCGGTGGCGGCACGGCTCCTCGCGGAGCTCCTGCCCCGCGACGACCTCCCTCGCCTCGAGAACCTGATCCGCGGCCGTGAGGTCACGGTCTGCGGCAACGCCCCAACCCTTGCCCGCGAACTCGATCGGGTTTGCGGCGTTGTACTGGCCGCGGACGGCGCGGCCGATACCCTCTTTGCCAGCGGGATCCGCCCGGACGCGGTCTTTACCGATCTCGACGGCGCGACCGGTGCGTTCGTGGAAATGAACTGCGCGGGGACGATCATGGTCGTCCATGCCCACGGCGACAACATGCCCCTGCTCCGTCGCTGGGTCTCCCGGTTCGACGGACCGATCGTCGGGACCACGCAGGGCGAGCCTCTCCCCCATATCCACAACTTCGGGGGATTCTCCGACGGCGACCGGGCGGCGTTCGCGGCCCACCACTTCTGCGCCTCCTCGGTCGCCTTCGCCGGTTTCGACCTCGACGACGACGCGGTCACCCCCATGAAGCGGGGTAAGCTCCGCTGGGCCCGGCGCCTCCTCGCCCTGCTCGGCCATGACCTCTAGCGCGGTCCTCCTCGACGGGTATGTGGACGAGCCGGCCTGCCTCGGCGTGCCGCCGTACATCGCGCCCGAGGTCCGTGGACTCGCCGGCGTCCTCTTCGAACGGGACTACGCGGTACAGTACCGTACCATCGACCAGCTCCGCAGCGACCCGGCCCTGCTCGCCGAGCTCAACCGCGCAGATCTTGTCGTGGTCCATGCGGGGACGACCGTGCCCGGGAAGTACCTCGCCGGGACGCCGGCGACCCTGGACGAGCTCCGCCAGCTCGGCCGGCAGCTCCGGTCGCCGACGACAGCGATCGGCGGTCCGGTCCTCTTCGGATATGCTCCGGGCGGGGGGACGCGTGCCGTCTCCCCGGGGCTCGATGACTACGACATCCTGCTCTCGGGCCACCCGGCCGCGGCCCTCGAGGCCTCGCTGGCTGGTGGCGAGCCCCGCGGTTCCTACGACTACACGGTAACGGACCCGTTTGCCGTCGCCGGCGCCGCCCTCCTGCCTCAGCACCCGTCGTTCCCGCGCGTCGTCTGCGAGCTCGAGACCGCGCGAGGCTGCGCCCGCCAGGTCGTGGGCGGCTGCTCGTTCTGCACCGAGCCGTTCTACGGCCCGCCGCGGTACCGGCGGGCCGGGGCCGTCGGCGAGGAGGTCGCAGCCCTTGCGGCCCGCGGCGCCCGCCACTTCCGGCTCGGTCGGCAGCCGGACCTCCTCGCGTACGGTACCCTGCCCTCCGCCGACCCCGTGCCCGACCCCGGCCGGCTCGCGGAGCTCTTCGCGGCGGTCCGAGCCGGGGCGCCGGACCTGCTCACCCTCCACATCGACAACGTCAATCCCCGCACCATCGCCCGGCACGAGGACGCCGCTCGGGAGGCCCTCGCCGTGATCGTCCAGGGGCACACTCCCGGCGACGTGGCCGCGTTCGGAATGGAGACGGCCGATCCGGCGGTCGTTGCCGCCAACAACCTGAAAGCCTCGCCGGACGAGGTCTTTCGCGCGATCGAGGTCGTCAACCAGGTCGGGGGTGGGCGCAGCGACGGCATCCCGGAGCTCCTGCCCGGCCTGAACTTCGTGCTCGGGCTGGCTGGCGAGACCGCCTCGACCTACGACCTGAACCTCGCGTTCCTTCGCCGGGTGCTCGAGGCCGGACTGCTCGTTCGGCGGATCAACATCCGTCGGCTGATGCCGTTTCCGGGGACACGGGCCTATGCTGAGAACACACTCGGCCTCTTCGACCGCGAGTTCGCCCGGTTCAGGGAGGCGGTCCGCGACGAGATCGACCGCCCCATGCTCGAACGGGTCTTCCCGGTCGGCGCGGTGGTTCGGCACGCAGGGGTCGAACGGACGGGGACCCTCTCGCTCGCCCGGCCGCTCGGGTCGTATCCGATCCTCCTCGGGCTCCCGCTCCCTCTCGTGGCAGGCTCCCTCCTCGACGCTGTCGTGGTCGACCACGGGCAGCGCTCGGTCACGGCACTCCCGTGCCCCGTCCCGGTCAACACCCTGCCGCTCGCGGCCCTCCGCTGGATCCCGGGTGTCGGCAGGAAGCGTGCGGCGGCCGTCGCTTCGAAACGCCCGTTCCGCTCGATCGAGGACTGGCGCCGCGCTGCAGGCCCGACGCCGCTCGACCACCTGCTCTCGTTCGACTAGACCTCGCGGAGCTCGACCACCTTCATGATGTCGGTCCGGGTCACGATCCCGAGCAGCTCGCCGTCCCCGACGACCGGCACCCGGCCGATGTTCTCGGCCGCCATCAACCTGAGCGCCTCGACCACGGGTGCCTCGGGCGGAAGTGCGATGGCGCCGTGGTGCATCACGTCGCGGACGATGAGGGCGTCGCGATCGATCGGGTTCGTCCGGTGGATATCATCGAGCGTGACCATCCCCACGAGGGTGCCGCGCTCGACCACTGGGAATCCGAGGTGCTTGGTCGCGTACATCCGTTCGAGGATCTGGGGAACCGGCGTCCCGGGCTCGACGGCCATCACGTCCCGGCTCATGATCTGGCCGAGGGTCACGTCCTGGAGCAGGAACGTGTACCGGATTGCGGATGACTCCTGCGAGGCTCCGATGTAGATGAAGAACGCGATCAGCACCAGGATCGGGTTGAGTGCCAGCAGGCCGAAGAGGCCGAAGAGGACCGCGAAGCCCTTGCCCACGTCGGCGGCGATCTTGGTCGCGCGGGGCAACGGCATACGGCGGGCCAGGAAGGCACGAAGCACGCGTCCGCCGTCCATCGGGAAGGCCGGGAGCAGGTTGAAGACGAAGAGGATCACGTTCAGGAGACCGAGGTAGGCGAGGAAGAAGACAACGAGTCCGGCGATGGTGCGATCCGCGATCACCGCGTCGGCCGCGTAGGCGAGCCCGATAAAGATGACCCCGATAAGGAGGGAAGTCACGGGACCCACGAGTGCCATCGGGAGCTCGGTGCGCGGATCGGGGGTCGACTCCTCCATCTGCGAGACCCCGCCGAAGAGGAAGAGCGAGATCGAGTCGATCTTCATCCCGGATCGGAGCGCGACGACCGAGTGGGCGATCTCGTGGACCAGGACGCCTGCGAAGAGCCCGAGCGAGACGAGGGCGCCCATCAGGTACGGGATGTACCCGTCGTGCAGGAGGGACGTATCGATCGCGAGCCCGAAGACCTCGCCGAGCAGCTCGGCCGTCAGCTCGATCTGGCTGCCGATGATCCAGGCAAAGAGCGGGATGACGAGCAGGAACGTCCAGTGGAGCTCGATCGGGATCCCAAAGAGCCGGCCGATGCGCAGCGAGCCGTCCATGTGAAAGGATCACCTTTTTTACTTTTATAGTATATACCTTCAACGGGAGTTCGATGAAATCGCAGATTACCGATGTGCTGGGCCTCTCCGTCTATACGGACCGGGCTGTCTTTGTCGGGGATGTTGACGACGTCGTGATCGATCTTGACCGTAAGACCATCAAGGCGCTCGCGCTCGGCAATCTGAACATGGACATCATCGATATCAAGGGGTACAAGGGGCTGCAGATCCCGTTCCGGATGATCAAATCGGTCGGGGACGTGGTCCTGGTCCGGCACATGCCCGGGATCTTCAAGCAGAAACCGAAGGAGTGAGCATCCCTCCCGCACATCGGCGTCTCTTTTTCTTCATGCGTAACCGGGAGCTCTACGCCGCGCTGACCGCGCTCCCCCCGCTCTTTGTCCGCCTGGACGGTCGTGCCTTCCACCGCCTCGCGCGAACCCTCGATCTCGCCCGGCCGTTCGACGAACGGTTCGCCAGGGCGATGGCCGCCGTCGCCAGGCGGCTGGTGACCGACGCCGGGTTCTCGCCGGTCTTCACCTACACCTTCTCGGACGAGATCAGCTGCTTCTTCACGGAACTCCCGTTCGGCGGCCGCGTCGAGAAGATCGACTCGGTCCTCGCCGCGTTCGCGGCATCGGCCCTGACGATCGAGCTCGCTCTCTCCGAGCCTGTCGCGTTCGACGCCCGGGTGGTCTTTGTCGACCCGCCCTCGGCCCTCGCGTACCTCGCCGGCCGGCAGGCGGAAGCCTGGCGCAACCACGTCAACGCGTACGCCCAGGCGCTGCTGATCGACGACGGCCTCTCACCGAGGCAGGCGGCGGTACGGCTCAGGGGGCTGGCCTCCCCCGCTCTCCACGAGCTCGCGTTCGAGCACGGGGTCAACCTCGGCGAGACCCCTGCCTGGCAGCGACGGGGGATGCTGGTCTCCCATCGGCCGGTCGAGGTCGAAGGGCGGGACCCCAGGACCGGCGAGACCATGGTCGCGACCCGGTACCGAGCCGTGGTCGACCGGGACCTGCCGCTCTTCAACTCCGCCGAGGGGCGTGCTCTCCTCGCCCGCCTCGTACCCGGCCTCTGACGCAAGTCATTCGGCCCGGGCGACCTGGATCGTGACCGCGAGACCGTCGAGGTCCCAGTCGGCGACGAGGACGAGGGGATCGTCTCCAGCGTCGGTCATCTCGCCGTCGTTGCCGATACAGAGGGCGACGGCCCGGACCTCGTCGGCAATCGTCGCGTGCCACCCGGCCACGAGGGCCTCGACACGGGAGTCTCGGAGCACGACCGCGACCTCCACCATGTCGTCGACCGCGAGATCGAGCTGCCGCCGCATCTCCTGGACTCGGCGGACCAGTTCGCGGGCCCAGCCCTCGCCCTCGAGTTCGTCGTCGAGCGCGACGTCGACATAGACCGTGCCGCCGTCCATCGGGGCTGCGAAGACGTCATCCGGCAGGGACTCGTGGAAGACGAGCTGGTCGGGGCCGAGCGCATATTCGCCGAGGACTGCCGACCCGTCCCGCTCGAGCATGGCCTTGAGGGCCGTGCCGTCGGCCTCCTCGACGAGCTTCCTGACCTTTGGTGCGTCCCTGCCGAAGGCCGGCCCGAGTGCCTTCATCACCGGTTCGGCCCGCGAGCCGACCCGGTCCCAGGCCCCGCGGACAACCCGGACCTCGCGGGCGTTCGCGCGTGAGCGGCAGACGGCGATCTGGGAGGCGAGCGCCTCCTCGACCTCGTCCGCGTCGGTCGCCACCACGACCGTCCGGACGGGCCAGCGCAGCTTGCGCCTGCCGGCCTGCCGGGCGTTCTGCACGGCATCGTCGAAGGAGCGGACGAGCGCAGTCGCCCGCTCTAGGACCGGGTCCATCAGGTCGGGGTTCCCCTCGGGCCACGAGAGCATGTGCACCGATGCCGGGTCGGTCTCGAGCCGGAGGTTCCCGTAGCAGTCCTCGGCGATGTGGGGCGCGAACGGCGCGAAGAGCGCGAAGAGCCGGCGAAGCACATAGTAGAGGGTCTCGTAGGCGTCGCGCTTCCCCTCGTCCTCTCCCTCGAGCCACATCCGGGGTCGGACGAGCTGGATGTACCAGCGCGAGAGGTCCTCGAGCACGAACGAGAGGAGCTCGCGCACCACCCGGTGGAGCTGGAAGTCGGCGAGGTCGTTCGAGCACTGGTGCGAGAGCGTGTTGACCCGCGAGATGATGAACCGGTCCTCGGTCGCCATGGCCGAGTACCGACGGTGGACATACCCTCCGTCCCAGGCACCGTCGGCCTCCGGGACGAAGCCGTCGAGGAGCATATACGGCAGCGGAAAGCGGTATACGTTCCAGAGGATGTTCGCGGTCCGCGCCACGGTTCTGACCCCGTCCCAGTTGAACTTCAGGTCGTCCCAGGGGGCGTTCGCCGAGAGGACATAGAGCCGGAGAACGTCGACCCCGACCTTCTCCACCACCTCCGCCGGCGAGACCACGTTTCCGAGGGACTTCGACATCTTCCGTCCCTCCGCGTCGAGCGCGAACCCGTGCATCAGGACGGAACGATAGGGCGCCCGGCCGAAGGCGAAGATCGAGGCCCCGAGCTGGGAGTAGAACCAGCCCCGGGTCTGATCCTGGCCCTCGGTGATGAAGTCCGCCGGCCAGAGCCGCTGCCAGTCTTCGACCGCCCCGGGGAAGCCGAGCGTGGCCCACGAGGCGACGGCCGAATCGAACCAGACGTCGAAGATGTCCTCGACCCGCAGCATCTGCCCTCCGCAGGGGCAGGGAATGGCCACCTCGTCGACGAAGGGCCGGTGAGGGTCCGGAACCGGGATGCCAGAGAGGGCTTCGAGTTCGGCGATCGTTCCCACGACCTTTCGGGCGCCGCAGGACCGGCAGACCCAGACCGGGATCGGGATGCCCCAGTAGCGCTGGCGCGAGATGCACCAGTCACGGGCGTCCCTGACCCAGTCGTGGAACCGGGCCGACCCGGCCCACTCGGGATACCAGCGGACCTTATCGATGGCGTCGAGCATCTGCTCCTTCACCTCCGGGATCCTGAGGAACCACTGCGAGGTCGCGCGGTAGATGATCGGAGTCTTGCAGCGCCAGCAGTGGCCGTAGCGGTGGACCACCTCGGCCCGGGCGAGCAGGTTCTCCCCGAGGGCCTCGAGCACGTCGGCGTTCGCCTCGCGGATCGGCCGGCCGGCGAACGCGCCGGCCTCCGCGGTGAAGACCCCGGCCTCGTCGACCGGGCAGAGGAAGGGGAGGCACTCGCGGACGCCGACCAGGTAGTCGTCCCAACCGTGGCCCGGCGCGATGTGGACCAGGCCCGTGTTCTCGAGCGCGACGAAGTCGGCCTCGACCACGCGGTGGGGCATGGTCCGCTGGACATCGATCAGGTCCTCGAGAGGCGAGCGGTACGCGGTCCCGACCAGCTCGGCGCCGGTACGGGTCTCGATCACCTCGTAGTCGCGGTACCGACCACGCTTGAGGACCGGTTCGACCAGTTCCTCAGCGATCCAGAGCCGCTCGTCGAGGTCCTCTTTCACGGCACGGACGAGGGCGTAGGAGAGCTCCGGATCGACGGCCACCGCCACGTTCGCGGGGAGCGTCCAGGGCGTCGTGGTCCAGATCACCAGGAACTCGTTCTCGGACTCGGAGAGTGGAAACTTGACGAAGATCGACGGGTCACGCTCGTCCCAGTACTCGACCTCGGCGTCGGCGATCGCGGTCTCGCAGCGCGGGCACCAGTTCACGACACGGTGCCCGAGGTCGAGCATCCCCTTCTCGTCGGCCTGGCGAAGCGCCCACCAGGCGGCCTCGATATACCCGGGGGTCACGGTCTGGTACGGGTCGTCGAAGTCGAGCCATACGCCGAGGTCGCGGAACTGGTCGGACATCAGTTCGCGGTTCTCGAGGGCGAAGGCGCGGCACTCGTCGATGAACCGCCCGACCCCGAAGTCCTCGATCTCCCCCTTCGTCG
This sequence comes from uncultured Methanospirillum sp., assembly GCA_964501565.1. Classification (GTDB taxonomy): domain Archaea; phylum Halobacteriota; class Methanomicrobia; order Methanomicrobiales; family Methanospirillaceae; genus UBA288. The sequence continues at coordinate 8,998 of CAZCUJ010000009.1, forward strand.
TAAAACCGAGCCGCTTCTCGACCTGCACCTCGATCGGCAGGCCGTGCATGTCGTAGCCCGCCCGGTCGATCACGTGCCGGCCCTGCATCCGCGTCCGGCGGAGGACGGCGTCCTTGATGATCTTGTTCCAGGCGGTGCCGAGATGGATGTGGCCGGTCGTATAGGGCGGCCCGTCCACAAAGAAGAAGGGCGGGTCGCCGGCATGGAGCTCCCGGACCCTCGCGTAGACCCGCTTATCGTTCCAGAATCGCCGCACCCGGTCCTCGAGCTCGGCAGGCCGGTAGCTCCCGGAGACGTCCTTCACCGCGCACCTTCCCCGTCCATGAGTGGTTTATACGTCTTTCGTCAGAGCCCAAGTACTTTTTCGCGAGGCCCAGGGATCACGCTGCGGTCCCCGTCTCGTACCGGGAGGTTACAATCCAATTGCAATGGCTTTTTAAACCGGCCTCCCGGAGATCGTACAGGAAGAAGGTCTGGTATGTCAATGCAACAGAACTGTTTCTGGATGGTGTCCGCGGTCGCACTCCTCGCCCTGGCCGCGCTAGTTGGCACGGCGGTAGGGGCCGCCGCGGCCCCGGTCGTGGTTTGGGAGAGCTGGCTTGGGGGCACGGGCCACGAGATCGTGCATGGGATCGCCGACGCCGGCGACGGCGGGTTCCTGCTTGCCGGGAACTCGACCTCCGCGAACGGCACCGGGGACGCCTACCTGGCCAAGATCGACGGCAACGGCACAAGGATCTGGGAGAAGACGTACGGCGGAGCCGGTGACGACCTCTTCATGGACATCGTGCCCGTTGAGGGTGGTTTCGTCCTGGTCGGCACCACCGGCGCGGTGGCGGCGACGCCAGACCACCTGCTGCTCGTAAAAGTCGACCCGGAAGGGATGACGGTCTTCGAGACGAATTCCTCGGGCCGCGGCGTCGCGCGCGGGCTGGGTGTGGTTGGGGCCTCTGACGGCTCGTGCATCGCGGTCGGGCTCTCGGCGCCGTCGGCATCGGAGCCGAACGACGTCTACCTGATCAGATTGGATGCCGCTGGCACTCCGTCCTGGGAGCGGTACTACGGCGGCAGGGGCGAGGACAAGGCCTTCGCGATCGTCGAGGCAGGCGACGGCGGATATGCCGTGGCCGGGTCCATGACACCCGACGGGCAGACAGTGGCCGACGCCTACCTGCTCAAGGTCGATAGTGAGGGAAGGAAGGATTGGGAGACGTTCTACGGCACGGGCGACCGGCAGGAGGTCGGGTTCGATCTCGTCGCTACCGCCGACGGTGGCTTCCTCCTCGTCGGCCGTTCTTTCACGGGATCCGCCTGGTGGGGAACTCCCGAGAGCTCGGAGACCTACGTGATCCGAACGGACCCGAGCGGGGCGAGGCTCTGGGAGCGGACCTTCGGCGGCACCGGTTTCGACCGCGCCTGGGATGGCGCGGAACTCGTCGACGGGTACCTCCTCTTCGGCTCGAAGACCGTGGCCGACGGGACCGAGGACTTCCACCTGATGAAACTTACGGAAGACGGTGCTGTGGCGTGGGAGCAGAACCTCTCGCCCGGCATGGGCCACGATCGGGGCTTCGCGCTGCACCGGGCGGCGGACGGCGGCTGGATCGTCGCCGGGTCGAGCGAATCGAAGGGGGCCGGCGGACGCGACGCCTGGGTCGTGAAACTCGCACTCGATGACGCCGGGCATGACGTGACAGCGACGGCGAACGTCACCGCGACCGCGACTGCGACCACGAAAGCAACGGTGACCGACACGACCCTGATAGAAGCAACGACCGTTCCGGCCACGACACAGGCACCGCTCAGTCCTGCCTCGGCTTTCGCCGTGCTCGTTGGCGCGACCTTGCTCGCCTTCCGGCGGCGATAATCTTACCCTCTTTTACCCCAGACAGGTCTTCATGCAGATCGCGGTCTGCGGCGCGACGGCCTGCGGCGAGGATCTCTTCGAGGCGGCCCGGGTGGTGGGCCGGACGCTCGCGGGGCAGGGCGCCATTGTCCTGACCGGCGGACGGGGCGGCGTGATGGAGGGCGCAGCCCGCGGCGCCCGCGAGGCCGGCGGGGTCGTCGTCGGAGTCCTCCCTGATCTCTCCGACGGCAACCCGTACCTCTCGGTGCGGATCCGCACCGGGCTGGGCCACGCGAGGAACGTGGTCCTGGTCCAGTCGGCCGGCGCGGTGGTCGCGGTCGGTGGCGAGTTCGGAACCCTCTCCGAGCTCGCGATCGCGCTCAAGGAGGGGATCCCCGTCGCATGCTACCACTCGTGGGACCTTCCCGGCGCGATCGCGTGCGCCACGCCCGAGGCGGCAGCCCTCGCGGCCGTCAGGGCAGCGAATACCGCCGCTCGCCGGTGTGAGTGAGATCGTATCCCCCCATCGCCTCGAGCCGGGAACGGAACGCGTCCGACGAGATCGCCTCGACGAGCGCGGCCACCCTCGGGTCGCCGAGCGACGCCGGGTCCATGGCGAGTTCGTACCGCTCGGTTGCGACCGGGCGGAAGGCGAGCCCGAGGGCCTTCGCGGCGGAGGAGACGCCGAGCCCCATCTCGGCCTCACCCGACTTCACGGCGACCGCGACCCCGAGGTGGGTCGTGAACTCGCGGTCGTAGCCCCGGATTGCGGCGGGGTCGACCTCGTGCTCGGCGAGCCATGCATCAAGGAGTATCCTCGTACCCGACCCACGCTGCCGGTTGGCGAAGATGTGCTCCGCGATCGACTCGATCCCGAGCCCGTTCCGCGAGATGATCCCCTGCTGGCGTTCCGCCACGCAGACGAGCAGGACGCGACGGTCGGGCAGGTACTGCCGCAGAAACGGGACGTTGAAGTCGCCGTCCGGGGCAAGGAGGTGCATCGGTGCCGCGTGACAGTGGCCCCGGCGGAGCGCGAGAATTCCGCCGGTCGAGCCGACGTGGGCCGAGTGGAGGTCGATACCCTCGCTCGAGAGCAGGTCGACGATAACGTCGATGGCGGGATCGTGGGAGCCAGTCACGAGGAGGGCCCGTCCGGCCTCGGCCAGGGGGACGGTCAGGCGGACCGGGCCCTCCGTGTCGGCCTCGACCCCCTCGCTCCGTGCCGGGACCTGGAGGTAGGCGTTCGACCGGACCACGGACATCTGGACGCCCGCGCCGCGCGACTGCGGGACGGCGACCCAGCGGTCACCGACGCGCGCGGCCGCGAGCAACACGAACTCGTCCGCACCGACCTCCTTCGTAACGGGGGAGGCGAGCACGGCGGTTACCTCCTCGGGAGGGAGGGAGGGAAGGCCGAAGTGCGCAAGCATGGGGACTACGAGCTCGCGGAGCACGGTAAGGGCCGAGAGGGGATACCCCGGCAGGCCTATCACGGGCCTGCCATCGACCCGGCCGATGATCACGGGCTTGCCCGGTTTTATGGCCACGCCGTGGACCAGTACTTCACCCAGCTCGGCGATCACGTCGGCCGTGAAGTCGCGGGTCCCGGCCGACGAGCCAGCCGAGACGATCACGAGGTCGTTCCCGGCGACCGCCTCGCGGATCCGGTCACGGATCAGCTCGTACTCGTCGGGGGTGTTCGGGTACCTGGTGCATCGGCACCCGAGCGACTCTAGCCATGCCGAGGCGAAGAGCGTGTTCGACTCGACCACCTGGCCCGGCTCCGGCCGCCGTCCGTGCGGGACCAGCTCGGAGCCCGTCGGGACGAAGCCGACCCGGACGGTCGCGACCTCGATCCCGGAGAGACCGTAGGCCGCGAGGGCCCCGAGGTCCTCTGGCCGGATCCGCCGGCCCCGGGGAACGACCATCTCGGTCTCGCCAATATCCTCCCCGGCGGGCCGGACGTGCTGCCAGGGCGGCGCAGCCTTCCTGATGGTGAACGAGCCGTCATCGTTGAGAAGCACGTCCTCGATCATGACCACGGCGTCGTACTGCGGCGGGACCACGTTGCCCGTATTGACGCGGCGCGCATCGGCGAGGCGGACCGGCCTGCCCTCGCTCGCCCCGGCCGTATCGGCCGACCGGACCGCGATCCCGTCCATGGCCGAGAGATGGACCTCGGGCACGGAGAACCGCGCATAGATCGGCGCCGCCGTTACGCGGCCGACGGCGGACTCGAGCGGCACACTCTCCGACAGACGCGGGTAGGCGAACCCGGTCCGGAGCGTCTCGAGCGCCTCCCCGAGGGAGACGACCGCGAGATAGCGCTTCACCACAGCACCACCTCCACCTCGTCGCCGGTCTCGAAGCCCTCCCGCCCGGCCGGAACCCGGAGGAGCCCGTCGGCGCGGACGAGCGAGTTGAGGAGACCGGACTTTGCGAAGATCGGCCGGGCCTCGCCGTCGCGGACGGTCACGCGGACATAGTCCTCGCGTCCCCGGGCCGAGGGGACATTCTCGGCGAGCCGCGCACGGATGTGCCGGGACCGGTCGGTCGTGTCGCCAGCAAGCACAGCGAGCACCGGGCCCGCGATGACGAGCAGCACGACGAAGGCCGACGCCGGGTGGCCGGGCAGCCCGATCGCCGGGACATCGCCGACCCGGCCGATGATCGTCGGCTTGCCCGGGGCCAGCGCGATCCCGTGGACCAGCACGGCGCCGAGGTCGGCGATCGTCTGTGCGCCGAGGTCGCGCTCGTCCTTGGACGAGCCGCCCGAGACAAAGATCGCGTCGCACTCCCGTCCGGCCGCCTCGAGGACGGTCCGGAGCGCTCCAGGCTCGTCGGGAACGATCCCGTAGAACCTGGTCTCGCAGCCGCGATCGCGGCAGAAGGCACGGCAGAGGTACGAGTTGACGTCCCGGACCTCGCTCCGTCCCGGGACGGCGTCGACCGGGACGACCTCGTTCCCCGTCGAGACCACACCGATCACGGGCCGTCGCCGGACCTCCACGGCGGACCGGCCGATGGCGGCGAGGGCCCCGACGTCCTGCGGGGAGAGCCGCCTGCCGGCGGGGACGACGATCTCGCCCGCCGCGAAGTCCTCGTCGGGGAGTACCAGGTTCTCGCCGACCGCGACCGGCCGGCCGATCAGCACCTCGTCACCGAGAACCTCCGCGTGCTCGACCATGACCACCGCGTTCGCCCCCTCCGGGACCTCGCCGCCGGTCGGGACGTACGCGCACTCCCCAGGGTCGAGCGTGAACGACGCGCCGGTTCCCATCGAGACCCGTCCCGCCAGCCGGAAGAGCGAGGGGAGCGCGTCCGAGGCCCCGACCGTCTCGGCCGCGCGAACCGCGTACCCGTCCACGGTCGACCGCCGGAACCCCGGCAGATCCGCGTCGGACCGGGCGTCCACGGCGAGCACGCGACCGGACGTCTCCTCGAGCGGGACGGTCTCGGTCCCGACGGGCCGTGCGAGGCCGACGGCGGTCGCGACCGCCTCCTCGACCGGGACGACGGAGAGAAACCGGGCCATCAGAAGCAGCCGAGCTGGCAGCCCCGGATCTTCACGCCGCGCGTGTTGCAGTACTCGCCTATCTCCTGCTTGGTGACACCGTACTTCTTCGCCATGACCTCGGCCTGGGCGCACTGGATCTCGTTCGTGATACCCATCTCGTCGAAGGCCTTCTGGATCGTAGCCTCGTCCATGCACTCTTACAGGGAGGCGGCGAAGATAGGTCTTTTCCACGGGGCTGGGATCGCAGCCCTCTTCTCCCGCCGGCCCCCATGCTGGAGGAGCATGCGGATAGCAGGCGTCAACTCGGCACAGGACCCGGCTGGCGTCGCGATTAGGAGCTGGTGCGAGACCTTGATCGATGACCTCCGGCCACCCGGCGACTGGGAGTTCGTCGAGGTCCAGGAGCGGCTGATCCACGCCGAGCGGGTCGACCGGGCCCTCGAGGCGGACATCGTGGTCTTCCTCTCGCGCCACACCTCGGTACGGCCCGTGCCGCAGCTGACGGTCCACGCGACCGGGAATATCGGGGAGGGCGCGCTGGGCGGCGAGCCTGACCGGGTTGCGCCGTGCTTACCGGCGTTCATGCAGGCCGTGCTACGCCGGCTCGCGTCCCTGGCGCCCGCGGGCTACCGCGCCAGCTACGAGCGGACTCACCATGGCCCGACCGACCTGGAAACGCCGTCCTGCTTCGTCGAGATCGGCTCCGGCCCCGCCCAGTGGGCGGATCCGGCCGCCGGTGAGGCGGTCGCCCGTGCCGTGCTGACGGCCGTGCCGTCCCCGCTCCCGGTCCCGCTCGTGGGACTGGGCGGTGCGCAGTACGCGGTCCGCCAGACCGCGGTCGCGCTCTCGACACGTGGGGCGTTCGGGCATATCGTCCGGACGGATGACCTGGCCCGGCTTGACGGTCCAATGATCGCGCACCTGGTCGAGGCCTCGGGCGCCGTGGCCGCCTATCTCGACCGCAAGACCATCCCGCGGAAGGAGGCGGACCGGCTGGCGTGCCTGCTCGGCAACGCGGGTCTTCCCCTGCTCGGCGAGACCGTGCTCGCCGGGCTCGGCACGCTCCCCTGGAGCGACTGCGCCACCCTGATCGCTCTCGCGGCAACGGTCGCTCCCGGGGTCTCCCTCCGCGTCGGCACCATCGCCGCTTGCCCCGATCCGGTCCCGATCTCCCTCGATCCCGCCCTCTTCGCCGAGGCCGTCCGGGCGGACGAACGGGGCGTCGCCGACGGCGTCGCGGCCCTCCCGGCCGTCGGGTTATCGCGTGCCGGACGCCTCCTGCCGGTCCTCCTCGTCCCGGCGGAGCAGGCGGAACAGATCATACATGATTTAATAACCCTGTGTGTAAAATCCATAACGGGTAACCAGCAGACCGCCATCGTGGGCGACCGTCTGATCATCAGACGAGAACGGTTCGATCCGAAAAAGGCGTCCGCACTCGGCGTGCCCCCGGGACCGCAGTTCGGACGGCTGCAGCGCGGCGAGCCCGTGGTCATCGACGGACTGGAGATACGCCCGGAGATGGTGCGGTCACCCTGCGCCACCGAGGTCTTTGTAGAGGGGTTGGAGAGGTATCTATGAGGTCAATAGTCGAGGAAGCGCTCGCCAGGGTCAAGGATAGCGACCACATGATGGATTATGCACAGAACAGCGAGGATCTCGAGGAGGTGCTCCGCGAGCTCCGGACCGAGATCGTCGTGATCGGCTGCGGCGGCGGCGGGTCGAATACAATAACCCGGATGATGGAGGAGGGCATCCACGGTGCCCGCCTGATCGCGGTGAACACCGATGCCCAGCACCTCTCGCGAGTCCAGGCGGACCAGCGGATCCTGATCGGCCGGCAGCGGACCCGGGGCCTCGGGGCCGGCTCGCTCCCGCAGATCGGCGAGGAGGCCGCGCTGGAGACCGAGGAGGAGATCCGTCGTGCCGTCTCGGGCGCGGACATGGTCTTCATCACGGCCGGCCTCGGAGGCGGCACGGGCACAGGCTGCGCGCCTGTGATCTCGAAGGCCGCCCGCGAGGAGGGTGCGCTCACGATCGCGGTCGTGACCCTGCCCTTCGTGGCCGAGGGTGCCATCCGCATGGAGAACGCCGAGGCCGGGCTCGAGCGCCTGCGCGACGTCGCGGACACGGTGATCGTGGTCCCGAACGACCGGCTCCTCGAGGTCGTGCCGCGGCTCCCCCTCTACGCTGCCTTCAAGGTTGCGGACGAGGTGCTGATGCGTGCGGTCAAGGGGATCACCGAGCTGATCACCATGCCGGGCCTGGTCAACCTCGACTTCGCCGATGTCCGGACGGTCATGGAGCGCGGCGGCGTCGCGATGATCGGCATGGGCGAGTCCGACTCGGAGGACAAGGCCATCGACTCGGTCAAGAAGGCCCTCCGCTCCCCCCTCCTCGACGTGGAGATCTCGGGGGCGACGGCGGCCCTGGTCAACGTGGTCGGCGGTCCGGACATGACCATGGAGGAGGCCGAGGGCGTCGTCCAGGAGGTCTACAACCGGATCGACCCGAACGCTCGTATCATCTGGGGCGCGCAGATCGACCCCGACATGGAGCACAAGATGCGGACCATGCTGGTGGTGACAGGCGTCCGTTCGCCGCAGATCTACGGGCGTTCCGAGAAGAAGACCCCGGTCGTGAACCGGCAGTTCGATATCGACTTCCTCAAGTGATCTCGTCATGGTAGACCTCAACTCGCTACGAGAACAGGCAAAGGATGTCAGCATCCCGAAGGTCAACGTCAACGAGGAGCTCTTCCGCAAGTACTGGCGCGTGCTCAAGCTCGCGCGGACCCCCACCCGCGACGAGTTCACGAAGATCGCCCTGGTTGCCGCTGCCGGCGTCGTCATCATCGGCCTGATCGGTTTCATCATCTACCAACTGATGCTGGTGTTGCCAACGTGAACGGGGATGAGGACGAGGGCGAAGGGCTCCACTACTTCGCGATCAAGACCACCTCGAAGCAGGAACGGACGGTCGCGGACAACATCAAGAAGGCGGTCGAGCAGTCGGACATCAAGGTCTACTCGGTGATCGCGCCCAAGGAACTCCAGGGATACGTGCTGGTCGAGACGCCCGAGGAGTTCGCCCGGATGGAGCAGCTGGTCGAGCGCGTCCCCCATGCCCGCGCCGTGGTGCACGGCGAGACCTCGTTCGCCGAGATCCAGCACTTCCTCGTGCCCAAGCCGGTCGTCTCGGGGATCAACGAGGGGACGATCGTGGAGCTGATCGCGGGACCTTTCAAGGGCGAAAAGGCCGTGGTCAAGCGCGTGGACTCCGCCAAGGAGGAGATCACGGTCGAGCTCTACGAGTCCCTGGTGCCGATCCCGATCACGGTCCGCGGCGACAACGTCCGCGTGATCGACAACTCCGAACCAGAGGACTGACCTCCCCCTCTTCTCCTTCGAGGCGTTCCGTCGCCTGCCGATCCCCTCATTCCGGCTCCGGTCGAGTACCGTACGTGACCGGCGAGGAGACGGCCCCGGCGTGTCCCGAGGCGATCACCTACTCCCTGTGCGACGGCGGCGCGGACGCCGCCGGGTACTACCGCGACGTGGCCCGGTTCGCGGACGAGGTCGTGGCGGCCGGCTCTCCGGCTCCTGCCGGTCGTCGCTGGCTTAACTGCCTGGACGGCCAGGCGTGGGCGCGAGCCGGCACGCTCGGACGAGGAGTACCTGCTCGAGCTCCTGCTGCTCGGGGTCCACTGGCGGGCCTAGGGCGACGACGCCCACGACCGTGCCGCTGCACCGCGCTACATTCTGGCCTCGCTCGCCGAGATCCGCCGCGCGAACCCGTTCCTGAAGCCGGCCGCCGACTGGGCTCGCGGCGTCCTCTCCACGCTCTCCCTCGTACCGAAGGACCGGGGCTGGCACCCGCGCCCGACGCTCGCCCACCTCGACCGCCTGCTCGGCTGGCTCGAGGCCGCCGGCGACTACCGGGAGGAGGTCGAGCGGCTCTCGGCGTGGCGCGACTATCTTTGCACATTGCCCGAGGACGGGGCCATGGCGGTGCTTGGCGCGGCCATCGCATTCGCGGCGTGGTTCGAGGAGGCGAGCCTCGCGGTGCTCGGGATCGGCTGATGGAACGGCGCGCCGGCCGTCAGGCCCGGCCCGTGGGGTGCATCGTACCCGTTCCGCGGCGCAGGGATATTGATACCTTTTTATCCTCTTCCTCACCACCTTACTCAACCCAGGCCGGTCCCGTACGGGACGGCATGGTGACACCCCATGGCAGAACAGGTCGAGGTACTGGTACCCGGCGGGAAGGCGACAGCCGGCCCGCCGATCGGCCCCGCGCTCGGCCCCCTCGGAATCAACGTCAAGCAGGTCGTCGACGACATCAACACGCAGACCGCGAACTTCAACGGCATGCAAGTGCCGGTGACGATCACGGTCGACGACAAGAAGAACGTCACGATCTCGATCGGGATTCCACCGACGACGGCCCTCGTCAAGAAAGAGGCCGGCGTCGAGAAGGGGTCGGCGGAGCCGAACACCAACTTTGTTGGTGATCTGCCGATGGAGGCTGCCGTCAGAATCGCCCGCATGAAGCTCAACGACATGCTGTCGTACGAGCTCAAGACCGCGGTCAAGGAGGTCGTCGGGACGTGCGTCTCGGTCGGCGTGACCGTGGACGGCCGGAAGCCCAGAGAGGCCCTGGCCGCGATCGATGCGGGAGACTACGACGGCGTGCTCTCCGCGTAATCTGGCAGCCCATAGAAGATCGACAGGTCGAGAGACTATGGAGCGAGAATGGTAGAGAGAATAAAGATCCTGGAAGCCGTCAGAACGGCAATCGAGAGCGCGCCAGAGCGCAAGTTCTCTGAGTCCGTGGACCTCACGGTCAACCTCAAGAATATCGACATGGCGCAGCCGAAGAACCGTATTGACGAGACGATCCTCCTTCCGCAGGGGACGGGACGGCACATCGGGATCGCCGTGCTCGGCAAGGGCGAGATCACGACGCAGGCGAAAGAGGCCGGCGTCGACCTGATCATCGGCCCCGAGGAGATCGAGCGGCTCGGCGGGGAACCCCGCGAAGCCCGCAAGATCGCGAACCAGTATCGGTTCTTCCTCGCCGAGACGGCGGTCATGCCCCTCGTCGGGCGCTGGCTCGGTGTCCGGCTCGGCCCTCGCGGCAGGATGCCGATGCCGATCCCGCAGGGGACGGACATCCGCCCGATCGTCGAACGTCTGCGCGGTTCGGTCAAGATCCGCACGAAGGACAAGAAGGTCTTTCACGCGAACGTCGGCACGACAGCGATGGAGCCCGAACAGATCGCCGAGAACATCGACGCGGTCATGAAGCGTGTCGAGTCCGTGCTCGACCAGGGCGCTCTGAACGTCCGGTCGATCTACGTCAAGACCACGATGGGCCCGGCCGTGAAGGTGGAGTAAATGGCGCTGTACACGCATCACCTGCCCGACTGGAAGCGGAAGCAGGTCGAGTCGATCAAGGAGAAGGCAGGCGAGTACGCGCTGATCGGGCTCGTCGATGTCTTCGGCATCCCGGCCGCCCAGCTCCAGCAGATCCGGCGCAACCTCCGGGGCGTCGCCGTGATCCGGATGGCACGGAACACGCTGATGCACCACTCGTTCGACGAGCTCGGCGGCGACTACGAGGCAGTTCGGAAGTACATCAACGGCAACACGGCCCTGATCTACTCGAACGAGAACCCGTTCCGGCTGTACAAGCTGCTCGAGCAGAACAAGACCAAGATGGCCGCCAAGGCCGGCCAGACCGCCCCCGAGGACATCGTCGTCCCCAAGGGTCCGACCTCGTTCAAGCCGGGCCCGATCGTCGGCGAGCTCCAGCAGGCCGGCATCCCGGCCGCGATCCAGGGCGGGAAGGTCCAGATCAAGGAGACCAAGACCGTCGTCAAGAAGGGCGGCGTCATCAACGCCAAGCAGGCGGACGTGCTCGCCAAGCTCGGCGTCAAGCCGATGGACGTCGGCCTGGTGGTCCAGGCCGTCTTCTACCAGGGCTCGGTCTTCGAGCCGGAGACGCTCGACATCGACGAGGAGGCGATCCTCGCCCAGGTCGGTCTCGCGGCGGCGCAGGCGTTCAACCTCTCGGTGAACGCGGCGATCCCGACGGCGGAGACGGTCGGTGCGATCCTGACCAAGGCCGAGCGCGAGGCGCGCAGCCTCGGCGTCGAGGCCCCGGTCTATGCGAAGGACGTAGTCGGTGCGATCATCGGCAAGGCGTACAGAGAGACGGCGGCGGTGCAGACCGCCGTCGGTGAATATTAATCGAGGTTGATTGAAATGGAATACATCTATGCAGCGCTCCTGCTCCACAAGGCAGGCAAGGACGTCAGTGAAGAGAACGTGAAGGCCGTGCTCTCGGCCGCCGGTGTCGCCGTGAACGACGCCCGTGTGAAGGCGCTCGTCGCCTCGCTCGAGGGCGTCGATATCAACGAGGCCATCGAGAAGGCCGCCGCGGCCCCGGTCGCGGTCGCCGCCGCCGCTCCCGCCGCCGCGGTCGCCGCCCCCGCCGCCGCAGCCGCGGTCGAGGAGGAGCCCGAGGAGGACAAGAAGGAGGAGGAAGAGAGCGGCATGGCAGGGCTTGGCGCCCTGTTCGGCTGAACCCTTTTTCCCTTTTCTCTCCACGAACCGAAGCGTTTCGGCCTCTTTTCTCGTTCAGGCGTCTTAGCACACGGTAGGAACGGACGTCGCCGTCGGCCGAAAGGAGAGACGGACCATCCGAGCCGATTTCGGCAGGATCCCGTTGCTCCAGGAGAAACCGTCAATCGGCATCGTGCGGTCGAAGGACGGTATTGTGGAGGATGGGAGAGACCACCTTCCGTCGGCCGGTGACATCACGGACCCCCGGCCGTTCGTTCATCAGCGATAGAGCCCGGGCCGGTCCGCGAGAGCCTCGACCGTGACCCCGGGGTGGCGGTACCGCCGCCGCGACGCGGTCTTGGGGCCCGCCTGGATCGCCTGGACCGGGCAGTGCTGGATGCAGGCCATGCACTGCTCGCACCGGTGGAGCCAGGTCGGCCGGCCATCGTCGATCCGGACGTTTCCGACAGGGCAGACCGCCACGCAGGTCCCGCACGCGGTGCAGCGGTCGTCGACGGTGAACGTTGCGTCGGCTTCGTGCACCCCGGCGAGGAACCGGGGGTAGTAGGCCCGGTGGATGATGGAGCCGGCGGGGGAGAATCGGGGCATGGTGTGCTCGCCACGGCCCACGGCCTCGGCGATGATCGCCACACGCCGGCCGGCGTCCGCGAGAGTCCGCTCGAGCGCCCGATCCCCCGGACCGTCGTAGAGCCGAATGTAGTTCCCGGGCATCCTGACCGCGAACCCGGCGTCGAGACCCCTGCCGCCGGGGCCGTCCTGCAGAAGCCGGTCGAGCTGGCGGAGCGAGGGCTCGGCGCCCGAGCCGCCCATGGTGCTGATAGCGAAGACGTACCGGGCCTCGCCGAGGTCGAGGCGGGCGGCGATCTCCACGACGATCGACGGGACTCCGGAGAAGTAGACGGGATAGACTATACCAACGCGCTCCGCGGCGGGTCTGATCGGCCCGGGCTCGTCGTTCAGGGAAACAATCGGCACGACCCGGCATTCGCCAAGCCGCTCGCAGATATCGCGTGCGACGGCGAGCGAGTTCCCGGTCCCCGTGAAGTAGTAGATCGTGGTCTCCATCGTCGGTCGCGGAGTGTATCGGCGCTACCCGGCAAAAGGGTGGCGGCGCGGGAGCAATCGAAGCGGGGCTGGGGAAGGACCGGAAGGAGGAAGAGATTGACGCGGCGGGGTTTTGCTCCCGGGTCGGCAGAGCCCTTCCCGCGCGTATTGCACGAGACGGGATAATCCTCCGGGCGTGACGGTGCAGGTTCAAAATTTACAGGACATTGATTATACATTGTTCCGTATACCTTCGCAATCCGAGCGAATTGCCGTCGTTCGTTACAGATATGGGGGAGGGCGAGAACACGACGAAAAAGATCTTCGCACCGGCGTTCTGGTTTCTGGCGGCGATCTGCCTGATCGCCCTCCCGGCCCCGGCCGGGGTCACCGTGACCAGGTACTACGACGCCAACGCGAACGGCGAGAACGACGGCGAGCCGCCGACCCCCGGCTGGGGAGTCACCATCGGGGACGACGACTTCTACACGCCCGTCTTCGGGGTAACCCTGCCGCTCGGGACGTACACTATCCGGGAAGCTACCCTGCCGGGATGGCGGGCCACGACCCCGGGGAGCGCGGCGATCATACTGGGCCGCGACGAGGAGACGGTGGCGTTCGGCAACCTCTGCCTGGGACCGGGGGGGACTGTCGCTCGGTTCCTGGACCGGCAAGGAGGGGGCGAGGCTGGTCGGAACCGACGATCTCGCCAAGCTCGTGGCCGTGAACCTTCGCGATTCGAAGGGGCGGAATGTCAACCCGAATAAGTACGCGAACCTGCAGTCCCTCCTGAAGCCCGCAAGCGCCAAGAACATGGCCTCCATGCTCTCGGCGCAGCTCGCGGTCATGGAGCTGAACGTCTTCAACGGGAGGGTGGACGGTACCGCGCTGGTCCACGCGCTGGGACAACGAGCACGAATGCCGCCGGTAGCCCTATGCACGAGATCATCGAGTGCTACCAGGCTCTCCCTCACCCCCTTTCGCAGGGAGCGTTCTCCCGCAGCTCAAACTTTAAGTACGTCGGAGAGCGTAGAAAGAGTTGAAATGCGCCGTACTGCAGCGTCCCTGTCGCGGATCATCGCCGCCCTCTGCCTCCTCGCCCTGCTCACCATACCTGCTCCGAGCGCCGCGGAGGACCCCTCCATCGTCGTCGCCGACTTCACCGTCAGCCCCGCTGTCCTCCAGCCCGGCGACCTCGGGACGATCACGGCCACCATCCGGAATACCGCTTCCACGGCGAGCCTCACCCGGACCGAAAACCTCGCCGACCCGGACGGCGGCACCTTCGCCAGCACCCGGAGCACGGACATTACGGTCAACATCGAGCGGGTCCGGCTGAGCGGCGGGGCCGTCGAGGTCCTCTCCGGCGATAGCGCTCGCATCGGCGCCCTCGGGCCGGGCGAGTCCGTGCCCGTCACCTTCCTCGTCCGCGCCCCCGCTGCCGACGGCGTCTACTTCCCCGAGGTCTGGATCGAGGTCACCGACGGGCGTAGCGTCCGCAAGTCTGTGCCTCTGAACGTCAACACCCAGCTCGCCCTCCTCAAGAAGCCCGGGCTGACCGTCGAGAAGACCGTCCCGGACGGTGTCAGCCCCGGCGACGATATCCCCGTCCGCGTGGACATCAGGAACGACGGCCTCGCCCGGGCCGACCAGGTCACGGTCACGGTCAACTCCTCCTCCCCCTCCATCACGCCCAAGACCCCGGGAACCTACCACCTCGGGACCCTCCTTCGCGGTCGGAACACGACCATCGAGATGGTCTTCTTCTCCGACCGAAGCGCCCCACTCGGCCTCAACCCTGTCCACCTGACCCTCACCTACGCCAGCGCCGACGGCACGACCGTCTCGCAGACGGAGACGATCGGCGCCCGGCTCCGGGGGCAGGCCGACCTCGGCATCGCCTCCCTCTCGACCGACCCGGCCCGGATCGCAGCTGGCGACCCCATCTCCCTCGTCGTCCGGCTCGAGAACACGGGCACCGACACGGCCAACTCGGTCAAGGCCTCCATCGACCTCCCCTTCCAGGGCAGCACGGACGCCTTCGTCGGGCGGATCGAGCCGAACAACGACGCCCCCGCCGTCTACGCCTTCGTGGCCGGCGATCCCGGGACCTACACCTACAACCTCTCCGTCCAGTACGAGGACGACTACGGCGTCCACACCCAGGAGGAGAGCCTGCGCCTCGTCGTCCAGGAGGGAAGCTCGCCCCTCCCGCTCCTGGCCGTGATCTTCCTGGCGCTCGCCGTCGTCGGCGCCGCCTGGTACCTCCGGCGGAAGCGGGCGGGCCGCGCCGATGCTCGAGGATGAGCAGGTCGCCCTGTTCCTCGCGGCCCGGCTGATCGCCCGGGGGAACAAGGGCACCCTCCTCCTGACCGTCACGATTCTCGCGATGGTCTTCGTCAACCTGATCTTCCTCCCCTCGATCATCGCGGGGGTCGTGGTCCTCTTCAACCAGCAGACCATCGACTACAGCTTCGGCAACCTCGTCGTCGAGCCGAAGGAGGGCGAGTTCCGGATCGCCGATCCCGGCCAGCTCGTCCAGAGGATCAACGGCATCCCCGGCGTGGTCGCGTCCACCCCGCGGTACGCGACCGGGGGCACGGTGGTCTTCGAGGGGGAGTCGACCTCCCCGCTCGTCACGGCCATCGACCCGGACCGCGAGCGGGAGGTGCTGAAGATCCACACGAAGGTCGTGAGCGGCGACTACCTGGGCCCGGCCGACACGGGTCAGATCCTGGTCGGCGAGACCCTCGCCGGGACCGGCACGCCGGGCGGGGATAGCACCCCGACACTAGGGGGCGTCGAGGTGGGCAGGATCGTCGACCTGACCCTCCCGAACGGGGTGACGCGCCCGTTCCGGGTCAAGGGGATCCTCAAGGCCGGCACCTCGAGCGTGGACAGCGCCGTCTTCATCACGCGCCGGGACGCCGCGTCCATGCTCGGCGAGGCCGACCCGGCGAACACGGTCCTGGTCCGGACCGAGACGACCGGGAACGATGACGCCATGCGCCTGGTCCTGATGCAGTACGGCGTGCAGGAGAAGATCTGGACCTGGGAAGACAAGTCTGCGGACTTCCTCGAGTCGATCGTGGGCTCGTTCGGGATCATCAACGCCATCAGCACGGGGGTGAGCCTGGTCATCGCCGTGGTGGTGATCTTCATCGTGATCTTCATCGGGATCGTGTACCGCAGAAAGCAGATCGGGATCCTCCGGGCGATCGGGATCGGCCGGTCGATCATCATCAAGTCGTACCTCTTCCAGGCGCTCTTCATCTGCACATGTGGCACGCTGGCAGGCGGCGCCCTGCTGCTTGCCGTGCTCCAGTTCCTGGAGGGGAACCCCATCGTCTTTCCCGGCGGACCGGTGGCGCCGGCCCTGGAGCCGGGCCTGGTGGTGCAGTCGGTGGCGAGCCTGTACGCCGCCTCCCTGATCGCGGGCTACCTGCCCTCGTGGCTGACGACGCGTGAGGAGATCCTCGACGCGATACGGGGCTAATATGATTCGAGGCGAGAATCTGACCAGGGTCTACGGGATGGGGAACGTGGAGGTCCGTGCTCTCGACGGGGTGGACGTCGAGATCGCGAAGGGCGAGTTCGTGGGGGTGATGGGCGCGAGCGGGAGTGGAAAGTCGACCCTGCTCCACATGCTCGGACTCCTCGATCGGCCGACGGGCGGCTCGCTCGTGATCGACGGGGTGGACGTGACACGGCTCTCGGAGGCAGACCGGGAGCTCTTCCGGCTGCGTCGGCTCGGGTACGTCTTCCAGGACTATGCGCTGGTGCCCGAGCTGACGGCGCAGGAGAACGTCTACCTGCCGTCCAAGGTGCGCGGGATGACGGCAAAGGAGTGCACCCTCGCCTGCCGGGAGATCCTGGAACAGGTGGGTTTGAAGGACCGGGCGGGGTTCCTGCCGGGCGAGCTCTCGGGTGGGGAGCAGCAGCGGGTGGCGATCGCCCGGGCACTGGTGAACCGGCCGGCCCTGCTCCTCGCGGACGAGCCCTGCGCGAACCTGGACTCGAAGAACTCGGTCCTGATCCTGGATCTGATCCGGTCGCTGAACCGTGAGCTCCGCCAGACGGTCGTGATGGTCTCGCACGAGGACTGGCACCGGACGTACTTCGACAGGGTGCTCTATCTCCGGGACGGGCGGATCGTCGAGGACGAGAACGCGGCAGAGGTCCGGGGGACGACGTAGGACGGCGATCCCGGCGCAGATCGGCCGGGCGGCGGCGAGTGCCACGAGACCAGCAATGGCGTCATGGCAGGCTCGTCCGGCAGGCATCCCGCCGCGCGGTGAACGGCGGGGATCGCGATGCCGGTACCCGGGGATATCAGCGCTGGACCCCGACCGCGACCTCGTTTCGCCGGAGGAAGCCCGGGGTCATGGGCGCGTTGTACCGCATCAGGAACGGGGCGCCCCGGGCGGCGATCCCGGCCTTTACGAGCTCCTTCTCCAGCCTCGCTGTTGCCGCCGCCACGTCGGCCGGCCGGGCATGCCCAGAGAACCGGACCGCGGCCACCTCCCGCGCCGGCACCGTCTCGATCCGGACGCGGTCGTCGGTCGGCTCCGGAACCCGGTCGGCGGGCATCTCCGGAGGCAGTACGAACGACATCGTGCCCGCACCGGAGATGACCGGGGAGGTCATGGGGATCGTCGACGACGTGATCACCGGCGTGGTCATGGGGATCGCGTCGCGGGCCCGGTTTGCGCCGGTGATGTAGGCGTAGAGCAGGCGGAACCCGCCGTCGTCCCCGTCGTCACCTACGGTCGCCAGCACCAGCGCGGGGTAGAGCCGGATCTCGGCCTCGCCGGCCGTCCCGGTAACCTCGTAGGGAGTCGTCCCGGTCATTGGGTCATCACTCGGGGCACTATCGGCGCGCGGCCGGATGGATGTTTCGCTCACGGGCGAGAAGAGTATTTATTTCTCCATTCCATCTCTCGATAGGCCGGGCCGTATGGATGCACTCCGAATCGTACCGGGAGGGGACTACGAGGGAGCTGGCAGGAGCTCGGGGCTTGCCCGCGGCCTCCTGGTCTACGCCGGGGACAAGGACCTGGTCGGCGAGGGGATGGGTATCGGGGGTGTGGTCGTCCGGGACCGGACGTGCACCTACTTCTCGCGCTCGTGGACCGACCGGGCGGACACCGGGTTCGAACGCACGTTCCTCCTCGACACCCGCATGGCATGGAGCGTCCGGGGCCGGTCCTCCTCTCTCCTGGCGCGGGGGATCGAGTCCGGGGTCGGGGCCTACATGCGCCTGCCCGCCCTCCAGCCCCTGCTCCTCCGGCCCGTGCCCAGGTTGCAGCGGGCCTTGAAGATCGAGTCCCGGTTCGAAGCCTCGCCCCCCGCCGGGTGGGTGACAGTCGCCTGCGCCGTGACGGGCACGTGTATCGACGTACGGGCCGAGGTCCATCCCCCCGTGCGGCCGGGGAGCACGGTCTGCCTCCTCAACGAGCTGAGCGGCGAATGGTTCGACGCGGCCGTCCGGGGCGGAGCGGTCGGCCCTCCCCCGCCGGGGTGGGAGGCGATCGACCCGGCGGACCCACCCGCGCTTTACGACACCGTCCACGGACTGCGGTTCGCGATCAGCGGGGCGTCGGTCTCTCCGCCCGTGCCGACCGGGCTCTTCTGGGGCCGGGAGCGGGCGGGGGACCTCTGCTGGGCCGGGTTCTGCCTGGAGCTCGGCCCCCTCGGCGGTCTGGGCGAACCCATCGTGGTGCGGTACGGCATCGACCTCGCCGGGGGCGCGGAACCGTGATGGGCCCGCCCGCGCCGGGGGTCGCGCTTGTTTACCCCTACTTCCGGGGCCGGGACCCGGTCGAGAAGCTCTTTCCCCCGCTGGGGATCGCCTGCCTCGCGAGCCAGCTCGCGGTGCGCGGCGTCCCTACCCGGGTCGTCGACTGCACGTTCGAGAGCTTCGACGGTGCTGTGGACGCCGTCGCCGGGGCGCAGCCTGGAGTGGTGAGCATCTCGGTCATGGTCACCATGAGCCGGAACGCGTTCGACCTGCTCTCGGCCCTCCGGAAGCGCCTGCCGGGGACCCTCTTCGTCGCCGGCGGGCCCCTGCCGACCGTCCACCCCGGGATGTTCGCCAAGCGGTTCGACCTGGTCTTCCGCGGGGAGGGCGACGTGGCGTTCCCCGACTTCTGCCGCGACTACCTCCGGGCCGGTGCCAGGCCCGCGTTCCTGGAGACCATGAAGAGCGCGGTCTACCCTGGCCTGTATGCGGAGATCGGCGGGCGCGTCATGGCGACGCCGCCCGTGCACCGCTCCGCCGCGGTCCTCGCCCAGCTCCCCCTGCCAGACCGTTCGGGATTCGACCACCGCCGGTACGGCGAGGCGATGGAGCAGGCCACCGGGCTGCGGCAGACCAGCATCATGGTCACGCGGGGCTGTCCGTTCTCATGCGACTTCTGTTCGAAGCCCGTCTGGGGCAACCGCTTCAGGAAGCCCCCGCTGGAGCGGGTCTTCCGGGAGATCGAGGAGATCCGGGCGCTCGGGTATACCGGCCTCTGGATCGCGGACGACTGCTTCACCCTCGACACGGACTACCTCGCGTCCTTCTGCCGGGGCATGATCCGACGCGGGACGCCCGTGGGCTGGACCTGTCTCTCTCGCGTGGAGCGGCTCACCCCCGGGCTCGTCGACCTCATGCAGCGCGCGGGGTGCCACCGGGTCTATCTCGGCCTTGAGTCGGGGAGCGATGCCACCCTTCGCCTCATGAACAAGCGGACCACCGTGGCGCAGGGAGTCCGGGCCGTCGAGCTCTTCGCTGCGGCGGGCGTGGGCACGGCCGGATTCTTCATGGTCGGGTACCCGGGCGAGACGGTCGAGGACGTCGAGACGACCTTCGCCCTGGCCCTCTCGCTCCCGCTCGACGAGATCTCGTTCACCGTGCCCCTGCCCCTGCCAGGGACGCCCCTCTTCGCCCGCGTGGCGGACCCCGCGGCGTGGGAGGACTGGGAGGTCGCGAACCAGGTGAAGTTCGTCTTCCAGTCGGTGTTCGACGAGGAGTGGCTCGGCCGCCGGATCGCCGAGACCATGGCGGCCTTCAGGGAGCGGTCGGCCCGCGCCGGCACGGATACGGGGGCTCGGCTTCTCGAATCGTTGTATCTCGGCGACCGTGATCGTTCCCGGATTGACGGGAGACGCCGGGGGTCTCCGAACGACGATGCGGGCGATGGTCCGGAACGCGGCGGGCGGTGACGGGTCGTCGGGACGGGGGGTCGTGTCCGGTCAGTTCAGCCGGTCGCCCTCGATCCGCCTGTAGATGAAGGCACGGCCGTTCGTGTCCGCCTTACGGACCGGTACTCGTTTGAGTCCCGGTCCCAAGCCCGTGATCCACCGCACCTGCCAGTTCAGCACCGGCCGGTCGTCGACGAACGAGTCCTGCTCGAAGAGGCAGCCAGCCCAGGGTTCCATGCAGCCCCCGCCTGCGGGCCGCCCGCCCTGTCGTTTCCATCGCGGAGGGAGCGGGGGCCCGTGCCATCGGACTCCCCCGTCCCGTTCCAGGTTCCGTTCCAGCGGATTCGGGCGAGGGCCCCCGTTTCCGGCCCGGGCCTCAGGTCCGGCGGCGTCCATCCCCGATCGTTCATCAGGTATGTCCTCCATACCTCCACGGGGAATCCACGTTCCGGCACGGCGGCGCCGGCTTGCCCGTGCGACGTCTCCAGCGAGGTGGGGGCTGGAGGTCCGGCTCTGCGAGGCATGCCATCGGCATGAGAGTCGTGGCGGGCTGGCTCGGCAGACACATGCCGCCCCTCATCACGCCCCAGGAAAGAGTCGGGCCGGTCCCGGGATCTGCAGGGCGGCCGTGTACGCCTCGACGAAGGCCGGGTCCACGAGGAGGTCGATGTAGGCCGTCGAGGCCGCGCAGGCCTCACCCTCGCGCCGGCGCCTCCGCGAGAGCAGGGCCGCGTACGCCCCCGAGAGCGAGCCGTTGCCGATCGCCGTGACTTCGGCGTTCGGAAAACGCGGCAGGACCCCGAGTCCGTACACCGACTCCAGGTCCGCGAACGCGCCGAACGCGCCGGCGAGGTGGAGGTGGCGGACGTCCTCCGGGCGGACCAGGTAACGATCGAGCAGCACCTGGACCGCCCCGAGCGCCGCGGCCTTGGAGTCCATCAGGTAGGCCATATCCCGCTCGGTGACCGCGATCGCCCGCCCCATGACCGTCCGCTCCTCGGGGACGAGGACGTACTCGAGCCCCTCGGCCCCCTCGCGGACGCCCGGCGCGCCCTCGACAAGGTGGCCCGTCCGGTCCAGGATCCCGGCCCGGAACAGTGCGTAGGCGGCGTCGATCAACCCCGAGCCGCAGCAGCCCCGCGGCAGCTCGCTCCCGATCACCCGGCACGCCGCCTCCCCTGTGGCCGGGTCGATGGCGACGGCCTCGATCGCGCCGGCCATGGCCCGCATGCCGCAGGAGCAGCCGCCGCCCTCGAAAGCCGGGCCCGAGGCGCAGGAGGTGCAGGCCCGCCACTCGGCGCACCCGAGCACGATCTCGCCGTTCGTCCCCAGGTCGACCAGGAGTGACACCTCGTCCGCGGCGCAGAGCCCGGCCGTGAGCAGGTCCCCCACCACGTCGCCGCCGACGAACCTGCTGATCGCGGGCAGGCACGTGACCGTCGCGTTCGGCATCACGGGCAGCCCGAGTTCGGAGGCCGGAAACCGGATGCTCGCCCGGTCCACGGGGGCATCCACGAGCTCGAGTGGCGAGGGGTCGCGCCCGGCAGCGAGCCAGGTCATGACCGTGTTGCCGGCGAGTACGACCTCGGCGATCCGGCCGGTCTCGACTCCCGCTTCACGCGCCGCCTCCCCGATCACGGCCCTGATGGATTCCCCAGCGGCCTGGCGGAGGATCCCCCGCCCCTCCTCGTTCCGGCCGAGTGCGATACGGGTCAGGAGCTCTTCGCCCCATGTGATCTGCCGGTTCAGCGCGGCCGCCGTGGCGAGGACGGCCCCTGTCGAGAGGTCAGCGACGGCCCCGACCACGGTCGTGGTCCCGAGGTCGACGGCGGCGCCGTAGAGCTGCCCCGGCTCGGGCGTGGCTGCGAGGACACGGGCTGCGCCGCCGTCCTCGTGAATGATCGCAAAACAGTCCCCGCCAGCGTCCCGGAGCCGGGCGAGCAGGGCCGCCCCCATCGCCGGGCGCGGACCGTCGTACCCGTCGAGCCGGACCGAGGCACCGATCTGGAAGGGGTCCGCCTCGACCGCGACCCGGTACGAACGCACGGCGGGGTCGAGCGCGCCCGGTGTTGAGAGGTCCGGGACCAGGATCTTCGGGGCGACGATCCGGCTCTCGACCGGGACTGAGACCGTGCAGTCCGCGAGGAGCGTCGCCCGGCACGCGAGGACGCAGCCTGCGGCCCGCTCCTCCGCCGACGGCGCGTGGCGGCAAACGCTCCCCGCCTCCTCGACGGCGTCGGGCGGGGAGACATAGACCCGGCACTTGCCGCACTCGCCCGCCCCGCCGCACACGGCCTCGAGGGCGACGCCTGCCGAGCGGACGAGCTCGAGGAGTCGGGCGCCGGGCCGGGCCTCGATGACCTCCCCCGACGGCTCGAGGACCACGGTGACAGGGCGGGCCATGGGGGGATCAGGCCGGCCCGGGTGGCCAGCGTTCCTTGATGAAGGCCGGGAGGCCCGAGGAGTCCTTGGGCCCGACCAGGACACGCCACCCGGTTGCCTCGGCGGCTTCGCCCGAGAGCCGGGCCGCGAGCCCGGGGATGATCAGCACCCGGTGGTCCACGCGGTCGGCGACCCCCGAGCTGGAGAGCGCCTCGGCGATCCCGGCTGCCGAGAAGTACCGGCCCGCTACCGCGCTCTCGACCGAGAGGCCGCCCGTGTCGGCCACCACGAGGTAGCACGAGAAGTTGGCGGACTTGATGTCGGACTCGACCGTGAAGTAGGTCAGCGCGTAGTTTGCCGTCACGAGCACCGGGCTCGTGCGGTCGGGCGCGCCGAACTCGCGCAGGCCCGGCTCGACCGCCACGGGCTTCCTCGGGTCTGTGTAGAGGTTGAACCGCCAGAGCAGGGTCGGCAGCACGGACCAGCCCTCGAGCCCATGGAGCACCAGGATGTCGGCGTACCGCGAGAGCTGGGTCGAGGCCGAGAGGGCCTCGTCGAACGCGCACCGGACAGGGTCGAGCTCCGCCCCAGTGAACGCCGCGATCGGTGCGCCGAACAGCGGGTAGCCCAGGAGGTCGTCCCCGCCCCGGATCGCGGCGTACCGGCAGCGGGCGAAGTTCCTGAGCGTGTGCGGCAGCCCGGCATTCGGGAACGTGCCGGGGTCGAGGACCAGGTCGTCGATCCCCCAGGCCCGGAGCGTCGCGGTCAGCGAGCGGAGCCCCGCGAGGTCGTCCGGGGCCGAGACAACGAGCGGGCAGTGACTATCGAGGGCGAGCTCGGCCATCTCCCGCCAGTTGGCCCGGTCGGCTGCGTGAAGCAGGGGGCGGCGGCCAGGAGCGGCCTCGACCCCTGCCCGGAGCACGGCGGGGTCGGGCGAACAGAGCAGGAGGGGCAGGTCGCACGCGCCCGCCACCAGCGCGACGGCCTCGCGGAACGTGTCTGGGTCGCCCGTGACCGACCGCACCGCGATGGCGTCGATGCGGAGGTCGCGCCCGATGTAGTTGTACGAGAACCCCACGGCCGTCCGGACGCGCTCCTCGAGCCGGTCCCGCGAGAGCCCGTCGTCGACGGCGATGGCGCAGGCCGTCGGGTTGTGGTACGTGAACTCGTGCCGCTGGACCACGTACTTGCCGCCGATCGTGACCGCCGCCTGCCCCTCGCCGATCCGCACCGCGCGGACCGGCGGGGCGAGGAGGGCCTCGAGCTCGCCGAGGTCGCCGGCGTACTCCGGGCGAAGGAGCGGGGGGCAGGCCTCGAGGGCGAGCTCGCGGTTGACCAGCCGGGTCGCGAAGGCCATGCAGTTCGGCTCGCCGCACTCGCCGCAGTTGGTCCGGGGCAGGAGCCGGTAGACCTCGATCGGGCTCGTCTCGGTGATCGACCGCTTCGCCATCAGGTCTCACCCCCGAGCCGGGCCGTGACCCAGTCGTTGGCCCGGCCCTCGGCGACCTCCTCGAGCGGCCAGGTGCAGAGCGCATCGATCGCCTGCCGCATGGCCCCGATGGCTGCCGGGTGGGACATCATGAAGATGTCGACGCCGGCAAGCAGGAGGGCGAGGGCCGTCTCGGCCTCCCAGAGCGGGCCGCGGAGCTCGGGCCCGCCGTACGTCTCGGGCATCTGCATCCAGGCCTCGCGCGCGGCCCAGGCATTGGTCGAGCCCGAGATGGTCGGGTGCTGGAGCTCGGCGTCACCCATGATGGCCGCGTGCCGCGCCCGCTCGTGGATCGAGAACGAGTACTCGAGGCCATACCCGAGCGCGACCGTGGTCAGGTCCATCACGATCCGGTCGGCGGGGAGGTACTCGTAGAGCCGGCGATTCAGCTCCTTGGCGTCGTTCAACTCGAGGCCCGTGAAGGCGAGGAGGTTGTGGCCGTGGTCGGCCGCGGCCCGCGCGACCGTCTCGAGGGTCTTGGCCGTCGCCATCTCGAGCGTGACCGAGTTGAGTAACAGCCGTTCGCCCGCTGCCATCGCGGCGACCTCGGCAAAGACGTCGGCGTCCTTGCGCGGGTCCCCGCATCCGCCGATGATCAGGGGGACATCGACGGCCTGGAGTACGCTCTCGACCGTGGATGCCGCCTCGCGAGGGGTCGCGTTCTTGATCAGCGGGTCCGTGGAGAGGAGGTGGACCGTGACCACCTTGGCCTTGAACCGGTTGACGTTCAGGCGCGCCCACTCGGCCGGGTCGTCACGAACCTCCTCGAACGGGGCCCGGAGCGCCTTGGGCATCGGCACCCGCGTGTCGAAGACGTCCATGGCGATCACGGGCCGGTTCACGATCGGCCTATCGAAGAGGGCGAAGGCCGGGGCCTCGGCCCCGCCGATGGTCAGCGCCCGCGCCCGCGACCCGCCCTCGCGCCGCGTCGCGCCGAGCACGACCTCGCGGACCCTTCCTGGGTATTCGGTCCGCTCGAGGGCGAACCCGGCCGGGAGGAGCTCCGTCGGCCGCTCGGGGAGCGCCTCGGGCGGGGCCGCGCCCACGGCCGGGGGAGCGAAGGCCCCCCGCGGCAGCCGCAGCTCGAGCTCGTCGAGCTCGAGGCTGAATCCCTCGAGCTCGATCCGGCCGGCCGTCCGGAGCAGTGCAAGCAGCTCTGGACCGAGCGCTCCGACGAGGTCCCGGCCGTTCATGGCCGCCTCCCATCCTCGCCCGGCTCCTCGCGGAGAACGATCACCCGGTCGGCGTAGATCCGCGCGTTCTTGAGGATCACGCGGTACCCGCCGAGCTCGAGCGGCAACTCCCCCAGGGTCGCCACGGGCGCCGCCGGCTCCGCCGCCCAGCGGGCGAGTACGGGGTGGTCGTGCTCCCGAAGAAACGCCTCGAGCTCCCCGACCGAGCTGACATCCTGCTCGGTCGCGATCCGGTCGGCGGCCCCCTCGGGCAGGAACGGGCGGAGCCGTTCGAGGATCTCTGCCGGCATCCAGACCACGCGGTCCCACCCCCCGTCTGCCTGGAGGAATTTCCGGGACTTGAGGTACTCGAGCGAGACCCCGTGGAACCCGTCGACCTGCCGACCCCCGGCCGTCGAGTCGGCCATGGTCGAGAAGGCGAGGCCGTTCACGGTGACGTCCCGATAGCCGCGGTGGACGATCCCGAACCCCTCGACCTCGGGGATGTAGAAGGCGATCCCCTCGAAGCAGCCGCACGAGGTATGGGGGTAGCTGAAGGCCGAGTAGAGCCAGACCCGGTCGATCTCGCCCATGGACCGCTCCTTGGCGCTCGCGTTCACCCCCGCGAACTCGCCGTGGACCGGGTCGAGGCACTCGCCTTTCTCGAGGGCGAAGATCGGCCCCTTCGGGTCCATCCGCGCCGCGGCTCTCCCGTCGAACCAGGAGATCGCGCCGCAGTTCGCGTACCGCTCGGGCGTGATGACACAGGTGTGGCGCGGCGCGAACGACTGGCAGAGCGCGCAGCCGTAGAAGGTCTCGACCTCCTCGTCCGAGAGCCCCCGTGCCCGGGCATCGCGGGCCTCGTACCGGGCCATCACCTCGGGCAGCCGGCTCTCGACCTCGGACGGGTCCGAGAAGAAGGTCACCTGCATGGCCTCGATGATCGGCAGCTCGTTCTTGAAGAGGTGGAGCAGAACGCGTCCGAGGTACTCGAACGAGTCGAACCCGGCCCTGAACGCCCGCTTCGAGAGCCGGACCCAGATGTCGTACCGCTGGTTCAGGTGCATCAGGCCCTCGACATAGTTCGAGTACTCGTGGATCCTGCGCTCGATCACTCCCTCGAAGTCCTCCTCGAGGGCCGTACCCGCGATCTCGACCAGGATGCCGAGCGGGTACTTCCCATCCTCGGCGAGGTCGCGGATGTCGGGGCCGACGATCCGGACGGCGCCGTCCTCGACCACGTCACGGGGCACGACGCGGACGAGCTCCCACTTCGCCTCGATGCCGGGCCCGCCGAATTCGAGCTGCATCTCCTGCTTGCGGATCCGCTCGCCCTCGTGAACGAGGCCAACATCGACCGGGACGCTCTCCATCACGCCGCCTCCTCGAGATCGAAGGCCTCCGCGATAAGCGCCCGCCACGCCGGCCAGGTAAGGTTCGGGAGCGAGAACGAAGCGTGCGGCTCGTACCCGGGCGAGAGCGAGACCGTCACGAGGTCGGCGGGGCCGTGCCGGAGGCCCGAGAGGAGCGTCCACTCGAGTGCGTAGGAGAGGCCGGCCAGGAAGACGACGTCGTGGGCCCCCTCGCCGTCCACGCCCGGCCAGGTGGGGTCGGAGAGCCGGTTCCCGAGGTTCATGGCCGTGATGCAGAGAGCCGGCTCGACGCCCCGCGCCGCGAGCGCGGGGCCCGTGTCTCCCGTGGCCACGACCGGCCATCCGGCCTTCAGGGCGACCCTGGCAAGGAGGTCGATGGCGTTCGAACCGCCATCGCCCTCGATGAGGGCGCGGTGGCCGATCACGAGGAGCGGCCTCTTCGCACGGCGGGCGAGCGCGGCGAGGACCGCGGGCTTCTCGACCGGCGTGGCCGTCCTGGTGCCGCCCATCATCGCCGGCTGCCGGGGCTCGACCCTCATCGGGACGCCTCCCCGGACAGCAGCGTGGGATCGGGAATCGGTCGCTCGGTCCAGCCGCGGGCCTCGAGCAGGGGCAGGAGCGTGTCCTTCTGCATCGTCGGGATGTCGGCCCGTGTCCGGACGAACCGGTGCAGGTCGTCGGGCATCCGGCCATAGCAGCGCAGGTGGAGGTCGATGTAGTGCGTGAGCTTGATCGAGCGGCCGCGGCTCGTGTCGTTCGGGCGCATGGCGAGCTTGGCGATGATCGCCATCGCCTCCTCCTTGGTCTCGGCCGCGATGAAGAGGTGCTCGGGCACGGGCCCGACGTAGACCTCCTCGCCCGTGCGCCGGTCGCGGACGGTCCAGTCCTCGTCGTGGTCGGACCTGCCCAGGAGCATCCGCCGGTACTTCGCGCCCTGCGGCCCGACCACGACCGGGATGCCGAGGCGCCAGAAGCCCGCGGCAATGGACGCGGCCTTCTGGGACATCGCGCCCCAGGCGACGCCGACGGCACCGACCCGGTTGTACACGTAGTCCGCGACCTCTGCGTAGTTGCCCGAGAGCTTTCTTTTTGCGAAGATCGAGGCGATCTTGATCGCTGCCCCGGATATGTGGGCGTTGGCGACGCACGAGCCGACATTGACCACGCCGCCGGCCTCGAACCGTCCGGAGAACCGCTCGTACGGCGTCAGCCCCTCCTCGTCGCGGTACATCGCGGCCGACATGGCAGCGCAGCCCGAGGTGCAGACCACGAACCGCCGTTTCGCGAACTCGGTCACCATCTCGGCGACCTCGCGCCCGCCCTCGGGGTAGTTCGCGCAGCCGACGAACGCGACCACGCCCGGGATCTCGCCGAGAACCAGGGGACCGCCGACCTCGCGGATCTCCACGTCCTGGATCGGACCACGCCCGGTGCGCATCGCGAACCGCTCGCAGACGTCGCACCCGGCGGCCATCAACCCGTGGATCTCGATTCCCTGGGGACAGGCCTCCTCGCACCGGCCGCAGCCGACGCAGGTCTCGAGAAGCGCGCCGAGCGGCGTCGCGTCGCCGGCCTTCGCCGCCTGCATCACCGTCGGCAGGTCCGACTCGACGGGACAGGCGCCAGCGCAGGCGCCGCAGTTGCCGCAGGCTGCAGCGGCGCCCGCGATGTCGACCGCAGGCCGTGCGGGACGCGATGGACGTCGCTGGACGGCAACCCGGACCGCGACCTCGCCGACCTTCTCGGGGTCGAGGACGAGCACACCCGGCGCGGCGCCCGAGGCCAGGTCGTCGACGAGCGCATCCGCCGGGTCGCCCGACCGGTCGGGGAGGCCCAGGCAGTTCTTGGCCGAGGTCGCGATCACGGGGATCCCGAGCCGGGCCGCCTCGTCGGAGAGGTCGGCCCGTACGCACTGCTCGTCCACGACCACGAGGTCGGGGATCCCCGAGCGGATGTACCGGAGCTGCCAGGAGATCGGCCCGACGATCTTCGCCGCCGGCGACCGACGGGTCATGTCGATCGCGGTGCAGCAGATGCCGGTCACCTCGACCGTGCCCTCGAGCCCGTGCGAGGCGAGGTAGTCGATTATCGCTGCCGCTGGCGGGACGTTGTGCCCGACCACGAGGATCACGGGCTTCGCGGCGTCGATCGTGCCGAGTCCCAGGTCGACGAGCGCGGCATGGGGATCAGCCCGCGGGAAGTCGAGAGCGGAGATCTGGGCCACGTCGGCGACCTCCATGGCGACATGGTCGACCATGCCGGCATGGAACACCTTTGACTCGAAGTCGATCGGGTCTCCCTCCTGCCCTGTGTGGGTGGCGGCGAGGAGACCGACGAGCTGCTCGTCGCAGTACTCGAGGACGGTCTCGAGGTCCGCGAGGGTCTCGGGCCGAAGGCCGCAGACGAGCTCGACGTTCGGCAGGCGGAGCTCGACCGCGAGCCCACCGGGGTCGAGGGAAAAGGTCCGCCCGTATCGGTCGACGAGATACTCGACGAGTTCGTGAGCGTGGCTGGTATGGGTCGCGGCTCCGATGCAGGCGGCGAGCAGCACGATCCGCGACTGCTGGGCCGCCATCGTGATGCCACAGGCACCCTTCTTTCCTCCCGAGAGGTCGCACTTGCCGTAGGTGCAGAGGCAGCAGAGGTCGCAGAGCGGCATGTAGAACGGGCGGTATCGTGCGAGCAGCCGGCGGTCCCAGTCACGGAGCGCCGCCGGGGACGGGCACGGCGTCGGTCCAGCCGACTCGTCCCAGGTCCCCGAGCCGACCCGGCCGATCCCCACGCGCAGGTCCCGGACTCGACCGAGCGGTGAGGCGATCTCGCCGATACGGATGTCGATTCCCTTCATAACAGTATTCCAGCCAGCCCGGAGGGCCGCTCCGGGCATCAGGGTGGCTAACCAACCGTATCGAGTGAAGGCGTAATAAAGGTAGGGGTTAACGCGCGATTGAGTAATAAATCAGCCGCCACGCGGAGCGGAGCGGCCCCCCCCGTCCAGATAACTCAGGGCGCGATCCCCATGCGCCCGAGCACGACGCCGACGGAGGCGAGAGCCGGGTTGTCGGCGGGAAGCTCGAAGAGGGAGCGCCCCTCGAGGACGAACTCGGCGAGCTCCGCGTCGGCCTCGACGCGCCCGGCGTAGAACAGCCCGGTCGAGGATGTGAGCGCCTCCATCCCGGGCTCGAGCTGGTACCCGCCGGCCACGACGAAGCGGCCGTATCGGACCCCGGACTCGTCCGCGACCCGCCGGGCCCGGGCGACGTGGTCGAAGGACTTCTTGGAGGCGCCGACCAGGTCGACGACCAGGTCGACCTCGTCCGCGACCCGTCGGTTCAGGTGCTCGAGCCCGGCCGGCGAATCGATCAAGAGGTAGCGGTACTGCCGGACCAGCCGCTCGAGCGCGCGCTTGAGAGCCGCGTCGGGCAGACAGTAACACCCCTCGACCCACTTGGTGCCGAGTGCAACGAGATCGAAACACTTCCCCTCGTACAGCCCCTCCTCCCAGATCCGTCCCTCGATCCGCTCGGAGGGCGCGACACCGGTCGTCGTCCCCGAACCAGCGATGAAGGTCTCTTCGAGGAGCTCGGCGATCGTCCGCACGCCGGCCCTCGCCAGGTCGGCCCCCACCATCTCGGCCAGGGACTGGTCGGGGTCGGCGTCGACGAGGAGGATGGGGCCGCCGCCGTGCTCGCAGAGCCACCGCGCGGCGAGCGCGACGAAGCTCGTCTTGCCCGTGCCGCCGCGGCCGACGACCACGACCCGTATCATGCCCCCTCCGCGAGGATGCGGTCGAGCAGCACGTCGGCGAGCGCCGCCGTCGGCCCGTCGGCCGGCGCCGGGGCACCCTCGCGCCCGGCGCGGGCGACGACGGGGTCGTCGGGGAAGGCCGCGAGGAGCGGCAGGCCGAGCCGCTCGGCGCAGCCGGCCGCAGCAGCAGCGGCGCCGTCGCCCGCGAGCCGGCTCCCGACGAGAGCGATGCGCGGGATACCGAGCTCGGAGGCCAGGTCCCGGATCCGGCCGGCGACACCGCAGGCGGCGGCCGAGCCGTCCACGAGCACGAGGAGGAGATCGACGCTCCCGGCCGTGCCCCGCCCCAGGTGTTCGAGCCCGGCCTCGAGGTCGAGCACGACCGCCTGGCGCTCGCCCACGACCAGCCGGCGCAGCAGCGCCCGGACCACGGCGGCCGCGGGGCAGGTGCAGCCGCCGCCGGCGGCCCGGACCGTGCCCATCACGACCAGGCCCGCGCCGGAGGGCGTCGCCACGGCCCGGTCGCGGATCACGTCGTCGACCGGGAACGAGAGGTTGTACACGCCGGCGTACCCGGTCCCCGTCTTGGTCGCGACGAGATCCGCGTCCTCGGCGATCGGCACGAGTCGCTCGACCTCATCTGTCGGGAGCCCCAGAGCCGGCCCGAGGTTCGGCGCCGGGTCGGCGTCGATCGCGAGGGTCGCGTATCCGCGCCGGGCGAGCGCGCCGGCGAGCAGGGCGGCGAGCGTGGTCTTGCCGACCCCGCCCTTGCCCGAGACCGCGAGCTTCATCAGGTCAGGACTCGCGCCCGCGGATGATGAAGGTAACTGGTGTGGGTTTTATGCGAGGAGCGGTCGTACGGCCGGCCATGGAACTCCCCTCCTATCGCCGAATGTCTCCGGGTCAACTCCGGGAGCGCACGCTGGCAGCGCACCGCCTTCTCGGAGCGTGCGGCCTCTGCGTCCGGCAGTGCGGCGTCAACCGGTTAGAGGGCGAACGGGGGTGGTGCCGGGCAGGTCGACAGTCCCGGATCTCCGGTCAAGGGCCGCATTTCGGCGAAGAGCCGCCGCTCGTGGGCCGTCATGGTTCGGGAACGATCTTCTTCTCGCACTGCACGATGGGCTGCGTCTTCTGCCAGAACTGGGAGACCTCGCTCGAGGGACGGGGCCGGGAGGTCACCACGGCCGAACTCGCCGGGATCATGCTCGGGCTCCAGGCCACCGGGTGTCACAACATCAACCTGGTCAGCCCCACGCACTACGTCCCGCAGATCCTGGAGGCGGTCGCGATCGCGGCGGACGGAGGGCTGGCCGTCCCCATTGTCTACAATACCGGGACGAGCGAATCACCCCGGACCCTCCGCCTCCTCGACGGCATCGTGGACATCTACATGCCCGACGCGAAATATGCCGATGACGGAGTTGCGGCGGAGCTCTCGCGGGTTTCCGGGTATGTCAAAGCCATGAAGCGGGCGATCGTCGAGATGCAGCGGCAGGTCGGTGACCTCGCCTGCGATGACGGTGTGGCCGTGCGCGGGCTGATCGTCCGGCACCTGGTCCTGCCGGACGGCGTCGCCGGGAGCTGCGAGTTGATGCGTTTTCTCGCGGAGGAGGTCTCGCGAGACGCCTATGTCAACATCATGGACCAGTACCGGGTCGTCCGGTGGCCGACGCCACGGGAACTGGAGCGGTCCCCGGCGCTCCGCCGCATCCAGCGACCGGTGACGCGGGAGGAGCACCGCTCGGTCGTCGAGTGCGCGCGCCGGGCGGGGCTCCACCGGTTCGCGCCGTGACACGGAAGGGGGCCCGGCTCGGCAGACGGCTCCGTCGCCCCACGGGGAGGGGGCGGCCGTGACTGATAGTATCTATTATATGGTTGCCGGGAGATGGACTCTGTAACAGAAGAGATCCTTCGGGAAGGGAGTCACCATGACGGCGATCGGATGGACGAGGCGACTGGCCGGCGGGGCGGACCTCCCGGGCTCGTCACCCCGGGTCCACAGGTACCGGGTGCGTGCTCGGATTGCGCGGAACGGCGACGACGTCGCGATCGAGGACGAGGACGGCGAGCTCGCCTTCTCCGTGGACGGCAGGGCGCTGCAGCTCCAGGATACCCTGGTCCTCCGGGATCCGTACGATCGGCCCCTCTACCGTGTCCCGCCCCGCGCAATGCACGCCGTTGACTCGGTGGCGATCGAGCGCCACGACGGCGCGGCGGCCGCCACGGTCGGGCGGGCGCAGGTCGGCACCATGCGCGAGCGCTGGAGCGTCGCCGTCCCCGCAGGCGAGCCGCTCCGGCTCCGCGGGTCCCCGGCGGCGCACGAGTACCGGATCGAGGCCCGGGGGCGGCAGGTGGCCGAGGTCTCGAACCGGTGGTTCCGCCAGCCCTTCACCTACGGCGTGGCCGTCCCGCCCGGGGAGGACGATGCGCTCCTCGTCGCGATCGCGCTCGGGGTCGACCGGATGGTGCGCTGACGGCACCGTGACCATAAAAGTGTGATGGTATTGTGATGGGGCCGGGAATTGTCACTCCCGAATGGTGATGAACGAGCGCGCACAGAGGGTAATCTCGCGCCTGTCCAGGGGCCAGCACCGGTACCGGTTCCGGATCCTGCTGGCCTCCCTGATCCTACTGCTTGCCGTCGTGCCCCTGACCGTCGCTCTCGCCGACGTCGACCTCTTTCTCGGGGTCACGCTGACGCTCGTGGTCCTCGCGGGCCTTGTCTCCATGAGGCACGACCGCATCCTCCTCGGGATCGCGATCCTCCTCGGGGCGCCCGTCCTGATCACGCGCTGGGTAGCCGCCCTCGCTCCCACGGCCCCGTCGCACCTCGTCACGGCCCTGGTCCCGATTTCGTTCTTCGTCTTCTTCACCGTCTTCCTGCTTCGGGCCGTGGTGACGGCGGACGAAGTCACGGGCGACGTCATCGCCGGCGCCCTCTCGGTGTACCTCCTCCTGGGCCTGACCTGGTCACTCGTCTACCAGGGCCTCGCCCTGGTGAACCCGGGCGCGTTCACCGTCGGCTCCGCGATCGCCGGCACGGGGCCGCTTGACTGGATGGACTTCCTCTACTACAGCTTTATCACACTCGCGACGGTGGGCTACGGGGACATCACCCCCGTGACGCCGCTCGCCCAGTCTCTCGCGTACGCCGAGGCAGTCACGGGCGTGCTTTACGTCGCGGTGCTGGTCGCCCGCCTGGTCAGTGCGTACCGGCGATAGATCCGTCCTCCGCAACGGGGCGGCGGGCCGCGAGCCGTCGCTGAACACCGGCCGAGAGGAGCAGGGCGGTCGCGATCGAGAGCACGAGCAGGACGATCATGTCCTGGTCCGCCCCGCTTGTGAGGGCGACGAGGAGTATCGCGGTGAGCGGGATGCCCATCGCCACGGCGATCGCCCCGGCCTCGATGCAGAGCACGAAGACTGTGGATGGGACCCCCGGGACGAGGAGGTTGAGGGCGAGACCGATCAGGGTACAGGCGAAGATGATCGGGAAGATGGGGCCGCCGATGTACCCGGCCTTGATGGAGACCCCGAAGAGCACGAGCTTCAGGACGGCCAGCAGCAGGAGCAGGCCGGCGCCGTACAGGACCGGGTTCTCGATGAAGTCGTGGATCTGGGACTCGCCGGAGAAGAGGAGGTCGGGAAAGACGAAGCAGACGGCCCCGATGGCGGCGCCCGCCGCGACGACCCGGAGCACCACGCGGTCACCGAAGAGGCGGTCCATGCCCGTCTCCACCACCCGGAGCCAGGCGCCGATGCCGATCGTGATCACGGTCGCGAGGACGCCGCAGAGGACCGCGACGATGGCGAAGGCCGGGGTGAGGCCGGCCGGCGGAAAGGGGATCATCCCCGCGAAGGACGGGAACCCCGAGGCCCGGAAGACGACGAACCCGACGGCCCCGGCAATCAGGTTCCAGACCAGGAACTGAAGCGGGGTCTTGGCACGGCCCGACTGGAGCTCGGTGGCGAAGACCCCCGTGAAAAGGGCGCTGCCTATCAGACCGTTGAAGGCCGAAGCCAGGGCAGCGAGATTGAACCCCGAGGACGCGGAGGCAGGGACCCGGAGGCGCGGACGCAGGAACTCCGCGATCTCGCCCACGAGCACGCCGAGCACGCCCTCGGGACCGATCGATGCACCGGAGAGGAGCGAGGCAAGCGACGAGACGAACGCCCCGGGGAACTGCCGGGGGTCGGGCGGCTCGGCGTCGCCACGGACCATCTCGTCGAAGCCGGCGTCCATCGAGCTCGGCGCCCGCAGGTACCGGCGCGAGAGGCCGACTACGAGAGAGAAGGCGATCACCAGGACAGGGATCATCCACCGGTTCGCGGTGAGAACGCCCTCGGTCCAGACCAGGTGCTCGAGATACCCGTTGAGGAGCAGGAAGCCCAGGGCGAAGAGGATGGCGACCAGGGCGACCAGTATGATCGCGCCGAGCCTCGCGGGCAGGTGCGGGCGACGGAGTTCCTCGCGCGGAGGAGGCACTGCGGGAAGCCCGCCTTCTTCCACCGATCCAGTGCCGGGCATTGCCGATCAGCTTCCTCCGGTCATCGATCGGATCGCCGGCTATAAAACGTGACCGATCTTGTCCCGCGCTCGACCTGAAGGTTTGTATCAATCGAGCACTATCGAGGCCCACATGACGCCCGTAATACTCTATACGCTCTCGACCTGTCCCTGGTGCTCCTGCGCCAAGGACTTCTTCTCCCGGCGGGCGGTACCGATCGGGACCGTCGACGACGACCTGGCCGATCCGGACCGGCGCCGCCATATCCTGCTCCGCATGCTCGACCACGGCACGCCCGCCTTCCCGTACGCCGAGCACAGGGGTCGGATCGTGGTCGGGTACGACCCGTCGCGGTACGAGGCGTTGCTCGGCGCATGAGGCCGATCCTGATCACCGGCTCGACCGACGGGATCGGCCTCGCCGCCGCCGGGCTCCTGGTCGCGGCCGGGCGGCCCGTGATCGTCCACGGCAAGGAGCCGGCCAGAGAAGCGGCCGTCGCGGCCGAGCTCCGCGCCCGGCACCCGGACGCCGTGGTCGACTCGATCACAGCGGACCTTCGCGACCCCGGCGCGATCGCCGGGATGGCGGACACGGTCCGCGAGGACCACGGCGGCCTCGCCGCGCTCGTCAACAACGCCGGGGTCTACATGCGCACCCGCGTGCTGACGCCCGAGGGACTCGAGACCACGTTCGCCGTCAACGCCCTTGCTCCGTATCGCGTCGCCCGGGCCCTCGAGCCGCTCCTGGCCCCACCGGGACGGATGGTGAACGTCGCCTCGATCGCCCACTTCTCGACCACGAGCATCGACTGGAAGAACCTCCAGGGGGAGCGGCGGTACGACGGATACGCAGCGTACAGCCTCTCCAAGCTCGGGGTGGTGCTGATGACATGGGCGATGGCGGCCCGCGGGCTCGAGGCGGTCTCGCTCGACCCCGGCGTCTGCGCGACCAAGCTCCTCGCCGCGGGATTCCCGGGGAGCCGCGGCCAGCCGCCCGAGCACGGGGGTGCGCACGAGGTCCGGCTCGCCACCGCCGAGACCGTCGAACCGGGGGCCTATTATGACCAGTGCGCCCACGTCCGTCCGTCGGCACTCGCCCGCGACCCCGGGGTCGCCGGGCGCTGGTGTCGCGTGCTTCAGTCGTTCGGGTAAGCCCGCCGCGCCGCCTGGACGAAGGCGCGGACCCGCTCAGGGTCCTTGATCCCCGGTGCCGCCTCCACGCCCGAGGCGACGTCCACGCCGAAGGGACCGACCTCGCGGATCGCCGCGCCGACGTTCTCGGGCGAGAGGCCGCCTGCGAGCAGCACCGGGACGGGCGAGTCCCGCGCGACCAACCGCGCGTACGCCGGATCGAACGGGTGGCCCCGGCCGTGGGAGCCGTCCACGATCACCATGGTGCAGTCTGCGGGGACCGGGTCGCCCGGGCCCACCACGCGGATGACGGCGACGCCGGCTGGGGCCAGCACGGCGAGCGGCTGCGAGAGCTGGAGCGCGTCAGGCCCAGCCGCGAGGCAGATCGCGAGCTCCTCGATCGAGTGCGTGTGGCTGACCACGACCCGGAGAATGCCCGGCGGTACCTCGGCGAAGACGGCCCGCGCCCGTTCGACCGTGCAGCACCGGGGCGAGTCCGAGGCCATCACGACTCCCACGGCGTCCGCGCCGGCCTCGACCGCGACGCGCGCGTCCTCCGGCCTGGTGACGCCGCAGATCTTCACGAAGGGAGCATCGGTCATCGGGCGAGGGCCGCGGCCATCACGCACTGGCCGAAACTGATGCAGCCGTCGCCGAGGGGGTGGCGCTCGTTCAAGCGGCAGGGTATCCCAGCGGACTCGAGGGAACGGACGATCGTCGTCCGTATGGCGGTGTTGATCGCGACACCGCCCGAGAGCGCCGCCGTTTCAATGCCCCGGTCCGCAGCGACCCGCGCGGCTGCCATCGCGACCCCCCGTGACAGGTTGTGCTGGAACGAGGCCGCGAGGTCTGCGACGGCTCTGCGCCCGGCCACGGATGATGGCCGGCCGATCGCGAGGTACCGGTCCGCGAGTTCGCCCATCAGGGCCCGCGTCGGGACGACGACAGCTCCGTGCCGCTCGACCGGCTCGACCGGCCACTCGCCCCCCCTTCCGCGGGCCGCGGCGGCCTCGAGCTTCATCGCGGGCTCGCCGTCGTAGGTCCGCTCGCGGCAGATCCCGAGCAGGGCCGCGGCCGCGTCGAGCACCCTCCCCGTGCTCGATGTGAGCGGGGTGTTGACCCGGCGCGCTGTCTGCCGGGCGAGCGCGTCGCGCTCGATCTCGGTCCAGCCACGGACAGCGAGCAGGTCGAGGACCCGGTCCTCGGGCAGGATGCCGTAGAGCATCCGCTCGGGATACCTGGTCGCCAGGTCGCCGCCGGGCATGGGCACGGCCTCGAGGTGGCCGGCGCGGTCGTACGCCGGCGCGGCCCCCGCGAAGATCTCGCCTCCCCAGACCGTCCCGTCCGCGCCGTAGCCGACGCCGTCGATGGCGATGCCGACGCAGGGGTCGCGCGTCACCGAGGCGATGTGGGCCTCGTGGTGCTGGACCGGAAAGGCCGGGACACCGAGCTCCCGCGCGACATCCCGGGCATACCGGGTCGAGAGGAACTGGGGGTGGAGGTCGTGGGCGACCACGTCGTACCGGGCCCCGAGCCAGTCACCCAGTTTCTCGATCGTCTCGACCAGGTACGCAAGGGTCTCAGGGTTCCGGACGTTCCCGACATGCGGCGAGGTGACCGCGTGGCCGTCGCGATAGATGGTCACGTTCGCCGAGAGCTCGGGCCCGACGCCGAGGATGCAGTGCTCCCCGAGGTTGACGGCAGTCCGAAGCGGGGCGTACCCCCGCGAGAGGCGGATCAGGTGGCCGCCCCGCACCACCGAGTCGTCGCAGCGGTTCACGATCACCCGGTCGTGCGAGAGGAGGAAGTCGGCGACCCCGGCGAGCGCCGCATGGGCCCGGTCGAGCCCGGTCACCATCGGATACCCCGGCGCGTTGGCCGAGGTCATCACGAGCATCGGGTGGGCGAGGCGCTCGAAGAGGAGGTGGTGGAGGCCGGTGTACGGCAGCATCACACCGATCGTGTGGAGGTTCGAGATCGCCTCGTGGGCCGTCGGGTCGCGCTTCTCGAGCACGACGATCGGCCGCTCGATCGAGGCCAGCGCAGCCCGGTCGGCGTCCCCGAGCACGGTCGCCGCCTCGACCCAGTCGGGCCGGGCCATCACGGCCAGCGGCTGCTCGGGACGGCCGAGCCGCTCCTTGAGCCGGGTCGCCGTCGTCTCGATGCATGCGATATGGAACCCGCCGACTCCCTTGATCGCGACGATCCGCCCGCGATCGAGGAGGGCGGCCGTCTCGGCCAGCGGGTCGTCGACGGGGACGGCACGGCCGTCGGCGTCGAGGAGCACGAGGTGAGGCCCGCACCCCGGACAGGCTATCGTCTGGGCGTGGTGCCGCCGTGACTCCGGGTCCGTGAACTCCGTCCGGCAGCCGCCGCAGAGTGGGAATGCGTCCATCGAGGTCCGGGGCCGATCGTACGGCAGGTCGCGGATGATGCTGTATCGGGGGCCGCAGTCGACGCACGAGGTCGCCCAGTACCCATGGTAGCGGTTCACGGGATCCTCGATGTCGGCGAGGCAGCGGTCGCAGGTCGCGACGTCGGGCGGTATCAGGCCCGTCCTCGCCCCCTCGGTCGACGGGAGGATGGCAAAACCGTCCGGCACGGGCCCGTCCAGGGGCCGGACCTGGACCGAGTCGACCCGCGCGAGGGGGGGACCGCGTCTGAGTGACGCGACGAGCTCGTCGAACCGCTCGCCCGCTGCGCGGACCTCGACCTCGGAGCCCAGGTTCTTGACCGTGCCCGAAAGACCGAGCCGGACCGCCTCCGAGTAGACGAAGGGCCGGAAACCGACGCCCTGCACGACGCCCCGGACCGTGATCAGGCCCTGCTGCATTTTCCTGAAACCTTTATTGATGAACCGTGACAATATATATTGGAGTTCTCCGTGACAGGGCACATTCGCATCATCAACGACCCGGTGGAGCTGGTCCCTCTTCTCATCACCTTCAACGACGAGAGATTTAAACAGATCTACGAACTTCTGAACCATGCATGGATGACCCAGGCCGAGCTCGAGGCGGCGCTCGGCACGGATCAGGTCGACGACTGCCTCACCATCCTCAAGAAAGGGAACCTGATCGAGGAGCAGTGGCGGATGCCGGAGCCGGGAAACAAGCCGGAGAAGGAGTTCCGGGCCACCTACTCCAAGTTCCGGGCCAACTTCCAGTGCGGGATGAGCGAGCTCTCGGACCTCCTCTATCTCGCGATCTCGAACGACGAGACCCTGCGCTCGATGGTCGAGTCCGTGGAAGCCGAGCTCGAGAGCGGCAACGTCTCGATCAACGACCTGGCCCGCAAGTACAGCGTCTCCCCCATCTTCATCCGCGGGATCGCCAAGCGGAGCCA
The DNA here is from genome assembly GCA_964501565.1 of uncultured Methanospirillum sp. Lineage (GTDB taxonomy): Archaea > Halobacteriota > Methanomicrobia > Methanomicrobiales > Methanospirillaceae > UBA288. Next base: position 48,329 of record CAZCUJ010000009.1, read on the forward strand.
GCGCATGGACGTCAAGGGGCAGGGGCTGGTCTTCCTTGACCGGGCTCGCTGAGGACCCCCTCTCCACCATTCTGCGTTCGAAGCGTGAGGCCACCCGTTTCCAGTGCCTTGTCGAGATCGCCGAGCACCAGCCGGCGATCCGGCAGCTCGAGGTCGCCGACGTCCTGGGGATCACCCCGCAGGCCGTCTCCGAATACATCCGCGAGCTCGTCGAGGACGGCATGGTCGCGTCCCAGGGACGGGGGCGGTACGAGGTGACCCGCGAGGGCGTCGAGTGGATCCTCTCCCGGGCCGAGCAGCTCGAGGCCTACGCGCGGCACGTCCGCCGCGACCTGATCCAGCAGGTCTCGGTCTGGGCCGCGGTAGCCGCCGAGGATCTCGAGGAGGGCGAGATGGTGGGGGTCTACATGCAGGACGGTCTCCTCTATGCGGGGCGCGAACCACGGTCGGCGAACGGCGCCGTGGTCCGGTCGGCATGGGCGGGAGAGGATGTCGGCGTAACCCGGCTCGCCGGGATGATCGACCACCGCGAGGGGCTGGTCCACGTCGCGAAGGTCCCGCGAGTCGAGAAGGGGGGCTCGCGCGCGGTGGACCCCGCGGCCCTCGCCGCGCTCGCCGTCCCCATCCCGGTCGTCGCGGCCGTCGGGGTCGAGGCGCGGGTCGCGCTGGAGAAGGCGGGCAGGCCTCCCCACATGTTCTACGGCGCCCGCGAGGGGGTGATAGAGGCCGCATTCCACGGGCTCGACTGCCTGCTCGTCTGTGTCGACGAGGAGTTCACCGAATTCTTGAAAAGGCTCGAGGACGCAGGGCTCCGCTATCGCATCCACGACCTGATGAACCGATGATCACGATCGTCTCGCCATCCAAGGCGGGGTATCGCCTGCTCTTCTTCGACGGCCGGCGCGTCACGGCGATTGGGCAGGTGTCTCTCGTCGAGACCCCCAAGGGGATCCGGCCGAAGGAGTACCGGGTCCGGCAGGCGGGCCGCCGACAGTACCGGAACACGCCCACCAAGGAACTTGTGAACCTGCTCCGTACGACCGAGGTGATGCTGACCGCCCCCTCCTCCGAGTTCGAGTCGTTCCTCGCCGACCTCCAGGTCCGGCCTCGGCCGCTCGACGCCTGCCGCCTCTGCCTGCTCGAGGACCGGGTAACCCAGCTCCGCGAGAAGGACTCGGTGCGGTACGGCAACGAGCGGATCTGCATCCCCTGCGCGCGGCGCGAGCTCCGCCGCGAGGTCGCGCACTTCGGCCGCATGGCGAGGGGTGCGCTCGGCCACCTCGACGAGCTCCTCTACCGCTACCGCGACATCGACCGGGTGCTCGCGACCATACAGCCCGAGACGGCGACCACGCGCCGCTCGTCCCTGTACGACCGCGTCGAGGCCCATGCCGTCGGCGAGACCCAGGCCCTCGAGGAGCTGCCGCTCCCCCGGCCGTTCGTGGAGGCCGCGGGGGTAGAACGGCTGATGCCTGTTCAGCAGCTCGCCGTCGAGGCCGGCCTCCTCTACGGCAAGGACCTCCTGGTCGTCGCCGCCACCGCGTCGGGCAAGACATTCATCGGCGAGATGGCGGGCCTCAAGAACCAGCTCGAGGGGCGTGGCCGGATGCTCTTCCTCGTCCCCCTCGTCGCGCTCGCGGTCCAGAAGCACCAGCGCTTTGCCGAGCGCTACGGCGAGCTCGCGAAGTCCTCGCTCCAGATAGGCGCGGCCCGGATCCGCCTGCCCGAGAACCGCGGCCCGGGCAGCCGCGACCCCCGCGCGGCCCTGATCGTCGGGACGTACGAGGGCGTCGATCACCAGATCCGGCTCGGCCGCTTCCCGTCCAAGGTCGGCACGGTCGTGATCGACGAGATCCAGATGCTCGAGGACGCGGAACGGGGTCACCGGCTCGACGGCCTCGTCGCCCGGCTCAAGCACCTCTATCCCCAGGCCCAGTTCCTCTACCTCTCGGCCACGATCGGCTCGCCGAAGCTGCTCGCCAAGAAGCTCGATGCGACCCTCGTCAGGTACGAGAGCCGGCCCGTGCCCCTCGACCGTCACCTCGTCTTCGTCGAGCGGAAGGAGAAGATACCGGCGATTAAACGGCTCGTGGAGGAGGAGTATCGCAAGGTCTCGTCCAAGGGCTTCCACGGCCAGACGATCGTCTTCACCAACTCCCGGGCCCGCTGCCACCAGGTGGCCGAGCAGCTCGGGCCGAAGGTGGCCGCCTACCACGCCGGGCTGACCTCGCAGGAGCGGCGCGCGGTGGAGGACCGGTTCATGCGGGGCAAGCTCTCGGCCGTCGTGACGACGGCCGCGCTCGGCGCCGGGGTCGATTTCCCGGCATCGCAGGTGATCTTCGATGCGCTGGCGATGGGGATCTCGTGGCTCACCGTCCAGGAGTTCGAGCAGATGTCGGGCCGGGCCGGCCGTCCCGACTTCCACGACGAGGGAAAGGTCGTGATCCTCGCCGAGCCCGGTGCGACCTACTCACGCGACTCGGCGACGACCGAGGAGGCGGTCGCGGTCCAGCTCCTCAAGGGCGAGATGGGCGAGGTCGCGCCGGTCTACGACCTCGAGCAGTCGAGCGAGGAGTTCGCGGCGAACGCGGTCGTGGCCCGCGGCGATCGGGAGGTCATCGCCGCGCTCGAGGCCCGCATGGTCGGGGAGATTGAGCCCGTCCTCCCGACGCTCCTCTCGCACCGGCTCGTGGCCGAGCGCGCCGGCCGGATCGAGCTGACGCCGCTCGCCCGGGTGATGGCCGAGCACTTCATCGGGGTCGAGCGGCTGCTCCGGATCCGGCAGCTCGTCCAGAATGAGGACGACCCGATCGAGATCCTGACGGGCCTCGAGTGCGAGCCCGACTGAACAACCGTCGGATTCAGGTCCGTCGATATAAAGTGGTCGGGGCGCCAACCTCATCCGACAGCAATCATGGGCTCCACGCTGGTAGAGAAGGTCTTTTCAGGCCGCTGTGGGACGGACGTCCGGGCCGGGGAGGTCGTGATGGCCCCGATCGACGCCGCGATGATCCACGACATCACGGGCCCGCTCGCGATCCGGACCTTCTCGGAGATGGGCGGCGAGCGCGTCTTCGACCCCGAACGGGTCGTGATGCTCTTCGATCACCAGGTGCCGGCGGACTCCATCGCCGCCGCCGAGAACCAGGCGTTCATGCGGCGGTTCGCGGCCGGGCAGGGGATCCGGAACTACGACCTCCGCGAGGGGGTCTGCCACCAGGTGGTGCTCGAGAAGGGGCGGGCCGCCCCAGGTGAGATCGTAGTCGGCTCCGACTCGCACACCTGTATGTACGGCGCGGTGGGCGCGTTTGCGACCGGCATCGGCTCAACCGACATGGCCTTCGCCCTCCGCTTCGGCGCGCTCTACTTCCGCGTGCCCGAGACACTCCGCGCGACCGTGACCGGGACGTTCCTGGAGCGAGTGGGCCCGAAGGATCTGATCCTCTCGATCGTCGGCGACATCGGCGCCGACGGCGCGACCTACCAGGCGGTCGAGTTCGGGGGCGAGACGATCTCGTCCATGGGGATGGCGGGCCGGATGACCCTCTGCAACATGGCGATCGAGATGGGCGCGAAGGCCGGGATCGTCCCGCCCGACGCAACGACGTGGGAGTACGTGGCCTCCCGGCGGGCCAGCGTCATCGCGTTCGACCTCGCCTCGGACCCCGACGCAGCCTTCGCCGGGACCCGGAGCTACGACGCCGCGGCACTCGAGCCACAGGTGGCCGCGCCACACAACGTCGACAACGTGGTCCCGGTCTCGAAGGTCGCAGGCACGCATGTGGACCAGGTCTTCATCGGCTCGTGCACCAACGGCCGGTACGAGGACCTTGCCGAGGCGGCGGAGGTTCTCGGCGACCGGTCGTTCGCGCAGAGTGTCCGGGTTATCGTGATCCCGGCCTCGCGCGAGGAGTACCTGAAGGCGCTCCGCGCTGGCCTTATCGAGCGGTTCGTCGAGGCCGGCGCGCTGGTCGAAGCGCCCTGCTGCGGCCCCTGCATGGGAGGAGCCTTCGGCCTGCTCGCCCCGGGAGAGGTCTCGCTCTCGACCTCGAACCGTAACTTCCGGGGACGACAGGGCTCGACCGAGGGGCTGGTCTACCTGGCCTCGGCCGCGACGGCCGCGGCCACGGCGATTGCGGGCGAGATAACGGATCCGCGGGAGGCCTGATAATGACGGAACAGATCGAACGGCCGGGCGAGACGGTCCGGACGGTGACGCTCCCGGAGAGCTCCGCGGCACCGCGCGCCTGGAAGTTCGGCGACGACATCGATACGGACGCGATCATCCCGGGACGGTTCCTGACGATCAACGACCCGGCGGAGCTGGCGAAGCACGCGTTCGAGGGAACCCGGGACGAGTTCGCCCAGTCGGTGCTCTCCGGCGACGTGGTCGTCGGCGGCCGGAACTTCGGCATGGGCTCGTCGCGGGAGCACGCACCCCTCGCCCTCAAGGGCGCGGGGGTGCGATACGTGGTGGCAGAGTCGTTTGCCCGGATCTTCTACCGGAACGCGATCAACGTCGGCCTGCTGCCGCTCACCACCGCCTCGACCGAGGCGTTCGAGGACGGCGCCGAGATCCACGTCGACCTCGGCGCGAACTCGGTCTCGGTCGGTGGGACGGCGTACCCGCTCGACCCGGTTCCGGATTTCCTCAAGCGGATTGCGGATGCCGGCGGGCTGGTCGAGTACGCGAGAACCCTCGAGGAGGTGGAGACGTGCGGCACGACGTCGCGGTGATCGGCGGCGACGGGATCGGCCCCGAGATCGTGCGCGAGGGCTGTCGTGTCCTCGAGGCGGCCGGCGAGCGCTACGGCTTCGACCTCGCGTTCACCGGGTTCCCGATCGGGGCCGAACGGTACCTCGAGACCGGCGAACTGGTGACCGAGGACGATCTCGCGGAGCTCTCGCGCTTCCGGGCGATCTACTTCGGCGCGATCGGCGACGACCGGGTGCAGCCCGGGATCCTCGAGAAGGGGATCCTGCTCGCGCTCCGGTTCCACTTCGACCAGTACGTGAACCTCCGGCCGATCAGGCTCCTGGCCGGCGTGCCGACCCCGCTCGCGAACAAGGGCCCGGCCGAGATCGACTTTGTCGTGGTCCGCGAGAACACCGAGGACTTCTACGTCGGGATCGGCGGGCGGCAGCGGCCCGGGCGGGGCCGTGCCGAGCTCGAGGTACTCCGCTCGCTCTACTCCGTGAAGTTCGGCCTCGACATCGAATCCGATGCCGAAGAACTCGCGTACCAGGTCGGCATCGTCACGCGCGAGGGCTCCCGCCGCGTGATGGAGTACGCGTTCGATCTGGCCGAGCGCCGCCGCCGGAAGGTTACCTCGGTCGACAAGGCGAACGTCCTCTCGGACGTCTACGGTCTCTGGCGCGAGGTCTTCGCGGAGGTGGCCGCGGCCCACCCGTCGGTTGCGACCGAGTACACGTTCGTGGACGCGATCACCATGTGGTTCGTCAAGAACCCCGAGTGGTTCGATGTCGTGGTCACGCCGAACATGTTCGGCGATATCATCACCGACCTGGGCGCGATGATCCAGGGGGGGCTGGGGCTCGCGCCGGGCGGGAACATCAATCCGGGGGGAACCTCGATGTTCGAGCCGATCCACGGCTCGGCCCCGAAGTATCGGGGGATGAACGTCGCGAACCCGATCGCGACCGTCTGGGCCGGCGCACTCCTGCTCGACTCGCTCGGCGAGCACGAGGCCGCGGAGGGCGTCGTGCGGGCGATCGAACAGACGATCGCCGATGGTGTCGTGACGCCCGACATGGGCGGCGCCTCCTCGACCTCGGGCGTCGGCGATCACCTGGTGCGGCTCCTGGGGATCCGGGGTTAGGCCCGCATGTCCGAGATGGTCCGCTGGATCGAAGAGCACTTCGACGACGTGCCGCCCACGCCTTCGCTCGTCATCGACGCGACCAAGCACATGCGCAAGAACGAGCGGAAACAGCTCTTCTCCGAGGACCTTCCCCAGATGAAGACGGCCGAGGGGCGGTGGTTCGAGGGCGTCTGTTACGAGCGGATGCTGCGGCTCAGCGAGCAGACGGAGCTCATCGGTGGGATCGCACGCAAGGGTGCCGACGCCCCGCAGGTCGGTAGGAACGCTGCCCTGGGCCAGAACGGCCTCTTCTACTCGAACATCGGCGACATCAAGATCCGTGGCAACGGCCAGGACCTCGCCGAGTTCGACCTCCTTCTGAAGGACGGGGACGGGAACCTGGCCTTCGCGGAGATCGTGACCTCCCCGACGGACATGAAGGAGTTCGAGGTCGAGATCCGCTTCAAGAAACGGCTGATCGGCTTCATCTACGGCCAGGCTCAGGTCCCGTTCCTGCTCTACTCCTCGGTCGATGTCTCCCGCCACCCGATCGTGAAGCGGATCATGAAGGAGCCCGAGAACGCCCTGATCCTCTCAGGTCCGTGCGAGGACCTGAAGAGGATGATCGAGGGCCGCTCGATCAAGAACCACGTCCGGAAGGCCCCCAGGACGACGAAGTTCTTTCGCGCCGACGAGGTCAGGGCGAGGCGGGCGTTTGACTTCAAGGCGCTCCACGACGAACGGCGGCAGCGGCTCCTGCAGATGGTCGCTGCCAAGGCGACGAAGACCGACTTCGCCGAGCCGGACGACCTGCCGCCGATCGTCCGGAAGATCCTCTGCGGCGGGCTCTATCCGTCGGCCGCGAAGGCCCTCTGCGCCAGCTACCCCCTGACCATCCGCGGCAAGCCGATCCCGTGCGGGGACGTCCCGAAGCTCTACTCGAAGGTCGTGCTCGCGGTCAACCTGCCAGACGGAGACCCCATCGTCTACCTGCGCTCCCGCAACCGGAAGGAGTACCTGAAGATGGTCCGGGACAAGCAGGGTGGGTTCAAGTTCGAGTCAGCCCGGACGCCCCACATGGCCGGGTTCTTCCTCTGGCTCGAGACAATCCAGCCGACTCTCGGTTCGCAGATCATTCACGAGATCCTGATGACCTTCATCGGCCCGGGGAGGAACTCGGCGCCGTTCGTCCCGCCGGAGCCGCAGCGGGCCCAGGCCCGTCCGAAATCGCAGGCCGGACCGCCGCAGAAGAAGGGAGCGGCCAGGCAGCAGAAGCCCAGGGCATCGCCTGCTCCGGCGCCCGCCGACGATGACGCGGTTCCGGCAAAGGTATCGCGAAAGCGCCGGCGCCGTACGCGAAAGAAGACCACCCCGGCGCAACCGGTTCCTGCAGCTCCGCTCGCGAGCGTCCCTGCACAGAACAATCCCTCCTGATCCCGGTCGGGTGGGTGTGGCGGCGCTCTCTATTCCCGACCGCCCGTCCTTTCCGGCGTGAAGTGGGCGTCGTGTAGCGCGGCGGAGCAGGCCAGGAGCCTGCCCGTCACCGCAGCAGCATGTAGCCGACGGCGTTGGCCGCGATCCAGCCGACAGCGACCCCTAGTGCGATCAGCGTGCCCACGCCACCGAGGCGCTGGGGCATCATGAGAGGGTACGCGACGAGCGCGAGGAGGCCGACGCCGACCCAGAGCGCGATCCCGAGGGCTCCGAGGGCGGAGACACGGCTCTGCTCTGCTTGAGGACGGTTCTCCGCTGCGCTGCCCGGCTCCCCGGCAGGTGCAGCGGCCACCCGGTCGACCGGGCCGGGCTCGACCGGCTCCGGGCCCGCGCTGGCGAGGAGCGAGCGGAGTTGGTCCTCTGCCTCGTTTCGCCTGTCCCGCGTCTCGCCGTTCGTCGGGTCGAGCGTGACGGCCTCCTCGAGGTCCGCGACGGCGCCACGGAGTTCAGCGATCGCCGTCTCGTCGTCGGCGCCGTCCGTCGCCCGCGCCATGCGGGCCTCGGCCCGCTCGAGCAGGAAGTGCGCGAGGGGGACACCGACGAGCTCCCGCTCGCCGAGCGGCAGCGCCTTCTGGAGCAGGGCGATGGCCTCGTCGTGCTCCTCGCGGCTGTGGAGGAGCTTCGCCGCCCCGAGGACCGCTCCCGAGATCGGGACGGCCACCGCTGACCTGACCTCGGCGAGCGCAATCGCTCGGTGCCAGCGGGCGATCGCGTCGTCGATACGGCCCGCCTCGAGATCACCGCGACCGAGCTCGAGCAGTACCCGCGCTTCGAGCCTGCGGACGTCCGGCGCCTCCCGCGCCTCCGGCTCGAGCCGTTCGATGGCACCGAGGGCGCCCTCGTACTCCCGCTCCTCGACCAGCCGGTCGATGAGAGCAATGGGCGAGAAGCGCGGCAGGAGGTCCGGGCGCAGCTCCCCGACGGCAGCCTGCACCTTCTCGAGAAGCCCGACCTCGGCGAGGAGCCGCGGCCCGGCCGCGATCGCTGCCGGCGAGAGCCCCCGGCCCGAGAGGACCTTCAGGGCGGGGAGGGCGCGTGCAGCCTCGAGCTCGGACCGGAAGAGCGCGATGTGCTCCCTGACGCGCGCCTCTCCCGGGATGTCGCCGTTCTCAACCCGGAGCGCCGCCATCGCCTCGAGTTCGTCCGCGAGGTGCCGCTCGAGCGCGGCGGCACCGCCGTCAGCCGCCCCGCGGTTGCCGGTCACGACCCCCCATTCGGTCCAGAACGCCTCCGACGCGCACAGGGCCGCGAAACGACAGAGGGCCGCCTCCCAGAGTCGGGCCGTTACGTCGGGCGGGGTGGGCAGGTCGGGGCCGTTCCGTCCCGACCCCCTCGCCTCCCAGTACGAGAGCACGGCGATCGAGTGCGTAGCCGCCGGCATGGGAAATCCGCGCCGCTCGATCGCCCGCCACCGTTCGGCGACGCGCCGCCGGGCCGGGGTCTCGCCCAGTGTCTCGAGCGGGTCATCGAAGGCGAGGTCGTCGAGGTACCGGTCCTGGTAGAGGAAGAGATCGACGAGCGCCCGTCGGACGGGATCGCGCAGTTCCTCCCCTACCGCTACGGCGTCCGCCGTGTCGTCCGCAACCAGGGGGATGGCCGGGAAGGCCCCGGGATCGATCTCGCCCGGAGCGAGCCCGATCCGTTCATAGGCTGTCGCCTCCCGCTGCAACGGGTCTTTCTTCATGGTATCGTCCGTGCCTCCCGGCGCCGACCGTCTCCGGCCGTCGATAAAGGTGATGGTATCTCTCGTGACTTATCTGTTTCATAATTGCGCCGGGGCCGGCACCGCCTCGCTCCGACGGAAAAGGCTACGTGCCGCGTGGTCGAACCGCTCTCCACCATGTCACCCGCGATCCTGCTCGTCCCCGTCGACCCGCTCCCGCTGCCGGCCGACCTCGACGCCGTGGCCGGGCGCCTCGAGCGCCTGTTCAACCGCGAGGTCAGGGTCATGGAACCGGTCGGGGTGCCGGCGGCGTCGCGACTCGGCCCCGATCGATGTTCGGGCGAGGGAGTACGCGCGGCGCTCGGGGCCACCTGGGGATGCGGCTGCCGGGGCCGGATCGTCGGCCTGACGGCCGCCGAGGTCGTCGGCGGAGGAGACGCGACGGGGTGCGGCGGCGTCCTCGTCCTCTCGCTCCCTGCCGGCGCCGGGCACGGCCCGGTCGTCCGCGAGGTCGGCCGGAGCCTCGGTCTCGAGGACTGCGCCGACCCAGGGTGCGCCATGCACCCCTGCGGCGAGTCCGCGGAGCTCTGCCACGCCTGTCGCGGGCGGTGCTGAGGCGTCAGCGCCCGGCGAACCTCGAAGTACGGCACCGGGGTGCGCCCGCGCTTCGAAGTGCCCCTGCACGGGCGTGGACCCGCCGGGCCGGGACGACGGGTCCCGGCGCGTCACACGGTCGGGGCGGCGGCAGCGACGGCGCGCCCCGTAGTCTCGCCGCGGTTCCTGGAGCGGATGACGGCCTTGAAGACCTCCCCGATGCCGAGCAGCACCACGCCCGGGACGATGCAGAGCAGCCACTGGTCCGGCGTCAGCGGGACGGTCGAGAAGAGCGCCTGGAAGATGCGGGTCTCGGTCATCAGGATCGTGCCGAGGACGACCCAGAGGTAGGCGTACACGAGACGGGCGTTCGAGAACGTCGAACTGCTGAACGCGGTGTCCGCCGGGAACCGGAGGTTCAGGGCGACGGCGATGTTCATGAGCGAGAGCGAGACCAGCGCCATGGTCTGCCCGACCTGGAACGAGCCGTAGGTGGTCTTGCCGATCTGGAAGAGGATCAGTGTCGCTGCGGCCATGAACGCGCCGGCGACGAGGAGCCGGACGTACATCCCCCGGCTGATGATCGCCTCGCCCGCCGGGCGGGGCCGGCGCAGCATGATCCCCGGCGACGCCGTGTCCATGCCGAGCATCATCCCGATTGGGGCGACGATCAGCATGTGTATCCAGAGCACCTGCGCCGGGCTGAAGAGGGCCGTGCCCGCGATACCGAAGACCGACGACCCCGTGAACGCCAGCACGAACATGAAGAGGTTCGCGATCTGGATCCGCAGGAACTTCTGCAGGTTGTCGTAGACCTTCCGGCCTTCCTCGACGGCCGAGACGATCGTCGCGAAGTTGTCGTCGGTCAGGATCATCTTCGCAGCGCCTTTCGCGACGTCCGTGCCCGTGATCCCCATGGCGATGCCGATGTCGGCCGCCTTCAGGGCTGGGGCGTCGTTGACCCCGTCCCCGGTCATGGCCACGATAGTGCCGGTCCGCTTCAGGACGCTCACGAGCCTGACCTTGTGCTCGGGCGCGACGCGGGCGATCACCCCGATCCCGTCGATCTCCCGGACCGCCTCCTCGTCGCTCATCGCGGCGAACTCGGCGCCGGTGATCGCGCGCCCCTCGATGCCGAGCTCGCGGCCGATCGCGCCGGCCGTGACCGCGTGGTCCCCGGTGATCATCCTGACCCGGATCCCCGCGCGCCTCGCTGTCTCGATCGCGTCCCGGACCTCGGTGCGGGGCGGGTCCACCTGCCCGACGAACGCGGTCATCACCAGGTCCTGCATCAGCGGCATCAGGTCCGCCCCCGGGTCGAACGCCGCCGGATCCAGGTCCCGCTGCGCGAACGCGAGGACGCGCATGCCCTCGGCAGCGATCCGCTCGTTCTCTGCCAGGATGAGTGCCCGGTCCTCGTCGGTGAGCGCCCGGACCGAGCCGTCGGGCATCAGGCCGTACGCGGCCAGCCCGAGGACGACATCCGGCGCGCCCTTGACATACGCCCGGACCACGGGCCGGCCGTCGGCGCCGGTCATCTCGTGGAAGGTCGCCATGAACTTGTAGTCGGAGTCGAACGGGATGCTCGCGAGCCGCGGGGTGTTCCGGCGGAACTCCTCCACGTTCACGCCGCCCTTCTGCGCCAGGACGTAGAGCGCGCCCTCCGTCGGGTCGCCGATCACCTCGCCGTCCCGGACCTCGGTGTCGATGCAGAGCGCGGAGGGAAAGAGGACGGGGTCCAGGTTCTCGTGCTCGTCCCCGCGCGTCCGCTCGATCCGTCCCTCGAAGCCGTAACCCTCCCCCGAGACGGTGTACCGGTGTCCGATCGTCGAGATGACCCGGACGGTCATCTGGTTCAGGGTCAGGGTCCCGGTCTTGTCCGAGTTGATGGCCGACGTGGAGCCCAGGGTCTCGACCGCGGGCAGGCTCTTCATGATCGCGTTCTTCTTCGCCATCTCGACGGTCGCGAGTGCCAGGATCGTGGTGACGACGGCGGGGAGGGCGTCGGGGATCGAGCCGATCGCAAGTGAGACGCCGATCGTGAAGAGGTCCGTGAAGGACTGGCCCTGGCGGAGCCCGATCACGACGATGGAGAGGAAGGCCAGCGCCGCCATCCCGATGATGAAGAGCGTGACCCGGTCGATCTGCCGGGTGAGCGGGGTCTTCTCCTGCCGCGTCTCGCGGAGCATGGTCGCGATGTGGCCGACCGCCGAGCGCATGCCGGTCTCGGTCACCGCGATCTCGCCGTGGCCCCGGGTCACGCCGGTGTTCATGAAGGCCATGTTCACCCGGTCGCCGAGGGGCGGGTCCGGTGCCGCGATCGTCCCGGTGGTCTTCTCGACGGCGGTGCTCTCGCCCGTGAGCGCCGCCTCCTCGATCTGGAGGTTCGCGGCAGCGACGATCCGCCCGTCGGCCGGGACGCGGTCGCCCGCGTCCAGGATAACGATATCGCCGGGAACGACCTGATCGGCCTCGACCTGGATGATCCCGCCGTCCCGCCGCACCTTCGCGACGATCCGCATCATCCGGTTCAGCTCGGCGACGCTCGCCGCCGCCTTCTCCTCCTGCTTGTAGCCCATCAGGGCGATGAAGAGGGTCAGCACGATCAGAAGCAGGAACGTCCGGTACTCGCCGATGAAGTAGCTCACGATCGCGGCAAGCACCAGCACGATCTGCATGTACTCCCTGTACTGCCGCAGGAACCGCTTCCAGGCGGGGCTTCGCTTCTCCTCTTCGAGCACGTTCCGGCCGTGCGCCGCGAGCCGTGCCGAGGCTTCGGCCGAGCTCAGCCCCTCCGTCCGGGTGACGCCGAGCCGCTGCTCGACCTCCTCAGGGCTCAGGGCGTACCAGGCCGTCCCGTCATCCGCTGGGCCGGGCGGTGACGCCGCCGGGTCAGCCATGGCGATCTCCTCCCGTCCGGTGGGCGTGCACGCCGCCGGGTTTCATGCGGTCACGCGAACATTGGCGCGCCCGTCGATCTACCCTGCCGGACACGGGGATCACCCCTTCTTCCTGTTCGTCTTCTTCGGTTTCCCATTCTGCCGCGGGGGCGCATCGACCTCGTCCTCGAGCTCGAGCCGGGCGAGGCGCAGTTCCCGTTTCGCCTCCTCGCTCACCTCGGGATAATCGACTCCGAGGTCGGCGAGAGTGTTGTAGATGATCCCCGCGACGGCCAGGCGGGTTCCCCACTTGACGTCCGCGGGGATGATGTACCACGGAGCCCAGGGGGTGCTCGTGTGATTGAAGAGATCCTCGTACGCGTCGATGTACTGGTCCCAGAACCCCCGCTCCCGGACATCCGCCGCGGAGAACTTCCAGTTCTTCTCCGCGAGGGTCAACCGATCCATGAACCGCTTCCGCTGCTCTTCCTTCGAGACGTTCAGGAAGAACTTCAGCACGATGATGCCGTTGTCGACCAGGTACTTCTCGAAGTTGTTGATCTCCTCGTAGCGCTGCTTCCAGATCCGTGCCCGGTCGATGTTCGGCGGAAGGTTCTGCTTCTCGAGGAGCTCGGGGTGCACCCTCGTCACCAGCACCTCCTCGTAGTACGAGCGGTTGAAGATCCCGATGTGGCCCCGCTCGGGGAGTGCCCTGATGTTGCGCCAGAGGTAGTCGTGGCTCAACTCCTCCGACGATGGTGCCTTGAAGCTCGTGACGTTCACCCCCTGGGGATTGACGCCCGACATCACGTGCTTGATCGTTCCGTCCTTGCCCGCCGCGTCCAGCGCCTGCAGGACGATCAACACGGCATACCGATCGTCGGCGTAGAGCTTGTCCTGCCATTCGGCGAGCGCCTGTACGCCCTCCTCCAGCCTCTGGTTCGCCGTCTTCTTGTCCCACCCTGGAGGCGAGAAACCGGGGTCGAAGTCCTTTCTCAGGTCGATCTTCCTGTCCGGGGGAACCCGGACGATCTCTAATAGTTCCTTGTACCCGAATGCCGTCGCTACCACCTCCGGGGATCTCCCCATGGGTGATGGAAGGACGCCCTCCTATTTTAATTTTACTTTATTTATTTTAACCAAGATTCAATTCGCCCGCTGGGAATGGTGCGACGCTGGAACCGTCGCTTATATATTGAACGGCGTTCTCCGATGCACATATGGACCCGAACAACGCGGCGGCGGGTCCCCGCCGCTACAGGATGCGTGAGAAGTTCCTCGACCTCGGCGAGGACTTCACGGTCGAGGACGAGGCGGGCCGGCCCGCGTTCCGGGTCGACGGGAGGGTGCTCGCGCTCCGCAAGACCTTCGTGCTCGAGGACCTCGACGGAGAGCCGCTCGCGACCATACGCAAACCGCTCGTCGCCCTCCGGGACACGGTCGTGGTCGAGCGGCCCGCTCGTCCCCCCGCGACGCTGAAGCGGGTGTGGCTCTCGATCCGGCCGAAGTTCCACGTGGAGATCCCCGAGGGTGACCTCGAGGTCGAGGGGAACATCCTGGCGCACGAGTACACGATCCGGAGGGGGCGCGAGACCGTGGCGCGCATCTCCAAGGGATGGTTCCAGGTCCGCGAATCCTACGGGATCGAGGTCGCGCCAGGCGAGGACGCGCCCCTGATGATCGCCGTCGCCGTCGCGCTCGAGTCCTTCGACCACGGCGAGTAGGCTACTCGAGCAGGACGAGCCCGACCGAGACCACGTCCGGCCGTACGATCTTGCCGTACTCGAGGTTCCGCGAGGGGATCGTCCGGACCTCCCACCCGACCTTCGCGGCCGTCGCGAAGACGTCCATCCCGGCAGCCTCCATCGAGGGTCGGACCCGGTCCGGCGACCTGCAGAACCGACGATAGGACTCGTCCACGGAGCCGGGCTGCTCTTCGGCAACGCACTCCTCGCAGAACGCGCACGGGTACCCGCCAAAAGCGAAGGCCTTGTAGAACCCGTCGTAGAAGGCTGTCTTCTCAAGCCGGTGGACGGTCGTGTTCACCCAGAGGATCAGGTCGCGGTAGAACATGTGGAAGTCATCGGGGATCTCCTCGGGTCCGAAGGTGCCGTGGCCGGGCACGCCGTCGAACCGGACGAGCAGCGCGGCCTCGTACTCCGCGAGCATGGCCCGGGTCTCCGCCGGGGCGGGCGCGTACGGCGGGCACGAGAGGTGCTTGGCGTAGCCCTTGCACCCGTACCGGCACTTGAACCGGACCCATTCGGCGACCGCGACGTCCCGCGGTGCGATCGGCACGGCGACTGCGCCGGCATCGGCCGCGAGCCGGACCAGTACCGCCAGCTCTGCCTCGCTATTCATCGTCTCGTCTCCGATCGGGGAGAGGGAGGGGCGGGGCATAAGGGTTACGCCGTCCGCCGGAGGTGGTCGAGCACCTCCTCGATCGGTGGAATGTCGTGGATCGGGTAGATGTGAGCGAAGGAGATGCGGCCGTCGCGGCCGACAACCACGTTCGCCCGTTCGGAGAATCCGTTCTTCTCGCGGAAGAGGCCGTACTGCCGGGCCACCTCGCCGTGGGGCCAGAAGTCAGCGAGAAGGGGCGTGACGGTGACCCCGATGGCATCCCCCCAGGCCCACTTCGAGATCCACGAGTCGACGCTGATCCCGATGGCGACGCAGTCGAGCGCGACGAGCTCGGGCTGGTGCGCCTCGAGCGCCTGCATCTGCGCGGCGCACGCATCGGTCCAGGCCAGGGGGTGGAATGAGAGGAGCCAGCGCTGCCCGTCCCCGGGTGTCACGGCGACGGGCGCGCGGCGCTGATCCTCGAGGGTGAACCCCGCCGCCGCCCGGCCCGCGAGCCCGGTCTCCTGGTCGTCCATGTCCCTGCATGGACCGGCGGCCTGATAATGATAATGGGTTCGACAGGTCCAAGGCCTTCCCCGTCGACCTTTCCGGTCGTGACGTGGACCGTGCGGCCGTATCGCAACGAGGACTTTGCGGCGGTCTGGGCGCTCGAGCGGGCCCGGGATGACGGGGGTTACGCGTCGGCTGTCTTCGTGCGCCAGGCCGGCACGCTCTGGCCAGCCACCTTCCTGGTCGCGGACGAGGGCGGCGAGATCATCGGCTTCACGATCGGCGCGACGTCGTCCGATCCCGGGAGCAGCTGGGTGGTGCGGATGAAGGTCCGCGAGGACCGGCGACGGCGGGGATGCGCGACCGCGCTCCTCCTCGCGGTGCTCGAACGGCTCCGGGACGGCGGGACGAAAACGGTCCGGCTCACCGTCGCCCCGGGGAACGGCGCGGCGCGCGCGCTCTACGGACGCATGGGCTTCCTCGAGGAGGACGCGCTCCCCGGGTATTTCGGGCCCGGCGAGGACCGCCTCGTCCTCGCGCTCCCGCTCCAGCCCGGCGCGGGGCCGGTCAGGGGACCGTGACGAAGTCCGGGCGGTCGATGATCACCCCGACCAGGACCGGCGTCCCCTCCTCGCCGATGCGGAGGCTCGACTTGCGGACGAGGAGCTGCGACCGCCCCCTCCCCGCCACGGCGAGCGTCGTGCAGTAAAACCGTTCGCCAGCACCCTCGAGCACCTCGTCATCGGTCGCGACGAACGCGGCGCGGTCCTCCGGCGGGATCACCTCTTCCACGGTCGAGCCGACCACCTCCGACCGGCTCCTGCCGACCATCGCGGCGAACGCGTCGTTGCAGTCGACGAATCGGCCGGCGCCGTCCCTCGCGTAGACGGGGTGAGGGAACTCGTCGATGTAGTGCTGCACGAAGACCGCCTGGTTCCGGAGCGCCTCCTCGGCCCGACGCCAGTCGGTGAGGTCCGTCAGGACCAGGTACCGCGTGATCACCTCATTGTGCTCGACGGCCGAGAGGCGCGCATACAGGTACCGTTCCGCGCCGTTCCGCCGGACCCAGCACCGGAACTCCCGGGGATGGAGGGGCTCGGCGATGTGCGCGGCGATCAGGGCGGCGGCACGCTCGCGGTCGGGCTCCGCGACGCATCCGGCCAGGTCGCAGCCCACCGGGTCGCCCAGGAGCTCGACCGCCCGCCGGTTCGCGAAGACGAGCGTCTCGTCCCGGTAGATCAACACGCCGTCCTGCACGCTCTCGGCGAGCCCCCGGAAGAGTGCCTCCGACGCGGCGAGCGCCTCGGCGGCGCGGCGCTGTTCGGTGACGTCGGCGAGGGCGAGGACGGTCCCCCGCTCGCCCTGCTCGAAGACCACCGGGATCGCCTTGCACCAGTACCACCGGTCGACCTCGCCCTCGAGCCGGATCTCGCTGCTCGTCGCCTTCCCGGCGGCGGCGCGGTCGAGGTGCCGGACCAGGTCGTGGATCAGGGGGTCGGGGGCCGGTACGAACTCGAGCCGCTGCCCGACGACGCGTTCCCGCTGCAGCCCGAGGAGTCCGAGCGCCGGGTCGTTCGCCTCGGTCACACGCCGTTCCTCGTCGAGGACCATAACCGGCTCGTCCGCGATAGAGATCATGGACGCGACCGGCAGCCGTTTCGCGAGGGTGAAGACCTTCGCCATGCCGAAGGTCCGCATCTCCACCTGCCCCGAGGCGCGGAGTACGTCGAGGTACCGCCCCACGGAGTGCTTGTTCTTCCCGAGCGCGGCGGCGATCTCGGTGACGGACATGCCCTGGAGCTGCTCGCGGAGTAGCTCGCGGATGCGGGCGAGCTCGTCGAGGCGGGTCATCGGTATACCCTATGTCGGTGCGAGTATTTAGGCGTTGATCCCATCTGTGACATATTTCAGAAACAGTTATAGGGTTCATCTATTTGTTACTGATATGCAATGGTATTAAATCGAATAACGTCGTCCGTTGTAGGGTACACGATATCGGAGCCTGTTTCCATGCCCACGAACGGAATTACCCGGACGATAGCCGGCTGCGTGCTCGCCGCGCTCCTCGTCTCCCTCCTTGCTGCCTCGCCGGTGTCGGCCGGCGCGAAGTACACGTCGGGCGGCCCGGACCTCTCCGCCTCGATCGCGGGGTCGAACGAGCTTCCGGCCGGTACGGCCCTCCCGCTGAACATCGTCGTCCAGAACGCCGGCCTGATCGAGTCCAAGATGGTCGGCTCGACTGTGATCGAGCGCACGGACCTCCCGAACACGGCGAAGTCCGTGACCGTCGGACTCGAGGGCGCGCACGGCATCGTCGTCGAATCCGACCCGCAGATGGTCGGCGACATCCTCGGCGGTGCGGCGGCGAAGGCGACCTTCGTGGTCCGCGTCCCTGCGGGGCTCGCCGCCGGGACATACACCCTGCCGTTGCGGGTGACGTACACCCACCTCGACTCCGCCGAGCAGATCGGCGCCGACTCGATCGACTACCAGTACCGCGACGTCCACGAGACCATCCCGCTGGGCGTGACCGTCCGGCCCGAGGTTGTGCTCGCGGTCGAGAACATCACGACCCAGTCGCTCAACGTCGGGACCTCGGGGTACCTCAATCTCACCATCCGGAACGCCGGCGCCGAGCCCGCCACCGACACTATCGTGCGGGTCGTTCGGAACGGCGGGTCGCCGATCACCCCGGTCGACAGTTCGTCCTACGTCGGCGCGTTCGCCCCGGGCCAGGTCGTGCAGCTGCGGTACAAGGTCGCCGTCTCGAGCGAGGCGGGGGCGCAGTCGTACCCGGTCGATGTCGTGGTCAGCTACAACGACCGGGACGGGATCAACCGCACGGGCCGACCCGTGACCGTGGGGGTGCCCGTCGGCGGCAAGATCGGGTTCGCCGTCGTCTCCGACGACGTCCCGATCCGGGCCGGCGCGAAGACCGTCCTCGAGGTCACGTACCGGAACACGGGCGCCGCGGCGGTGTCGGCCGCGCAAGCCCGGCTCTCGGCCGTCGACCCGTTCACCTCATCGGACGACACGGCGTATCTCGGCGACATGGCGCCGGGCGAGGAGAGGACGGCGCGGTTCGAGGTGACCGCGGACGCGGGAGCGACGGCAAAGACCTACGGCCTCGACTCGGAGGTCCGGTACCGGGACGCGCTTGACAACTCGCAGATCTCCGATACGATGAAGGTCCCCGTGAGCGTGACCCCCGGCGGGTCCCTCCTGGGCTCGCCGCTGGTCCTCGCCGTCATCGCCCTCCTCGTGATCGGGGGCGGGTATTACCTGTACCGGCACAGAAAGGGCGCGGCCTGAACGGGGCCACCGGCCGGGCCCCCTCCCGGCCGCCCGTTCTCTCAGGAGGTCCCATGAGATCCCCATTCACGCTGCTTGCGGGGCTGGTCAACGCCCATCCGAAGGTCGTGGCCGGTCTTCTCCTGGTCGTACTCGCCGCATCGCTCGTCGGGACGAGCCTGATCGAGATGGAGACCGGCACGGCCGGCTACCTCGACGAGTCCTCGCCCTTCGGCCAGTCCTATGCACACTACACTGACACCTTCAGTTCCGAGACCATCATCCTGGTGATCGAGACGGACGACCCGACGGGGGTCGAGCAGCTCCGGTTCATGGACTCCCTCGAGGAGGGGCTCCGCGGGCAGCAGCACGTTGCGTCCGTCGCGTCGATCGCCGACATGATCCGGCAGGCGAATGGCGGAGCCATGCCCACGTCACCCGCCGAGGTGGCCGCGATCAAGTCCCAGGTCCCCCCCGACCTGCTCGAGCGGTACCTCCCGTCCAACACGTTCACCATGATCTCCGTGGTCCTCGATCCCGGGCTCTCCCGGGACGGGTCCACCGCGGCGCTCCACAACCTCCAGTCGTACATCGCGAACACGGAGGTGCCAGCCGGGATGAAGGTCTCGGTGACCGGGTCGAGCGCGTTCTCGGAGCAGATGGGCGAAGAGATGGGGGCGTCAACGGGCACCCTGATCGCGGTCGCCATGATCCTGATGGTCGTCGTGATCGGGCTCCTCTTCGGGTACGTCAGCCACCGCTTCCTGCCCGTGCTGATGGTCGGCATGGGCCTGGTCATCACGTTCGGCGTCATGGGGCTCGCCGGGATCAGGATCAGCATGGCCGCCATCGGCGCGTTCCCGATCCTGCTCGGCCTGGGGATCGACTACGCGATCCAGTTCCACTCCCGCCTCGAGGAGGAGGCGCAGAAGGGCACCCTCGCCGATGCGATCCAGAACACGCTCGAGAACACCGGCCCGGCCGTTCTCTGGGCGATGGTCGCAACCGCGATGGGCTTCGCCGCCCTCTACCTCTCTCCCGTGCCGATGATCCGGGGATTCGCCCTCGTCTCGATCATCGGTATCGCGACCTGCTACGCGGTCTCGCTCGTCGCGATCCCCGTCTTCGCGCGGCTGGTCGACTACCGGCCGAAGGGCGTCTACCGGGAGATCCACGAGGCGACGGGGCTCGAGCGGGCGCTCGGGACGCTCGCGGTGCGGATCGCGAAAAACCCGGTGCCCCTGCTCGCCGTCGTCGCCCTGGTGGCCCTCGTCGGGGTCGCCGTCGACCCGTCGATCCCCATCTCGACCAATGAGAACACGTTCGTTCCCCAGGACATGCCGGCGCTCGTCCTCATGGAGAAGGTGAGCCGGACCATGGGCTCGACCGCGGGCGTCCCGATCCTGGTCACCGGCGACCGCGTCGACAGCCCGGAGTCGCTGGAATGGATGCTCAGGTTCGAGAAGTACGCGCTCGAGCACCACGGCGACCAGCTGACCGGGGCGACCAGCATCGCGGACCTCGCGGTCCAGTACAACGGGGGGACGTTGCCGGCGACCGCGAGCGAGCTCCGGGCTGTGCTCGACCGCATCCCCGAGACGACGAAAGCAGCCTACCTCTCCGGTCACGATACGGCGCAGATCTCGTTCGGCGCGACCGTGATGGAGGTGCCGGAACAGGACGACCTGAAGGCCCAGCTCGTGGAGGACCTCGCCTTCACGAGTCCGCCTCCCGGGATCTCCGCCCAGCCCACGGGGAGCTTCGCGCTCTTCACGAAGCTGATCGGCGACATCGCGGAGAACAAGGACCGGATGACGGTGCTCGGCTTCGTCCTGGTCCTCGGTGTGCTGCTCCTGGTCTACCGGAAGCTCGACGCCGCCGCCCCGCTGATCCCGATCGTCGCGGTGGTCGGCTGGAACGCGGTCGCCATGACCGCGCTCGGCATCGACTACACCCCCCTCACGGCCACCCTGGGTTCGATGACGATCGGGGTCGCGGCCGAGTACACGATCCTGATGCTCGAACGGTTCCTCGAGGAGCGGGAGAAGTACGGGGACGTGTACAGCGCGATCGAGCACGCGGTCCAGCGGATCGGGCGGGCGATCCTGGTCTCGGGCCTCGCGACCGCCGCCGGGTTCTCGGCCCTGCTCGCCTCGACCTTCCCCATGATCTCGAACTTCGGTCTCACGACGGTCATCGCGGTCCTCTTCAGCCTGATCGGCGCGATCGTGGTGATGCCCGCGGCCCTCGTCGTGGTGGACCGGGCTCAGACCTGGGTCGAGCACCGCCGCGGGGTCGGGGACATCACAGTCGCCTGATCCACGCGACCCTCTTTTACCTTCGGGGCGCGAATGATCGACCATCATGTCGGCGATCCGCGCGGACGGTCTCGCCCGCGCGTTCGGCCCGGTGCGGGCCGTTGACAGCGTCTCGTTCCAGGTCGAGACCGGCGAGGTCTTCGGCCTCCTTGGCCCGAACGGCGCGGGTAAAACAACCCTGATCCGGCTGCTCGCGGGAGTGCTCGTCCCGGACACGGGCTCGTCCCGGGTCCTCGGGCTCGACCCGGTGACCGACGGCTCGCTCGTCAGGGGTCGGAGCGGGGTCCTGACCGAGACGCCGGCCGTGTACGAACGGCTCACGGCCCGGCAGAACCTCGCCTTCGCGGCCGACGTCTTCGGTGTGCCCCTGCCCGAGGTCGCCTGCCGGACGAACGACCTCCTCGCGCGGTTCGCGCTCCAGGACCGGGCGGACGAGCCGGTCGGCGGGTTCTCCAAGGGGATGAAGCAGCGCCTGGCCCTCGCCCGCGCCCTGGTCCATGACCCCGAGCTCCTCTTCCTCGACGAGCCGACGGCCGGTCTCGACCCGGCGGCCTCGCGGCAGGTCCACGACCTGATCCGCGCGCTCCGCGACGAGGGACGCACGGTCGTCCTCTGCACGCACCACCTCGTCGAGGCCGAGGCCCTCTGCGACCGCGTCGGCGTGCTCGCGAAGGGGCGGCTCATCGCGCTCGGGACCGTCCGCGAGCTCTCGGACAAGCTGCTTGCGGCCTCCCCGGTCGCGCTCGAGTTCCTCGCGCCCGTGACCGACCAGGTCATCGCTGCCGTCGGGGCCGTGCCCGGCGTGGCGGTGGCGGAGCGCGCGGATCGGCGGCTCGTCCTCGCGGCCCCGGACGACGAAGCGGCCGCGGACGCGATCGGGGCCGCTGTCGGCGCCGGCGGGCGGCTCGTCGCGGCCGGGCGGCGCGAGCACACGCTCGAAGAGGTCTACTTCGCCCTCCAGGAGGCGGCATGAACTGGCGCACCGTCCGCGCGATCGCGGGCAAGGACCTTCTCGAGGTCCGGAAGAACCGGATCGCCATCTGGTCGATCGTCGGCCTCTCGTTCTTCCTCTCGATTGGATTACCGCTCCTGATCGGGTTGCTGCCGTTCGACGCCGGGTCGGCAACGGGGGACCTCGGTCCGCTCGAGGCGCTCCTCGACCTGCTGCCGCCGGAGATGCAGGACCTTCCGCTCGGGTCGCAGATGGTCGTGCTGATGCTCGGCTCTTTCCTCGCGCCCCTCTTCCTGATGATCCCCCTGATGGTGGCCGCGATCGTCGGCGCCGAGTCGTTCGTTGGTGAGAAGGAACGGCGCACGCTGGAGGGACTGCTCTACACCCCCGCGACCGACCTCGAGCTCTACGCCGGCAAGGTGCTCGCCGGGGCCGTCCCAGCGGTCGTCGCGGCCTTCCTGAACTTCGCCATCTACGCGGTCGTGGTCAACCTGGTCACGGGACCGGTCGTCGGCAGGGTCTGGTTTCCGACGGCCCCCGCCCTCGCGCTCGCGGTATGGGTCGGTCCGGCCGTCGCGCTCCTCGGTGTCTCTGCCTCGGTCATGGTCTCGACCCGCGTCGACACCTTCCTCGAGGCGAACCAGCTGACAGGCCTGCTCGCGCTCGTGATCGTCGCGCTGATGGTCGGCCAGGGATCGGGCCTGCTCCTCCTCTCGCTGCCGGTCCTGCTGCTCGTCGGGCTCGCACTCTACGCCGCCGACCTCGTCCTGATCCGGCTCGGCGCCGCGATCTTCTCGCGAGACCGGCTCATGGCCCGGTCTTGACGATAAGGGTCGAGACCGGGGCGTTCTCGATCACGTAACCTGAGACCGAGCCCACGAGGAGGCGGCGGACCAGGCTCCGCTCCCGGCCGCCGACCACGACCAGGTCCGCGTGCACCACCTCGGCGACCCGGACGATCTCCTCGCCCGGCGATCCCTCGGGCACGTGCACCGTGATCTTGGTCCCGTGAAGCTCGGCGTGCTTCTGCATCCGCTGGACCACCGACTCCGCGTCGTCGGGCTCGGCTGTCTCGACCGGACCGTCCGGCCCCATCACGGTGCCGTCGTCCTCGTCGTCTCGCAGGAGGCCGGCGAGGACACCGCCATGCACGGCGTGGACCACGTGAACCTCGCTGTCGAAACGCTTGGAGATCGCGATCGCGGCCTCGAGCACCTCCTCGGCGAGTTCGGTCCCATCGACTGCCGCGAGGATCCGTTTGAAGGCTGGGGCAGGTATCACGGTTGTGGGAGACTGAACACTGTTACAACGATAAGGCGATACAGGTATATCAACATGCGGCGCCCGATCCACGGTCTTCGAATCACCGCGCGGATCGGTCAGGACCCGGCCGTCTTGCTCCCCTCCTCGAGACGCCGGGACCGGTGTTCGCGCTGCATCGCGTCGCGATACGCCTCTTCGGCCCGCTTCCAGTCGGAGATGTCGCGCAGGGTCTGGATCGCCCCGACATCGCCGCCATCTCGGTCCATGAGTGGTGACGCCTTGCCCCAGAGATGCCCCCCCCGACCCCCGCGGAGCGCGGGCACCGGAGCCTCGAAGTACAGCGTGTCGCCGAACCGGCGGACGCCGGGGTAGGTGCGGGCAAGCTCCTCCGTGGAGAGATCGAGGAGGTCGATTAGGACCGGGAAGGCACCGCCGAACCTGAGGAAGGCGCGCCCATAATCGCGCGTGCCCATCACCTCGTCCCGCCCGATGCCGCTCATGGTCTCCATGGCCCGGTTCCACCCGACCACCTGCCGTACGTGGTCCACGATAAAGGTCGCGTCCGGCATGAACTCGATCGCCTCCTGGAGCTTTTCGCGGCTCAGCTTGAGCGCCTGCTCGGTCAGCCGGCGCTCCGTGACGTCCACGATCGAGAGGAGGATGCAGAGGAGCCGACCTCCGTTGTCGAGTGCCACCGAGGCGGAGACCTGTGCCTGGAAGGGGCGCCCATCGCGTCGGAAGCACCCGAGTTCGCCGACCCACTGCCCGTCGCGTGTGATCTGCGCCTCGAGATCGGGGAGCGTTTTGCTGAGGCCAGGATCTCCGTGCGCGAGATCGCCGTGCTGCAGGCCGACGATCTCCCCCGGCTCGCCGTAGCCGAACATGGTGGCAAAGGCCCGGTTCGCGTACTCGATCCGGCCATCGGGGTCTATGATCGCGATCCCATCGACCGAGGAGGCGATCGCGGACTCCTTGACCAGCAGCTCCCGTCGGCGCTCGTGCTCCTCGGTTATGTCTCGCCCGACAGCCTGGATCTCGACGAGGGCCCCGGCGGAATCGAAGAGCCCCCGGCTCGTCCAGTCGAGCCACCGCCGTTCTCCTCCCGGAAGGGTGGCGGAGAACGTGTGGTGGGCGATCGGCGCTTCGGGCGTAAGGCTGGCGTTCGCCATCCGGATCGTGGCCAGTTCATCTGACTGGAAGATCGAGGTCGGAGCGGGACTGCCGACCAGGTCGTCTCCGGCGAACCCGAAATACCGGCGGCAGGCCTCGTTCGCGAAGGTGATCGTCTCGTCGGGGGTGAACCGCGTGATTATCTCGGTCTGGTCCTCGACCACGCCCCGGTACCTCGCCTCGTTCTCCGCGATCCGCTGTTCGAACTCCCGTTCGGCGGTCACATCCTCGATGATCACCGTGCAGCCGTTGCCGCCGTCCTCGAAGACGGTCGGGATCAGTGAGACCCGGCAGTGCACCGTCCTGCCCAGGTGATCGAAGGAGATGTCGAGCCGTTCTGCCTCGCCGCTGCCGTTCATCGCGGGCAGCACGAGGCCGCCAAGCGGGGCGATCTCGACCCTGTCGAACCGCTCGCCGAGCAATGATTCGCGCGGCACCTGCCAGAAGTCGAGCAGGCGGTCGTTGGCCTGGATAATCCGCCCCTCGTCGTCGACGACCACGATCTGCTCGCGGGCGAACCGGAGCAGGCCCGAGAGCGACACCCGCTGCGAGACCGTGTAGATCTTGGCCATCCCGATCTGCCGGACCTCCACCTGGCCCGTGAAGAGCAGGATCTCGAGGTACTTCGCGGCGGAGTTGCGGTTGATCCCGAGCCGCTGCGAGATCTCGGTGATGATAAGCCCCTTCGGGTGCGCCTTGAGAAGCGTCCGGATCTTGCGGGCGATGGCGCGATCCTCTTCAAGGCTCATGAAGGAATGTTGCGCCTCCACCATATATACTTAGATAGTTAATGAACGTCCTATCTTCTTCTCTCCAAATAAATGACGGAAGATTCATCTTATAGAGGACCCGAGTACCCTCTATCCCCCGGCGGGGATTGCCATGTCCCTCTCCCTGCGTTCCCAGCCCTTCTCGGTGACGCTCTTCGTCTTCATAGTCGCCCTGATCGTTCTGATCGTTGTCGGCATCACCATCGTCGACTACACCATCGCCGAGCGGAACCTCCGCGACCATCAGCGCCTCCTTGAGGAGCAGACCGAGATCGACGTGACCAACTCGATCATCCTGGTCGACGCCGGGCTCAAGCTCTTCGATGACACCCTGAATGGGCAGATGTCGAGCGGGCTCGAGGACTTCGCCGCGGAGTACGAGCGCGCAGGGCGGAACGCGTCGGCCCTGGACCTCGCGCGGATCAAGCACGAGGTCTTCCACGACACCATGGACCTCTACATGATCAACGCGTCGAACATGGTCGAGTTCACGACGTACCCGCCCGACCAGGACCTCGACTTCGGCACGTTCGACATGGACGAGTACCTGGACGAGCTGCGGAACACCAGCGGCTACTACCCCGACCGGGTAGTCCGCGAGACCGAGACGGGGATCCTCCGGAAGTACGCGTACGCGCCGACCTCCGACCACCGGTACATCCTCGAGCTCGGTCTGATCGGCGAATCGTTCCGTGACGACCGCCACCGGCTCCAGTATACCGCAACGATCGAGGACATCAAAAAACTAAACCCCTACGTCCAGGACGTCCGGATCTTCACGCTAGACAAGCGCCAGGTCGGCAATTCGAGCTTCCGCCCCGATGCCATGCTCTCGGAGCGCCTCGAACGTGTGATCGCCAACAGGACCGGCTTCGACTGGCTCTGCCCAAAGACGGCGCAGAAGATCCGGTACAAGTACATCGATCTCCGCGATCGCGACTACGCCTCCGATATCTCCATGGTCGTCGAGCTGACCTACAGCCCCCGGCCGCTCCAGGAGGCGCTCGCCCAGACCGTCGCATTCCACGGGCTGGCCGCGTTCGCGGCCCTGGCCATCGGCCTCGTCACGGCCGGCGTCGTCTCGGGCCGCCTGACCGACCCCATCCGATCGCTCGTCGGGGATGTCAATGCGATCGCCCAGGGCGACCTCGACCACCCGATCACGCCGAGTCCGGCGCAGGAGTTCACGGTCCTCGAGACGTCCATCACCACCATGATCGAGCGGCTCAAGGGCACGATCGAGCGGCTCCAGCAGCACGAGGCGAACCTCTCCGAGAGCGAGGACCGGTATCGGCGCACCCTCGACCTGGTCTCGGACTATGCCTACTGCCGGCTCCTCGGTCCCGGCGGAACCTGGTCGATCGCCTGGTCCGCGGGCTCTCCAGAACGCGTCTGCCAGTACTCGTTCACCGAGCTCGAGGAGCGCGGCGGGCTCGAGGCCCTGGTCCACCCGGCCGACCACGACGTCTTCCGGCGCCACCTCGACGGGGTGACCGCCAACGAACCGTACGAGAGCGAGGTCCGGATCCTGGCGCGCGACGGCGAGGTGCGGTGGCTCAGCCACAGGACGATGCCGATCATGGACCCGCTCTCGGGCCAGGTGACCGGGTACTACGCGGCCGGCCAGGACATCACCGACCGCAAGCAGTACGAAGTCGCGCTTCGCGAGAGCGAGGAGAAGTACCGGCAGCTGGTCGAGGACGCGGGCTCGATCATCC
>CAZCUJ010000010.1:0-75066 GCA_964501565.1 uncultured Methanospirillum sp.
ACATACAGAACCATCCGCATCATGTCGCGTACGCCGGGTGCGAGCCCGACCACGATCATGGCGAGGACGATCAGGTGCCAGAACGACCCGGCCGACTCCTCGCGCCGGTAGAGCTCGAGGATGTAGATGCCCGGGACCAGGACCAGGAGCTTGAGCGCGAACATCGCGAACCCGGTCCCCGTCGCCTCGATCAGGAACCCGCCGACGACATGCTGCTCGATGTATCCGATCGGGTGAAGGTCGATCCCGTACGAGGTTGCCGCGGCATCGAGCATATGGCCGCCGATCAGCACCTGGTAGATGCGGTCGGAGGCGTACTCCCAGCGAAAGCCGTACCGGAGCAGGGCCCAGAGCGCGGCCGTCGCGAGGGCCGCGATCGCGAGGATGGCTGCCGCCACTCCGAGGTCGACCCGCGCCGCGGTGGCACCGTACCAGAGCAGCACCAGGAGGACGATGATCGACGAGACGGCGCCGACCATGCCGTAAACCCGGACGCCCCGCTCGCCGAGGAGCCGGTGGCAGAGGTAGAGCGTGACGATTGCGCAGAAGAAGATCACGAAGAAGATGAGCGGCGTGATCAGCAGGTACCGCCACGGCGCCGCCAGCAGCCCCGCGTCCTCGACCACGCGGGCGAGCCCGCCGAGAACGACCCAGGGCAGTGTCGCGAAGAGGAGCCGGCGGTCGAAGGCAAGGCCGGCGCGTTGCATCCAGCGGTAGATCAGGAAGACCGCGACGATGAGAATGAGGGCGTAGGTGAGCGTATCGACGAGAGTGTAGGCCCCGCCGCTCTGGATGGGATCGATGTAATATTTGTAGATGAACTCCCTGATCATTCATGATCTGAATGAGCGCAGACGCGATAAACATACTCAAGGACGGGGGCTTCGATAAATCGAAGTGGATGCAGCTCCCGCGTGACGTAGTGATTGGTCACCGCGTCCTCGAGCAACTTCCCGCCGTCTGCGCCGATCTCGGGCTCGGAAGGCGGGTGCTCCTGGTCTCCGGCAGGACCACGAAGGGGATCGCGGGGGATCGGGCCCGGGATCTCCTCGCCGCCGACTACGACGTAGCCGTCCACCTCGTCGAAGGCTGCACCCCCGAGGAGTGCCGCCGGGCGGAGGCGGCCGCGCGATCGTCGGGCGCCGACCTCCTCGTCGCGGTGGGCGGGGGACGGGTGATCGACACCGCGAAGATCGCGAGCTACAACGTCGATCGGCAGTTCGTCTCCGTGCCAACGGCGGCATCGCACGACGGGATCGCGTCCGCGCGTGCATCGGTGGCCGAGGCCGGCGGCGCGGCCTCGCTCCTGGCCCACCCGCCGATCGCGGTCGTGGCCGACACGGGCCTGATCGCAGCGGCCCCGCACCGGCTCCTTGCCGCCGGCTGCGCCGACATCATCGCGAACTCGACCGCCGTCCTCGACTGGCAGCTCTCGCACCGGCTCCGGGCCGAGCCGGTGAGCGAGTACGCAATCACGCTCGCCCGGGTGACGGCCGAGATCCTGATGGGAAACGCCGCGACAATCCGGCCCCACCAGGAAGCCTCGGCCTGGATGGTGATCAAGGCGCTGGTCTCCTCGGGTGTGGCGATGGCGATCGCGGGGTCCTCGCGGCCCGGCTCGGGGGGCGAGCACAAGTTCGCGCACGCCCTCGAGCGGCTCGCGCCGGGCAGGGCGCTCCACGGCGAGGCCTGCGGCGTCGGGACGATCGTCTGTATGTACCTCCACGGCGGGGACTGGCGGTCCATCCGCACGGCGCTGGCCCAGCTCGGAGCCCCGACAACGCCCGCCGGGCTTGGGGTCGACGACGACGTCGCGGTCGAGGCGCTGAAGATGGCAAAGACTATCCGCCCCGAGCGCTTTACAATACTTGACGGCGGGCTGACGGACGAGTCCGCCCACGCTCTTGTCGAGATGCTCTACCAGGAGTAGGTGCGGCATGGTAGCAGAGAGGTCCAAGATCACCCTTATCGGGACAACCCTGGCCCGGCCCGGGCTCGAGTTCGTCTACCAGGGGGCGCTCCCCGCCTGCGACCGCTGCAAGGTTCGCAAGGCCTGCAACAACCTCCGGGTCGGGCGCAAGTATCGCATCATCTCGGTCCGGAATACCCGGCACGACTGCCCGGTCCACCTCGGCGGGGCGAGCGCGGTCGAGTGCGTCGAGGCGCCCGTGGTCGCCCTGATCGGGGCAGACATGGCCATCGTCAACTCGCGCATCCTCTTCGAGTGCTCCTGCCCCCGCACGGAGTGCAAGGCGTACGACCTCTGCCACCCGGACGGTATCGTCGTTGGTGACCGCTACCTTGTGGGCGAAGTACTCGGAAACCCTCCCACTCCGTGCGAGCGGGTTCGGGCCCTGAAACTCGTCGAGCTTCGACCCGTCGGCTAGCGCGAGATCCGCGCGAGCTCATCGGCGAGGCGCACGAGTCGTGGCTGGAGCTCAAGAGGGGCAAGCCAGTCGCCCGGGATAGCCCCGGCGCCGTATGCGGCCCCGGCGAGCGCTCCCGCGACGGCCCCGAGCGTGTCGCTGTCCCCTCCCATGTTGACGGCGGCCTCGAGCGCCCCGGGGAAGCTCGTCGTGGTCATGACGATCGCGATGGCCGCATGGGCGACCTCGAGCGCGTCGAGCGAGGGCACCACCTGGTGTGCCCGCCACGTCCCGAGGACCTCGAGCGTCTCGGGCTCGCGGCACCCGGAGACCGCGGCGAGGTACGCGGTGTTCACGCTCCGCCCCCGGCAGAGCTCGCTCACCATGCGGTTCACGAACCCCGACGCCGCGCCGGCCACCGGGTCGTGGTGCGTGAGCCGGGCCGTGGCCATCGAGACCTCCTCCACGTCTCTACCCGAGTAGACAATTCCTATCGGCGGGCCGCGCATCACCGGGCCGTTGGTCCGGCTCGCCCCCCACTCCTCGTGAACGCGACGCGCGGCTGTCGCGGGATCAACGCCGGCCTCGATAAGGTCGAAGACCCGGCTCGAGGTCGGGCCGTAGTACTCGGGGTGAGCGCGATAGCCGGCGAGGAGCCTGAACGCAAGGTCCGGGGCCGAGAATCCGCGGCAGGTGATGAGCGACTCGGCCACGGCGAGGGCCTGGAGCGTGTCGTCGGTCACCGTGCCCGCACGCCGCGGCAGCCGCCCACCGGGTTCCATCCGGCGGCACCAGCTCCGGGGCCGGCCGCGACCCTCGAACGGCGCCCCCAGGGCATCGCCCACCGCAAGTCCGAGAAGACAGCCCCGGGAGCCATCTGATTCGAATATAAAGGCCACCCATAATTATTTCCCTATATGAGAAAATATTACATTCGTCGAGAGGTGGTATGGTGCAAAAGGAGGAACTGCTTCATCTGCATATGCTGATGGTGCATATCAAGAAGTTTTACGAGTCTTCCACGGGAGAGTCCGTGGACACGTCCCGGTACGTGGATCTCGAGGTTTCGCCTGTGCATATCCACAAGAACAAGAAGTCCCATAAGGAAGCCCTCCTGGTCCTCGGGGAGGAGATCGTGGGCTCCATGCGGGACCAGAAACGCCACGTCTTCGACGTGACCGCTGATACCCAGTCCGAGCCCGTCGCCGTCGAATAGTAGTGCATGGATAACCCCACTCTTTTGCGGGAGCTGGCCTCCCGGATCGCTCGTGATACCCGTACGGACGTCCAGACGCTCAAGCGCCGGGCCGCCCGCGAGTTCGGCCTCTCGACCGTGCCGCGCAACTCCGAGATCCTCGCGTCGGCCTCGCCCACCGATTACCCCGCCCTGCGGCAGCGGCTCCTGGTCAAGCCGACTCGGACCCTCTCGGGCGTCGCACCGGTCGCGGTCATGACCTCGCCGGCCCCCTGTCCGCACGGACGGTGCCTGCCCTGCCCCGGCGGACCCGACCACGCCTTCGCCTCGCCGCAGTCGTACACGGGCGAGGAGCCCGCCGCACGGCGGGCACGCGAGAACGATTATAACCCCTACGCCCAGGTCGCGGCCAGGCTCGCTCACTACGTCCAGCTCGGCCACCGCGTGGAAAAGGCCGAGCTGATCGTGATGGGGGGCACGATAACGGCCCGCACCCCGGAGTACCAGGCCTGGTTCGTCGGCCGGTGCCTGGCCGCGATGAACGACCACGGGACGAGCCGTCTCTCGACCGGTGCGGATCCGGCCGTCGAGTCCACGCGCAACGAGGACGCGGCGGCCCGGTGCGTGGCCCTGACCTTCGAGACCCGGCCTGACTGCTGTACGCGGGACGATATCGACCGAATGCTCGACCTCGGCGTCACCAAGGTGGAACTCGGGGCGCAGCATCTTTCGGACGAGGTGCTCGCCTATATCCGCCGCGGCCACACGGTCGCCGAGACGGTACGGGCCAACACCGAGCTGCGTGACGCCGGGCTCAAGGTCGGGTTCCACATGATGCCCAACCTCCCGGGGTCGTCGATCGAGGAAGACCGGGCGATCTATCGCCAGCTCTTCGACGACCCGCGCTTCCGTCCCGACTTCCTCAAGCTCTACCCGACCCTCGTGACGCCCGGCGCCGAGCTCGAGGGCCTCTATGACCGGGGGGAGTACGCCCCCTACGACGAAGATGCCCTCATCGACCTGCTGGCCGATATCAAGGCCGGCCTTCCCGAGTACGTTCGTCTCCAGCGGGTCCAGCGCGACATCCCCGCGCGGCTGATCGTTGCCGGCTCGATCCACGGCAACTTCCGGCAGCTCGCGGCCGAGCGGCTCCGCGCGCGGGGGGGCCGATGCCGATGTATCCGTTGCCGCGAGGTCGGGCGACGCGAGCATGCCGATGAGCCCCCGTCGATCTCGACTATCACCTACGACTGCTGCGGTGGCGAGGAGCGCTTCATCCAGGCGACCGCCGGCGGCGCCCTGATCGGGTTCCTCCGTCTCCGTCTTCCCGCCGCGTCGTGGCGGCCCGAGCTCGAGGACGCCGCGCTCGTTCGCGAGCTCCATGTGTACGGCGCGCCGGTCCGGCTCGGCTCGCGGGCCGGCAGCGCGGAGTGGCAGCACCGCTCGTTCGGCCGCGAGCTCCTCGCCGAGGCCTCCTGCCAGGCAGCGGCGGCAGGGTTCGGGACGGTCGCGGTCATGAGCGGCGTGGGGGTGCGCCCTTACTACCGGCGGCAGGGCTATATCAGGGATGGCCCGTATATGCTAACTCGGGTCAGGTGATGCGCCCGGCGACGGTCGAGTTTCTCAGGCAGCGGTTCGGCTCGTATTATGCCTCGGCGCAGGTCTCGGTTCCCGATTCACTGCCGCAACGGGAGTGGGGGTTCATATTCTTCTCGGCGCGCGACACCCCACGCATGCGCCGGCATATCGGGTTCGGGACGCGCGACGAGATCGTGGACTACCTCAGGACCATGGTGCCCGCGCACGCGTTCTTCTCGACGGCCTACTACGACGACCCCGCCGCGCCGACCATGGGCGCGAAGGGCTGGTCCGGCGCGGACCTGATCTTCGACCTCGACGCGGATCACATGCTCCGGCCCCCGTTTCCCCCGTACGGGGTGATGTTGGCCCGGACGAAAGAGGAGGCGCAGAAGTTGATCGAGATGCTGATCGCCGAGCTCGGGTTCGCGCCCGGCGATCTCCAGGTGGTCTTTTCAGGTGGGAGGGGTTACCATATCCATGTGAAGGCCCTCTCCGTGCGGCAGTTCTCGAGCGCAGAGCGGCGGGAGCTGATCAACTACGTCTGCGGCATTGGGCTCGACCCTGCCCTCCTCGCCCGGCCGGCCCCCGGCTCGACCAGCGGATGGCGTGGGCGTCAGCGGCAGGCCCTTGCCGAGTACCTCGGCTGGCTCGACTCGCTCGGCGAGCACGATGCCCTCTCCCACCTGCGGACGCTCCCCCGGATCGGCGACCTGAAGGCCGAGCGGATCTGGAAGCATCGCGCCGAACTCGCCCGGGGGACAAACACGGTCTCCACACGCGACCTTCTCTCCGCCCTCCTCTCACCGGAGAACGAGGCGTGGCGGACCAGGCTCCGAGAGGCCGGCGTGCAGGCCGACGAGCCGGTAACGACCGACATCAAGCGACTGATCCGCGCGCCGGGCTCGCTCCATGGCGGCAGCGGGCTCCGCGTCATGAACCTTGCACCTCGCGACCTCGACGCCTTCGACCCGCTCGTCGACGCGGTCGTCTTCGGAGACCGGGAGGTCCCGGTCGAGGTACAGCGGGCGTGCACGGTCTCGCTCCTCGGCGAGAACCTTCAGCTCGCGCCTGGACCTTCACGGGTCCCCGAGGCGGCCGCGGTCTACCTCTGCGGCCGGGGCATGGCAGAGATCGGGGGTGGCGCATCATGACCGATACCGGCGACCGTTCGACCGTGCTCGACGGGCTCCAGCTCGTGGTGACCGGCGAGCGCGACGCCGTCGGGACCCTGACGGCGCTCCCGCCGGACCTCCTCTCCCGGGCCGGCGAAGAGGTCAGCGCGCTCCGCAAGGTCTTCGCCGTCTGCACGGACCCGATGACCGAGCCGTTCCGGACGGCGACCGAGCGCATCGATGCGCTCCAGCAGCACCTCGACGACCTGGTCCGGATGCGGTCGCAGAAGATCCTGCTCCTCGCCCTCCTCAGCGCGGAGGGACGGTCGCTCGACCGCGAACACCAGAAGCGGATGCTCCCGGCCGAGCAGGTCCTCTACGACGACGTTCAGGGAGCGGTCGACCGCTACCGTCAGGCCATGATCGGGGGGCTCATCACCCCTTCGGGCGTGACCGCCGATGGACCCGTCACGATCGAGTGCGCGATTGCCGCCGCGGCGGCGATGGGAGGACATGACGGTGCCCTTGCCGCCCCGCTCGCCCTCGCGCGCGTCCTCTCGCCGGTCGAGCCGTTCCTGGGTTTCGACGGGCGGACGTACGCGCTCCAGGCGGAGGATGTCGTGACCCTGCCACCGGAGAACGCGGCCGTTCTGCGTGAACGGAATATCATTATGAATATCCTTCCCGAGCGCTCAGGCTTGGAATAAACGGGGTCGCCAGGTATCGTCGGACTGATCTTCACCGGAAAAACCGTCTCGAAGGGCCCGGAGAATGCGAAAAAACGCCGAATATCCCTGGCGGATCGGGTATTCTTAAGTATATTCCCGGTTAAATGATGATGCTGTTTTCACGAGCAGTCACGAGGGTGTAATAATGAAGATGCCAAGCAAGTTTCGGACCTACTGTCCCTTCTGCCGCACCCATGTGGAGCACGAGGTCGAGCGCGTCAAGCGCGGCAAGACCACCGGGCTCCACTGGATCGACCGGCAGAAGGCGCGCAGGGGCGGCGTCGGGAACATGGGTAAGTTCTCAAAGGTGCCCGGCGGCGACAAACCGACCAAGCGGATCAATGTCCGGTACCGGTGCACGACCTGCAACAAGGCGCATCTCCGGCCCGGGTTCCGCATAGCGAAATTCGAACTGACGGAGTGATACGCACATGGTACGTCTCTATCGCGACAACCGGTCCAAGTTTCTCAGGGTGAAGTGCCCGGACTGCGAGAACGAACAGATCGTCTTCGAGAAGGCGAGCACCACGGTCGGCTGCGTGGTCTGCGGGCGCGTGCTCGCCGAGCCGCGCGGCGGCCGGGCCGAGATCCGGGCCGAGATCCTGGCTACCCTCGAGTGACGCCATGAACGAGCGGTCGTGGCCCGAGGAGGGCGAACTGGTCGTCTGCACCGTGACACAGGTCAAGGACTTCGTTGCGTTCGTGCATCTCGACGAGTACGGGGACCGCGAGGGGCTGATCCCGATCTCCGAGATCGCGACGGGGTGGATCAAGTACATCCGGGACCATGTCTCCGAGGGGCAGAAGATCGTCTGCAAGGTCCTCCACGTCGACCGGGATCGGGGCCACATCGACCTCTCGAAGAAGGACGTCAACGATCACCAGCGGTCCGAGAAGATCCGGGAGTGGAAGAGCGAGCAGAAGGCCCGGATGTGGATCGGCTTCGCCGCGAGCGCCTCGAGCGCCGACGAGGCCGAGATCACCTCCGCCCTCTACCGGGAATATCCCCTGCTCTACGAGGCCTTCGAGGACATCGTCATGGACGAGGAGGGCTTCCGCTCCCGCGTCTCGCTCCCCGACGAGGCGCTCGAAGCCGTTATCGCGGCCGGGAAGGAGAACGTCAAGATCCCGCGCGTGACCGTCGCGGGCGTACTCACGCTCACGTCGCCGAAGCCCGACGGCGTGAACGTCATCAGGCGCGCCCTCCGCGCGGCCGAGCCGAAGATCGAGGGGGTCGAGATCGACCTCTTCTACATTGGCGCACCCAAGTACGGTATCAAGGTCACGGCGCCCGACTACAAGACGGCCCAGCGCGCCATCGAGCGCGCGGCCGAAGCAGCCGTCGGCGTGATGGAGCGGGCCGGCGGCGAGGCGAAGTTCACGCGCAAGCAGAAGGCGGCCAAGGGCGCATGAGGGGCCGGATGCGACGCTGCGGGCGCGACGGCACGTACACGCTATCCGAGCGGTGCCCCACCTGCGGCGGACCGACGGCGACGGCCCATCCGCCCCGTTTCTCGCCACAGGACCGGTACGGCCCCTACCGGAGAATGGTGAGGTAATATGGAACCGATCGAGGTCACCTACTTCGGCGATGAGACGGTCGACGGGCCGGCAATGATGGTCAGCGGCCTGCCCGGGATCGGCCAGGTCGGCAAGGTCGTTGTCGACCACATTCTGCACGAACTCGAGGTCGAGAAGGTCGCCGAGATCCACTCGATCTATTTTCCGCCACAGGTGGTGAACCAGCCGGACGGCACCTGCCGCCTGGTCAACAACGAGCTCTGGCGGTACCGTTCCCCGAGCGGAACGTATCTCTTTCTTGTCGGCGACAGCCAGAGCGTCTCGCCTGAGGGGCACTACCGTCTCGCCGCCACCTACCTCGACTGCGCCGAGCGGTTCGGCGTGGAGCGGGTCTATACCCTCGGCGGGTATGGCGTCGGTCATCTTGTCGACGAGCCCCGCGTACTCTCGATCGTCACTCATGAAGCCCTCCGCCCGCCCGTCGAGGAGGCCGGCGGGACCTTCGAGCAGGGCGAGCCCGGCAGCGGGATCATCGGAGCAGCCGGCCTGATCATCGCCCTCGGCGTCCGGCGGGGCATGGAGGGGATCTGCCTCATGGGCGAGACCTCCGGTTACCTGGTTGACCCCAAGTCGGCGGCCGCGGTGCTTCGCGTTCTCTGCCGGCTGACCGATCTCGGGATCAGCCGCGACAGGCTCCAGGGCCGGGCCGAGGACATGGAGGAGGCGCTCGAGCAGGTCCGCGAGTTTGAACGGGTCAGGCAGAACGACGAGCTCTCGTACATCGGGTAGATGAACCTCGACTGCGACCTCCACCTCCACTCGCCCCATGCCCGGGGAGTGAGCGGACGGATGACTCCCGCGGGCCTGCTGGCGGCCGCGGCCCGAAAGGGGATCGGGGCGATCGGTACCGGCGACGCGCTCCAGCCGTCCTGGCGGGAGGACTGGCTGCCCTATCTCGAGAACGAGCACGGGATCGTGGTTCTGCCGACGGTCGAGATCCAGGGGGAACGGCGCGTCCATCACCTGGCCTTCTTTCCCGACTTCGACGCGGCGGAGGCCTTCGGGGACCTCCTCGCCCCCCACGGGCGCAGCCTCCTGACCGAGGGACGACCGCACGTTCACCTCGGGGGAGGCGAGATCGTGCGCGCGGCCAGTGAGTCAGGCGGGCTCGCGGGGCCCTCGCACGCGTTCACGCCGTGGACCGGGATCTACTCGGCCTTCGACAGCATCGCGGACTGCTACGGCGACGAGCCGATCGACTTTCTCGAGCTGGGCCTCTCGGCCGATTCGTCGTACGGCGCCGGGATCTCAGAGCTCTACGATGTCCCATTCATCAGCGCCTCGGACGCTCACTCGCCCGAGCTCCACCGGCTCGGGCGCGAGTTCACGCGCCTCGAGGTCGACCGGGCCACGCCGGCGGGAGTGCTCGGGGCCCTGAAGCGCGGAGATGTCGCCATGAACGTCGGGCTCTTTCCCGAGGAGGGAAAGTACAACGAGACGGCCTGCATGCGCTGTTCACATCACTTCTCGCTCGCCGGGGCCGAGGCACTCGGGTGGCGCTGCCCCGAGGACGGGACGGTGCTGAAGAAGGGGGTCCACGATCGGGCCCGCGAACTCTCCGACGGCGAGCCGCGCCCGCGCCCGCCGTACCTCCACCTCATCCCGCTCGCGCAGGTGATCGCCGAGGTCCGCGGCATCGCGTCACCGACGGCCAAGGGGGTGCGGCAGGTCCACGAGGCTCTCCTCGAGGCCTTCGGAACCGAGATCGCGGTCCTCGTCGACCTCCCCGAGAGCGAGCTCGCGACCGTCGACTCTGACGTGGCCCGGGCGATCGGCGCGCTCCGGGCGGGGCGCGTCATCCTTAACCCCGGCGGCGGAGGGTGTTACGGCACCTTCGAGATCCCGAGCGAGTGACGCGCCAATCGCCCCGGCGGCGCCGGGGCGCAACCCTTTTTGGGCCACGCGGTGAATGCTGATGGCATGCTCGTGATCAGGAGAGACGTTTGCGGATACTGCGGCTGCTGCGTCTCCGTCTGTCCGCAGGGCGCGCTCGAACTGATCGATGCGTACCTCTCGGTCGAGGGTGACTGCACCAGTTGCGGCGTTTGCGCCCGCGCCTGCCCGCTCGGCGCCCTGGAGGTCGGGGATGAGACCTGAGTACGACCTCCTCGTCATCGGCGGCGGGCCCGGTGGCGCGCTCGCGGCGATGACGGCGGCGGAGAAAGGTCTCCGGGTCGGCCTCGTCGAGAAGCGGTCGGCGATCGGCATCCCCGTCAGGTGTGCCGAGGGGGTGGGGCGCGATCTGCTCAAGGAGTTCACCGACCCCGACCCCGCCTGGATCTCGGCCGAGATCGAACACGCCGTGATCGTCGCGCCCGACGGATCCCGGATGGACCTCGAGCCGTCGATGGCCGGGGCCGAGGTCGGGTACGTCCTCGATCGGAAGCGGTTCGACCGCGACCTCGTCATGCGTGCGGCCGACGCCGGGGCAGACGTGCAGGTCAGGGCCCGGGCCGTCGCGCCGATCATGGAGAACGGTGCCGTCGCCGGCGCACGGATTGAGACGAACGGCACGATCGAGGACGTCCGGGCGAAAGTCACGGTCGCAGCAGACGGAGTCGAGTCCAAGTTCGCCCGGTGGTGCGGGGTCGAGACGGCGGTACCCCTGGCGGAGATCGAGACCTGCGCCCAGTACGTAATGACCGGGATCGATATCGACCCCGGCGCGACCGTCTTCCACCTTGGCACCGAGATCGCGCCCGAGGGGTACGCCTGGGTCTTTCCGAAGGGGGAGCGGACCGCGAACGTGGGACTGGGGGTCAGCGGCCGGAAGTGCCGGGAGGGGAACCGCCCCCTCGACTACCTGAACCGGTTCGTGAAGGACCACTTTCCGGGAGGGAAGGTGATCGAGCTGATCGTCGGTGGCGTCCCCATCTGCCGGCCGCTCGA
Organism: uncultured Methanospirillum sp.; assembly: GCA_964501565.1. Taxonomy (GTDB): domain Archaea; phylum Halobacteriota; class Methanomicrobia; order Methanomicrobiales; family Methanospirillaceae; genus UBA288. The sequence continues at coordinate 11,453 of CAZCUJ010000010.1, forward strand.
GCGGACCGTCGCGGACGGGCTCGTCATCATCGGCGACGCTGCGCGTGTCGCGGACCCGATCACCGGCGGTGGTATCTACAACGCGATGTACACGGGCCGGCTCGCGGGCCAGGTGGCGGCCGATGCGATCGCGGCCGGCGACGTCTCGACCAGCGCGCTCATGGCGTACGACCGTGGGTGGCGCGGGGAGAAGCTCGGTCGGTCGCTCGATCGGAACTACCGTATCAAGGAGATCTTCATCACGCTCTCTGACGAGAAGCTGAACCGGATCGTCCGCGCGTTCTCGCGGATAGATCTCTCCAAGTTCTCGGTTCACGGGATCGTCCGGGAGGTCGTGAAGCACGACCCCGGGCTCCTGCTCGAGATCCGATCGCTCAAGGACCTGCTCTGATAGGATGATCGCGGGCGTGGACGAGGCCGGGAAGGGTGCAGTCCTCGGCCCGCTCGTGGTCGCGGCGGTGGCAGCCCCGGGCTGGGAAGCGGTCGCCGACCTCGGGCGGCGCGACTCGAAGGCCCTCACGCCGCGGCGGCGCGAGGAGGTCTGCGCCGAGATCGTCGCGACCCTCCCGTTCTCGATCGTCGAGATGCCGGCGGACGCGATCGACACGGCGCGCGCGGGCGAGACGATGAACGGTATCGTGGCCCGCGCGCACGCCACGGCACTCCAGCGACTGGCGGCGTCGGGCCATCTCGTCAGGCTCGCCTACCTGGACGCCTGCGATGTCCGCGAGGGGCGGTACGCGGTGACCGTGGCGCGCCTGTTCGGAGCGGGCTGCACGGTCGTCGCTTGCCACCACGCCGACAGCCTGCTCTCCGTCGTCGCCGCCGCGTCCGTTGTTGCAAAGGTCCATCGTGATCGTGTGATCCGTTCGCTTGCCGAGAAGCACGGCTCCATCGGCAGCGGCTACCCCTCGGATCCGGCCACCCGGCGTTTCCTCGACGAGTGCATCGCGGACGGGGGGCCGCTGCCGCCCTTCGTCCGCGCGACCTGGCGCACGGTCGCGGACCGGTTCCACGCCCGCGCACAGACGTCGCTCTTCTGAGCCGCGGCCGATACTCCGCGTCGTCACTGACGCCATCGGCCCTCCGGATGCCATGAAGGCCCGGTCGGTTCATGACGACTCGTCGCAGCCGCCGTTCGATCGATGCTCGCGCTGATTGGCAGCGCGCAGGTCTGCGACCAGGTACAGGGCCGCTCCCCGCTCCGGATCGGCGTACTCGCGCCAGGGCAGAAAGCCGGCCTTCCGGTGCGCCCGGATCACTCGCTCGTTAGAGACCGAGGATCCGACTCCAGCGTATCGGGCGGCGGCAGCGCTCCGGAGACGCTCGAGCGTCAGCCCGAGCGCCGCGGGGCCGACCCCCCGGCCCAGTGCCTCGACCTGGGCGATGAAAATGTCGATATCGACGAGATCGCCATCGAGATCGGTCGACCAGGCTCCATCGAGCCCGTTCCATGCCAGTCGCTGCCAGCACAGGAGGCCGACCGGGTGTCCATCGACGACGATCCGTGCGGTGGACTCCGGGGATAGCCTGGCCTGGGTCTCGATATCGTTCCGAACCGCCCCGAACCACCGGGCGACATGCGGCCGCTCCAGCCTCCCCGGACCAGGCAAGCGTCCCGGTCCCAATCCGACGGCTCGAGCGTGACCATGGAGCCCTGTTCCAATCTCAGTCCCGTCAGTCTCCCGCTCCATGACGAGGTCCATCAGAGAAGACCAGGTATCCCGAAACAGGTGGAACGCGGAGAGATAGTCCTGCTTGTCACGACGCTGGCCACCTGATACAAGACGATCTTTTATCCCCTTGTCCGCCCAAGCGTGAGGGAATGGACTGGGTCACTGCCGTCCTTATTCTCGTCGCCGTCACCGCGTATGTCGCGGTCGCTCTCTTCATCCGGCAGCGCATCGCCGCCGAGAGAGCGGGCTCGACGGTCGAGCCGGTCGAGGATGGCACCCCCAGCGCCCCGGCGGGGTGGTACGACGAGCACTTCTCGTTCTACGGTCCGATCCTCGCACTCCGGACCCTGCGCGTGAGATTCTTCGATGTCTTTCGCCGGATCTCCTGGCCGCTGAAGATCTACGCGAGCGTCGGCGTCGTGGCCGTCGTTGTCATCTCCGCCCTCTTCGCGTTCTCGCTCTTCTTCTCGCTCCGGTATACGCTCCAGGTGCAGCCCGAGCCGACCGGGATCTACGCCCCCCAGAACCTGCTCCTGATCCCGGGTTTGAACGAGTTCGTGCCGGGAACGCTCTCCGTCTGGCTGGCGCTCGTCATCACGCTCGTGGTCCACGAGTTCGGTCACGGAATCCTCTCGAGGGTCGAGGGCATCAGGGTGCGGGCCGCAGGGCTCCTCGTGGCGGTGGTCCCGATCGGCGCCTTCGTCGAACCCGACGAGCAGGAGCTCGAGAAGGCGCCCCGGTCCGCGAAGATGCGGATGTACGGCGCCGGGATCACGAACAACCTGGTCGTCGGCTTCCTTGCGTTCTTCCTGATGATCGCGCTCTTCGGCCTGGCCGTGCCATCGACAACGCCGGTCATCAGCGGTGTATACGAGGACTTCCCAGCCTACAACGCCTCCATTGTCCCGGGCTCGGTCGTGCTCGCGCTGAACGGGACGCCGGTCGAGACGCGCGACGACCTCTCCCGGCTCCTCGCTGCGACGGGTCCCGGCGACTCCACTTTTCTCACGGTCGAGAAGGACGGCACGGTCACGACACACGAGCTGATACTGGCCGAACGGCCGGGCGGGAACAGCACCACCGGGTTCATGGGTGTCGAGTATTACAACGGCCAGGCGATCTCGGAGTACGTCGAGGGGTCGTTCAACCCGATCGGACTCCTCCGCTACATCGTCGTTCCGTTCGATACCTCGCCGAGCGGCCAGGCGCTTCGCATCCTCGCCTTTCCGAGCGCCAGCACGTCCTACTGGGAGGCGCCGTTCGCGGGTTTCTGGGGCGTGGTCCAGCTCCTCTTCTGGACGGCCTGGATCAACCTGAACGTGGGGATCTTCAATGCGCTCCCGATGGTCCCGTTCGACGGCGGGTACATCTTCCGCGAGGCTGTCGACAGTCTCCTGAGCCGGCGCCGGCTCGAGCGGTACACTCCCGCCGTGGTCGGGGCCGTCTCGTGGCTGATGGCCGTCACGCTCGTCTCGATCATCATGCTGCCCTATCTCTTCAGTCTCTTCTGACCGGTCCGGCCGCGCACCGGGCTGTGACGGGTACCTATTTATCGTCGGTCCGCGCTCTCATAGTATCCCGACGGTGACGATACCGGCATGGGAGAGGGAGGGCATGGCTCGCTGGCGACGGGACCGCGGATTGCAGGTGCGCATGATCGTAACAGTACTCCTGCTCGCGCTCGTGTACGCCGCGTTCATCGCCGTACTTACGTACCTCGGCGCAGGGCCACTCCTGCTGCTCGGACTCGTGGCGCTGCTGCTCGTGGTCCAGTACTTCCTCTCGGACCGCCTGGTGCTCTCGGCGATGGGGGCCCGGACCGTCACCGAGGCGGAGGAGCCGCGCCTCCACGAGACTCTGACCCGCCTTTCCGCGCTCGCCAACATGCCGCGTCCGCAGCTCGCCCTCGTGGACTCCCGGGTTCCCAACGCGTTCGCCACCGGCCGCAGCCCACGCCATTCCGTCATCGGGCTGACCAGCAGCCTCGTCCGAATGCTCACACCCGAGGAGCTCGAGGCCGTGATCGCGCACGAGCTCTCGCACATCAAGAACCGGGATGTCATGGTCATCACGATCGCCAGCTTTCTCTCGACCGTGGCCTTCCTGATCTTCCGGAACTGGTTCTTCTTCGGGGACGGGATGCAGGGCGGCAGGGGAGACGGTGACCGGAGCCTCTGGTTCGTCCTGCCGCTCGTCGCGGCCGTCGTCTGGGCCGCGAGTTACCTCCTGATCCGGGCGCTCTCGCGATACCGCGAGTTCTCCGCGGACAGTGGGTCCGCGGTCATGACCGGCCGCCCCTCCCACCTCGCCTCCGCGCTCGCCAAGATCAGCGGTCTGATGGAGCGCGTCCCGACAAAGGATCTGCGGGAGGTGGAAGGGATGAACGCCTTCTTCATCGTCCCGGCGATCTCGGGCAGCTCGATCTTCGAACTCTTCTCCTCGCACCCCCCGGTGGAGAAACGCATCGCAGCGCTCGAGCGGATCGAACGGGAGCTGGCCTGACCATGGCGTTCCGCGACGCCCTCGACGCCCTGCTTGGGCGGACCCGCCTCCCCGAGGCGGAGACCGAGCGCCTCTTCGCGATCTCCACGGCCGTCGTCACCCTACAGACCTCGCTCAACCTCGCGCCGTCCGGCAGGGCCGCGCTCTGTGTCAAGCCGATCGAGTCGTCGCGCTACGACGCGGCCATGGCCGAGATACGGGAACTCCTCGACTACAGCTGCCGCGAGACCGGGAGCACCTGCCGGCTCGAGACGGATAGCTACCGGTTCACCTGGGTGGTCCTCGAGGACCCGGACTTCGAGGACCTCGTCACCGGCATCCACCTCGTCAGCCAGACCCTGATCGAGCACGGCTTCGGCGCCTACCTCCTCTGCGCGGTCTACCGATTCGACGGCGCAACGCGGGTCTACTGGATCTTCAACTTCAAGCAGGGGCGGTACTACCCGTTCGTCCCGGGGCCCGGCACGACCCGCGACAGCGCGCAGGAGTTCCGGCTCCGCTCCCTGCTCGAGAACGAGCTGCCGATCGAGAAAGAGGTGGAGCGCTGGTACCCCCTCTGGGGCATTCCTATCTGACGGCCCCGCCGGTCAGCCCTCGAAGAGCCCGGTGCCCTTGAAGACGTCGCGCGCCTCGGCGAGGGTCAGGTCGGCGGGGGGTACGATGATGTCGGACTCGACGAGCTCGGTGTCGGCGACCCGCTGCCCGTTGGACTGAATGCATCCGATCAGCTCGGCCAGGCCACTGCTGAACTCCTCCTGGTCTCCGTTCTGGACGTTCTCGACGATCCGGTTGTCGATGCCGTTCAGAGTGTCGAAGAGGGCGCTGTCGACGCGGTACTGACCCTCTCCCATGACGCGAATGATCATCTCCCTTCCTCCGCCTTCATCCTCGAGAGTTCGGACTCGATCTCGCCCTTCGAGCCGATCTTCGCCAGCTCGCGCTCGATATCGTCCTGTTTTCCGGTGAAGTCCTCGAGCGTCCCCTGGTCGATCAACTCGTCGAGAGCGGCGGACCGGGCCTTCATCTCCTCGGTCTTGTTCTCGGCCCGCTCGATTGAGACGCCGACGTCGGCCATCTCCTCGCTGATGCCCGAGACCGATTCGCTGATCTTGACCTGGGCCTCTGCCGCCGAGTACTGCGCTTTGATCGTCTCCTTCCTGGTCCTGAACACCTCGACCTTGGTGGCGAGGCGCCGCTCGGCCTCGACCAGTTTCTGCTGCTCGGCCTCCAGCCCGACGATCTCCTGGTCGAGGCCGGCGATCTGGGAGTCGATGGCATTCTTCCGCTCGAGCGCGAGGCGAGCGAGATCCTCACGATCCGCCCGGACCGCCTCGCGGGCCTGCTTCTCCAGGGTCTCGCTGTTCTGGAGCAGTTTCGCCCGCTGCAGCTGGAGTCGCTTCTTGGACGTCGTGACGTCGGCCACGCCCCGCTTGACGTTCTGAAGCAGTTCGAGCTGCCTCTCGTACGAGTAATCGAGCGTCTCCCTCGGGTCCTCCGCCGCATTGATCAGTTTACTCATCTTCGCCTTGACGACGGTTCCCATTCGGTTCAAAAGGCCCACGCTTCTTCCCTCCAGTGCACCTCTTCCGAGAGGTGCGAGTATCTGGAATAACTGGCGAGGCGTGAGATATACTTTTGCCCACGGGCCCGGAGCGCGACGTTCCGCATTCGCCCACGCGCTCTGTGGGCCAGGCAGCGATCTATCGGAGGCGAGATTTTTTCCGTCCCGGGTATCAAACCCGTCCGCACCCTGCGGGAGACCTCGTTCCGGCCAATGCATTACAAGAACGTCCTCGCACCGTCGGGCTTGTCCTGGCTGGGTCACATTTTTATGTGAGGGATGGTCTTCCTCACCGGAGAATCACTCCGGAGCAGGTCATGAACGATAATAACCGCGACGATGCCGTCAGGCGGGCATTGGAATTTCCCTTATTCGAAGCCCTGCTGGGGCGGCGATCCCGCCGCTTTCTGATTGGCGCCGAGATCCCGGACGGCGTCTTCGCCTACACGTCCAGGCATCCGCCGCTGGCGCTCTCCGAGCTCGAAAAGCTCCTGGTGGTAACCGCGTGCGGGAGCAACACGGGCTGGCACCACCTGCTGTACCGCGCCGAACGTTACGCCCCGCACCTCTCGAACTACAGCGGCGCAGCCGGGGGCCGTACATTTCCCTCCTCGGCCGGCTTCCATACCAGCACGACCTTCTTTACCGACGACGAGGGCGTGTTCGTCCTGGATGACAGGAACGCTCCGGCATTCGCCGAGAGAGAGGCGGACGGGTCGATGGACCTCGAGGACGTTCTCGAGGGGGTGAGGCGACACATAAAAAAACTCAAAGTCGGGCGCCTGGACCTCCCGCCCAGGGTACCGTTCACGGAGGCACACAATACCTGGGTCGCGAACCGCCCGGGCAGCCTGCTCGTGATCCCGGTGGGCGACCTCGCACAGCACGTCCTGCTGATGCTCTGCTACCTGTTGCAGAACGGCTATGTCATCACGGACGATATCCACGGGAGAGCGATTCCGGGGATCGAACGATACGGGTCGCTGGTGGACGTCGATAACATCTATCCGCTGACGCTGATGGAACAGACCTGCTTGGCCGAGCTCGCCGCGGAGCTCTCCACCAGCTGCTTTGCCGGCGCCCTCATGCTGCAGGCATTGGGGCTCGGGGGCTGGATGTTCGACGGCCTTGACCCGTTGAGCGTCCTCGGGGCCAGTGGCGATCCCCGCGTCACCGGGCTGGGATTTCGGTACGATTCGCCCGGAGACCGCCGCTATCCCAACCCGACGGGCCTGCCGGGCGTCATGGAGGGGTTCTGCCCGCCGCACTACCCCGATATGCGGGCGGCCGTGGAGGCCGTGGCCGAACGAAAGTTCGGCCCGGGCGGCCCGTTCCACCCCGGCACGCCCGGTCCGTGGAAGGATTCGGCCCGGGTTCGTTCGGCCGCGCAGGTCCATAGCGAGGAGTTCAGGGACTGCGTGGCCCTGCAGGCACAGTACATCTACGACACCTTCGGGAAGTTCCCTGCCACGGTTCCCTCCATCTTTGTCATCACGTATCTCCAGGCGCACCACCTGGACCTGGAGTTCTACGATACGTTCTACCGGCCCGGGACCTACCTGGAGACGCATGCACGGCACATGGAGCTGTGGCACGGCCGGCAGCCGGAATGAACGCCGCTCCCGGGCCGTCTCGCCGGACACGTTGCCGCGCCGGTTCGACCCACGCGGGGGCGGCCGGCCACGTCCGTGACCCTGGATATCAACAACGGCACGAGAGATCGATCGACGCGTGAAAGAAGAGGTGGCGGGTCCCGTCCCGCAGCGCTCAGATAGAGGAACCGGGGGGCCGGTACGGTACCTTCTCGTCGGCGACGAGCTCTTCGATCGGCACGGCGTCTATCCCCTTCTCCTTTTCCCGGAGTTCGGGTGTCTCGGGTACCGCGCGAGCGACCTCCTCGAGGATCTCGCGTACCTCCTCCGATCGTGGGATCGTCCCGAGGATCTCCTCGTCGAGCCCTGCTGCGGAGCCCTCCTCGAGTGGCGGCAGCTCATCTTCCGTGAGCCCGAGATACTGGGCCGACTGCTTGATCAGGCTCGAGACCTCGAACGGGAAGATGATCTTGGTCGCCTGTCCGTTCGCCATCGCCCGGAGGGCGTCGAGCGAGAGGACCGTGATGGCCCGTCTGTCGAGGGGCTGCGCCCCGAGCGCGATGATCCGGAGCCCCTGCGCCTCGCCCTGCGCCTCGAGGATCCGCCGCTGCCGCTCGCCCTCGGCGCGGAGGATCCGTGACTGCCGGTCCCCTTCCGCCTCGAGGATGATCGACTGCCGTGCCCCCTCCGCTCGCAGGATCGCCGACCGCTTCTCGCCGTCCGCCCGGAGGATCGCGGCCCGCCGCTCGCGCTCGGCCGCTGTCTGCTCGGTCATGGCCTGCTTGACCGCGCCGATCGGATCGACCTCCTTGATCTCCACCCGCTCGACCTTGACCCCCCACTGGTCCGTCTCCCGGTCGAGCATGTCGCGGAGCCGGGCGTTGATCACGTCCCGGTTGTACAGGATCTCGTCGAGCTCCATGTCGCCTATGACCCCACGGAGCGTGGTCTGGGCGAGCGCCACGGTCGCCGTCCGGTAGTTGCCGACCTCGAAGAAGGCCTTCTCGGGGTCGATCACGCGGATGAAGACGATCGCGTCGACGTTCGTCGGCGAGTTGTCCTTGGTGATCACTTCCTGGCTGGGAACATCGACCACCTGCGTCCGCAGGTCGAGCTTCTCGACGCGGGTGATCAGCGGCACGACCCAGCGGAAGCCGGGATTCATCCGGCCGATGTACCGGCCGAGCCGGATCTGGAGCCCCTGCTGGTACGGCTGGACGATCACCACGCCGCGTGCGAAGATGAAGATGATGACGAGTATCAGGATGACCGCGATGAGGGATGTCAATACCCCTCCCGCGTCGATCGTCTCTATGAGTGCCATGTTACGTAACCTCCTCCACGATGACGTGGACCCCCTCGGACTCGACCACCCGGATAAGGGCCCCAACGGGGATCGGCGCCCCGGTCGAGTGCGCCGACCACTCGTGCCCCTCGACCCGGACCTTGCCGTCGAGCGAGGCCGCGTCGACGGCGCGGGTCACGCGCCCGGTCCGCCCGATCACCGTGTCGCGCGACATGGTCGTGGGCGGCCCCGAACCCCGGTTGATCCGTGAATAGAACCAGACCGTGAGGCTCGCGGAGACCAGCGCGGCCACGACGCCCACGACGATCCCCCAGACGGAGTTGAAGATGTCCACCCCGAGCACGAGGAGGATGCCGAGGATGATCATGACCGTACCGGGCACGGTCATAAAGAACCCGGGCGAGAAGGCCTCGACCAGGAGCACGAGCGCGCCGATGACTATCAGGAGCCACCCGAGCACAACCCCGGTGAATATGACCATGCTCCTCTGTCGCCGTGCGACTGCATAAGGCTATGGAATGCCACCCATATCGGGATCAGGGGCGGAGATACGCGTACCCCTCCCCCTGGAGCCGGACGACCTCGGTCACTCCGCCGGGGACCGACTCCACCCCTTCCATAAGATCGCCGGGGTTGAGGCGGTGGTTCCGGAGTGCCCGGGCACAGGCAGCGACCCGGACGCCCCGGGTCATCAGCTCCCATATGAAATCGGCGTGTGCGTTCGCCGGCACCACGGCATCCACCGCGCTCCCGTTGAAGATCAGCACGACCTCGACATCGCCCGCGAAATCGTCGAGCAGGTTCCGCGTGTTCTTGAGCGCCCGGCCGACGCGCTCCCCGTCCGGGACGTGGACCACGACACGATGCATGGTCAGATCACCCTGACGGCCGGCGGTCGGTCTCCGCGGTACGGCCGTTCCTCGGCGAGTAATCCCTCCATCGCCGCGTGGGCGCCGACACCGGTCCCGGCGCGGTCCTGGCCGAGGGCTGCCGGGACACCCTGGACCGTCACGAACGCGGCCGGGTAACCGGCGTCCGGCTCCAGCCGGCGGTCCCCGATCCAGCACGCCTGGACCCGGTGGCCCGGCGGATTCTCGATCTTGACGTAACAGGTCAGACCCTGGCAGCGCTTGACGTACCCGCCCATCTGCTCGAATGGGTCGCAGGCGAACGTCCGCTCGAGGTTCTTCTCGAGCATGCCGAGGACCTCCGCGCCGGTGAGGGTCACGGTCATTACCTCCGGGTCCATGGGCACAATGTTGTAGAGGTCGTTTATGGTTACCACCCCGGGCAGGATCGGAGCGCCGTACCGCCAGCCGTTCGAGAACGCGAGCACCGCGCCGGTCTCTCGCCGGATCGAGGCGAGGAGGAAGTCGTCCATGGACGACCCGAACATCTCGCCGCGGTAGAGCGGGGCCGCCGTCTGGCCGACGGTCCGCCCGAGTTCCTCGCGGAACGGCGCGACCGCCTCGTCGACGAGGGCGCGGACGGAGGGGTCCTCTGGGCAGTCCTCACCGACCTCGATCAACCGGTGCCGGTATCGTGCCACCCGTCCGTCGCGGACCTCGAGATCGAGCCGGCCGACGAACGAGCCGTGGACGCCGGACTGGATCACGATCGCCCCGTTCACCGCGATCGGTGCCTCGAGCCGGTTGTGAGTGTGCCCTGAGAGGAGGACGTCGATATCGGCGACCTCCGAGGCGAGCCGGAGATCCTGCGGCAGCCCGAGGTGGCTGATCACGACCACCAGGTCCGCGCCGGCATCACGCAGGTCGCGGATAATCCCCGGCAGTTCCCCGGTCCCGTTCGTGAACCGGAGCCCGGTCGAGAAGTGAGGAGGCATGGTCTTGTCCAGGATCGTCGCGGCGATCCCGGCCACGCCGACGGCAAGGTCCGGGGTCTCGATCACGGTCGAGGCCGGAAACGGCCGCCGGTCGGTCCCGGTTTCATAACAGTTGAGCGCCAGGACCGGGTAGTCAAGCATGGACGCCAGCTCGGCAAGCCGTGACGGACCGTACGCAAAGTCCCAGTGGCCGGTCATCGCCCCGATCCCGAGCGTGTTCAGGACCGGGACCATCGCGGCACCGCGTGTCTTCACCGCCGGCGCGGTGCCGTGGAAGGTATCGCCGCAGTCGAGGAGGAGCGCCTTTCCGTCAGTCTCTTCGCGGACGCTGTCGACGAGGCCCGCGATCCGGGCGTAGCCACCCGCCGTCCGGAAGGCGGGACCGCCCCCCTCCCAGAAGGTCTCGAGATGGGACTCGAGGTAGGCGTGCGTATCGTTCAGCTGGAGGAGCGATAGGTGCCCGTCGGTCATGGACCCGGATACGACCGTACCCGGGATAAAGGTTGTCGAGAAGCGGTTAGACGCGCTCGATCGTGATCCGCACCTGGTCCCCGGCCGAGAACCCGTGCTCTTTCGGCACGTCGATGTTGAACCAGAGCGCGCCGGGACTGTTCTGGGTATTGTCCTGGGCCATCAGGCAGTCCTTCGTCTCGTCCACCTGTGCCACGAACTCTATCCGCGAGACGAAATCAACGCGCGGCATGCGGGATCAGGCCCCCCTGGGCGTGACCATCCACGTCGTGCTGTTCGAGTAGGACCACCGGATGATCTCCAGATCTTCGCAGATCTCGGCCAGGATCGCCATGTTGGTGCCGACCTCCTTGGACGAGAGCCCGAGGTCGCGGGCGATGTACTTCGATTTGAAATAGTACTTACCCTTGCGGAGCGCCGTCCGCAGATACAGAACGATCCGCTCCTGACTGCCGTTGTAGCCCTCGCGGATACGGCTTGCGGTCGTCATATGCCTGTCCATTGGTGCTTCCCTCACATATATAATTGTTACACTCTCGAGTCGGGCTCGCCCCACCCGGCACACTGCTCAATGAAGATTCTCCTGTTGATGATCCGCCAGGCGATGATCAGCTGCGCCACGTCGACGGCGGTCACGTACTCGCGCCCGCGGGCGATCGCGATGGGCCGGACGTGCGTCTGCTCCTCGATCGACTGCTCGAGCCGGCCGACCACGTGACCCCCCAGCTCGCCGTCGAAGAGGACCTCCCCACGACGGCGGCGCGGGTTCTCGTGATTGATGAACTCCAGCATAAAGTTCCGCTCCGAGAGCGAGAGGATAGCGAAGAGATCGATCCCGAGATCGACGTCGCCGATCGTCTGGTCGATCGGGTCCTGGACGAGCGAGACCTGGTAGACGTTCCTGGTCTTCGCAAGCGCCGCGCCGTACTTGGAGTGGCTGATCCGGACCACGACGTCGGCGAACTCCCGCTGCGGCGCGATGTACCGGAGGTAATCGGGCTGCCGCTCGAGGATCTCCTTCAGGACCTGATCGCGGTCGTACCCCCGCTTCTCCATGTCACGCCGGATCTTCCAGTCCTCCTTGACTTCGCGATCGGGCTCGACGAAGAGGGTGAAGTCGAGCAGTTCGCGGAGGCGGGGAGTGAAGAGGGTGTGAAGCCCCTCGAGGATCACGATCTTTCCCGGCGTGAAAGGCATGGGCTCGGCGAAGCTGCCGACCGAGTGGTCGTAGATCGGCTTCATGATCGGCCGCCCGGCCTTCAGCTCGGCCAGGTGCTGCTCGATGAGGGCGATCCGGTTCGCGATCGGGTCGAGGGGGGTCACGCCCATCTCCCGCCGCTGGGCACGGTCGTAGAGGTGGTAGTCGTCGAGGGTGATGGTCGTGACCAGGTCCTCGCCGAAGATCTCCCGGATCGACTGGGTGAACGTGGTCTTACCCGAACCGCTGTCGCCGGCCACCCCGATGGCGAAGACGCATGGCGAGTCGCGAATGATCTCCTTGAAGTTCAGGCCGTTCCCGTTCTGCCTGCTCGCGTCCCGTTGCGGAACCATGTCTCCATAGGTTCGGGCCGGGGACGGTATTAGTGGTATCGGTACCGGCGAAGCCCCGGGCCCGGCGGGTGATGGGAGGCCTCACGAGCCGATGCCGCGATAGACGCCGGCGAGCTGGTGGGCGATGGCGTCCCAGCGGAACCGGGTCTCGATCTTCCGCCGCCCCTCGGTGCCGAGCGCCCGGAGGCGCGCGGGGTCGCCGATGACCCGGTTGATCCCCTGCGCAATGGCTGCGGGACTGACCGCGACCTTCACGCCGTCGACGAGGTGGTCGATGTTCTCGGAGAGGCCCCCGACGTTGGTGGCGACGACTGCCCGGGAGGCCGACCAGGCCTCGAGCAGGACGAGGCCGAACGGCTCGTTCCGGCTCGGGATCACCACGAGGTCCGCCGAGTTGAGGAGGCGCACGTACTCGGCGTCCGAGATGGGCCCGAGGAACCGGACGGGCAGCCCGCGGACCCTGAGCTGGAGGCTCGAGAGCATCATGCCCTCGCCGGCGACCAGGATGTGGGCGTGGGGGTATTCTTCCAGGACGCTGGGGACGCCGTCGAGAAGGAGGTCGGGACCCTTCTGGTGCATCAGCCGGCCGATGAAGAAGATCAGGGGCGCGCCGGCGGGCACGCCGTACTCCTGCTTGACTCGTTCGGCGTCGACCGTCCGGCGGTACTCGCGCGGTATCACACCGTTCGGGACGACCTCGCACTTCTCCCGGGGGATCCCGTACTGGCTGACCACCTCGTCCCTGAGTACCCCCGAGACCGTGATCACCTGATCAGCCAGGTGGGCGCCGTCCCGCTCGATGGCCGTGATCTCCCGGTAGACCTGCTCCGTGCCGACCGTGTTGCCGTGCCGGCCGAACTCGGTCGAGTGGAACGAGAAGATCGTGTTCTCGTCCCGGAGTGCCCGGAGCGCCGGGACCGTATGCCAGTCGTGGAAGTGGAGGTAGTCGAAACCGCCGCCGACCGTCTCGAACCCCTCGACCATCTGCCGGCTCATCGAGCGGCAGTACTCGACGATGTCGGAGCCCTCGGGCTGGCAGTAGTGGTAGGCGACCCCGGCGATCTCCCTGTCGGAGAGGTCCCCGCGGGTGAAGAAGTGGACCTCGTGGTCCCGCGAGAGCGCCTCGGCCAGGTGCGTCGCCGCGTTGGCGAGCCCGCCAAGGCGCACCGCGTGGAGCGACTCCCAGCAGAAGAACCCTAGCTTAAGCGATTCCATAACACCTCGCGTTCCTCGTCGATCCGCTCGGCGATCACGGCCGGGTCGTCGAGCCCCTCGACCCGTGCCGCCACCTCGCTGTCGCCGACCACCTCCCGGAGCCAGCGGGCGAAGTCGCCGCGCGAGTGGTGATACCGTACCGACTCCTCGGGGACCTCGCGGATCAGAGTCGCGAAGGCGTCCAGGTCGTACGCCGTGTGGCCGTTGCCTCCGTCCGGTGACCGGAACTGGAAAGCGAGCGCCGGCGGCAGGGCGCGGAGCGCCTGGGCGGCCTCCCGGTCGTGCATGGAGGCGATCGACTCCTCCGTGAAGGCCGCGACCGCTTCCATGTAGGTCTCGAAGGCTTCCTCGGGGCGCTGGTGGGGGACGAATACGTGAACCTCGCCACGCCCGTTGCCGCTTGTCGCCATCTCGTGGAAGTGGTCGCTGACCTGGAGACGGCGCCAGAGTTCCTGGTTCTCCGCGTACACGCCGGCGCGCTCGACCGCCGCGATCGCCGCCCGCTGCATCGGGTTGCCCGTCCAGGCGGAGAGGTCCTTCTCCTCGTCGGCCCAGGAGATCGGTTCGGGGATATCGAGGACGTCGTCGGGCTGATGCTCGGCGGTCGCTCGGCGGGGCAGGGTCGTGGCGATGCCGCGCTCGGCGAGGGCGCCGGGCAGGGCACGGAGGAGGTCGGGCACCCCCGTCCCGGCTCCAGGGTGCTCTCCGTAGGTCTCGAGGTCCTCGAAGATCGAGACGATGGGGCCGTCGATGGCCGCCACCTCGTCGGCGTACGTCTCGACCGAGAGGCCCCCGGGGAGTTCGCGCCCCCCGGGCGGCGTCCCGCTGTCACGGGAGGCGATCTCGTCGGAGAGATCGGCGTTCCGCAGGAGGGTCGGCACGCCCATGCAGAGATAGACCCGGTTCGGCGATCGGTCCCCGAGGACGCGCGGCACACCCTCGGTGTACGCGGCGAGGAACCCGAGATCTCCCACGAGGGCGGCGATCTCGTTCGAGTAGATGAACCCGGTATTCTCGAACGTGGTGGGCCTGACGTGGAAGAGGTCCCATATGACATCCATGTGCTGGTAGACCTGTTTGGCGAACTCGGTCTTGTCGCTGAAGAGGGATGCGATCGAGTGGTAGTACGTCTGGGCAAGCACCTCGGCGTTGCGATGCCGGGCGACCTGCGCGAACAGCTCGAGGGTGTCGGGACGCCATTGATCGAGCTGCTCGATCAACGTGCCCGATATCGAGAAGGCGTACTGGTGACCGGCGTCGAGGTTCTCGAGGACTATCCGCACCGCGGGCTCGTAGCAGCGGTCGGCCACCCTCTCGATGACCTCGCGGTTGACGGAGTCGAAGTGCCGGTCACGATCGACGGGCCCCCCCTCGTGGCCGAACGCTCTGCTCAGCCGCAACGGCTGGTGAACCTCGAATCCTAGGATGATCTCGTGAATAGTGCATACCTCCTGCGGTGATGGTGGCAAACGAGGGAGATGGTCCACGTACTGCGACCTGTTCGCCCTTTGCAGGGACGGATTGATGTGGTCGAGGATATAATTAGTTTTCGGGAAAACGGCTGTATCGATACAATAAAGGACTCCACAAACCCAAAAATCTCGGAAGTCTTTATATGCGAGCACCTGTTTTTCCAACTCGTCCCCACGAGGACGACCGCGAAGCGAGACCTGCCGCCCGGCGGTGTGCCCGACGGTGAGCTTGAATAGTGGCGCCTCCCATCTGTATACATGCCGCGCCGGGTCACGTTCTCGCGGAACGTCTTCCTGCCGCTGACGACGGCCTGCAGGAACCGGTGCGCGTACTGCGGCTTTCGTCGGCCGGTTGAGCCAGGCTGCCTGATGCGGCCCGGCGATGTGAGGGCCGTTCTCGACGTCGGCGCCCGGACGGGCTGCACGGAGGCCCTCTTCACGTTCGGCGAGCGCCCAGAGGCCGAACCGGGCTTCGCCGCCGAGCTCGCGGCCGTCGGCGAGACGTCGATCCTGGACTACTGTCGCCGGCTCTGCCTTGACGCGATCGACCGCGATCTCCTCCCGCATACGAACGCCGGGGTGCTCGACGAGGACGAACTCGCGTCCCTCGCCGGGGTGAACGCGAGCATGGGGCTGATGCTCGAGACGACGGCACGGGTACCCGCTCACGCGGGCTCGCCCGGCAAGGATCCCGAGGTCCGGATCGCGACGATCGAGGCCGCGGGCCGCCTCCGGATCCCGTTCACGACCGGGATCCTGCTCGGCATCGGCGAGACGGCCGCGGACCGGCTCGAGTCACTCGAGACGATCGGGGCACTCCACCGGCGGTACGGCCATATCCAGGAGGTGATCCTCCAGGGCTTCGCGCCGCAGGAGAACACGGGCATGGCCGGCGCGCCGACGATCGCGCCCACCGAGTACTGCGAGACGGTCCGGCTCGCCCGCGAGGTGCTGCCCGCCGAGGTCGCCGTCCAGGTGCCCCCGAACCTCGCGGACGCGGCCACGCTGGTCAAGTGCGGCGCGGACGACCTCGGCGGGGTCTCCCCCTGCTCGATCGATCATATCAACCCCGACCACCCCTGGCCGGCCGTCGGTCAGCTGCTCCGGGCCATCGCGCCCGGCGCGGAGCTGGTCGAGCGGCTCTGCATCCACCCCCGCTATGTCGAGCGGGGCTGGTATCCGGCCGCCCTGGCGCCGCTGGTGCGGCGCCTCTCGGAGAGACTCAGGGAGCATCAGCAGTGAGCGAGGAGTTACTCTACGCAGGCAAGGCGAAGTCGGTCTACCTGGCCGACGAGCCCGACGAACTCGTCGTGGTCTTCCGTGACGACATCACCGCCTTCGACGGCGGGAAGAAGGACGTGCTCTCCCGGAAGGGAGAGTATAACGCCCGGGTCTCGGCCCGCCTCTTCGAGCTTCTCGAGGAGGCCGGCGTGCCGACCCATTACCTGCGGTTGGAAGGGCCCGGCCGGATGCGCGCACGCCGCCTCTCGATGGTCCCGCTCGAGGTGATCGTCCGGAACCGCGCCGCCGGCTCGCTGGTCCGAAACTACCCGTTCGAGCAGGGCCAGGTCCTCGACCCGCCCCTCATCGTGGTCGACTACAAGGACGACACTCGCCACGACCCGATGGTCAACGACGGGATCATCCTGGCCCTGGGACTGCTCCTGCCGGCGGAACTCGAGATCATGAAGGCGACCGCGCTCCGGGCCAACGAAGTGCTCCGGGGGCTCTTCGGCTCCTGCGGGCTCGACCTCGTCGACTTCAAGCTCGAGTTCGGGCGCGATCCCGTGGGCCGGCTCCGCATCGGCGACGAGATCAGCATGGACTCGATGCGTCTCTGGGACCGCGAGACCGGGGAGTCGCTCGACAAGGACCTGTACCGCCAGGGGACGGGCGACGTCCTCGACGCGTACGCACGGGTGGCCGACCGGCTCGGCCTGGAGGAGTAACATGGAATGTGACGTCACCATCACGATCGCGCTGAAGGAGGGGATGCTCGACCCCGAGGCTCGGGCGATACAGACCGCGCTCGACCACCTGGGGATCCCGGTCCTCTCGCTCTCCACGGCCCGCCGGTTCCGGCTCCGGCTCGAGGCCGAGACGCGCGAGGAGGCCGAGGCGCGCGCACGGGAGGCATGCGAGCGCCTGCTCGCGAACCCCGTGATCCACCGGTACGAGATAGAGGTCGCCTGATGCGGTTTGCCGTGATCCGGTTCGGCGGGTCGAACTGCGACCTGGACACGGTGCACGTTCTCGAGGATGTGATCGGCGTCCCGACGGACCTCGTCTGGTACCGCGACGGGCTCCTGCGGGCGTACGACGCGGTCGTGCTCCCCGGCGGTTTCTCGTACGGCGACTACCTCCGGGCCGGGGCGATCGCGGCCCGCACGCCGATCATGGCCGACCTGCTCCGGCATGCCTCGGCGGGCGGGCTCGTGCTCGGAATCTGCAACGGCGCCCAGATCGGGGCCGAGAGCGGGCTCGTCCCGGGGATATTCACCCGCAACGAGGTCCCGCGGTTCGTCTGCCGACCCGCGTACCTCCGCGTCGAGACGACGGAGAGCCCCTTCACACTCCTCTACAAGCGTGGCGAGGTGATCCGCCTGCCCGTCGCCCACGGCGAGGGGCGGTACGTCGCGCCCGCCGAGACGATCGTGCGATTGAACCGGGACCACCGGGTCGCGTTCCGGTACTGCGACGCCGATGGGCGGGTCACGCCCGCGGCGAACCCGAACGGGTCGGTCGATGGGATCGCCGGCGTCCTCTCCGAGCAGCGGAACGTGCTCGTGATGATGCCCCATCCCGAGCGGGCGAGCGAGCTGGTGCTCGGCTCCGAGGATGGGCGGCGGATCTTCGAGTCGATGGTCGCCCACTGCTGCCGGAACGGGAAAACCTGATGCTCCCGGCGCGCAAGGAGATTGCATGAACGATCACGACCCGTCGACGGCGGAGGAGATGCAGGCCTGGGCCGAGTGCGAGGCCCGCGACGCCGGGCTCCGGCTCAACCCGGACGAACACCAGCGCGGGACCGTGATCAAGGGGCTGGTCCGGGCCCGCGAACGCTTCGGCGAACGGTACTGTCCCTGCCGCATCCGGAGCGGCGACGCCGAGAAGGACGCCGCGATCGTCTGCCCGTGCGTGTACCGGGACAAGGAGATCGCCGAATCGGGGCAGTGCCACTGCCACCTCTTCTTCGCCCCCGAGTCATAGCGACGAACCGTATCGAAGTCATCGCCACCTTTTTTCTCCGGGGCATCCTACTCCCTTCCGATCGAGCATGCGGAACATTCCAGCAGTACTGGCGGTACTCATCTGTATCTGCGGGGCCGTCGTCGTCGTCTCGGCGCTCACCCCGACCACGACGGCACCCGCCACGACGACGGAGGACCACCTGATCCGTACCTCCGCCACGGGCGAGGTCGTCTCAGCCCCGGACCGTGCCGAGATCCAGGTCGGCGTCGCGACCGAGAACGCCGACGTCCAGGTCGCACAGGCCCGGAACGCCGAGCGTATGACCAACGTCACCAATGCCATCCGGGCCCTCGGCATCCCGGAGGACCACCTGACCACGACCGATTACACGATCACGCCGGTCTACGACACGGGCCCGACGCCCTCGCCCCTGGGGGCCGAGGAGCGGAAGCCGACCCTGTACCGGGTCTCGAATATCCTTCTCGTCCGGATCGACGACGTGAACCGGGTCGGCGCGGTGATCGACGCCGCCGTCGCGTCCGACGCGAACCAGGTCAACTCCGTCGCGTTCCTCTTCTCCGAGGAGAAGCGGGCCGAACTGCGCGCCCGGGCGCTCGCCCAGGCGGTGAACCGTACCCGGACCGACGCCGAGACGGTCGCGTCCGCGCTCGGCGTGCGGCTCCTCGACTCGCGCGAGGTCCAGGTCGATACGGGCGTGACGCCCATCTATTACGGCCGGTCGGGGATCGCGACCGACGCGGCCATTCCATCGACGCCCATCGAGCCCGGAACCCTGAGGGTCACGGCGACCGTACAGGTCGCCTGGGCCTACGCCTGACGCGGCGGGGCTCTCTTTTTTTCAGGGCAGGAAGACGAAGTAGAGCGTGATCGACCGGGCGTCCGGCTCGACGTGCACGTGCTCGAGGCTGCAGGTGAGCCCGAGCCCCTCGGTGAGCATGCAGGCGATGAGGCTGCAGATTGGGCACGGGTGGACCCGGCAGCAGACGGGGAAGTCCTGCTTGAGGTCCGTGCAGATCGAGAGGAGCCGGTAGTTCTGGAGTTCGATCAGGACGTAGCCGTCGCGGCGGACCGGGATCACGCGGTCGGCGACCTCGATCACGTCCTCGCAGACCTCCTGGATCGCCGTCAGTACGTCCTCCTCACGCACGGGCATCCGGAGCGAGTACGACCGCTTCAGCATCTCGAAGAGCTGCATCCCCGACGGCACGCGGTACTGGCCTCGGACCGGCTTGCCGCCGATGTACGCGACGTCCGGAGCCTGCTGGGGGGTGCCCGTCGCCGGGGCCGGGACGAACTGGAGGACCGCGTCCCCCTCGCGTTCGGGGGGGAGGTAGTAAGTCATGCTGTCGCGCGGAAGCCCCCGGCAGTCGGGGCTGCCGCCGGCGTTGAGGGCCTCCTGGAGGGTCCGCGACGAGATCCCGCGGGCGCTGTTCAGGACGACGACGCCCGCGAAGACACAGACCACGCCCGCGAGCGAGGTGGCCACTGCGATGACCCGCTCGAGCGGGATATAGGCGCCGATCAGGGGGATGCTGATCGCCGGCAGCCCGACCAGGAACTGCTCGAAGAAGAGCGCGACGAAGAGGGCTGCGCCGAGCATCCGGACCACGAGGAGCCGCCGGGCATATTGTGGCCGGGAGTAGATCGGCGTGATCAGGATCGCGATCACCATCAGCCCGATGAGGCCGAGCACGAAGTAGATCTCGGCCGCGACGTAGCCGGAGATGATCATGAGCACGATGATCAGGAGGAGCCAGCCGAGCAGGGCGCTGACCGCGAGGTAGCGTTTCTTCATGTCCAGGTAACCGCCAGTAGGTGCTCTCTTGTCACGTCCACGTGCGACATCAACCAATTGGCGAGCGCACGATGCGATAACAGTATTGATGGCTCCGAACATAAGGTCACGCCCCCGTCCACCGCCGGTGGCGAATGCATGGGCGGACTCGTCACGTTCGGGGGCGTCGAGAACGGGCCCATCCCGAGCAGATGGTCTTGGTGATCTTCGGTTTCACGGGCCGGCGCCCCTGTCAGGCTCGCGATCGCGCGAACGTCCTTTCGCTCCGCTGCGACGATTAAAGGGTTCGAACGTCGTATCGAATTGATTGTGATAAATACAGAGTGCACGTCAAACGGTTCTTCATATGCAGGAAAACGCCTGTTTGTGCTCTGTGATCATAGTCACGGGCTGTAACAACCGTTCTCCGATGCGTACACTACGACAATAGTATCGACTGTCTCGGCGATCAGTGCATTCCCACAGTCTCGGAGAGAGCGTACATCTCGCATCCTCCTGGGGCACCATCGGCACGCCGGGCACGGGCAGACCACCACCCGATCGGCAGGGGAGATGAGTGGAGACTCTGCTCACGTGGCGGGGATTCACTGTCTGAAGAGACGGTTACCGTGCGAGGAGTGCTATGAGCGCTCTCTTCCCCTTCTCCGAGAGGTCGAGATGTCTCACCATCGACGGGTAGTCGATCCTGAGAACGGAAAGACACCCGTGGGACTGCATCAGTTCGATCTCGTGATCGATGGTCGATAGCGGGAGCCCCAGTTCTCGTGCTGCATCGACATTCGTCCAGGTGGTCCGTTTCGAGAACAGCCTGAGAAAATTGATCGACGCATCGGACATTGACGACATATATATGTTTTAACCTATATGACGATTTCTATTCTGACATTGATTTTAATCGCATTGGCAATACGCGGGTGCACACGTCCCGCCCTCCATCACGGAGACGATAGCGGCAGGGGTGGAACGGAGAACCGCCATGCCAGACGTACACCCCGCAGGATACGGCGTTGATAGTATCCTTTGCTTTGGTATCCCCTGCGATCATTTGCGTGGTCCCGGGACCGCGGCACCGCGAGATTTCCGCGGTACACCAGGATCACGACCGTTGAATCCCGGCCGGATCGGCGGTACGGTCCGGGCCGGCGGAGGCGGTCATGCCCATTCAACCCGAGCTTGCATCTCGCGTTCGTTGCCGTTCTCCCGGTTCGAGATCACCCTTCGATCTCGGGCATCATGCACGGGAGAGACCATCTCGGATCGATCGCCGTGTCGCCTGAGATGGTGGTGTGGGTCGTCCGTGAATGAGCCGCCACGAGCCACCAGCGTCCGTTCCCACGATCGCCGGGAGTCAGCCCGGCATCCGCAGGCAGTCGTCGGAGCTGAACCGCTCGTCGCCGTCGCAGAACGCCGGCAGGTCCGGGCCGGTGATCACCCTCCCCTCGCGCTCGAGCCAGTTGCAGCGCCGGTTCAGCGCGGGGAGGATGGCGAGCGGCTCGAGGTCGCGGGGCGCCGGCGGCAGCCCCCACGCATGCGCCTCGGCGACGGCGGCGGCGATCACGGAGGGAGACGCGGAGGCCCGGAGTGCCTGGCCCGCGGTGGCCATCACAGAAGGCTGGTTGAGACGAAGACGATCACGAACACGCCCCATGCGAGGTAGAGTCGGCGGACGAAGTCGCGCCCGGCAGCGATCGTCGTGCTCCGCACGAGCCGGGCGGAGAGGTACGCCATGCAGACGCCCGCTGTCGCGGCACAGACCAGGTAGACCGGCCCGAGCCAGCCCGCGAGGAACGGGAGAAAGGTCAGCGCGATGAACAGGGCGAACGCGACACCCGAGACTCTGAGAGCGTGCGCCCGACCGCTCGTCGCCGCGATGCTCCGCGACGACCGCACGCTGTCGCCCTCGATGTCCATCGCGTCCGATGCGATCTCCTCGCCGAGGTCGAAGAGGAACGCCAGCGCGCCGAAGGTCAGCACGAGCCCGTTGACCGCTCCGGCCGCCGTCCCGCCGATGACGATCGTCATCGAGACGCAGAAGGCGACGGCCAGGTTCCCGAGGAGGCCGGCCTCCTTGAGCCTGACGTTGTAGAGGAGGGCGACGCCCCAGACCGTGGCTGCCAGGGCCAGCACGACGGGGCCGAGGAGGGCGGCCGATGCCAGGCCCACGACCCCGAAGGTGAAAAAGAGCGCCCAGAGTTCTTTGACTGAGATCCGGCCCGAGGGGAGTGGACGGTCGGGCCGGTTGACACGGTCCACGTCGCGGTCGAAGTAGTCGTTGGCGATGTTAGCCGACCCCGAGACGAAGAGGCCGGTGAGGAATCCCAGCAGGGCCGTCGAGAAAGGCGGGAGGTGTCCGAGGGCCAGGATCTGGCCGGCGACGACGAAGATCCCGGCGCCGAACACCAGGTCCATCCTCACGAGTTCCGATACCGCCCAGGCCGTCTCGAGGACGCCCGACCGCTTCCCCGTTCTCGTCACGTCGTGGCTCCCGCACGCGGCCGAATCCCGGACCCCGTCACGCTTACAACCGGGTCCTGCTCCGTTATCATCCTAATGCTTTGATCCGGATCATTGTCCCAGGGAGCCGGCAGGGTGCCTGCCGGGTGCCTCGTCCGGCATCCCCAGGCAGTCGTCGGAGCTGAACCTTTCGTCGCCGTCGCAGAACGCCGGCAGTCCCGGGCCGGTGATCGATCGTCCCTTGCGCTCGTGCGAGACGCAGTGCCGGCCGCCGTAGCGTGTAGTCTCGACACGGCGCGAGGTAGAACGAGCCTGATTTTTCCCTAAAAATTATAATACGAGAGTAAAAATAAATTGTTTAGGCGGATAGTGAAGTGAATTTTTCAACACCTTCG
This sequence comes from uncultured Methanospirillum sp., assembly GCA_964501565.1. Lineage (GTDB taxonomy): Archaea > Halobacteriota > Methanomicrobia > Methanomicrobiales > Methanospirillaceae > UBA288. The sequence goes on from CAZCUJ010000010.1 coordinate 34,499, forward strand.
TAGGTCTTGCCACCCGGCGGGTGAATGGTCACATATGTCCATCCAAATATTTCGCCAGATGGAACGTTCATCTGTTGGAACGGGACGCGGATGCCCTCGCCAAGCAAGAAATTTTTATCCTGCCAGTTATCGATAGTTCCACCCCCCCTGAAGACGAGCCGATCTTTCTGCTCTTTGAAGTTGCTATCCATCTTCGTGGTCCATATCTCAACGTCAACCGGAAGGATTACACCGCTCCATTCTACTGTTTCATCCTTCGCATCCTTCAAATTCGGGTAAACAACAATACCGTCGTCATCCGCGTCGGCGTCTCAATTGTCCTTCATGGTCATAACCGAGCAGCTTACTCCAGATGCGAACGCGGCGCTGGTTCTCGCGCTTGATGAACTGGAAGTTCCTTGACCGTTTGAAGAAGTATCTGGTATTGCGGTGGACACGGTTGGTGATGACGAACCGCAACAACCGGCCGCCAGTATCGCACCAACGACTAGAATACCGAATAGGTAATAGATCGACTTCCTCGTCATGAAGTAACCATTGACAATAACAAAAAAATGCATCGGTTTGTTCATAAATCGTCAATTCTCAGATCAGGTGTCAAGGCAAAGATAGCGGTTCGACGTCGGCATCGACCGAGGCCGCGTCTGACGAATCGGTAACGAAGAAGAGCAGCGCCACCTCGCCGGAGAGCCCGTCGATCACCCGGTCATGCGAAAAGACCGGATCGCCGGCCGATTCATCCTCGAGGTGTTAGATACTATTAGAAAGAATATTGTTGAAAAATAAAAATAGAAATGAATAAATCCAACGGTGCCTACACCAGCGTGCGTACGGGTTCGAGTGGGCACGTCCCTCTCGTGGTCATCTTGGTGAACGTGGTCTCCAGCGATGCTCGTCGCAGAACGGGAGTAATATGACGAAAAATTGGAGTGTGACATTCGCCGTCCTCATGGCCCTCGCGATCCTCGCGGCCCCCGCGCTCGCCGCGCAGCCCGAGGAGAAGATGACGTGGAGCGGAAAGGCGGTCACGACCGACCAGTACACCGGTGCTGCATACCCCGTCATCGGCGACAGCGTTCACTTCGCCGGACAGGCGAGGCTGGCCGGCGGGATCTGGACGGGACAGGGTATCTTCAGGGGCACACTTGGTGGGATGCCCGTCAAGGCGAATTTGAACGTCGAGGAAGCGTATTACGTGGTCAGTGACGACGGTATGTACTACGATATCGCCCTCGACGGCCTCGCGGAGATGACCTACCTCGGCACCACCTACGACGACATCGAGTTCCAGCAGGTCTTCAGGCAGGCCCCCAACGGCGACCAGGTCTACTATCTCGCCCTCTTCTACGAGTATTCTGGCCGTCCCGCCGTCATCTGGTACGCTGAAGGGCCCTGGATCATCGACGGCCACGTCAAACCAAAGATTTCATAACTTCAATTTTTAGGAGCCGACGCCGGAACGGCCGGCGCTATCATCCAGCCGCCTCGTCCGCCTTCACCGCCGGCGCGCCGTCTCCCCGGAGCTCGAGCCAGCAGCGCCTGCAGAGGTGGATGTTCGCCGTGTCGCCCACGCTGACCATCGCGCCTGCATGCGCACTCGCGACGTAGTGCGATCGCGCCGCCCCGCATACCCGGCACGGCGCAAGGCTTGCCTGGACGGCGACGAACCGGTCCGCCGCCGGCAGCGGCGCGGGGTCGAATGACACCTGTGACACGTCCCCACCGTGGACCCCCCTGTGGTCCCACGTCGCGAACGGGTCGGCCGGCGGAGCCGGCCGCACCGGAACGCGCACCCCGCGCAGGGCGTCGGGGCCGTCCGGAGCCGGGCCGCCCCCGAGATCGAAGTAAACCCGGCTCACGATCTCCTCTCAGACCTCCGCCGACGGGGCCACGAGCTTGAGGACCATCCGCCCCCGGTTCTCGTCGGTTCTCCTGATCACGGCCCGTTCGCGCTCGACTGATAACCCGATCGATTTCACGGCGGTGGTAACGGCTATCGGCGTCGTCGGATCGTCTTGAAAGTGTTCGCCCCGTCCGCCTAGCCGTTCAGTTCCGAGCAGATCAGGAGATGAGCGTCGAGCCCCGTCACCTGGCCCGACGCGTTGCGGGACGGCACCAGGCTCGCGATCAGGGCCGTCGTGGTCCCGTCGGCGCGCCGGACCTCGAGCTCCTGCTCGTCGAGGGACTGCCCGGCCGCGATCTGGTCCAGGAACGCCGTGCCCGTTCCGAGCCCGGGGCCCACGAGGAGGTCGCCGATCGGCGTACCGACGATCCCGATGCCCCGGCGGCCCACGATCCGCTCGAGGAGCGGGGAGGCGTAGGTGATCTCGCCCTCCATGCCCGCGACGAAGAGGAGGTTGTGGCCGGCCTCGGAGATCTCGCGCAGGCGCCGGAGGGACCGGTAGAGCGCGTCGTCGATCCGATTCCGCTCGGCGAGCTCGTCCTCGAGCCGCCGGAGCTCGGAGATGTCCTCGTACACGAGGTAATGGTTCCCGTCCGAGAGGCGCCGCCGGCGGAAGACGACCTCGCGCACCTCGCCGCTCCGGGTCCGGAGGTGGAAGATCCGGGGCGCCGGCGGCTCGGGGGCGTGGGTGTCGCCGTCCCACTCGATCGCCATGGCCGAGCGGTAGTCGGGATCGGGGTAGGCGAGTTCGAACCAGCGCTCCATGGTCCCGATCTCCCCGACCGTGTACCCGAAGGTCTCGGTGAACCGGCTGTTAACGTAGAGGTAGGCGCCCGTCGCGTCGACGATCGCGCAGGGGAACGGTGAGAGCTCCGTGATCTCGCGGAAGCGCCGCTCGCGCTCGACCAGGTCGCGTTCGGCCTGCTTTCGCGCGGTGATGTCCTCGATAATGAAGGTCAGCCCGGTCGAGCCGTCGTCGAACGCCGTGGAGACGAGGCGGACGGCGTAGTACATCGTCGCACCGTCCTCGGTGCGTTCGAGTTCGACCGAGATCTCGCCCTCGGAGCGCGCCTCGAGCATGCGGCTCCTGACCTCGGGGGCAGAGACGATCGGCAGCGGCGTACGGTCGATGGAGGTGCCGAGGAGTTCGGCCCGTTTCATCCCGAGGAACTCGATGAACCGGTCGTTGACCTGGAGGATCTTGTTGTGCTGGTCGAGGACCATGATGTACTCGGCCGTGTAGTTCAGAATCGCGCCGAGCGGCGCCCGCTGGGAGAGGAAGTAGACCTTCGCCGGGCCGAACGCCCGCATCTCGATCTGGCCGCCCACGCAGAGGATGTCGAGATACTTGGCGACCGAGTTCCGGTTCATGCCGAGACCGGCCGCGATGTCCGAGACGGACATGCCCTTCGGATTGTTCCTGAGCATCGCGCGAACCCCCGCGAGGAGTTCGGGCGCGATGATAACTGGGTCCTGTGCCATATGGCGAGAGCTCTACCTTCTCTTTCCCGTCAGCAATATAAATTCGATCTGGTTTGACATTCCTGCCACGCCATCTTTTATTAGCGCCGCGCTCCTGATCTTCTCAGGCGGGGCTCGTGGTCTAGCGGTCATGACGACGCCCTTACACGGCGTAGATCACCGGTTCGATCCCGGTCGGGCCCATGGTCTGGCACACTTTTCAGGAGATGATGTTCATGATCGAGCGGAAGCCCTCGCCCGACCGGTCGGCGCAGCGGACGGCGCTGACCTTCGCGAGGTCGACCTCCCCGGTGGCGCGGCAGGTGAGGCAGAAGGCGAGCGCCGGCGACTGCTTCCAGTCACCGCCCTCGAGGAAGGCCCGGGACGAGGCGCAGAACCGGCACCGATCGAGGCCGACCCGCACGCCGGGGAGGCACTCGACCGTCCCGCGCTCCGTGGGCAGCTCCCGGTGCGATGCGTCAGTCATACCACTCCGCCCGGTAGCCGGCCTGCGCGAGGACGGCATCGATCCGTTCGCGCCAGGCGGCGTCGCTCTCGCCCTCGCACTCGTCCCAGATCCGCGCCAGCCCCGGGTCGTCGGAGAGGAGGGAGCGCCGCCCGCCGACGTGCCCGCGCTCGGTCCCGTCGTGGTCGTACACCCGCATCGACGCGCACCGGTACTCCCGGCAAAGCCTGGGCTTCGTCCCGTGGCAGGCGCAGGCCGACCGGCCCGGCGACGGCCAGACCAGGAACGGGCAGCCGGCGGACGCCGGCACGATGGCCCGGTACTCGTCGTCCACCTCGGCCCGGAACTCCTCGCGCCGCACGGCCTCTCGGCAGTCGTAGTGCCGGCCGGTCACCCGGCGCTCGATCGAGATGGAGCGGCCGAGGCTGGCGCAGCACCGGCCGCAGTCCGTGCAGGTGAACGGGACCGCCATCGCATCACGTTCGGCCCGTCGGGGCATCAAGGTTCGCCCGGGGGCAAAGCGCTTATGGAGCAAGGGTGAATAGTCGGGGGGATGACGACGCCGGCGATCCTGGCCGAGGGGCTCGAGAAGCGTTTCGGGGACCTCGTCGCGGTCGACGGCATCTCCTTCGTGGTCGAGGAGGGCGAGGTCTTCGGTTTCCTCGGGCCGAACGGCGCGGGCAAGACCTCGACCATGCGGATGATCGCCTGTGTCTCGCCCACGACGGCGGGCCGGCTCGAGGTCTTCGGTATGTCGGTCGACGAGCACCCGCGCGAGATCAAGGCGCTGATCGGCGTGGTCTCGCAGGAGAACAACCTCGACCCCGACCTCTCGGTCTACGAGAACCTGACGGTCTTCGCCCGGTTCTTCGAGATCGACCGGGCCGAGGCGGCGCGGCGGGCCGATGAGCTGATCGAGTTCTTCGGCCTCGGTGAGAAGCGGGACACGGTGATCGAGGCGCTCTCGGGCGGGATGAAGCGGCGCCTCACCATCGCCCGGGCCCTGATCAACCGCCCGCGGCTCGTGATCCTGGACGAACCGACGACGGGCCTCGACCCCCAGGCGCGAGCCCTGATCTGGGAGCGACTCCGGGCCCTGCGGGCGCGGGGGTCAACGATTCTCCTCTCGACCCACTACCTTGAGGAGGCCGAGCGGTTCTGCGACCGGCTGGTGATCATGGACGGCGGGAGGATCCTGGTCGAGGGCCGGCCGGCCGAGATCGTCTCCTCGCGCATGGGCCGGGCCGTGATCGAGACCCCGGACGACCCGGCGGTCATCGACTGCCTGGAGCGCGAGGGGGTGGCGTTCGAACGGTTCGGCGACCTGGTCCACGTGACCACCGACACACCCGACGCCCTGGTCCAGCGCCTCGTCGCGGCGTGCAACCCGTCGCGCCTCTCGGTCAGAAACGCGACGCTCGAGGACGTCTTTCTCAGGGCGACGGGAAGGGGGTTCAAGGACTGATGCTCGAGACGATCTCGCCGCGCGTGCGCCATGTCTGGGGGCGGAACTTCCTCGTCTTCCTGCGGACCTGGAAGGTCAGCTTCCTGCCGCCGATCTTCGACTCGCTCTTCTTCCTGCTCGCGCTCGGGTACGGCCTCGGCCAGTTCGTCCAGGATATTGGCGGAGTGGAGTACGCACGGTTCGTCGCGCCCGCGATCGTCGCGATCGGGGTCATGAACTCCTCGTACTACGAGACGACGTTCGGCTCGTTCGTCAGGATGTACTACCAGAAGACCTTCGACGCCCTGATCGCGACCCCGGTGACGATCGAGGAGGTGATCGTCGGCGAGATCCTCTGGGGCGCGACCAAGGCGGTGATCTACACGGTCCTGGTCCTGCCGATCCTGGTGCTCTTCGGCGTGGCGAGCCTGCCCTCGTCCCTGTTGCTGGTCCCGCTCGCCCTCCTCGGCGGACTCCTCTTCGGCGCCATCGGGCTCTGCTTCACGGCCTGGACGCCCTCGATCGACACGCTCAACTACCCGACGTTCCTTTTTATTACGCCGATGATGGTCCTCTCGGGCACCTTCTTCCCGCTCGAGAGCCTGCCCCTGCCGCTCCAGTACTTCGCCTACGCCGTCCTGCCGCTGGCCCATGTCACGTCGCTCGCCCGGGCCCTGACACTCCCGACCGCCGCGCCGCTCGCGCTCGTCAGCATCGTCTGGCTGGCCGTCGCGACCCTCCTGGTCATGCTCCTCGCGATACGGATGATGAAGCGCCGGCTCGTGGTCTAGCGGCGCCACAGGACGACGAGGACCGCGAGCACGACGAGGGTTGTGGCGGCGCCGAACCCCGGGACTGGCGTGGCTGGCGCGGCTCCGTCCACGGCCGTGAGCGGGAGTGCGTCGACGTTCCCCTCGCCGAGGGTGTAGGGCGTGTCGGCGAACCCGTCGGCGTCGGCGTCGAGGGCCTGGTCCGAGAAACCGCTGCCGTCGGGCGCGCCCCAGTAGTTCCCGCCCCGCTGCGGACCGCCCACGATATTCGGGCCCGTGGAGGCCGACAGCGACCAGGTGTTCCGGTCGAACTCCTCGAGGTGGGTGTTGTTCGCGTTCACGAAGAGGTTGTCCGTGATCTCGTTCTCCTTGGCGAGATAGCAGTCGATCCCGTAGGCACCGTTGTCACGGATGGTGTTTCCGAGCAGGCGGTTCTCGTTCGAGGCGATCAGCATCAGCCCGTTGTGGTCGTTGCCGTTCGCGGTGGTGTTCCGGACCACGTTCGAGTGGCTGACGTCGGAGAGGACGACCCCCGAGCCGCGGTTCTCCGAGGCCGTGCAGTCCTGGACCGTCGCCTTCGTGACCGAGAAGAGGTAGATCCCGTGGTCGCCGTTTCGCCGTGCCGTCACGTGGTCGAGGACGAGGCCGGAGACGCCGATCGCGTGGACCCCGTGCTGCCAGTTCTCGACGGAGACGTTCCTGACCACGACGCGCTCCGCGACGCCGTCCCCCCCCTGGACGAGGACCCCGGCCAGCGAGCCGGCGCCGAGGATCGCGTGCCCGTTTCCCTCGATGACGACGTCGGAGGCAAGTACCTCGATCGCCGCGTTCGCACCTGCTCCGGAAATGTCGGCCTGGAGCTCGTACGTCCCGGGAGCCGTGATCGTCACTGGCCCCATCACGGGCACTCCCGACGCGGCGGCGACGAGCACCAGCATCGCGGAGACGAAGAGAAGGACGCGTACGGTCATGCCGTTCGCCGGGGTGAAGGTTCCATCTGCGGTCTCTCCAATCCGGGGCGTCACTTGTACCCGGCCCGGCTGAACCCGCTCGTGCTGTGCCGCTCGCGGACGCCGCCATGCGCCCGCCCGCACCGACGCCCGGCTCCCGGCAGCCGTCGTCGCCGCGCGCCATCGCCGCGCCCGGTCCCGTCCATTCTCGAATCGGTCGTCATGGTCCCCCACGCCCTCCCGTGATCGCAGGTCCAGCCGGGCCGGGCAGGCATCAGATCAGATGTCGTACGCACTATACAAAGGTATCGACACCGACCCGCTTCCGCTGCGCCGTGCCGTATCCGGTGACGACGCGGAGGTACGGGCCGAAGGCCCGATCCAGGTCGGGGTCGCCCGTGTCGAGATGGAGGCACGGGGTCCGGGCGAGCTTGCCCGGTGTCCCGATCACGATCAGGTTCTCGGGACCGATCCGTCGGATCACGGCAGGGGTGCAGACCTGCGTCCCGCGACCCAGCACGAATCCCTGCGCGCCGATTACTGAGAGGACGAGCCGGGCCTCGCGGCCGGCATCGAGCAGGGCGAGGAGATCCGATTCGGCCAGGTCCGCCGCGATGAGCCGGTCGTCGAGGACCGCGTCGAACCCGAGCAGCGTCCCCGCGATCCCGAGGTTCGCGGCGACGGCGCCCGTGGTGGTGCCGGGCCCGAGGATGTAGACGACCCCGGGCCGCATCGCGTCCGCGATGAACCGCCCGATGGCGTCCCGGGCGCGGTCTTCGTCGGCCTCCTCGAAGACCTGCTTCGCGGCCTGGATCAGTCCCGGCGCCGACGGCGTCTTCACGATGGCGTGCAGCACGGTCCGAAAGTCGTTGGCGCGGTAGGCCTCCTCGTCCACGTCGATCACCTCGGCGTCGGCGAGGCGCGCGGCCCCGTCTGCGAGGAGCAGGCGACCGACGCTCTCGGGGTCGAGCGCGAAGACCGACGAGAGCATCTTGACCCCGGCCGGGATGCCGAGGACGGGGACGGTGGTGCCGACGGCGTCGGCGACGTCGCGGGCCGTGCCGTCGCCGCCGCAGAAGAGGACCAGATCGACGCCGGCGTCGAGAAATGCGCGGCAGGCAGCGCGGGTGTCGGCCGACGTCGACGGGACGGCCGGTTCATGCACGCACTCGACGTCCGCGATCCCGGCCCGGGCGAGCGGCGCGGCGCCCATCTCGCCTGAGGCCGTGACGAACCGCAGCCCGTGCCCGGCCAGCGGGGCAAGGGCCCCGGCGGCCCGCGCCGGAGCGAGCGGCTCGGCCCCGAGCGTGCGGGCGCGGTCGGCAAGGCCGTCCGTGCCTTTCAGCCCGACGCGGCCGCCCATGCCCGCGACGGGGTTGACCACGAGGCCGATCACGCGGAACGACGGCACGCTCAGGCGGGCTTCGGGAGCCGGGAGAGGGCGTCGCGGATCAGTTCCTCGGGGTAGTCGTAGTCGGGGAGGTTCCCGGCGTAGTAGGCCTCGTACGAGGTGAGGTCGAAGTGGCCGTGGCCCGTGTTGTTGAAGAGGATCGTCTTCGCCTCGCCCGTCTTCCGGCACTCGAGGGCGACATCTATCGCGGTCCTGATGGCATGCGCGGCCTCGGGGGCGGGGATGATCCCCTCGGTCCGTGCGAAGGTCTGGGCCGCGTCGAAGACCTCGTTCTGGTAGACCGAGACGGCCCGCGCCACGCCGTCCTTCACGAGTTTCGAGACGAGCGGAGAGGCTCCATGGTACCGGAGGCCGCCCGCGTGGATCGCGGGAGGCACGAAGTCGTGGCCGAGCGTGTACATCATCAGCATCGGCGTCAGACCCGCCACGTCCCCGAAGTCGTAGGCGTTGAGGCCCTTGGTCAGCGTCGGGCAGGCGGCGGGCTCGACGCCGACGATGTCGACCTCGGGGTGAGAGCCCGTCAGCTTGTCGCCGGCGAACGGGAACGCCATCCCGCCGAAGTTCGAGCCCCCGCCGACGCAGGCGATCACGACGTCGGGATATTCGTCGACCGAGGCGAGCTGCTCCCGGGCCTCGAGGCCGATCACGGTCTGGTGCAGGCAGACGTGGTTCAGGACCGAGCCGAGCGCGTAGTTGGTGTTCGCGTGGGTCGCGGCGTCCTCGACCGCCTCCGAGATCGCGATCCCGAGGCTGCCGGTGGTGTTCGGGTCCTTCTCGAGCACGGCCCGGCCCGAGTTCGTCATCGTGGTCGGGCTCGGGTGGCACTCGGCCCCCCAGACCTGCATCATCATCTTGCGGTACGGCTTCTGCTCGTACGACGCCCGGACCATGTAGACCGTGCAGTCCATCTCGAAGTGCGCCGTGGCGAAGGCGAGGGCCGATCCCCACTGCCCGGCCCCCGTCTCGGTCGCGAGGCGCTCGATCCCGGCCTCCCGGTTGTAGTAGGCCTGCGGCACGGCCGAGTTCGGTTTGTGGCTGCCCGCCGGGCTGATTCCTTCGTACTTGTAGTAGATCTTCGCCGGCGTCTTCAGGAACTGCTCGAGCCGGCGGGCGCGATAGAGCGGGCTCGGGCGCCAGAGCCGGAGGATCTCGACCACCTCGTCAGGGATGTCGATGAACCGGTCGGTGGTCATCTCCTGCCGGATCAGTTCCATGGGGAAGATAGCCGAGAGATCTCCGGGCGTGGCCGGCTCTCCCGTCTTCGGGTTGAGCGGCGGGTCGAGAGGGGTGGGCAGGTCGGCCTGGATATTGTACCACCTGCGCGGCATCTCGTCCTCGTCGAGGTGGATCTTGGTCTGCATGATCAGGGATGGTGGTGTATATAGATATACATTGCTGTCAGAAATTGTTAGTTATTGAAGGTCAGGCGCCGTCACCGCGACCGATACGGTCACCGAGGTCGCCCGCGCGCTTGACCACGAGCCGGGTTCCGCCCTGGTGTGGCGTCGGCGAGTAGAAGAGGACGTCGCCGTACCGGTCCATGGAGAGGGGCACGAATCCCACGCGGTCGGCCCACCGGAGGATGGACTCGGGGATGGGCCGGCTCGGGATGGCCCCGGGCGGGACGACCGAGAGGAGATCATCGGCTGCCGTGCCCGACTGCTCGAGGGCCCGGAGGGCGGACTCGAGCGTACCGACGCGACCGGTCGCCGGGTCGTACGCCCGGACCCGGTCGAGCGCGATCAGGACCTCCGGAGGCGGCCGGCGGTCGATCGGTACTGGCGGGAACGGCCTGCTCTCCGTGCGCGAACGGAGCGTGGCGCCGCCGTCGCGAGTCGGCGACCGGAGCGCCCACCAGATGCCGGCGCCGGCGATGACGAGGAGGAGCGCGAACGCTCCCAGAAAATGCGGGAGCCACCACGACCGCTCCAGGGGCGGGGGAGCCGGAGCGGTCGTCGTGACGACGGGAGGAAGGGTCGTCGAAAAGACCGGTGCCGTCGTCGTTGCGGAAGGAAGGGTGGTCGCGAGTGTGGTTACCGTCGTGGTCGCGACGGTGGTCTGTGTGGGTGTCGCCGGCTCCGTCACCGCAGGCGGCGTGGTGGCGGGGGCCGTCGTGGGCGCCGCGGAGACCGCGAGCCGCACCGGGGTCGAGGCGTGGCTCCCGAGCGCGCCCGACGGGCTGGGGCTGGCCGTCCCCTTCTCGTGGTCGAAGAGGGCCTCGACCCAGAGCTCGTAGGTTCCGAGAGGATATGCCGGGTCGGCCGTGCTCCACGCGGCACCCTCAGACCCCCGCACGCGGTAGGGCGTCGTGGTCACCAGGAGACGGCCCAGGTCGATGCGGGCGCCGCCGTCCCCGACGAGGACCGATCCCGTGCGGCCGGCAGGGTCCCGTACCCTGATTGCGACCGGGGCACCAGCCCCGCGGGACTCAAAGGCCGAGAGCGATCCCGAGACCTCGAGGTCGTAGTGGCGCCCCTTTGCAGCGATGCCACCGGTGGAATACTGGCCCGTCTCGGCATCGATCAGCCGCAGTGAGACGGCGGGCTCCTCGACGATCAGCGAGAGGGATCGGTCGCGGTCGAGATTGTACCACGCTCCTGTGCGGGTGCCGTGCGGGATCGATGCCCTCGCCGCGTCGGGAACCCGGAGGATCGCTAGGGGCGTGGCGTCGGTCCCGGTTCCGCCCGCGAACCAGCCGAGCGTCTCACCGTCCCCGACACCGGCGGCCCTGAGGTCGAGCCCGCGCTCGCCCGCGTAGACCACCGCCCCGGGAACGCGGAGCACGTTCGGCGCGGGTGCTCCCGGTGTCACGGGGGCCGGTGTGGATGTGGCGACGGATGTCGGCGAGGAAGACGGTGAGGGGATGGACGAGACCGTCGGGGTCGGCGTCGCCGTTAGTACCTGCGTCGGCGTGGGCGTGGGGGTCGATGTCGCCGACTGCGTCGGTGTCGGTGACGGGGTGGGCGTCGGTGTGGGCGATGGCGTCGCTGCGCCCGCCAGGTACGGTTGGAGCGCCACGAACCAGCGCGCCGCGATCTTCTTCTCGCCGCTCTCGTCCGGGTGGATCCCGAGCGGGGCCTGGTTGTCCGCGACGCCGTCGTACCCGGAGTACATGTCCACGACGACGACCGGTGACCGGGTGGTCGAGAGCCGGGACGCGATACCGGGGATCGCCGCGTTCAGGGACTGGATCCCGGGACGGGGAAACGACGTCGGCGGGATTTTCGCGAGCAGGATCACCGCGTCGGGGTTATCCGCACGGAGCGTGGCGACGATCCCCTCCAGGTTCCGGACGCTCTCGGCCGTCGGGACGGCGTTGAGCACGTCGTTCGTGCCCAGCATCACGAGGGCGACGTCGAACTCGTACCGCGCCAGCCAGTCCGCGAGCTTCCCCTGCCGCGGATCACCGGCGACGCCGTTCAGGATCCCGGCGGTCAGGTATCCTCCGTGCCCCTCGTTGTCCTGATCGAAGTCGAACGCGAATTTCGGCTGTGTCCAGGAGCCGACGAAGTCGACGTCGCGTCCCTCGAGCTGCTGCCAGAGCCAGTACCGGTAGGTCGGGTGGCTCGCCTCCTCGGCCGTCTGGGTCGAGCCCTTGGTCATGGAGTCGCCGAGGGGCAGGATTCGGACCGTCGCGCCGGCCGTTCCCGCGAGGAGCAGGAGGACGAGGACGAGCAGGGCTGCACGTCGCATGGTTCGATCCCGTACGGTGGACGACGGAAGGAGATGAAAGTATGGTCCCGAGGCCAAGGTACATCATGTCGTGACCCGGAGTGTACGCGATGCACTCCGATCCCGCCGTGCGGGCCGTCCTCTTCGACCTCGACAACACCCTTGTCCGGTTCATCGACGCCCAGCGTGCCGCCTGCGAGGCCGTGATCGAACTGGTGGGCGCCGGGACGGCTGACGATCTTTTCGCATGCTTCCTCCGCCCGGTCCACGGGTTCGAGAGCCCGGCGCACATCGACGACTACCTCGCCTCGCTCGGGTGCGACGACGACCCGGCGGCAACCGCTGCTCGGTACGAAGCGGCGAAACTCGAGGCGCTCCGCCCGTACGATGGGGTGCCCGACGTCCTCGGGGCACTCCGGGACGCCGGGATCCCGCTCGGCGTCGTGAGCGACGCGGACGCGGCCCATGCAGCCGCACGGCTCGAACGGTGCGGGCTCTCCGGCTGTTTCGATATCGTGGTGACGCCCGACGTCACAGGCCAGCGGAAGCCGGCCGCGACGAACTTCCTGTACGCGCTCGACCGCCTCGGGGCCGCGCCGGTATCGGCCGCGATGGTCGGCGACTCGCTCCGGCGCGACATCGAGCCCGCCAACCTGCTCGGTCTCCTATCGATCCACGCGGCGTACGGCGACTGGAACCCGGGGTACGACTGCATCCCCGATCACCGGCTCGACGAGATCGCCGCGCTCGCCCCGATCCTACTCGGTTAGACGAAACCTTTTTCCATTGCCGACCCGTTCCGGGTTCTGATGCCACCACCGGAGGGCGTGATACGCGAGCAGAAGATCGCCTACTTCTCGATGGAGTGCGGCATCCTCTCTCAGATCCCGACGTATGCGGGCGGTCTCGGTATCCTCGCAGGAGACACTATCCGCTCGAGCGCCGACCTGCGGATCCCGATCGTTGGGGTCACGCTCGCGAGCCGCCATGGGTACTTCCGCCAGGAGATCGACGACGAGGGCCGGCAGAGCGAGCGCCCGTTCGAGTGGGACCCCGCGAAGATCATGGAGGACGCGGGGCCCCGGATCACGGTCCGGATCGATGGCCGCGACGTCCTGGTCCGCGCGTGGCGCTACGTCCAGCAGAGCCTCACCGGCGGACGTGTCCCGATCTACTTCCTCGACACGGACCTCCAGGGCAATGCCGCCGCGGACCGCGAGATCACGGATGTGCTCTACGGGAACGACCGGCGAATACGCCTTGCCCAGGAGATCGTCCTCGGGTGCGGCGGCGTGCGGATGCTCGAGGCCATCGGGTACCGGGTCCGGAAGTACCACATGAACGAGGGGCACTCCGCCCTGCTGGGCCTCGAGCTCCTCCACCGGCACGACATGGATGTCAGCACCGTGCGGGAGGGCTGCGTCTTCACGACCCATACCCCGATCGAGGCCGGTCACGACCGGTTCTCGTACGACCTGGTCGACGACCTGATCCGTGACGAGACCGACCAGGGCCTTCTCCGGCAGTACGGCGGCGAGGAGGAGCTGAACCTGACCCTGCTCGCTCTCAACCTCTCCGCGTACGTGAACGGTGTGGCGAAACGGCACCGCGACGTCTCGACCAGGATGTTCCGGGGCTACACCATTCACTCGATCACGAACGGCGTCCACTCGTTCACCTGGACGGCCCCGTCGTTCCGCCGGCTCTTCGACCGGTACCTGCCGGGCTGGGCGAACGAACCCGAGCTCCTGGTGCGGCAGCAGGTGATCCCGAACGAGTTCGTCTGGCAGGCGCACCAGGAGTCGAAGCGATCGCTGGTCGAGTACGCGAACCGTCTCACCGGCTCCCACCTCTGCGACGAGACCCTGACCCTCGGATATGCCCGGCGGTTCGCGCCCTACAAGCGCCCGACCCTCCTCTTCGCCGACCTCGAGCGGCTCAGGAAGGCCAGCGGCTGCGGGAAGGTCCAGGTGGTGATGGCCGGCAAGGCCTACCCCGGCGACGCGGTGGGGCGCGCGCTCGTGGCGGAGATACACCGGTACCGGGAGGAGCTCGCCGGGGAGATCGAGGTCGCCTTCCTCCCGGACTACGACATGGACATCGCGGCGCGGCTCGTCGCGGGCGTCGACATCTGGCTGAACACGCCGGAACCGCCGCTCGAGGCCTCGGGCACGAGCGGGATGAAGGCCGCGCACAACGGCGTGCCGAACTTCTCGGTCCTCGACGGCTGGTGGATCGAGGGGTGCATCGAGGACGTGACGGGCTGGTCGATCGGCCCCGGGCCCGAGGAGACGCTCACCCCGGAGGAGGTGCGCGCCTGGGAGCTCGACGACCTCTACAACAAGCTCGGATACGTGATACGGCCGCTCTTCTACCGGCGCCGCGACGAGTGGATCGAGATGATGAGCAACGCCATCGGCACGGTCGCGTACTACTTCAACACGCACCGCATGATGCGGCGGTACGTGACCGAGGCCTACCTCTAGGCCGGCAGGTATAACGCCGGGCCCGGCGGATCGGTTCGGGTGAACCGCGGAGCGGCCGTGGACGATCTCTTCGCGCGGCTCGCGGGGCCGGGGCTCGCCCAGGGCCCGGTGATGGGCCCGTTCGGCGGGCAGTCGGTCGAGGTCTGGCTCTACCAGGGCGAGCCCGCTGTGGCCGTCCTCGTGGAGGGTGATCGTGACGATCTCGAGGGGCTCCATCGGATCGCGTGGTCGCTCGGGTGCGGCGTCGCCCTCGCCCCGGGGCGGACCCACGCGGTGCTGATCCGCACCGACGGCCCGCCGGGGCCGCCGGCAGTGCCACGGGAGCCCGGCCCGGGACACATCGACCCTGTCCCCGCGGCGGTACCGGGGGTGGTTCGCTGCCTCGCTCGGCTCGCCGAGCGCTGGCGGGAACGCCTCCTCCGCCATTCCCTCGCGGACCCCCGGGACTGGACCGAGCCCGCGCTCAACCGGGCCGTCGAGGCGCCGATCGTCGGACTCCTGCTCGGCGATCCCGGGAGAGACGACGCCGCGGCCCGGATGCGCGCCGAACTGGACACCGCCGGCATCGTGCTCGACGCTGTTCCACCGGGGCTGCTCGCGCTGGCGTGGGACCTCCATCTCGCACGGGGCGTTCGGGTCACGGGTGCGGACGCGTCGATCGCGGCGCGCCCTCCTCTGGACCGGGCGGGCCCTGACCGGCTCGTGCTCCGGCGATTCGCCGCCTGGGCCTGCGAGGGGCTGAGGACATCGGGTCGGATCCTCGTTCCGGTCTGCGGAGCGGGCCGGCTCCTGCTCGCCTGCGGAGCACTCGCCGTCGCCCGTTCTCTCCATCTCTACGCCCTCGATCCCGACCCGCGTGCCGTCCTCTTCGCGGAAAAAGTCGTCGGGCGTGCATTCGGCGACATCGACTGCACGGTGCGGGCCGCGCACCCGCTGGTCGGGGTCGACCTCTACCGGGACCCCCTCGCCCGGCTCATCCCGGCCGACGCGCAGGCCCGGCTCAACCCGGTCGACTGGAGAGCCCTCTTCGGGGGTGTCGACCGCTTCGACCGCGTGCTGATCGCCGACCCGGCAGTCCCGCTCTCCCGCCGGACGGCCGTCCGGCGGTACGTCGAGGGGGCGTACGCGACCGCCGGAACCGCCACGGGTCCGGCCCTGCTGCTCGTCGAGGCCGGCGCCCGGCGCCTCGAGACAGCCGGCCGGGTTCTCGCCCTGTTCCGGACAGGTGCCTGGCGGTCCCCGTACGCTGCCCTCGTCCGCCGGTGGCTCGCGCCGAGGGTCGACGCGTTCGCCGTGTCTTCCGGCTACTGCGCGGTCAGCGCGGCCGCCGAGCCGCTCCCGACGCCCATCGTCGTAGGCCTGCTCGACGAAGGAGGAGGCGAGGAGCGCTATCCACGCCATGCACTCGACGCCGCGACGTGGACGGTCACGAACCCGGCCCGGGCCGCGCTCGTCGCGAGACTGAAGGAGGGCGCCACCCCGCTCGGGGACCTCCTCCTCGGCGGCGTCCGAGCGTCGGGCGCGGGCGCGCCAGACCCCCGCCTCATCCTCGACGCCGGGGGCCGCAGGCACCTTCTCAGGGCGGATCGCCGGGCGGGAACGGTGATCCGACCGGTGGTCACCCCCGCCGACGTGGTGCGGTACGGATCGGTGCGCCGGGTCCCCAGGTTTCTCATCGCCGGGCCCTTGCCCCCCGGGGCTCAGCGCGCCGCCCGCGAGCTCGGCGTTGAACCTCCGCACACGGATCCGTTCCCACCGCCCGCGGGCCCCCGCCTCCTCTTCGCCGAGGGTTCGGCGGCACACGCCTATCTCTTCGATCCACGTGGCCGTGCCGTGCCGTCGCCCGGGGTCGGCACCATCGGGCCCGCGGACCTCCTCCTCGTCGGCCTCCTCCACTCGTCTCCCGTCGCGATACTCGTCGCGGAGTACTGCGCTGGCGGCCTCTCGGCACGGTCCCTCGCCCGGCTTCCCGTGCGGCTCCCGGACCCTTACGACGACCGGGAGCGACGTCTGGGAGAGGAGATCGCGGCCCTTGTCGGCAAGCGAATGGACCTGGCTGATAGAAGGGATCCCGGTGCGGAAGACGGCCGGGGGGATCTCGAGGGACGGATCGACCGGGCTGTCCGCGAACTCTACGGCACTGCGTCACTATGAAATAGTGGCGCTGTCAGAGGCGGTGCATCACCATGAGTGCCTCCTCCTCCGAGGCCTCTGTCTTCACCTTGGACTCGCGATGGTTTCCACCTCGATACCGGGGGAGAGGTCATCGTCACGCTCTCGACCGCAACCGCTGGCGCTCGAGGCCCGGATCACCCTGCTCGCAGTCGAAATCGAGGACGGTCAAGGACGACATGGTGCAGCAGGCCCGGGAAGACGAGCTCCGTGACGAGACCGCGGCCAAGGACCAGCACACGGCGACCCGGCCGCTCGGCGGGGACAGGGTCGAGGGTTCATGAGAACCCTTAATGGGGAGGGGGGCCATGAAGGATACGATGCAGGAGGAGGAGAACGTTGAGTACGGCGACACCCTCATGCCCGACGGGTTCTGGACCCTGAAACTCTATGTCGCGGGCCAGAGTCCCCGGTCGCTCGCGGCGTTCGCGAACCTGAAGCGGATCTGCGCCGAGCACCTCGCCGGTCGTTACTCAATCGAGGTGATAGACCTGCTCGAGCACCCGCAGCTCGCCGCCGGCGACCAGATCATCGCCATCCCGACGTTGATCCGGAAACTACCCACGCCCATGCGCAAGATCATCGGCGACCTTTCGAACACGGACCGGGTACTGGTCGGCCTCGATCTACGCACGGAGACGCCGTAGGCAAAGGTACATGACTCCGACGAACGGATACGGCGAGGACGCAACGGTCGCCGGGCGCCGCGTTGGACCGCCCGGGAGGGGCCGGATGAACGCCCGCGGAGCGCGCGCCGGCCTCGGGCCCATGGCCAGCGACGGCGGACGGGAGATACTGCTCGTGGAGGACAGTCAGGGCGACATCCGTCTCATCCGCGAGGCGCTCCGCGAGATCTGCGGCGGCCATGTCCTCCACGTGGTCAACGACGGCGTCGAGGCGCTTGCCTTCCTCCACCGTTCAGGCGCCTACGTCTCGGCACCGCGCCCTGACCTGGTCCTGCTCGACCTGAACCTGCCCCGAAAGAACGGTCGGGAGGTCCTGGCCGAGATCAAGAGCGACCCGCGGCTGCGGGACATACCCGTGATCGTCCTGACCATCTCCACGGCGGAGGAGGACATCCGGGAGGCATACCGCTCCCACGCGAACTGCTACGTCATCAAGCCGGTCAACCTCGACAACTTCTTCCGCGTACTCCAGTCGATCGAGCGCTTCTGGCTCCCGGGCAGCGAGGAGGACTGCCATGCCGTCTGAGCGGATACCCCTGCTCCTGATCGAGGACAACCCGGCGGACCTGCGGCTGCTGACCGAGCTCCTGGAAGACGCGGCGCCGGGCCGGTTTCGTATCGTGCCCGCGTCTCGGTTGGTCGATGGACTCGCCGCCCTCCGCGCCGGGACCTTCGCGGTCGTCATCCTCGACCTCTCGCTCCCCGATGCCGACGGTCCCGACGCGATCGGCGCGGTGCGCCTCGAGGCTCCGTCCACGCCCGTGATCGTGCTCTCGGGCATGCTCGACGACGAGGTCCGTCGCACCGCCTCGGCGCACGGTGCGGCGGCGAGTTTCGTCAAGGGCGAGGTCTCGGTCGGCCCGCTCGTCGTCGCGATCGACGAGCTGCTGGGGGATACCGCCGCGACCGGACAGGCGTGACGGTAACATATATATTCATAGAACCCCTCTGGGGTCTTACATGGCCTCGTCAGCCCCCCCCAACCTTCACCTGTTGGTCATCGAAGACAACGCCGGGGACGTGAGGTTGATACAGGAAGCCTTTCGAGCGAGCGGGAACGGGGTCAGGATCACCGTCGCCCGGGACGGCGTCGAGGCGATCGACTACCTGCGGAGCATAGTCGACCATGGTCCGGCCACACGCCCGGACCTGATCCTGCTCGACCTGAACCTCCCGCGCAAGAGCGGACGCGAGGTTCTCCGCGAGGTCAAAGCAGACGAGCGGCTCAGGGCGATCCCCGTCGTCGTCCTGACGACGTCGTCCGCCGACGAGGATATCTCCTTCTCGTACCGGACCCACGCCAACAGTTACATCATCAAGCCCGTGAACCTCGACCGGTTCTTCGAGGTGATCCGCTCCATCGGGGTGTACTGGTCCCGCGTCGCCCGCCTTCCGGGAGCGGGCGACGCCGACTCTACCCACTCCGCTCCCCCGCCGTCCTGACACAGGTCCCGTCATCCGCGCAAACTACATAAACGAGTCCGCGCAAGTATAACCCTGAGCCGTGCTGAACGAGGAAAATATCCAGAATCCGAGGCTCGCAGAGGCATCGGGGCCCTATTCGGCTCCCGATGGGGGGAGATACGCCGGAATGATACCTGTCAGCGAACACCCTGGTGGAACCCGGGCGGGGCCGGGAACGAGGAGGCGATGACGACGGACCCTGAGCCGCTCCAGGTACTGCTTGTCGAAGATAATCCCGGAGACGCGCGGATCGTCCGCGAGATGCTCGCTGAGATGAACACCGAGCGGTACGAGGTGATCCCTGTCGACCGGCTCGCTGACGCACTGGCCAACCTCACCGAGCGACCCTTCGATGCGATCCTGCTGGACCTGAATCTTCCCGACAGCTACGGCCTCGCGACCCTGATCAAGATTCGGGCCGTGGCTCCGCACGTCCCGGTGATCGTGGTCTCCGGCCTCGCGGACGAGGAGATGGCGATCCATGCCCTTCGGGAGGGTGCCTACACGTACCTGGTCAAGGGCCAGATGAACGGCTACCTCCTGAACCGCTCTATCCGCTACAGCATCGAGCGCGAGCGGACCGAGCAGATCCAGCAACTACAGCGCGCGCGGGAGTACGCCGAGAACATCGTGGACACCATCCGCGAGGTCTTGATCGTGCTCGACAACCGGCTGCGGATCGTCTCGGCGAACCGATCCTTCTACGAGACCTTCGAGACCGTCCCGGAGAAGATCGAGGGGCGGTTCATCCACGAACTCGCGGACCAGGTCTGGAGCATCCCCGAGTTCCTCGCCCTGCTCGAGAAGATCCTGATGCACTCCAACGAGCATGCGGGGCTCGAGCTCGACCACGAGTTCCCGGTTCTCGGAAGACGCGTGATGCTCCTCAACGCACGATGGGTCTACGAGGAGCGGGGCGAGACCGACCGCATCCTGCTCGCGATGTCGGACATCACCGAGCGGAAACGGGCCGAGGAGGCCCTCGCGGCTGAGAAGGAGCGGCTCTCGGTCACGCTCTGGAACATCGGCGAGGGGGTCATCGTAACGGATGTGCGGGGCACTATCGGGCTGATGAACCGGACGGCTGAGCAGCTGACCGGCTGGACGGCCCAGGACGCCATCGGTCAGCGGATCGACGATGTCTTTCAGGCCTTCGACGAGCGGACGCGCGAGCCCTGCGGCAATCCGGTGGCCCTGGTCCTGCAACAGGGATCGCCCCGGAACCGTTCGCGCCACATGGTCCTGATCTCCCGTGACCGGACCGAGCGCCCGCTCGGCGAGACCGTAGCCCCCGTCCGCGATACCCACAGCGACATCATCGGAGTCGTGATCGTCTTCCGCGACCTCACGGCCGAGCGGCGGGTCGAGGAGGATCTCGCCAAGAACGAGCGGCTCGAGTCGGTAGGGGTGCTCGCCGGCGGGATCGCCCATGACTTCAATAACACCCTCACCGCGATAGAGGGGAACATCCTGGTGGCCAAGGCGCACCTGACCGAGGACCAGAAGGCCTACGAGCGCCTCGTGGAGGCCGAGAAGGCCGCCCACCGAGCCCGCGATCTGACGCGCCAGCTCCTGACCTTCGCGCGGGGGGGCAAGCCGATCAAGAAAGTGCTCCAGCTCCACGACCCCCTCACCGAATCGACCGTCTTCGCCCTCTCAGGGTCGAAGACCCACGCCGAGTTCGACCTCCCGGACGACCTCTGGCCCATCGAGGCCGACGAGGACCAGTTCAAGCAGATGATCAACAATCTGGTCATCAACGCCGACCAGGCGATGCCTGAGGGCGGGACACTCACTGTATCGGCGGAGAACGTCGTCCTGGCCGATGAGGAGGTCCTGACCCTTTCGCCCGGTGAATATGTCCGGATCCGGTTCTCCGATACCGGTATCGGTATCCCCCGGGAGTATGCCTCGAAGATCTACGAGCCGTATTTCACCACCAAGCAGACCGGCAGCGGGCTCGGGCTGACGGTCGCCTACTCGATAGTCCGCAACCACGATGGGACCATCGAGGTCGAGCCGCGAGCGGAGGGAACCGGCACCACCTTCACCGTCTACTTCCCGTCAAGCCACGACCCCGTGGTGCTCGAGGCCGCCGTCCCCGAGCAGCCGCGGCGGGGCAACGAGCGGATCCTCTGGATGGATGATGAGGAGATGATCCGGGAGGTGGGCGAAGAGATGCTCGGCATCCTCGGGTATCACGGCGAGTTCGCCCGAGACGGCGCCATGGCGATCGAACTCTTCGAGAGGGCCGATGCCGAAGGGAATCGGTTCGACGCCGTCATCCTCGACCTGACGACACCCATGGGGCTCGGCGGCGTCGAGACGATCCGCCGGCTCCTCGAGATCGATCCCGGCGTCCGGGCGATCGTCTGCAGCGGGTACTCCAATGACCCCGTGATGGCCAACTACCGGGTTTACGGGTTCGCCGGCGTCCTGACCAAGCCGTTCTCCCTGCAGAACCTCGACGACCAGCTCCGCCGCGTCATAGGCGGGGCTTCCTGATCCTCCCTCTTCTAGCCGGCCAGGCCCTCGAGCAGGATCCGCAGGCCGATCCCGATCAGCACCAGCCCGCCCAGGGCCTCCATGGACCTGCCGAACCGTTCACCGAGCCGGCTGCCAAGGAGCCCTCCCCCGAGAGAGAACGAGAAGGTCACCACACCGATCAGAGCCGCCGCCACGAGGATCGGCATCGCGGGGTCCGCGAACCGGAGTCCGACGCCGACGGCGAGAGCGTCGATGCTCGTTGCGACGGCGAGCAGCAGGAGTGTCCGCAGGGTGAGCGGTGCGCGCTCCTCGTCCCCGGACCTGGTGACGGCCTCGAAGCACATCCGGCCGCCGATCAGGGCGAGGAGCAGGAACGCGATCCAGTGGTCGATCGCTCCGACGAGGGTGGCGATGCTCGAACCGAGGAACCAGCCCGTGATGGGCATCAGGGCCTGGAAGAGTCCGAAGGTGATGCCCATGGCCAGCGCCCCCCGCACCCGGGCGTCCCGAGGGATCGCGGCACCCCGTCCGATCGCGACGGCGAGGGCATCCATGGAGAGCCCGACAGCGATCAGCAGCACCGAGAGCGTATCCATAATCGAGGCTAGGGGCGGCGGAGACGCTTACGGACGCGATCGCGGTACTCGCCGAGGAACCCGAGGCCGATGACCGCGAACGAGACCGCGATGATCAGGATGATGATCAGGGTCAGGTTGTCCCGGACAATGGGAATGTTCCCGAAGAAGTAGCCCCCGCCCGCGAAGAGGAGAACCCAGGTGAGGCTTCCCGCAAACTCCCACCGCGCGAACTCGAGGTAGTGCATCTTCCCGATCCCCGAGAGGAATGGGGTGAACGTCCGCACGATCGGGACAAAGCGGGCGAGGAAGATGGATTTCTTGCCGTGCCGGTCGAAGAACTCCTGTGCCTGCCGGACGTACTGAGGCCTGACGAGCCGGTTGTCCCAGGCGAGCACCCGCTCCCCGACGAGCCTGCCGATCCAGTAGTTGGTGTGATCACCGAGGACGGCCGCGGCGAGCAGGAGCGGGATCAGTACCCTGATGTCGAGCGCGCCGGCGCCCGCGAAGGTTCCGGCGACGAAGAGGAGGGAGTCGCCCGGGAGGAACGGCGTCACCACGAATCCTGTCTCCATGAAGATAATAACGAAGAGGAGCGCGTAGGTCCAGGCGCCGTACTGCTCGATGACGGGGAGGAGGAACTCATCCAGGTTGAGGAAGAGGTCCAGCAGTCCGGGCAGGGCAGACATCTGGTACAGGTTGGTCCCGGGCCAATAAATACACCTCTGCAGTGGGAGCCGACCATGGCGCCCGGGCGCAGCACGCGCCCTCCGGGGCGGAGGGCCTACGGGCGCCGACCCATGTTCTTCCCGTTATCGGACGGCGCGGATGCCCGGCATCGTCGGGGGGAGCCGTTCGTGGGCGGACAATTTTTTATAGAACCAGTATGCACCTGTACAGCCATAGGTGTGATAGAATGGCCCAGGTGCTTGGAGGACAGCCGATCATAATTCTAAAAGAGGGGACGACCCAGACGCGGGGGCGCGAGGCGCTCGGCAACAACATCGCAGCAGCGAAGGCCGTGGCGAACGCGGTCCGGTCGACCCTTGGCCCGCTCGGCATGGACAAGATGCTCGTCTCGGGGATCGGGGACATCGTGATCACGAACGACGGTGCGACGATCGTCGACGAGATGGATATCGAGCACCCTGCCGCGAAGATGATGGTCGAGATCGCGAAGACGCAGGACCAGGAGGCCGGCGACGGCACCACGACGGCCGTCGTGCTCGCGGCCGAGCTCCTCTCCCGGGCCGAGGTGCTCGTGAACGACGAGGTTCACCCGACCGTCATCGCGGCGGGGTACCGCCTCGCGGCCGAACGCGCGGCCGAGCTGCTCGATGGGATCGCCTGCACGGTGAGTCCGTCCGACGCCCCCCTGCTCCACCAGCTCGCGATGACCGCCATGGCCGGCAAGAGCGCCGAGATCGGCATGGACCAGTTCGCGGCGATGGTCGTCAAAGCCATCGGCATGGTCGCCGACGAGGACGGAACGGTCGACCCCGAGAACGTCAAGGTCGAGAAGAAGGTCGGCGGCTCCGCTGAGGACTCGGTCCTGGTCGAGGGCGTCGTGCTCCAGAAGGAGCGGGTGCACCCGGGCATGCCGAAGAGGGTCACGAACGCGAAGGTCCTCCTCCTCAACACGCCCATCGAGTACAAGAAGCCCGAGTCGAAGGCCACGATCAAGCTGACGACGCCGGGCCAGGAACAGGCGTTCCTCGAGGCCGACCAGCGCATGAGCCGCGAGATGACGGAGAAGGTCATCGCCACGGAAGCGAACGTGGTCTTCTCCCAGAAGGGGATCGACGACCTCGCCCAGCACCACCTCGCCAAAGCCGGGATCCTCGCTGTCCGCCGACTCAAGACCTCGGACCTGAAGCGGATCGCCCGCGCGACCGGCGCGCGGATCCTGACGACCCTGGACGATATCCAGCCCGGAGACATCGGGTGCGCCGGTCTTGTCGAGGAGCGGATCATGGCCGCGGACGAGGTGGTCGTCATCGAGCAGTGCGAGAACCCGCGCGCGGTGACGATCCTCCTCCACGGCGGCACCGAGCACGTGGTCGACGAGCTCGAGCGCGCCATCCACGACGCCGTTCGCGTGGTCGGGGTCGTGGTCGAGGACGGCCGGTACGTGGTCGGCGGCGGAGCCCCCGAGATCGCGATCGCACGGGGGCTTCGCGACTACGCGATCACGATCGGTGGGCGTGAACAGCTCGCCGTCGAGGCCTTCGCGGACGCGCTCGAGGTCATTCCCCGAACGATCGCCGAGAACGCGGGTCTCGACCAGATAGACGCGCTGGTCGCGCTCCGGGCCGCTCACGATGCGGGGATGGCGACGGCGGGGGTCGACGTCAGGACCGGCGAGGCCGTCGACATGGAGTCGGCCGGCGTGGTCGAGCCCCTGCGCGTCAAGACGCAGGCGATCTCGTCGGCCACCGAGGCCGCCGTGATGATCCTCCGGATCGACGACATCATCGCCTCCTCCAAGTCCGGGATGCCCGAGGGCGGACCCGGTGACATGGGCGACTTCTGAAAAAACTCTTTTTCCCGGGGCCGCGAGGGGCCGTTCCGCCCGCGGGATCCCGTGCGCCGATCGCACCGCGACAACGGACGGTGGGAATGGTGCGCGAACCGGCGATGGAAGACTGCGCTCCGGAAACACTTACCGGATCGGCGGAACCCCGTGGACGCGGCAGAGCGCCTCACGAATGAGGTCTTCGCCGTCGCGCCAGAAGAGGTCGTCGTGGCCAGTCCACGGCGGGATGCCACGGAAGACCACGGCAGGCACTCCCGCGTCGCTCTCGCCCATCACGAGGTTCGCGAAGCCGGCGATCTCGTCCACGACCGCCTCTTCGGTGATCTTCAGCTCGTGGCCGAAGAGGTCGTGCTCGCCCCGAAAGTCACGGATCGCGGTCATGCCGGCCCAGCCGATCGCGTGCCCGGTTTGGCCGCGCCGGAACGAGCGGCCGCAGGTGTCGGTCACGATCACCCCGACGCGGGCGCCGGCGGCATTGAGGAGCCCCCTGGCGAGGTCGGCCGCCGCGCCCATCGGGTCGCGCGGAAGCAGTATGACCTCGCCGCCCTCGATGTTGGACTGGTCGACGCCGGCGCGGACCCCGATGTGGCCACACGGCAGGACAGAGAGCACGAATGGATGCTCGAGCAGGAGCGACTCGGACTCGTCGAGCACGGCCTGGATGAAGCGTGGGTCCTCGCCTGTCCGTGCCGCGATCGATGAGGCGCGGACGCTCGGTTCGATCGCGTCGAGCTCCCGGACGACACCGTGAGCCTTGGACCAGACCGAGGAGGCGATGCAGAGGATGTCGCCATCGGAGAGCGAGATCCGGGCGGCGATCATCGCCGCGATGTCGTCACCGGGACGGATGAGCGGGAGCCCCTCGACGGGGTGAACGGTGATGGGCATGGGATCAGTGTGGGCGGCCCGGAGGAAAAAGAGGAGGGGGTACGGATCGGGACTCAGTCGCGCATCGCCGCGAGGACGTGTGCCTCATACTCCTTCAGGATCTCCCCGACGTCGCCGCGCCGCGCCTCGGCGTAGACGCGGATCAGCGGCTCGGTGTTCGACGGCCGGACCAGGACCGCGTAATCGTCGGTCGTCACCTTGAGCCCGTCGGTCGTGTCGGGTTCGAGGCGTGCGAGCCGCTCCCCAAGCCGGGCCATCACGTCGGACGTCGGGGCAGACAGCGGGATGGAGTGCTCGATATACGGGTAGTCCGGGATCTCGTCCACGAGGTCTGAGAGCCGCTCGCCCCCTGCGATCACCTCCGCGAGTGCGAGCGCCATCGCGAACGGGTCGTCCGAGTACTGGAACTCGGGCAGGAAGAAGTGGCCCGAGCGCTCGACGCCGAGCACCGCGCCCTCGTTCTTGACACGGTTCGCGATGAAGACGTCGCCGACCCGCTCCCGCTCGACCCTGAACCCGAGCGGCTTCAACCGCTCCTCGAGGACCATGGAGCAGTCGAACCCCGGAATGACAAGGTCCCCCGGCCGGTATCGCCGTTCGGCCAGGATGATCGCGACCTTCTCCGGCGGCAGCACGCGCCCGCGGTCGTCGATAACGATGCCACGGTCCGCGTCGGGGTCGAACCCGACCCCGAAGTCGGCCCTCTCGTCGACCACGGCGCGTGCCGAGGAGGCGAGCGACGCCTCCGTGGGACGAGGCCCGCGACCGGGAAACGTCCCGTCCATCTCGCCGAACCTGACGATCGGCTCGCACCCGGCCCCGCGAAAGACCGGCCCCATCGCGCCGGCAGACCCGTTGCCCATGTCGAGCACGGCCCTGAGCGGGCGGTCGAGGCTGACGCGTCCCGCGACGAACGCCCCGTAAATGGCGATCGCCTCGTCGGCCCGGCGAGTGGCAACCTCGCCGTTGCCTGAGGCGAACTGGCCGCTCCGGTAATGGTCCATGATCGGGCTCTCGCTGTAGAGGAGACCATACCCGTCACTTGTACGGAACCGAATCCCGTTGTACTCGGCCGGGTTGTGCGACGCAGAGATATAGGCCGCCCCGGCGAGCCCGTCCTGCCAGGTCACGAAGCTGATCACCGCGATCGGGAGCACGCCGTACTCTTCGACACGACCCCCCGTCGAGAGGACCCCCTCGAGAAAGGCCGCCTCGACGGCAGGACCACTCACCCTGGTGTCCCGTCCGACGGTCGCCGTTCTCCCGTCGAGCGCCGTGCCGTACGCGCGGCCGATGGTGGTGGCTTCGGCATCGGTCAGCTCGGTCCCGTAGACACCGCGCACGTCGTACGCCTTGAAGATCGTCACAGAACCGCGTACACCCGTAAGGTATTTCAGTGTTCGCGCACGGATGTGCCGGGATCCGCCGGCATTCTGAGAAACCTTTAAACCGTCGGGCAGGGTAAGAGGGTTGAACGCGGGGGACCCCGCGACGGATGTGAATGACATGGCCGAGTCAACGACCGACCAGCCGGCGCCCGAGGGCGAGGTCCTCCTGATCTCCGCGATCCTCGAACCGGCGACGCAGTTCGACCCGAAGCAGATGCAGCTCCGTTTCGAGGCCGGGGGACCCTTCGACATGCCCGGGGCGGAATACATGGATATGGTCAACGAGATCGCGCGGACCTGCACCGACGTCGCGGGACGGCTGCTCCCCAAGGAGGCGGTGGAGACGCTCGTCAACGAGGTGGGCATGACCCCGAATGCCCAGGTTACGCTCTTCACCATCTCATTTCGAGCCACGGGAGGAACGGGCGCTGATTGCACCTTCTCGGCTGAAACGGCCATCAACCCGGCGTTCTTCATCGCTACCGACCGCCTGGTGGAGCGGGCGGCTGACGAGTGCAAGGAGGCCTCCCTGCCGATCTTCACGCGCCGGTATCCCGATTGCGGCCTCTGATCAGCCGGTTGCGAGGAGAACCAGGCAGACCACGGGCGGGATCACGAGGTTGTCGTCGACGGGAGAGACGAGCTCCACGATTCCGGCCGCTGTCGCCGCGAGGACAGCCGTCGCCGGCGACAGAACCGCGAGGAGCGCGCCGGCCGTGACCAGCGTCCCCGCCAGGAACCCTTCGAGCGATTTTCCGTTGTAGAGACGGCGCCTCCCCAGGCGGCGGCCCACGACCGTGCTCACGCTGTCGTGGAGGGCCAGGACGAGGACGCCGATGGCCGCGGCATTCTGACCGAAGACGGTCAGGCAGCCGAGTGTCGCGACGAAGAAGTAGAACGCCCCCTGGCCGGGACGGGCGCCGTCGCGCTCGAGGAGGTCGAGCAGGGGCGAGATGAGAGGCACGGCGAGTCCACGATCGACTGCGTCGACGAAGATCGATCCCACCAGCAGGCCGCCGGCGAAGAGCGGCACGGTCAGCCCCGGGGGGAGGACGGCGACGGCGAGCGCGATGGCGGCGCCGACCAGGAGATGGACGGTCTGCCGCCAGATCTCGCGCATGCGGATCTATCAGCCGGGACGCGGAAAAAAGGTGGCGGACCGTAGCGTTTATGGCAATCCCCGTCCCGTCCCCATCATGGACGGTGAACCAGCGGTCGCGACCTTCGCGGCCGGGTGCTTCTGGGGGGTCGAGGAGGCGTTTCGCACGCTTCCCGGCGTCATCGAGACGGCCGTGGGATATACCGGCGGGTCGCGCCCCGACCCGACGTACGAACAGGTCTGCACGGGGAGGACGGGGCACGCCGAGGCCGTGCGCGTTCTCTACGACCCGTCCCGTGTTGGGTACCGCGAGCTTCTCGAACGGTTCTTCTCGATTCATGACCCGACCACGCCGAACCGGCAGGGCCCGGACGTGGGCGAGCAGTATCGTTCCGCGATCTTCTTTCATACGCCGGATCAGGAGCACGAAGCCCGGTCGGCCGTCGAGGCGCTCGACCGTTCGGGCCGGTTCCGGAGGCCGATCGTGACCGAGATCGTCCCGGCGGCTCCATTCTATCGGGCCGAGGAGTACCACCAGCAGTATGTCCGCAAGCACGGGCGTGGGGGCTGCCACATCTGATCTCGGCCGGCAACAGAAGGATAATGAGATCGCCGGGCCGAGATCATGTTGGCCATGGAGCAGTACTATACCATCGGAGAACTCGCCCTCGTCATGCACACGGACGAGGTCTCTGTCAGGCTCCTGATTACGAGCGGTATCCTCCGGGCAGAGCGCTGCGGCTCGGGATACCTCGTGGATACCGACGAGTTCACCCGGTTCGGGGTTCTCTCCTCTCCCAAGCGCCGTGCCCGTCGGTAAGGATGCGCATCCTTATATCTCACCAGGGCTATTCGAGTCCGTATGAGGTCTGTACATCCCGGTGAACTTCAGCCCGATCCCGACCCGGCGCCCCCCTACCCCCCGCCGGCACCGACGCCCGCGCCGCAGCCCGCCCCGAACCCGGTCCCCCAGCCGCATCCTCCGTCCCCGGAGCCGATCGTGCCCGAGCCCCCGACGCCGCAGCCCGAGACAGAGTGAGGATGCCAGGGCCCGCGAACGCCGAGCCCGGCATGCTGGTGGGCCTGGGGCTCGAGTCCGGCCCTGAACCGGTCGTGCTCGTGCTCGGGACCTTCCCGAGCGTGATCGCGCGGCGCGAACGGGCCTACTACGCGAACCCGCAGAATCACTTCTGGCTGATCGTGGAAGCCCTCTTCGGAATACCCCGGGCGTTGCCCTACCGGGAGCGCGTCGCTGCCCTGAACTCCCGGGGGATTGCGCTCTGGGACATGGTGGAGACCTGCCGCCAGGAGGGGTCCATGGACCATTCGATCCGAGAACCGGTCCTTGCCGATGTCGCGGGTTGGCTGGCGGACCACGCTTCGGTCCGGCTCGTCGCTGTCAACGGCCGTTCGGCCGAGCGGTTCCTCAAGAGAGCGCTGCGGAGCCGAACCGTCTCCCCGTCGGTACAGATCGTGGTCCTGCCGTCCACGAGCCCGGCCTACGCGGCCATGCCCATCGGGGAGAAGGTGCGCCGCTGGGGCGTGCTCCGCGAGTTCGCCCTCAGCGCTGTCACTCAATCGTGACGATCCGGAGCGAGTTCGTGGTCCCCCGCGGGCCGGGTGCGACACCCTCGGTGAGGATAACGAGGTCGCCCGGGTCCGCGAGCCCCATCGCCCGGACCCGCTCGAAGATCATGTCGTGCCAGTCGTCGCGCTCGGTCTCGATCAGGAACGGGCAGCAGCCGTAGGTGAAGGTCAGGAAACGCTGGACCAGGGGATCGCGCGTGAAGGCGAGGATCCAGCGTTCGGGCCGGAACCGCGAGATACGCCGCGGCGTCCTTCCTGTGTGGGTCGGTGTCAGGATGTACCGGGGCCCGAGCGCGCGAACCGCGTCGATCACATTGAGGGAGACCACGTCCTCGACCGCAATCGGCTGCCGGCCGTAGCTCTCCCGGATGCGGTCCTCGAAGATGTGCCCGCAACCGAGCTTCCGCCGCTCGGCCTCGATCTCGAGCGCGATGCGCGACATCATCGCCACGCACTCGACCGGGTACGACCCGCTCGCCGTCTCGGCCGAGAGCATCACCGCGTCGGTCCCGTCCAGGATCGCGTTGGCAACGTCGGTCACCTCGGCACGGGTCGGAAGCAGGCTCTCGGTCATGGACTCGAGCATCTGGGTGGCCGTGATGACAGGAAGGCCCACCTCGTTTGCCGCCGAGATGATCTCCTTCTGGACGACGGGGACCTGCTCGATGGGGATCTGGACGCCGAGGTCGCCGCGCGCGATCATGACGCCGTCGGCAGCAGCCAGCAGCTCGTCGATATGGTCGACCGCTGCCTTCTGCTCGATCTTGGCGATCACGCTGATCTCATGCCCCAGCGCCGCTGCGTGCTCCCGCGCCCGGTGGATGTCATCGGGCCGCTCGATGAACGAGATGGTGAAGGTATGGACGCCCAGGGCGAGGCCGACCTCGATGAGCTCGAGGTCACGGCAGGTCACTGCGTCGACGGGAAGGACGGTGTCGATCAGGTTCAGCCCCTTGCGGGACCGCACGACACCCCCGACGAGGACCTCCGCCCGGATCTCCGATCCGCCGGCGCTGACCACCCGGAGCCGGACGAGCCCGTCGTTGATGAACAGCAGGGTCCCCGGCCCGACGAGCGACGGCAGCGGTTCGTAGTCGACCGGGATCATCGATCGGTCGGCAGGCGACGGGCTGGTCGTCAGGACGACCTCGGTCCCCTGCACGAGTTCGACCGGATCGACGGGCAGGGTGCCGAGCCGGATCTTCGGGCCCGGCAGATCGATCAGGATCCCGATCACCCGTCCCTCGGCCTCGGCCGCGCGCCGAACGCGTCCGATCTGCCGGGCATGCTCCTCGAGGGTCCCGTGCGAGAAGTTCAGGCGGGCCACGCTCATGCCGCTCCGGATCATCGTGCGGATGATCTCCTCGTCCGAGGAGGCAGGTCCGAGGGTGCAGACGATCTTGGTCTTCTGCCGTGGAAGCGTCACTGGTCGTCCCCTCCCCATAGGGGGCGAAAGGCGGGGATAAACCTTGCCGCTGCCCGTAAGCCTTTTTGACTGGCTCGGGCATCTTTAGGGATGCACCCGCCGACGCCCGGAGTCTCCCGGCGGGCCTTTCGCGCGCTCTTCGTGGCGGTCTTCTCGGCCATGCTCGGACTGGGCATCGTCGTCCCGCTCCTTCCGTACTACGCCGAGACCCTGGGGGCGAGCGGTCTCGCGGTCGGCGCGATCTTCTCCGGGTTCTCGATCTCGCGATCCCTGCTGATGCCTGTCTTCGGACGGCTCTCGGACCGTCGCGGGCGCAAGGTCTTCATCTCCGCGGGCCTCGCCCTGTACACCCTCATCTCTCTCGCGTACCTGGCGGCCGACTCGGTGGCGGCGCTCACCCTCGTCAGGGTTGTCCACGGCGGGGCATCGGCGATGGTGCTCCCGATCGCGATGGCCTATGTCGCCGACCTCTCGGCCATCGGCACGGAGGGGCGACACATGGGCACCTTCTCCATCGCGTCCTACCTGGGCATGGGGTTCGGCCCGCTTCTGGGGGGCCTGCTCGGGGCGACGCTGGGGATGGACTCGGTCTTCCTCTCGATGTTCGCACTCTCGCTCGTCTCGACCGCGATCTGCACCGCGTTCGTGCCCGAGTTCTCACCATGCCCCCGTTCGGAGACCACCCGTAGGTCCGTCCTCCGCCACCCCGCCCTGCGTGCCGCCGTGGCGTTCCAGCTGATCAATGCGTTCGCGAACGGGACCTTCATGGTCTTCGTGCCACTCATCGCCTCGCTTTCGTTCGGCCTCTCGACGGCCGGATCGGGCGTGCTGATCTCGGTCGCGGCCCTCTCGACGTCGGGCCTCCAGCGCTTCTTCGGCGGGCTGGCCGACCGCCACAGCAAGACGGCCCTCGTCGTTGCGGGGACAGCCCTTATCGCCGCGGCGCTGGTCGCGATACCTCGCCTCTCCGGGTTCTGGAGCCTCCTCGTGGCGGCGCTCGCCATCGGTATCGGTGGCGGCATCTCGTTGCCGGCCGTGACCGCGATCGTCACAATCGCCGGCAGGACGGTGGGCCAGGGAGCGGCCATGGGCGCCTCGAATACTGCGATGAGTGTCGGCATGATCATCTCTCCCCTGGTCTCAGGTCTGGTCATGGACCGCTTCGGCATCGCGAGCGTCTTCTACCTCTCGGCCGCGATCTGCGCCGCCTCGCTCCCGGTCTTCACGTTCCTCGCGAGAAGGGCGCTCCGGGACGGATCCGTCCCCGCCTGACACGAGAAATGGACCGACTCACGAGGGGCACTAGGACTCCTCCAGCGGTGTACGGGCGCCGGGGCCGACGGATGAATAGAATCCCGGTCGATCCGGACACCCGTCCCTCACACGAAGCGCCTGTCGAAGAGCATGACCACGCCGCCGAAGAGGTTCTCAGGAATATCCCGGGCTGCGATCGAGACCCGTCGCTGCTGCTTCAGGTCCGCCCGTCACGTCTCTCGACGGTATTCGGGAAAGCGGCAGCGACGGGGCTTCCATCCTCGCGCGCCGAGCGGTCGAACCCCGTCGCGAGCCGCCCGCTCCAGATGGCTTTCGCGACATGGGCGTAGACCGCGTTCCTGACTGCGAGCGGGTCCGTCTCGTCGAGTGCGGAGAAGGACAGGACGAGGACCGGCCCGAACTCGCCAAGCTCCCCGATCCGGACCGAATGATCCCTGAGACCCCATTCGGGGGGCGCCGATGCAATGGTCGCCTTGGCCATCTCCTCGAGGACGGCTAGGCTCTCGTCGATGGGGGTGTGGTAATCGACGGTCACCGGCACCTGCACGGTAGTATATCCTGTTCCTGCCGAGTAGTTGACCACGATGTTGCTCGTGATCCTCGAGTTGGGAACGGTCGCCAGGAGCCCGTCCAGGGTCATGATCCGGGTCGATCGAAGTCCGATCCGCAGCACGGTCCCGGTATACGGATCGATCCTGACCCTGTCCCCGACCCGAAGTGGCTTGTCGAGGAGGATGATGACTCCGCCGAAGAGGTTCGAGAGGACGTCCTGCGTGGCCAGGGCAACCGCGATGCCGGCTATCCCGGCACCGGCGATCAGCGGGGTGATCGAGATGTCCAGGAAGTTGAGCAGGTATAGGATCGCGACGAACCAGACCAGGTACCGCACGCCGACGGACGCGATGTCGACGAGCGACGCGCCGTCCTCTCGCTCGCTCCCGAAGATAAACCGCCGGCCATAGCTCCTCACAAGGCGCGAGAGGAGATTAGCGACCCCCCAGGAGACGAGAATGATTGAGAGCACCTCCGGGAGGCGGGGGTCTCCGATCCAGGGGGAGGTACGATCGAGATCGAGCACGTACCGGAGCGCGATGTACAGCGCGGTCGCGACGATTCCTATCGGCAACGGGTGCCGGAGGGCGACGATCGCGTTCTCGACGATATGAGCGCCGGTCTCCTCTCTGCCCTCGAGATGCTTCTCGAGCCGGAAGCTGAGCAGGTACACGCTAGCCGCCAGCGCACCGCCGATCAAGATGAGCGCGATGGCGATGGCGATATCCGCGAGAGCCATCCCGGCATCGGCGATCGGGGTCGGGATCTCCGTCGGGTCCATTCGATACCACACCTTATGGCACTGGGGAGTAAAAGATTACGAGCACATGGCAGTCCTGAGAGCGGTGACGGAGGCGCTCGGCGAGGCTGTGGCCGACGCCGGCTGTGACCTGAACTTCATGCATATCTGCGGCACCCACGAGGCCTCGATCGCTCGTCACGGGCTCCGATCGATGCTTCCCCCGGGGCTCCAGATCGTGATGGGCCCTGGCTGCCCGGTCTGCATCACGCCGCAGGGCGAGATCGACGCGGCGATCGAGCTCGCCCGGCGCGGCGCCATCGTCACGACGTACGGGGACCTCCTCCGGGTACCCGGGACCGGTGGTTCGCTCGAGTCGTGCGGCGGAGACGTCCGCGTGGTCCAGGGCGTGCACAAGGCGGTTGAGATCGCGGAGGGGACCGATCGCGAAGTCGTCTTCGTCTCGGTCGGGTTCGAGACCACGGCCCCCTCCGTTGCCTCGGCGCTCGCATCGGGTCCACCGGAGAACTTCTCGATCCTCTGCTGCCACCGGCTCGTGCCGCCCGCGATGGCCTGGCTGCTCGAGCAGGGCGAGGCGGAACTCGACGGGTTCCTCCTTCCCGGTCACGTCTGCGTCGTTACGGGCTATCGAGAGTACGAACGGTTCCCGGTGCCGCAGGTGGTCGCGGGTTTCGAGCCCGAGGAGGTTCTCCTGGGCCTGTTGATGCTGACCCGGCAGGTCGTGGAGGGCCGGTCCGTTGTCGAGAACGCGTACCCGCGAGCCGTCACGCGCGACGGAAACCCGAAGGCGCTCGCACTTCTGGCGGAGGTCTTCGAGACCACGGACGTGGAGTGGCGCGGCTTTCCGGTCATTCCGGGATCGGGCCTGAAGCTCCGGGAGCCATTCTCCCGGTACGACGCGCAGGAGCGGTTCGGGGTTGCCATCGTCTCGACACCAAAGGCGACTGCGTGCATCTGCGACCGGGTTCTCCGCGGCGTCGCCTCGCCCCCCGACTGCCGCCTTTTTGCCCGTGCCTGCACGCCGCGCACCCCCGTCGGCCCCTGCATGGTCAGCCACGAGGGGGCTTGCTGCATATGGCACCAGTTCCAGGGCGGCACGGCATGATTGCATCCTCTCCATCTTATTTATAGGATCACACCCTACCGTATTGGGTGCCCCGGTAGGGTAGAGGATATCCTAGAAGCCTCCGGAGCTTTTGACCTGGGTTCAAGTCCCAGCCGGGGCGTACCGACCTTCCGATCTTCTTTGATCGCCCCCGTTTTCTGGGTGATCCGATCCGCGAATGAATCGCGGTTATTTCGGAAATCACGCTGTAATTTCCAGTAATTCAATTATTTAGATTCTTTTTTTCTGAATGGAAGAGGGGAAAATTTAAATTACGGTTCGGTTAATTGTACAATATCAGAGATCGTAACAATTTCTGAACAGCGAGGGCTCCCCGTCGTTCCCCACGTCCACGGGGACTCTCGTTACCCCAACGATTTCAGGTGGATCGATGAGACGAACTGGATACACACACGGAATCATGCTCCTCGCCCTGCTGCTCGTCGCCCTCGCGGGTGCCGCGATACCGGCCACCGCGACGGACCTGACGTACAGCGGGCAGAAGATCGTTATCAGCCAGCCGGGCACTTATGTCCTGAAGAACGACATCTCGAACAGCAACCAGCTGATCTGCATCGAGATTCGGGCGTCCAACGTCGTCTTCGACGGCGGCGGCCACCTGATCGACGGAACCGATGCCGAGGGTTCAGCCGGCATCTTCGTCAACGGCATCGATTACACGGTCACGGGCGTCACGATCAAGAACGTCCGCATACAGGACTGGTATTACGGCGTCTACCTCTACGGTGCCGACAACTCGAAGATCCAGAGCGCCACGCTCCAGAGCAACGGTTTCACCGGCGCCGTCTCGTACAAAAATGCCGTCGGGAACACGATCACGGGCTGCACCATCACCGGCAACGGCTACGGACTGGTCTTCTCGGACGGCGCCGCCAACGGCGTGGTCTCTGACAACAAGATCAACCAGAACGACCGCGGATTATACGTATACGTCTCCGACGGCATCGCTGTTACCCGAAACGAGTTCGGCAACAACATCAATAGCGGCCTTCAGCTCCACACCTCTGGCGGCGGGACGATCCACAACAACCGGCTCAACAACAATCTCAACGTCGCATTCACCGGCGAGCCGTTCAAGGCCAACGCCTGGTCGGTGACCCCGCCGGCAACGACCTGGAACCCCGCGAACATCATCGGTGGCCCGAAGATCGGCGGCAACTACTGGGGTCGGCCGGACGGCACGGGATACTCCCAGACCAACGCCGACGCGAACGGCGACGGCTTCATCGACACCCCGCTCCAGATCGCCGAGCAGAACTTCGACAACTACCCGCTGGCGCCCTGGAGCGGACCCACGCCCACCGTGACCGTCACCGTCCCCACGACGACGATCACCTCGAGCCAGCAGTCCCCGTACCGGGCGGTGACCCTTCCCGGACGCCTCGAGGCCGAGAACTACGACCTCGGCGGCGAGGGTGTGGCATATCACGACCTCGAGGCGGCGAACCAGGGCAAGGCCTACCGGCCCTCCGAGGGTGTCGACCTCGAGACCAAGGGGACCATCACTAACGTCGGGTACATCCGTACCGGCGAGTGGACCGAGTACACCGTGAACGTGGCGTCGACCGGGACCTACACCGCCACCTTCCGCATCGCGGCGTGGAGCTCGGGGCGGCAGATCGCTGTCTCGGTCGACGGCGTCCCGAAGGCGACGGTGAGCCTCCCGGTGACAGGTTCATACACGGCCTGGAAGACAGTCAGCACCCAGATCCCACTTGAGGCGGGCACCCACGTGATCCGCCTCGCATTCAACAACAACAATCAGAACCTCGACTACGTCGACTTCACCACCACGGGAAGCACGGTCGTTCCGACAACCACCCCGACTGGCGTGGTACCGACACAGCAACCTGGCCAGTCGCCATACAACGGTCCTCACGCGCTGCCGGGCACCGTTCAGGCGGAGGATTTCGACAACGGCGGCCAGAACGTGGCGTACTGGGACAGCACCACCGAGAACAAGCCCCTGAACACGCCCGGGTATGTCGCCTACCGGCCGAACGAGTACGTCGACGCGGAGACCATCAACGGTATCTCCGACATCGGGTGGATCACCGACGGTGAGTGGCTCGAGTATACGGTCGACGTCGCCACGGCAGGCACCTTCACCGCGACCTTCCGTGTCGCCTCCTGGGGCGACGGTCGCAAGGTCGTGCTGACCGTCGACGGCGCGCCGGGCTGCACCGTCAACGTGCCGAACACGGGCAGTTCCTCCGTCTACCAGGAGGTCCCGGCGACGCTCGCGCTCTCGCAGGGCACCCACGTGATCCGGCTCACCTTCACGGGTTCCAGCCAGAACATCGACTGGTTCGCGGTCGCCGGAGGCCCTGTTCCGACCGCAACGACTCCAGTTCCGACCGCGACCGTCACGGTGAACGCCACCGAGACGATCCCGACCACGACCGTGACGGAGACGACCACGACCCAGCCTCAGACGGGCCAGGCCCCCTACAAGACCTTCATCGTGCCCTGCCGTGTCGAGGCAGAGGACTACGACAGCGGGGGCGAGGGCATCGCCTATCACGACACCACGCCCGAGAACCAGGGTAAGGACTACCGCCTCGCGGAAGGCGTCGACATCGACGCCGGCGGAGTCCGGCATATCGGCTACGTCCAGTCGGGCGAATGGGTCGAGTACACGGTGAACGTGCTGGCGACTGGCACCTACCCGACCTCCTTCCGCGTCGGCTCCTGGTACCCCGAGCTCGGCACGCGATCGATCGCGGTATCGGTCGACGGGTCCGCCCGGGGCACGGTCACCGTCCCCCTCACTGGTTCGGATCGGCTCTACGAGACCGTGACCGTGCCACTCGCGCTCAATGCGGGCCAGCAGACGATCCGCCTTACCTTCAACGGCGCGCGCCAGAACCTCGACTTCTTCGAGATAAATGCAGGCACGGTCCCGACCACGACCACGACGGTTCCCACCTCGACGACGCCGGTAGCGACGACCCCGCCCTCGGGCGGCCAGTCTCCATACAACGGTCCTCACGCGCTGCCGGGCACCGTTCAGGCGGAGGACTTCGACAACGGCGGCCAGAACGTGGCGTACTGGGACAGCACCACCGAGAACAAGCCCCTGAACACCCCTGGATATGTCGCCTACCGGCCGAACGAGTACGTCGACGCGGAGACCATCAACGGCATCTCCGACATCGGGTGGATCACCAGCGGCGAGTGGCTCGAGTACACCGTCGACGTTCCCACGGCAGGAACCTACACCGCGACCTTCCGCGTCGCGTCCTGGGGCGACGGTCGCAAGATCACAGTGACCGTCGACGGCGCGCCGGCCTGCACGGTCAACGTGCCGAACACGGGCAGTTCCTCCGCCTACCAGGAGGTCCCGGCGACGCTCGCGCTCTCGCAGGGGACCCACGTGATCCGGCTCACGTTCAACAACAACTCTCAAAATATCGACTGGTTCGCGGCCTCACTGGCCTGAGACTGGATCGAACCCTCTGTTTTTCCCCGCACGCTTCAAATAGATTGGTGGTTCATGATGAGCGGTGACGGCACATCCATGACCGGGAGACGGCTGGTCTACCTGGACCACGCGGCCACGACGCCGACGGCGCCCGAGGTCGTCAAGGCCATGTTTCCGTACTTCTCCGAGCGATTCGGTAACCCTTCCTCGATCTACGGGATCGCCCGGGAGTCGAGGGATGCGATCGACCGGGCCAGGGAACAGGTGGCGAGGGCCATCAACGCCTCGCCCGAGGAGATCTTTGTGACCTCGGGCGGGACGGAAGCGGACAACTGGGCGATCAAGGGAACGGCGTACGCGAACCGGGCGAAGGGTGACCACATCGTCACCTCCGCGATCGAGCACCACGCGGTCCTCCATACGTGCCAGTATCTCGAAACACAGGGGTTCCGCGTGACTTACCTGCCTGTCGACGAGTACGGGCGGGTCGACCCGGGGGCGCTCGAGGAGACGCTCACGGATCAAACGATCCTGGTCTCGATCATGGTCGCCAACAACGAGATCGGGACACTCGAGCCGATCGCCGAGTGCGCAGGCGTGTGCCGTGACCGTGGCGTCCGGTTCCACACGGACGCAGTCCAGGCGATCGGGTCGGTCCCCGTCGATGTCGAGGCGCTGGGGGTGGACATGCTCAGCCTCTCGGCCCACAAGTTCTACGGCCCGAAGGGAGTGGGCGCGCTCTACGTCCGGAAGGGTGTCCGGCTCGACAACCTGCTCCATGGCGGCGGACAGGAGCGACGGCGTCGGGCGGGGACGGAGAACCTTGCCGGGATCGTCGGCATGGGCGCCGCGATCGAGCGCGCGGTAGAGCGACGCGAGGAGTACGCCCGGCGGATGGCGGCGCTCCGCGATCGGCTGTACAGCGGGATCGTGGAGCGGATCGAGCACGTCCGGCTCAATGGCCACCCGACGGAACGGCTGCCCGGGAACCTGAACTGCGCGTTCGAGTTCATCGAGGGCGAATCGATGCTCCTGCTACTCGACGTAGCGGGGATCTGCGCATCCAGCGGGTCGGCCTGCACCTCGGGCTCGCTCGACCCCTCCCACGTGCTTCTCGCGATCGGCCTGGCTCACGAGAACGCCCACGGCTCGCTCCGGCTCACCCTCGGCGAGTCGAACACCGAAGGGGACGTCGACTACGTGCTCGAGACGCTCCCTCCGATTGTCGAGCGGCTCAGGACCATGTCGCCACTCTACGCAAACTACCGGAGATCATGCAATGTACAGTGAAAAAGTAATGGATCACTTCATGAACCCGCGGAACCAGGGGGAGATCGAGAACCCCGATGGCGTGGGCGA
Organism: uncultured Methanospirillum sp.; assembly: GCA_964501565.1. Classification (GTDB taxonomy): domain Archaea; phylum Halobacteriota; class Methanomicrobia; order Methanomicrobiales; family Methanospirillaceae; genus UBA288. Next base: position 73,866 of record CAZCUJ010000010.1, read on the forward strand.
GGTCGGCAACCCCAAGTGCGGGGACATCATGAAGATCTTCCTGAAGGTCAAGGACGACCGGATCGAGGACGTCAAGTTCCAGACGTTCGGGTGCGGTGCGGCCGTGGCCTCGAGCAGCATGGCGACGGACCTGATCAAGGGCAAGACCCTGCAGGAGGCATGGGATCTCTCGAACAAGGCCGTGGCCGAAGCTCTCGGCGGTCTGCCGCCGGTCAAGATGCACTGCTCGGTGCTCGCCGAGGAGGGGATCCACAAGGCGATCAACGACTATCGCATCCGAAAGGGTCTCGAGCCCTGGAAGGAGGAGCCCGGCGCGGCGCACGCCCACGGAGACGAAACCTGCGAGGCGTGAGCGTCAGCCTGTCGACCCCGCCATTTTTTCTGCCCCGATGTGCCGTCGGCCTATACGAGGCTGCGCAGGCACACGCGCGAGGACGGCGCGCTCTGCGAGCCGTGTGGGGGCGCGCGCCAACCGTCGCACCGAGACGAACACATCGACTATTGTCGACAATCGATCCCCGTTCCATCCAATTCGGGCCCGTGGGTGCCAGATATACAGCACGGATTTAGCCTTTTGCCTTGTCGCGGTTGATCCCCAATCGTCTGACAGCGCCCTGCAGAAGGAAAATCGGCGCCAAATCGCGTTCCGATTTGGAATACATTTGATAATCTTTATCTACCTTCAGCGGATGATAGTACACCTGTAATCTAATAATTACAGAACCGTGAATCGAATCCGATGTGGTGTAAGGCATGAACGCAACACGAGTGCTCATGGTGCTCATACTGACCTCCCTCTCAGTCGTTGGACTGGCGGGAGCGGCCGGTGTCGGCACTTTCTCTATCGAGCAGACGAAGTCTGCCGATGTGGGTCAGATCGGCGTTGCCACCCTGTACGTGGACAACACATGGGTCCCTCCGGCGGACGACATGTGGATCTACCTGGAGTGGGACCCCGCTGTTCTGGGCTACATTAGCACCGACTGGAAGGTCGGGAACTCCGTTTCGGCAACGCTGAACGGGACGAACTCGCTCTTCCTCCAGATGGCGGACTTTACGAACAACTACCCGAACGGCAAGGTCGCCCTCGCGGACATCAACTTCAAGGCCCTCACGGCGGGTTCCTCGCCGATGACGATCAAGGTTGACCACGTCCGCTCGCACGACGCGTCCGGCGCGCTCGACCCCTCGCTCAGCCCCT
>CAZCUJ010000011.1:0-69810 GCA_964501565.1 uncultured Methanospirillum sp.
TCGTCGAGGAAGGCCTGGAGCTGGTCGGGGCTCGTGATGTTGATCTCGGCGTCGACCTCGGTCTTCTTGAACTCGACCGGGGCGTTCAGGAGGAGGATCTTCGCGTCAGTGACCTTCTTCGGCATGGCTGGGTGGACTCGCTCCTTGTCGATCAGCATGCCCTCGATGATCTCGGAGTCGTGGATCGAGCCGCCGACCTTCTTCTCGACCTTGATGTTGTCCTTGTCGACCGCGCCGTCGTCCTCGGCGACCATGCTGACCGCCTTCACGACGAGCTCGGTCAGCTTGTCCTTGGAGGCCTCGGCGCCCTTGCCGGTCATCGCGGTCTCGGCGATCTTCTTGAGGTTGCCGAGGTCGGTCTTCGTGATCGGGATCGCGATCTCCTGGAGGATCTCCTGGGCCTTCTCGGAGGCGAGCCGGTACCCGGATGCGATCACCGTGGGGTGGACGTCCTGGTCGAGGAGCTCCTCGGCGCGCTTCAGGAGCTCGCCCGCGATCACGACTGCCGTGGTAGTGCCGTCGCCGACCTCGTCGTCCTGAGTCTTGGCGACCTCGACCATCATCTTGGCGGCCGGGTGCTCGATGTCCATCTCCTTCAGGATCGTCACGCCGTCGTTCGTGATCACGACGTCGCCGATCGTGTCGACGAGCATCTTGTCCATGCCCTTCGGGCCGAGTGTGGTCCTGACTGCGTTCGCGACGGCCTTGGCCGCGGCGATGTTGTTGCCCTGCGCGTCCCGTCCGCGGGTACGCGAGGACCCTTCCCTGAGGATGAAGATCGGCTGTCCGGTAAGCTGTTGCGACAAGAGTATCACCTGATGTGTCGTTAATTTTGGTTTGTGGTTCTATATAAAACAGACGCCTACCCAATCAGGTCGAGCAGGTCCTGCCCGTCCTCGAGCCGGCCGAGCTCTTCCCGGCCGATCAGCAGCGTCCGCCCGATCCGCCGCTGCCGGATCTCCTCGACAGTGACGCAGACCGCGTGGGTGTGCGTGATCTCGGAGAGGTTGCCGATCAGGCCAGCTCGCTTCGAGACCTTCTGGGCCGAGCCGCACCCGGCCAGGATCGTCTGCTCCTCGAAGTGGGCCATCGCCTGGAACGGGGCACGTCGAAGGTGGTGGAGCTCGAGACCGAGCCGCTGGAGTTCGGCGAGCGCCGCGGCCTCAGGTCCGGAGGCGACGGGGGCCTCCTCTGACGCGAAGTGCGAGGCGTAGTAGAGGAGGTCGATGGACTCGATCACCTCGGCATTGAAGAACTCCTCGAGCTTGATCGCCATCTCGAGCGTGGTGCCCATGCCGGCCTCGTACTTGCTGATCGTTCGTCGAGAGACGCCGAGCGCGTGGCCGAGATCGCCAAGTGAGAGGCTCCGGCGTTCGCGGAGCGAGCGGAGAACGTCGCCGTCGATCCGGACGTACAGCCCGCCGGGCGAGGCGTAGACAAGCGGCGGCACGTTCTCGACGAAGTAGTCGTAGAGCGTCTCGGGGTGGACGGCGGCGATACCGTAGCGGAGGTAGACGGCCCCGCGCTCCAGCTCGGCGTCGCGCCCTCGCTCGCCGACGATCATGGGCAGGCCGCCCAGGTGAGTCGCGACCAGGTCCAGGTCCCTCGCGATCTCCTCCGAGACGTTGTCGATCGGGCTCGCGACCTTGATGATCAGAAGGAGGTCCGCGCGCTTGGCTACGAGATCGAACGAGCGCGGGCGGATGTTGCACCGCTCCGAGCAGGCGAACCCTGCCATCAGGAGCACGCTGACCGCCTTGTTCACGAGCTGGTCCTGCACCATCGGACTTAATGAGACGTATCGCCCACGGGAGTTATAATCATGGCGATCGAGCGCATCCGCATCGGGCTCGACGACACGGATGCGCCGGGAGGCCTCTGCACGACCTGGCTCGGGGCCGAGCTGGCCCGGCGGCTCGAGGCTGCGGGCATGCGGGTCCGCGAGGGCCGCCTGGTCCGGCTCAACCCGAACGCGCCGTTCCGGACGCGGGGCAACGCGGCGGTCGCGCTCCACGTCGAGGGTGACCCGGCACTCGCGTTCGAGCTCGCCTGCACCGCGGTCGAGGAGTTCGCGCCACTCGAGGCGCCCAGGACGAACCCGGGTGTCGTGGTCGCGGACCGGTTCCTCCCGGTCGACTGCTACCTTCGGGCCGTGACCGACCTCTGCACGGTCGGCGAGACGCTCGACGCGCTCGACGCGGCCGGCGCGTGGTTCCGTGGCTACGGCAATGGGCGGGGTCTTATCGGGGCCGCGGCGGCGGTCGCGGCTGAGTTCATCGACCGGACCTACGAGCTCCTCGCCTACCGTGACCCTTCGCGATGGGGGATGTCCCGGGACGTCGATGGGGCGTCCCTCTTTCGGGCCGAGGCGGCGACCTTTCCCCACACCTGGGACTCGGTGGACCGCGAGGGCGACACCATCGTCTGCGTTCCTCATACGCCCGATCCCGTCCTCTTCGGGTTACGTGGCGAGAGCCCCGCGTGGGTCGCCCGGGCGCGCTCGTTCGTCGTCTCGGAGCCCCCCGCGTTCGAGGCCTGCTGGACGACCAACCAGGGGACCGATGCCCACCTCGTCGTGGGGAGCTGCGGCGCGCTCCGCGAGGGGCGGTCGTACATGGTCGCGGGCACGGTCGCGGAGCACCCCGTGACGGGGTTGGGCGGGCACGTCACGGTGTGGATAGCGGACGGAGGCGAACGCCTCCGGTGCATGGCCTACGAGCCGACCAAGGGATTCCGCGATACGGTCCGTGCGTTGCGACCGGGCGACCGGGTGGTCGCGCACGGGTCGTACCGGCACGGTTCGCTCAACCTGGAGAAGCTCGCGGTCCTCGAGGTCGCGTTGCAGGAGAGGACCCGCCCGCCGCGCTGCCCCTCCTGCGGCCGCCGGACCACGTCGGCGGGGCGGGAGCGGGGCTGGAAGTGCCGCGCCTGCGGGGCGCGGACACGTGAACCCGAGGTCACGGTTGAAACACGGGCGATCGCGCCAGGATGGTACGAGGTCCCCCCCGTGGCCCGCCGCCATCTCGCCCGCCCGCTCTGCCGGGGAGCGCCGCCGCCTGTTGCCGGCGCGGGATCGGGCGAGGACGAACGCGATGTGGTAGCCCTCTTCTGCCGCGAAGGTATTGAGAGTGTGCTCGAGCTCGGAGCCCGGGACGGGAGGGAGGTCCGCCGCCTGGAGAGGGTGGCCGGAGCGGCTGGGCTCGTGGGCAGGATCGAAGCGGTCTCGCACGATCTCAGCGCGCCGCTCCCGTACCCCGGCGGGTCGTTCGATGCGGTTGTCGGCCACGCGATTCCCGGCATGGCCCTCGACGACCGCGAACTCGTGGCGCTCGTCGCCGAGGCTCGCCGCGTGCTCCGGCCGGGTGGTCTCTTCGTCCTCGCCGTCCGGACCGATCGTGACGCCAGTTGCGGCGCAGGCATCCATCATGGCGGCGACCGGGGAGAGGGGGGACACTTCGCGGAGCGGTCCTACCCTTCCGGCGCGGTCCGCCGGCTCGCGGCGGGATGGGACCTGATCGCCGCCCGGGAGTTCGAGGAGGCAGCGCCGCCACGGCGGCTCGCCTATGTGACTCTGCGCCGCCCGGGGGTGGCATGACCGGAACGCGGGGCTGCCGTGCTCGCCCGGGCCCTGTCCTCGCGGTCGAGGCGTTCATCGGGGAGCACCCGGGTATCTACCGGCCGGAAGAAATCGCGGACACGTTCGCAGTCACCGCCCTGCCGCCGGCGGTCGTGAGGGAGGTCATCGCCCACCTCCTCGGATCCGGGCGTGTTGTCCTCAACAACGACGGCCGGCTCTGCCGTCGGCCGGCGCAGAGCCCACGTGACGATCCGTTATCAGGGATGAGTGACAACGATCATCCCGATGGACTGCGGTGAACCCGTCCGGCCGGTCGAGATACGTCCCGGCATGACCGTTGGGGCGCTCGTGGACGCGCTCGGCCGGGCCGGCGCCTACAACGGTGGTGCCCTCGCGAGGGGCGTCGACCTCTGGGAGCGGATGCTCGCCGACCCCGACGCGGTCCGGTTCTTCGGCCTCGCCGGTGCCATGGTGCCGGGCGGCATGGGCCGCATCGTCGAGGATCTCCTCGAGGGCGGGTATATCGACGTGCTCGTCTCGACCGGAGCGAACCTGACTCACGACATCATCGAGGCGATCGGGTGCTCCCACTTCCGCGGGACGGCCGACTGCTCCGATGTCGCGCTCCGGCAGGACGAGATCAACCGCATCTACGACGTCTTCCTCCCGAGCGCCGCATTCGTCCGGTTCGAGGAGTTCATGCAGGAGGCCCTCGGAACCCTCCCCGGCGGCGCCGTTCTCTCGATCCAGGAACTTCTCGCCCACCTGGGCTCGCGGCTCGACACGGGTATCCTTGCGACCGCCGCGCGAAAGGGGGTTCCCGTGTACTGCCCGGCGATCCAGGACTCGATGATCGGCCTCCAGTACTGGCTCTTCGCGCAGACCAGCCGGGTGACGATCGACGCGTTCCGCGACGTCCCTGGACTGCTCGACCGCTGCTTTACCGCGGAGAGGGCCGGCGCGGTCCTCGTCGGGGGCGGGGTGCCCAAGAACTACATCCTCCAGTCGATGCTGATGACGGAGAACGGCTTCGCCTACGCGGTCCAGCTGACCGGCGACCGGCCCGACCTCGGCGGGCTCTCGGGCGCGACCCTCGACGAGGCGCGTTCCTGGGGCAAGCTCGCCGAGGGGGCCGAGGCTGTGACCGTCTACGGCGACGCAACGATCACCCTCCCGCTCATGACCGCCGCCCTGCTGGAGCGGATGGAGGGGCAGCATGGCTGAGCTGATCCTCGCGCTCGACGTGGTCGACCCGCTCGAGGCGCTCGAGATCGCCGAGACCTGCGCCCCGTACCTGGACCGGATCAAGCTCGGCTACCCGCTGATCCTCCGCGCGGGGCTCGGCATCGTCGAGGATCTCGTGGCGCTCGATCTCCCCCTGATCGCCGACTTCAAGGTTGCGGACATCCCGAACACGAACCGCCTGATCGCCGAGCAGGTCTTTACCAGCGGGTTCGAGGCGCTGATCTGCCAGGGATTTGTCGGGCGCGACGCGGTCCAGGCCTGCGTGGACGCTGCCCGGGCCTACGGCGGCGAGTGCTACGTCGTGACCGAGATGAGCCATCCCGGCGCGACCCAGTTCTTCTCACCCGGAATCGCCGAGCGGCTGGCCGGGCTCGCCGTCGAGTGCCGGGCCGACGGGATCATCGCGCCGGGGACGAGGCCCGAGCGGATCCGGACGCTCCGGCCGATCGTCCGGCAGCGGAAGATCCTCGCTCCGGGCATCGGGACGCAGGGCGGCGACCTGGCGCGGGTCGCGCCACTGGTCGACGGCGTGATCGTGGGCCGGACTATCTACGAGGCCAGGGACCCGGCCACCGTCGCTGCGGAGATCGCGACCTCCCTCGTGGCGCGGGGGAGCCCGTAGCCGCGGCCGATGATGAGCACTCATCCTGATCGGCGATGAGCCCTATGAGTCCCTGAGGCCGTGCGGTGGCGCACTCCGCCGCCGACACCTTTACGTCCGGGATCCCCTATTCTGTACGCATGGACTGGACCCCTGCGCAGCGCGCCCTCGCCGGAAAGTACCGGCACCTCGAGGATATTCCGGTCGAGGAGCGGCGGTACAAGTGCCACACGTGCCACCTGATCGTGGACTCCGTTCCCTGCCCGAACTGCGGCGAGACCCATCTCCCGGTCATGTGCCCGCTCGACCACTGCCACTGTTCTCACGAGATCGTGACCGGGATCGAGTACTGCCCGCTCTGCGGGGTCGCCATCTGCCCCGAGTGTGGCTCGCATGACGTGGTCCAGATCTCGCGGGTGACCGGGTACCTGCAGGACGTCTCGGGCTGGAACGCCGGAAAGCAACAGGAGCTCAAGGACCGGGTGCGCTACACGGTCTCATGAGGTATTACACGAGGGAGGGAGCGCTCCTCCTTCGCGGAGTCGCGTATGCGGCGGGAACGGGTCTCCCGCGGGGTGGGCGCGCGTGTACGGCCGTCCTCCTCGCGCCTGTGTCGGCCACCTGCCCGGCCATACCAGGCGTCGAGATCGCTGCGGCGCGAAACGGGCTTGACCCGCATTCGAGCTGCGGGCTCGTCGCCAGCGCCGACGTGACCGGGACGGTCGTCGCGCAGTACGACCGCTCCATGGCCTTCGCGCTCGCCGATGGTGACACGGTCTCGCTGATCGTCTGGACTCCCGTGCGGGTGGACGCGGACGATGCGGAGTCGCTGATCGAGGCCATCGCCGCCGCCTGCCCCGGTCCCCTGGCAGGGTGCCTCCTCGCCTCCGACGGCGACAGGGGCGAGATCCACACCGTGCCGCTCGTGGAGTCGGCCGTCGCGGCCGTCGCGGCCGCTCTTGCCCGGCGCGGCGCCGGCAGCGGTAGTCCGTCGTTCCTGATCTACAGCCGGTTCGGTGGAGGGCACTGGGTGGCCTGGTCGGCCGAGGGGTGCCCGTACTACCCCTGCCACCACCTCGCCGGCCAGCGCTGCGAATTCTGCTACTGTCCGCTCTACCCCTGCGGCGACCCGGCGCTCGGCGAGGAGGTCGCCTCCTCCACCGTCGGGGCCGTCTGGAACTGCAGCGCCTGCACGCTCCTGCATGAACCTGCAATCGCCGATCACCTGCGCAGGAACCCGATGGCCTCCCTGGCCGAGTTGAAAAGAGTGGCCGACCGCGTCTAGGCGGTCGAGGCCTCGATCCCGAGGGCCGAGAGCATCTCGCCGAGGGGCACGCCGTGAGCCGCCGCGGCCTGCTTGATCGTCTCACCGTTCGCGATCGCGCAGCCGACGCAGCCCATGCCGAACTTGAAGAGAACCTGGGCAGCCTCGGGCTTCGCCTGGAGCAGTTCGTAGATGGTGCTGTCTGCCGTGAGAGCCATTACCTATCATAGGGGCCATGCCGGTTTATGTTTGTTGCGCTCGGAGCACTTTCACACCGCGATCGCCTGTTTATATACGCTCCGGGGTCCTATTATATAGTGGAGATGTAGGTATGGATCTCTCCATAGTCGCAGAAAGAATCTCCCAGAAGATCCTTGCAAAGGGAAAGAACGTCGACCAGAACGAGATCGAGGCGAAGCTCCGCCTGCTTGTGGACGAATTCGGGGTCCAGCCGGCCGAGGCCGAGCGGACCGTGATAAGCGAGCTCGGACGCGAGTACCAGGTGCAGGGCCTTGCCGGCGCGGTCGAGTCGGACCGCCACGAGATCGCCGAGCTCGTCCCTGACGAGTGGGTGACGATCGAGGGCAAGGTCGTGGGACTCTCGGCGCCGAACAGCCCGTCGATCGCCCAGACCGGGATCATCGCCGACGCATCGGGAGCGATTCGGTTCGTCGTCTGGGCGAAGGCCGGGGCGCCACGTCTCGAGCATGGCTGCTGGTACCGGGTCGAGTCGGCCGTGGTCGACAGCTTCCGCAACGCCCCGAACCTCAAGGTCCACTCGGGCACGACCGTAACTCCGATCGAAACCGACCGACCCCTCCTGCCTTCCGTGGTGAACGTGGCCGAGCTCCGGCCCGGCGTCGCCTCGGTACGCGTCAAGATGGTACAGGAGTGGGAGGCCCGCTCCGACCGGATTCTGCAGACCGGCCTCGTCGGGGACCCGACCGGCACGGTCAAGTTCACGATCTGGAAGGAGGAGGGTAAGGAGCCGCTTGTGCTCGACACGGTCTATGACGTCTACTACGCGACCGTCGACGAGTACAACGGCCGGCTCTCGCTCGTGCTCAACTCCGGGACGGTGATCGCGGACGAGGAGGCCGAACTCGAGATCGGGGCCGGAGGACAGACCTTCGTGGGCGCGATCGTCCACGTCGGCCAGGGATCCGGACTGGTCAAGCGCTGCCCGGTCGAGGGGTGCAACCGCGTCCTCTCGCGGCAGAACTACTGCCCGATCCACGAGATGCAGCCCGACTTCAAGTACGACCTCCGTATCAAGGCCGTGCTCGACGACGGCGTACGAACGAAGAACATCCTGATGCAGCGCGAGACGACCGAGGAGGCGGCGGGCCTCACGCTCGACGAGGCCGTCGAGGTCGCGGAGAACAGCCCGCTCGGCATGGACGAGGTCTTCCTCCGTGTCCAGTCGGCCGTGATGGGCCGGTACCTCGACTGTCGTGGGCGCGAGATGGACACGACCGTTCTCGTGACCGGGATCGAGAGGCACCGGTACGACCCCGCGGTCCTGGCTGCCCTGATCGACCGCGCCGGAGGTGAGGCGTGATGCGGCGCGAGAACCAGATGACCTTCGGCGGGCGGCGCGAGGGGCGCTTCGAGCGCGAGCCGGCCCGGCGGGTTTTCGCGGCCGAGCTCCGCGAGGCCCGGCACCAGTTCAAGGAGGGGACCGAGGAGAAGAGCCCGACCTACGTGCTGCTGCCGACGGGGCAGCGGTGCAACCGTGTCTTCGTGGTCGGCTCCATGACGGAGAAGATGCGGCAGGGAGAGCAGAATATCTTCTACCGGGCCCGGGTCGTCGACCCGACGGGCACGACCTTCGTGACGGCGGGCAACTATCAGCCCGAGGCGATGCAGCAGATCGCCCGGGTCGAGCCGCCGGCGTTCGTCGCGGTCGTTGGCAAGCCGAACGTCTTCGAGGCGCCCGACGGTGGCGGGGTCTACGTCTCGCTCCGGGCCGAGTCCGTGACCGTGGTCGACCGCGAGACCCGGGACCTCTGGGTTCTGGACGCGGCAACGGCGACGCTCGACCGGATCGAGGCATATGGGACCAGCGAGGACTCGAAGAAGGCCGCGGAGGTGTATCGGATCGACCCGGCGCTCTACCGCAGGACCGTCGCCGACGCCCTCGCGCAGATGCACCTCTGATCCCTTTTTTTACTCCGCGGCTCGATACCCCCGGTACATGCGCCGGACGGCCTGGCTCCTGCTCCTCGTGGCCGCGCTCGCCGTGATCCTGCCCCAGCTCGCGGTCCCGCTCCTGCTGCCGCCCGGCACGGTCCAGGTGCCCGTCACAGCCTCGCTCGACGAGCCGACCACCTGGCCGTACGCATTCGGCGCGGGGGTCTGCCACCAGCGCCCGGACCGCTCGTTCGTGCTGGCCGAGAACCAGCTCCCGGTTTGCGAACGCTGTCTCGCGATCGAGCTCGGGATGGCCGCCGCGTTTGCGGCGGCCGTGGTCGTCGCTCCGCGCGGCGGGTTCGTCGCATCCCTCTCATCGTTCCTGCCCGGACGGCTCCGGTCGGCCGCGGGGGTGCTCGCCGTGGGCCTCGTCCTCGTGCTCCCGATGGTGGTCGACGGCGGGCTCCAGCTCGTGACGGCCTACGTCTCCGCCACGCCGCAGCGGGTCGCGACCGGTCTCGTCTATGGCATCGGCCAGGCGGGGGTCGTCATCGGGTGTGTCGCCTGGCTCTCCGTGCGCCTGAACGAAAGCCTGATGTCGTTCCGTCGCCGATGAACGCCCATGCAATCGGCGGTGGTCCTGGTCCAGGGCGACGCGGCGGACCACGATCTGCCCGGGCACCCCGAGTCCCAGGCCCGGCTCGAGGCCGTGCTGACCGGGGTACCGCCGGCGCTCATGGTCTCCGGACCGGGCTCGCCGGCCTCACCCGATGACCTGGCCCGCGTACACGCACCCGCGTACGTCGCCGCGATCCGGGACCGGTGCGCGGCCCTCTCAGGGATCGGCCACCTCGACGGCGATACCTACATCACTCCCCGGTCGTACGACGTGGCCCGCTCGGCAGCGGGGCTCGCGCTGGAGGCCGCGCGGCTCGCGCGGGCCGGGACAGCCTCGTTCGCACTGGTCCGGCCTCCCGGCCACCACGCGGAGCAGACGCACGCGATGGGCTTCTGCCTCTTCAACAACGTCGCCGTCGCCGCTGCCGCGGTCCTGGACTCGGTCCAGCGTATCGCGATCGTCGACTGGGATGTTCACCATGGGAACGGGACGCAGTCCGCGTTCTACGGCACGGACCGCGTCCTCTACTGCTCGGTTCACCGCCGGTTCCATTTTCCCGGCTCGGGCTGGTACGACGAACGGGGCGTGGGCGAGGGGACCGGGTACACCTTGAACGCCCCGCTCGCGGCCGGCAGCACGGGCGCCGACTACCAGTACATCTTTGAGAGGGTCTTCGGCCCGGCACTCGCCACTTTCGCGCCGGACCTGGTCCTCATCTCTGCCGGCCAGGACCCCCTCGCGGGCGACCCCCTCGGCGGCATGGCCCTGGTGCCGTCCGACTTCGGCGCGATGGCGCGGGTCGTGCTTGAGGCCTCGAGCCGGGCGCCCGCGCTCGTCCTCGAAGGCGGATACGGGCTGCGGCACGCCGAAGCCGTCCGTTCGATCATCGCCGCGCTTGGGGGTGACGAGGCCCGCTTCGAACAGGGAGAGCCGCAGCGTATCACGAGGCACATCGCCGAGTTCCTCGTCGCGGGTTCGCCTCTTCTGGAGGGACGTTAAACCGGACCACGAGCGCGAACGCAAGCACCACCGTCGAGAAAAGGATCAGGAGAGGACGAGCAGGAGCGAGCGCGGCGGCACGCGCACGCCGTGCACCGACGCCCGTGTGGATGCTCGCAGGAACCGGGCGTGGGCCTGCAGCGTGACCGTGCCGGCACCGGCGAGCAGGAGCAGGCTGATCGCCAGCGCCTCGACCGACGGCTCGCGCTCGTAGATAAACCGTGCGACCGCGAGGGCAGTGACCTGCAAGGTCAGGGCGGTCCTGAGCCAGGCGCCGAACGTCCGCGCTTCCGCCAGGTACGTCAGTTCGGCCTGACCGTTCCGGGCAGGAGAGAGCCGGTGGGCTTCGCCATGATGACGGACAGGTACAGTCGTCTGTCCCAATATATCGCTTCTTGACCCGGTATGGCAAAAGAACTAAATAGATAGGGCGCGATCTCAGCAGATGTGACCCCGGTCGAAATACCGGGGAACGGAGGTAAAAACCATGTTTGGCGGAGATCTGCTCTGGTTGGCCATCGTCTTCTTCATCCTCGCGATCGTTGCGGCCGTTCTCGGCGCCGGGCGCGTGGCGGGGCTCTCGATGGATATCGCGAAGTGGCTCGTGATCATCTTCATAGTCCTGGCCATCATCGCGTTGTTGCTCTAGCGGACGGAGCCCTCCTGGCGCCCCGTCATGGCCGGTCCCCTCATCTCTTTTATCTTGTGGTCGCAAGAACGACCGCGAGCCCGGCGCACGTCGCGAGCAGGGCGGTCACGTGGAGCGCACAGGCGTGAGTCGCACCGGATCGTTCCGAAGGGGGGCGGACGGCCGCGCTCACGGCGGAGGCGAACGGGAGGAGCGACAGGGCCAGCCCGGCGAGGGCGAACGCCGGGGTGACGGTACCGGAAGCGGTGAAGAAGGCCCAGGCGATGACAGAGCCGCCGGCGGCGAGGGCCATGCCCCGGCTCGCGGCGTTCCGGCCATGCCTGACGGTGAAGTTCTTCCGTCCGGCCGCCACGTCCGCTTCGAGGTCAGGCAGCTCCACGGCGAGGATGAACGAGAACCCGAGAAGGAGGAGCGGAAGGGCCAGCGGCACGAAGGCGGCGTCGAGGCGCCCCGCCGCGGCTGCGTAGCCGAAGCCGGGCATCAAAACGAACGCGAATGCGGTCGAGACCTCGCCGATGCCTCGCGCCGAGAACCGCAGGGGCGGGGCCGAATAAGCCCACCCGAGGGCGAGCCCCGTCAGGACGAGCCCGGCGAACCACGGGTTCGGCCCGAAGGCGAGACAGTACGCCCCGGTGAGAAGTAGTGAGAGTGCCGAAAGGCCGAGAGCGAGGGCGAACGCCGTCCGCGCAAGGTCCGGGTCCTGCTGGAGCACCCCCGATCCCCCCGAAAAGGGCGTCGGAGAGCCATGGCGATCGTCCTCGCGATCGAAGTAGTCGTTCACGACGTTGATGGCGAGATGACCGATGACCATGCAGAGGTACCCGGCCGTGAGCGCAGCCAGGGACGGTGCGGCCCCGAGTGCCGAGGCATAGAGCGCCCCGACGATGAAGAGGACCAGGCCGATGCCGGCAAAATGCGGCCGGAGCAGCCGAACGATGGCGGCGGGATACATTGAACCGCACGGGATGACAACCTCGAACGAGATGAAGGTTGCCGTCGTCGAGCACGATCCGACCGAGCCTGCCGGCATGTTCGGCGAACTGCTGGCGGGCCGTGCCGTGCCGGCAGAGACGGTCAGGCTCGACGAGACGAACGAGCTCCCCCCCTGGACCGACGACACGGCGCTCGTCCTGATGGGCGGGCCCATGTCCGTGAACGACGAGAGTGAGTATCCGTGGCTGAAAGAGGAGAAGGCGCTGATCCGGGACGCTGTCGCGAGCCGCCGGCCTGTCCTCGGGGTCTGCTTGGGTGCCCAGCTTATCGCGTCGGCGCTCGGTGCCCGGGTCTATCCGTCGGTCCGGGAGACAGGCTGGAAGACGCTCTCGGGCTTGCCGGACAACCCGCTCTTTCCGAGGACGTTCCCGGCCTTTCAGTTCCACGGCGAGACCTTCGACCTGCCCGAAGGCGCGGACCTGCTCGCGACATCCGGGGCCCTCCCGCATCAGGCCTTCGCGTACGAGTCCGCACTCGGCCTTCAGTTCCACATTGAGGCGACGTCACCGATGATCGCGGCCTGGACCGCCGACATGCCCGTGACGGCTCGGGAGCGGTGTGCCACCGAGACCGAACGGCACACTGGTGAGACTCGACGCCTTTGCGAAGACGTGCTCGATTACGTCCTCCGCGCGTAGGCCGTCGGTTCGCGCTCGAACCGGCCGTAGATCCGCCGCACGCGTCGCGCAACCGTCTTCCAGCCCTCCTTGCGAAGCACGGGGCCGTCGCGGAGCTTGATGTGGGAGATCCTGACCTTCTTGCCGCCGAAGGTATAGACCTCGCCGACCACGAAGACCTGCTCACCGTCCGCACGCTGGTGGAGCGGGATCGTCTCGCGGCCCCGATGGACCGAGATCGGAACCACCACGTCCTCGACCACGCGGGTCCAGAGGGTCACGATCCCGTCCGCACGCGCCCGGGGAACACGCCCGCCGCCGGGCACCTCGATCGAGCTGATCTCGACACCAGCCGCCTCGTCGCCCGCTCCCTCCGCCACGTAGAGATCGCCGAGCTCGACCACATCGTCCGGCATCAGCTCGATAGTGCCCGGCACGGACTCGGTCCCGGCCGAGACGATCGCGCGGACCCGCAGGGGCTCCGGTATCGCCGCGCGGGCCACGTGGTGGACGTTGCCGCAGGCCGTGCACCTGACGAGGAGGTCGTGCGACTCGCGTAGGACCTCCTGGTCGGTTTCGGACCCGCACCCGGGACAGCGCAGGTTCAGTTCCATGGACTGACGATTGGGAGGAGGCGACAGTTAAACCTGCGGGTCGCCCGGTCAGATGAGGTTGCCGCGCCAGAAGACGATGATGCCGAGCGCGCAGAGAATCGCGGTGAACCCGACCACCAGCACGAACGCGTTGTCCGCTGTCTGGAGGGGTAGGTCCACGTTCATCCCGTAAAACGACGCGACGAGTGTCGGGATCATCAGAATGATCGTGATCGTGGTCAACGTCTTGACCACGGTGTTCAGATTGTTCGAGATGAGCGAGGCGAAGGCGCCCATCATGTTCGAGAGGATGTTCGAGTAGATCTTGGCCATCTCCATGGCCTGCTTGTTCTCAATGATAACCTCGTCGAGCAGGTCCTGTTCGTCCGGGTCCATGCGCGAGTAGCTCGCGTTGTGGAACTTCTCCATCATGAACGCGTTCGACCGGAGCGAGGTCGAGATGAAGACCAGGCACTGTTCGAGGTTCAGGAGGCGGATCAGCTGCTCGTTCCGGGCCGACCGGTGGAGTTCGCGCTCGACGTTGTTCGAGACCCGGTTGATGTCACGGAGGTACCGGAGAAAGAGGAGCGTGGCTCGGAGGAAGAGCTGGAGGACAAAGCGCGTTCGCGCCTCGGTCGAGAAGTTACGGACCCGGCCCTGCTTGAAGTCGCCGATCACCTCAGCATCGAGTGCCGTGACCGTGAAGATCAGGTCGCTGGCGAGGATGATACCGATGGGGAGCGTCGTGACCGGGATGTCGTCGGTCCAGGAGTCCAGGTGAGGAACCCGCACGACGATCAGGCGGGCCCCGTCCTCGGTTTCGAGGCGTGCCCGCTCCTCGGGGTCGAGGGGGTCTGTCAGGAAGTCGAGCGGGATCCCGAACCGTTCCACGAGCAGGGCCAGTTCCTGGTTGCTCGGGTTCGAGACGTGCACCCAGGACCCGGCGACGAAGTCGTCGACGGTCAGGAGCCCCTCGCTCGTGGACTTGTAGATCGTGATCATGTTCGGACCTCCTTCCCGGGCTCGATTCGCCTGCCGGTGTTCTCACCTCGAATTCCGTCGGCACGGACCCTGGAGGACCCGATCCATCATAGCCCCGGATAAAAGGGAGGAATCGGCAAATGCAGGGACCTGAGGACGTTTATTCAGAAAAGAGTTCGCCGTCTTCGGTAAAAGGGCTTTGGATCCGCTCTAGAGGGGGAGTCGTTCCTGAAGGGTCGCCGGCCTGATATGGAGATGTTCGACGGCCGCCGGCCCAACCCGATCGAGGAGATCCGAAGGAGCGTAGACCCCCAGTCGCCACTGTCCGCGACGGGTCTCGTTGAGGGTCCGGAGCATCGGCGACCGCTCCTCGAGCGGGAGCGTGCCCGCGTCGCTATGGATTCGGACCTCCATGGAGAGGTCCCGGGGGAACGGGGGCGCGTCCACGATCACCTGCTCTGGCCGGACGCCGGCCAGTTCGGCGATCTCCCTGGCGGCTCCGAGGGCCCTTATCGTCCCGGAGGCGGCCTGCAGGGCGGCCCAGTTGACCTGTTCGCGCCCGACGTAGACCGCACGCTTGTAGAGCCGCCGGGTCACGATCCGGCGGGCCAGCGCGCGCGTCTCCGGTTGCGGGGAGGCAAGGAGGGCCTGCATGCACCCCCCGTCATCGTTCGTCAGGAGGAGCGCGGCCTGCTCCCGACCCAGGGCGGCGAGGTGGAGGTGGAAGGCGAGCGAGAACATCCCCTCCGCGATCCGCGCGACGTGATGGAAGTAGACCGACGGGCGCATGAGCGTCCGCGCGATGAGGAGGGACTCGGCCGCCGCGATCCCGCCCTCGTCGATGGCAAGGCCATGGCCGACCAGACGCACGGAGCGTATCAGCCGCTCGGAGTCGACGGTGCCGTACGGCACGCCCGTGTAGTGGGCGTCGCGGCGGAGGTAATCCATCCGGTCCACGTCGAGCTCGCCGTGGATGATACCAGCGAGCGGGTGGTCGCCCGCCACGAGCCGGCAGACCTCGGCGGGGTCGACACCGGCCTCGTCCAGGAGCCGGGCCGCGCCCGAGACCTCGACGAGCTCCCGGATCTCCTGGTGACCGCGACCGAGCAGGGAGAAGAGGAACGGCTCGGTGGCGTGGCTGTACGGGCCGTGCCCGACGTCGTGAAGGAGCGCGGCGGCGGTGACCGTCCGGGCCGTGCCGGGGTCGAGCCCGAGGTGGGCGCAGAGGCGGCGGGCCAGGTGCATCGAGCCGAGGGAGTGCTCGAAGCGGGTGTGGTTCGCGCCGAGGTAGACGAGATAGGCGAAGCCGAGCTGCCGGATCTGGCGGAGGCGCTGGAGCAGGGGCGCGTCAACCAGCGGGAGCAGCGCGGGCTCGACCTGGATGTACCCGTGGACCGGGTCCTGCATCGACTTTCCCCCGGGCGCCATCGGGATCAGCTTAACCGTCCCTGCATATAAGCGATCAGGGATGATCGTCGTTCTCTCGGGGGGCACGGGGACCCCCAAGCTCCTGCGGGGCCTTCGCCGCCACCTCCCCGACACGGATCTCGCCGTGGTCGTGAACACGGGCGAGGACTGCTGGGTCACGGGCGGCCACCTCTCGCCCGATGTGGACACGGTCCTCTACCTCTGCGCAGGGCTATTGAACGAGGAGACCTGGTGGGGCATTGCGGGAGACACCTTCGCGTGCCACGAGGCCCTCCGATCCCTCGGCGAGGAGGAGGTGGTCCGGATCGGCGACCAGGACCGTGCGACCCAGCTCCTCCGCGGCGAGCTGCTGCGACGCGGGTCGACACTCACGGACGCGACCGGCCGCATCGCCGACGGGCTCGGTGTCGCCGTCCGGGTGCTGCCGATGGCCGACCGTCCCTACACGACCCATGTACTCGTCGATGGAGGGCGGCTCCACTTCCAGGAGTGGTGGGTCCGTCGCTGTGGGAGCGTCGCACCGCACGGGATCGCCTGGGAACCTGCCGTGCCGCCGCCCGCGACAGGCGAGGTGCTCTCGGCGCTCCGCGAGGCCGACGCCGTCGTGATCGGGCCGTCCAACCCGGTCACGTCGATCGGCCCGATCCTCGCCTGCGGCGGCGTGCGGGAAGCCCTTCGCTCCGCGTTCGTGATCGCCGTCTCGCCGTTCGTCGGCGACGCGCCCGTGAGCGGGCCCGCCGGATCGCTCATGACCGCGTGCGGCCTCGAGCCCACGTCACGCGGGGTCCACGACCTCTACGCCGGGATCTGCGACGTCTTCATCCAGGATGTCCGTGACCCGGTCACGGTCCCGGGCGCCGTTCGAGCCGACACGCTCATGACCGACGCCGCGAAGAGTGAGTCGCTCGCCGGGGTCGTCCTCGATCTGGTCCGGCGCTAGCGCCTCCGGAGCCGCTTCTCGATCGCGAAGCGGCCGCGGCCGAACTCGGCGCAGAGGCGGGCGACCGCCTCGCCCCTGGTGAGGCCGTCGTCGCGGTACCGGGCGTACCCGTCACGGACCGCAGCCTGCTCGTCGCCGGTCCAGGTGCGCCCGCGGTTCGGGACGTGCGCGGGGACCGGGCGGCGCAGGGTGGCGAGGCGCTCGCCCGGGACGAGCGCCGCGAGCTCGGGGACACGGGCCGCGAAGATCCCGGCAGAGACCTCGAACCCGGCGAACCGGCGGTTCAGCCCGATCGCGGCCCGCGCCGTGGAGCCGCCGCCGAGGAAGAGATCGCAGACGAGGTCGCCCTCGCTCGAGGCGTACTGGACAATCTTCTCGATGAGGGCCAGAGGGAGTTCGTTCCGGTTCTTGGCGCGGCCCGGCTTGTACTCGCGGCCGAGGACCCAGACGTCCTCGCGGTCCAGGTAGTTGAGCGAGCCCCCGCCCGCACCCCGCTCGTCGGCGCCGTACCGTGCCTCGAGGTGGAAGGTCCGACGCCCGCCCGGCTTCGCCCAGTAGAGCACGTGGTAGTGGCTCGAGACGAACTTCCGCGTGGTCCAGACGCCGAAGGGATACTTCCAGACGATGTGGTTGACCTCGACGAGCCCGGCCGCGCGGAGCGCGCCCAGGACCTCGTACAGGTGGGTGTATCCCGAGACAGCGAAGAGGGCGCCGCCCGGTCGGAGCACGCGCGCGGCCTCGGCGGTCCAGGCGCGGGTGAAGGCCGCGTACTCGGATCGTGGGATCTCGACGTAGCCGTCGACGACGTGCGATTCGTCCCGGTTGTAGTGGCGGTCGAGCCGGTCGCCGCCGATCCCGTACGGAGGGTCGGTCACGACCAGGTCCACCGATCCGTCCGCGAGGAACCGGCGGGCACCCTCAACGCAGTCGGCGTTGACGAAGAGGTTGCCGTTGTGGGACACCGCCTCCATGCCCACCATCGGTGAAGTGTGGGCGCGACAAGGCATTCAAGCATGCGAAACCATGATGTGGCCCGGGGGTGAGAGAGGCGTCCATGGCCCGCATATCGCCCCTTCTCGTCGCCGCGGTGCTCGTGGTTGTCGTGGTCTGGGCCCTGGACGTCCAGGCCCACGTTCCACGGGCCGCGGACGGGGACGCCGGCGGGCCCGGGGAGATCAACGGCACGGCCCTCGACCCGGTATCGGCCTACCGCGAGAACTCGATCCGTGGCCCGCCCTCAGTCGATATCGCCACGTACCGGCTCACGGTCGGCGGCGCCGTCGCCGTCCCCCGTAACTATACGTACGGCGATGCCCTCAGCGATTTTTCCCGCGAGAGCCGGGTCGTCACCCTCAGCTGCGTCGAGGGCTGGGATGCGACCTCGCTCTTCGAGGGGATCGCCGTGATCGACCTGCTCGAGGCCTCCGGGCTCTCCCCGGGCGCGACAACCGTCATCTTTACGGCGCTCGACGGGTACGCGACCTCGCTTCCCCTCGATGCGGTTCGTGATCACCGGCTCCTGCTCGCGTACGGGTTCAACAACCAGACCCTGCCGCGCTCGCTCGGGTACCCGTTCATCCTCGTGGCCGAGGACCGTTGGGGGTACAAGTGGTGCCGGTGGGTGACCGGGATCGAGGCGTCGACCGACACGGCGTACCGGGGCTACTGGGAACGGCGCGGGTACTCGAACGAGGGCGACCTGAACCGGTCGTTCCTGGGGCGATGAGGCCGCGCCGGGCGCTCGCGCTCGCCCTGCTCGTGGTCTCGGCCCTCTTCCTCCTCTCGGGCTTCGGGATCACCCATCACACGATCGTCGGGCCGCTCACCCTCGGGCTTCTCGACAAGCCGACGGCCCAGCTCGTACACACACTTCTCTGGGGGCCGTTCGCGGTGCTCCTCCTCCTGCACTGCTGGCCGAGGCGCTGAAAAGGGGGGTTACTGCCAGGACTCGAGGTCCTTCAGGAGGTCGTCACAGGACGAGACGAGGCGCGCGCACGCGTCCCTGATCGCGTCCACGGGGGCCCGGCCCTCGCGCGTCGTCACGAGCAGCTCGGGGTCGGCGAACTGGAACTTTATCACGTACTTCGCCACGTCGACGCCCGGGTCGAGCAGCAGCTCCTCGACGAGGGCGTTCATGAACGTGTGCCCCTCGCCCGCGACCACGAGCCGCGCTTTTTCGGGCTCGAGTTCGAGGACCTTGAGATCCATGTCTCCAGCTTTGGGAGGACGGGGGGTTTAATAGTATGGATACCCTCGCGGTACCTTACAGGCGGGGCCGGCCGGTCCGGGCCGGGCCGGGCGACGGCTCCGGACGGGGGTCGCCGAGGACGAACGTCTCCCCGTCCCGCCCGAGGTGGGGGAGGTCCCACGGCACCAGGTGGGCGAGGTGGACGAACCGGAACTCCGCCGGCTCGAGCCGGGCGGCAAGCGCGAGCGCCTCGTCGTAGGTCATGTGCTTGCTGATCCGGTACCCGGCAGGCGCGATCGCGTCGAGGAGGAGGAGGTCGGCCCCGCGGAGGAGGTCGAACGAGGCTGCAGGAATATCGGCGCGGGTGTCGGCCGTGTAGGCGAGCACGGCTCCGTCGGCCTCGACCCGGAGGCCGTAGGTCGGCTGCGGCGGGTGGTTCACCGGGACGAGCGTGACCCGGGCGCCGCAGAGGTCGAACGGCTCGAGCGGCGCGTGAGTGTGCTGTGCGAAGCGGAGGAACGAGAAGAGGGGGGCGCAGTACGCCAGGACCTCGGGAGCGGCATGGACCGGCGGCGGCTCCTGGACCCGGTAGAACTCGCCGAAGCCCATGAAATGGTCGTAGTGGCCGTGCGTCCAGACCACGGCGTCGATCCCGGGCGAACACGCGTCGAGAAGCTGGCGCCTGAGGTCGGGACCGGTATCCACCAGGAGCCGCCGCCCCCCGATCGTCAGCAGCAGCGAGGTCCGGAGGCGCTCACGGCCCGCCTCACGGGCTGCGCGGCACTGCTGGCACGGGCACCCGACCTTCGGCGTGCCGACCGCGTCGCCCGTGCCGAGGAGCCGGACCTCCATCCTACACCCAGGATCGGTCCTTGATGACGTTCCGCTTGAGCACCATGTTGACGCCCTTCTCGATGTCGGACTGCAGGATCTCCGTCCGGCTCTCCATCAGGGCCGAGAGGACGCCCTCCTTGACGATCATCCGCAGGTCGGCCCCCGTGAACCCCTCGGTCTCGTCCGCGAGACGACCAAGGTCGGCCATCGTATCGAGCCCGGCCGTCAGCTTTCCCAGGATATCGAGCCGCATCGGCCGGTCCGGCAGGGCGAACTCGACCATCTCGTCGAACCGGCGCCAGGCCGCCTCGTCCAGCAGGCGGGGATGGTTCGTCGCGGCGATCAGGACGACACTGGACCGGATCAGGCTGACCTGGTCGATATTCTTGAGGAGCGCGTTCACGGCCCGCTTCATCGCCCCGTGGTCGTCCGAGACCCGGCTCTTGGCGACGAAGTCGAACTCGTCGATGAAGAGGATCGCGGGAGCCAGCCGGTGGGCGAACTCGAAGACGCGGTCGATGTTCTTCGAGGTCTCGCCGAGGTACTGGCTCGTGATCATCGAGAGCCGGACCTCGACGATCGGCATGCCGAGCACGTTCGACATGGCGAGTGCGAGCGAGGTCTTACCTGTGCCGGGCGGGCCGACGAAGAGGAACTTGCCGATCTCGGCGATATCGTGGGAGCGCAGGTAGGCGAGGTTGGCTAGCGCGGTCCTGAGCTTCTCGATCGCCTCGTGCTGCTCGGGGGTCAGCACGAGATCGTCGATTCGTTTCCGGATCTCCTCGGGGGCCGAGACGATGCAGAGCTCGAGCGCCGAGCGCATGCGTTCGTCCTCGGCGAGCAGGGCAGAGACCCTGCGATCGAGATAGGCCTTGGTCTCCTCGTACTTCGGGTTCCGCATCAGTGAATCGGCGTAGCTGATCCCCTCGATCGGCTCGGTCCGCTCGTAGTACCAGGCCAGGACCGGGTTGTCGCGGACCCGCCGCGCCCCGCCACGCCTCGCGAACCACCGGGCGGCCTCGGGCAGCGCGGTCACGCGAAGACGCTGGCCGAACTCCTCGTAGCTAACGAAGGGGTTCTTCTTGAGCCGCGCCGCGGCGTCGGGGACGCCGAGCACCTTGCGGACCATCGCCTCCGAGACCGCGACGGGACGCTTAGCCTCGCTCGCGCCGGCCACGCCGAAGACCTCGCGCGCGTGCGGGGGCAGGTCGTTCAGGCCCAGGGTGGGGTGCGTGTTGTAGACCTCGGCGGTCAAGATCACCTCGACGAGCCGCAAGACGTCGTCGTCGGCTGCCTCCACGGTCTGGCCCGCGGCGGGGACGGCACTGGCTGTGTCGGCGGACATGGCTGAGTAACCAGATCTATCTAGCATGGCGATCGATAAGCATATCCGTCACGCAGTCGTGACCAGGCACCCGTCCTCGAGGACGATGATCGTGTGCTCGGCCTGGGCCACGTGCGATCCCGGGACGTCGTGGAGGACCGGGTAGGTCCGGAAGACCCCCTGCCGGACCAGGGTGGCCAGCGCGATCTCGCGCCTGGGCAGGTCCAGCCAGCGGCGCGAGAACGGCATCCCCTGCCGCTCGCTCACGAGCTCGAGGGCCTGGCGGGCCGCGGGCAGCCTGACCGGCCGCGTTCCGACCTGGCCGTAGATCTCGGCCCGCGTGGCCTCGCTGACAAGCCCCGATCCGGTCGAGGCGAACGGTTCTATGGCGACGGCCTGTCCCTCGGCAAGTACGGCGCCGCCGGGATGGCCGACGTTAGGTATCGACGGCGGGCCGTGGAGTACGTACCGGTCGAGCCCGTGGCCCGTGAGGTTGGCGATGGGACGATAGCCACGTCCCTCGATCGCCGCCTGGATCGCGGCGCCGAGCTCGCCCGCGGCGACGCCGGGACGGGCGAGGGCGATCGCGGCATCGAGCGCGGAGCGGGCGGCCTCGACGAGCTCCCCGTGGTCCCCGAGGTCGATGGTGACGGCCGTATCGGCGACGTAGCCGTCGAGGTGGACGCCGAGGTCGAGCTTGACCAGGTCGCCGTCGGCGAAGACCCGCTCGTCTCCCTCGGAGGCCGTATCGTGCGCGGCCGCCTCGTTGAGCGAGCAGTTGAGGGGAAACGCCAGCCCGGCGCCGGCATCGAGGACCATCTCCTCGACCGTCTCGACCGTCTCGAGGAGCGACGCGCCCGGCCGAACCAGGGACGCGCCCGCGGCGAGGACACGGCGCGCGATACGGCCGGCCTCGCGGTAGGTCTCGAGGAGGTCGTCGTTCACAGCACCAGCTCCTCGGGGAACCGTGTCAGGTTCTCGAACCCCTCGCCCGTGACGACACCGATATCCTCGAGTCGGACCCCTCCGACGCCAGGGAGGTAGAGACCCGGCTCGATCGTGACCACGTTACCGGGCTCGAGCAGGCCGCCGCCAGGGCCAAGGGATGGGAGTTCGTGAACCTCGAGACCGACTCCGTGGCCCAGGTTGTGCGTGAAGCCCGAGGTGTCGGTGGGATACCCGCGCTCGGCGAAGTGGTCCACGACGGCCTGGTGTATCTCGGCCCCGGGCACGCCGGCGCGGATGCGGTCGATGGCGAGGGCCTTCGCGTCGCGGACCGCCTCGAACATCCCGGCGACCTCGTCCGAGGGCTCGCCCCTCACGACCGTGCGAGTCATGTCCGCGAAGTAGCCCGAGAGCTCGTCCTCGGGGAAGATGTCGATCACGATCGGCCGGTCGGCCTCGATCGGCCCCGTGCCGCGCTGGTGGGGCTGGGCCGACTGCTCGCCCGGGGCGACGATCGTGTCGGCGGCCCGGCACCCGTGCGAGAGGAGGGTCCGGTGGCACTCGGCGCGGACGCGTTCGGCCGTCAGGACCTCGCCGCCCTCGACGAGGAGCCCGTCCCGGACCTCCGCGGCACGGATCATCGCGATGGCAGCGGCCATGGCGGTCTCGTTTGCACGCTGGACCGCCCGGATCTCCTGGACCTCAGCCGGGGCCTTGACGGCGCGTCGCCGCTGGACCGTCCCGCCGTCGATCAGGACCCGGCAGTGAGCCTCGAGGCCGCGGGCGAGCGCGATCGGGAAGGATGGCGGCACGAGGATGTCGCCGTTCGCGAGCCCGGCGATCGCGGCCGCCATGGCCGACCAGCGCTCCGACGGGTCTTTCCAGTGGGTGAAGAGCCCCGCCTCGGCCCGGGTGATAGGCGCGAAGGCCGACTCAGCAGCGGCGCGGGCGTACTCCATCTGGGAGACGACCACGAGCCCTCGTTCACCCGGTCGCTTGAGGTAGATCACGGGGTCCGTGGTCTGGAACCGCGTCAGGTAGCGCATATCGGGGTCGACAGAGGACGCGTATCCGACGTAGGCGGCGGCCCCGCTCGACCGGATTGCGTCGTCCAGCAGGTCCATAGGGGGATCGATAGGCTCGCAAAGATGATGTAGGTATCACAGGGCGACATCGTCCCCGCCGAGTGGAAAGATGCGTCCGAGCCCCCCAGTGCGATCGCGCCTGTCGGGGACGTCGCTGACCGGAGCCCTCATAGAATGGGCCCCGGACAGCAGCCCGGACAGAGGACCGGGATCAGCCAATCGGTGGTGTGCATCGCGTCGTGTTCGATTGGACGCGGGACTGCTGAATCCACGAGCCTGACTATCGCGGCGTTGGGCCCGCGATCGGAGCACGCCCGGGTATTTATCCGCGTCGCCGGTCCGCGTCCGCGCCTTCCCGTGCGCCATTCTGGCCCGGTCACGCGACGAAGACCCGGCAGACGAACCCGGCATGCGCGACCGGGAGCCCCGAAGAACAGCAGTTCACGCCTTAGGTCGCCCCGGGTATCGCCGCTACCCCCCTCTAACCGCCGGTACCCGGGAGGGAGACGATCCCCGCAGGTGCTGTCGCTACTCGGGGCGGGAGAGGCGGACTGCCCGGCATGGGCCCGACGCCAATCGGTGCCTCGTCGTGTCGACGACCATTATCTATGCTCTCTCGTTCGTCTCCGACGCCCGGGGGGCCGGCCGATAGCAAAGATCCACCCCCCCCGTCGGCGCTGGCCCGTCACTACGGCAGGATCTCGATCACCTTCATCTAGCATGCATGCGAACTCCGATTATGGACGATGCGACCAGGGAGCGCTTCAAGTGGAAGTTCTACAAGCTGACGGTGCTCCTGAACGGTGTCATCCTGGCGTACGCCCTGGCGGTGATCGCGCTCTTCATGGGGCGTGGGTTCGCGCTCCCACTCTTCGGCCTGTTCCTGGTCTCCGCGTTCGCGCTCACGTTCATCTTCATGCGACAATACAGGAGGGAGAAGGCGTGGCTGATGGCCCAGCCCTGAACCCCGAGGTCGACCTGCTTGCCAAGATGCGGAGCGAGATCGAGCTCCTCGCCCGCCACATCGAGGTGGCCCGCGCCGTGGACCAGCACCAGCCCATCGGCATCCTGAAGCTCTCGGACCTGCTCCACGAGCCGGTGCACCGGGTCCGGTACTCCCTTCACGTTCTCGAGGCCCAGGGCTATATCGAGGCATCGCCCGCCGGCGCGGTGGCGACGCCTCGAACAGCCCGTCTCCTCGCGGAGCTCGACGCCGAGATCGACGGCCTGGTGGCGCTCCTCGAGTCGATCCGGCCTGCCTGACCCGCGGCGGGGGGAACCCCGTCCGCTACCTTTAATATTTGCTCGGGGCTACAGTACAAGACACTGAGCCGCCATAACTCAGTTGGTAGAGTGGCTGGCTGTTAACCAGCATGCCACAGGTTCGAGTCCTGTTGGCGGCGTCCTCCTTTCTCCAGTTCCACGACGATTATATATCTGGACGACGGAACTCTTCCGCCGTCACCATCGGGCCCGTAGCTTAGCTGGTCAGAGCGCCCGGCTCATAACCGGGCGGTCATGCGTTCGAATCGCATCGGGCCCATCCCTGGGTTCCCCTTTTTTCTTCCCGGCACGAACACATCTTTCGATGCAGTGCCCGGTCTGCCGCGAGCCCCTTGCCGACGCCGTGACCGTCCTCGACGGGCTTCGCGGCCGCTTCGACCCGTGCCCCGACTGCCCCCTGGGACGGGTCGACCCGCGGCATCCGCCCCGTGACCCGCCTGCGCCGTGCGACTGTGGCCGGCGGTCGCTCGACGGCGTGATGGCCGCCGTCCACGCCGTGCTCGTCAACGAGGACGTGCTCGATCCGTCGGCGCCGCTCTCGGGGGCCGGGACGCCCCTCCTCCACCCGCTCTTTCCCATGCACCGCCTGCCGCACCTGCCACAGCGGTCGCTGATCGTGGTCGTTCGCCGGGTGACCCCGGTCTCGGCCCGACGGCTCCTGGACGAGGTTCCCGAGGTCCGTGGCGTCGTCCTTGACCGCGGGATCGTCCCGGGCGCCGGTGGGGCGACGCATGAGCTCCTCGCTGGCTGCGACCTCTACGCCGAGGTGCGGTTCACCCCGCCGGGGCCGCTCGTCCTATACAAGCAGGCCTCGACCTGCCACATCGAGATCCCCCGCCCCGCCGATCCAAAGGTGGCCGCAACCGACCGCGCCCTCCGCCGGGCCCTCCCCGATCTCTTCGTCGACGCGTGCGCAGGTGCCGGAACGCTTGGGCTCGTCGCGGCCCTCCGGCTCGTCCCGGAGGTCGTGCTGAACGACGCCTGGGGTCCCGCCGCCTGGTTCGCGGGACTGAACCTCGCCGTGAACCGCGAAGCCCTGCTTGTCGACGAGGTCGAGATCCTCGCCTCCTACGCCGACCTTCGCGAGATCGGAGTACGCAACGATCCCGTCATGGTCGCCGCCGCACGGGGGACGCAGTCGGTTCGAGTCTACCACGGAAACCTCTGGCGCCTGCCCCCGCTCCTCCCGCCCGCCGGGGCCCGGCTCGCGGCCATCGACCCGTTCGGCAAGGAGCCCGCGCGCCTCGCCGCGATCGCGCGTCGATGGCGTGATTGTGCCGGTGGAGAGGTATTTATCCCATGACGGGGGGAATAGATAACGGGAACTAGCCCGGGTGGTCCGGCGTCACCTGTGATCCGAAACCGTCGGTATGCGGAGGGCGAAGTTCGAGGAAGGCGCTCACGGCCCGGCCAGGTCCGTCGAACCCTGACGTTGAAACCTTGTCCTGCGAGGTCGACGGCCAGGGACCAATGCTCCGTAGGGAGCGGCGGCCTGTCGCTGCGGGCACCGGTTCAGGCCCGGAAGGGAGCAGACCCACCGTAGACGTACGGCGCCCGCGGGAGCGCGGGGTGGAGGAGGGGTCCGCCGGACGGGCCGGGTGCGTTGCGTCGACCGAGAACCCGTTCCCACCGGTTCTGATCCCATGGCACGTGTTGCGATTATCGGCGCGACCGGCAACGTCGGCTCTTTTGCTGCGCATCCGATCTCGGAGATACCGTATGTCGACGAGATCCTGCTCGTCGGACGCCCAGGGCGCGAGTCGCTCCTGGAGGGGCTTCGCCGCGACTTCAACGACAGCTACGCGGCGCGGGGGACGAGCTGCCGCCTCTCCTGGTCGACCGATATCGCCGACGTCGCGGGCTCGGAGGTCGTCGTCCATGCCGCCGGGGCGGCCCGAACGGCCAACCAGGACCGGTTGGAACTTGCGCTCGCCAACGCCCGGCTCGTTGCCGACGCGGCTGAGGGGATCGGGCACCAGGCCCGCGAGGCCAAGCTCATCGTGATCACGAACCCGGTCGACGTGATGACCGCCGTCGCGCTCCGGCACACGGGGCTCAGGAGGGGGCAGGTCTTCGGCCTCGGCACGCACCTGGACTCCATGCGCCTCAAGGCCCTGATCGCGCAGGCTTTCCAGGTCCACGTCTCCGAGGTCCATACCCGGATCATCGGCGAGCATGGCTCCTCGATGGTCCCGCTCTGGTCCGCGACCACGGTAGGAGGGATCCGGATCGATCGTCTCCCCGCGTTCGAGGACCTGCCAACGGCGCGCATGTTCGAGAGTGTCCGGGCAGGTGGCGAGACGATCATCCGGCACAAGGGTTCGACGGTCTACGGCCCGGGCGAGGCGATCGCATCCCTCGTTCGGACGGTCCTCGGCGACGAGAACCGGATCCTCACGGTATCCGCCTACCTCCGCTCCGAGGTCCATGACATCGGAGGGGTCTGCATCGGCGTCCCGGCCCGGGTGAACCGGCAGGGCGTGACGCCGATCCCGATTCGGCTCGACGAGGACGAGGTCACGGCCTTCCGTGCCTCGGCCAACCGCATACGGGCCGAGACCGCGCTCGTCCTCGAGCGGCTCGAGTGGGAGTGAGCGGCCGCTCCGCTCCGGCGGGCACGTGGAAAAAAGAGGCTCAGGTCAGGGTCACTTCGACGATCTCGGCACGCTCGACGCCCGGGACGGACGAGAGCTTCGTCTCGAGCTGGTCGGTCTGCCCGCCCTGGTCGCCGACCACCGCGACGACCATGAGCGCCTTGAGACCGAAGGCGATGGGCTGCTCCTGGATCTCGTGGATCTCGGGGACCGTCTCCTTCAGGGCCGCCTTGAGCGCCTCGAGGTCGATATCGGGCGACTCGGGCATGACCCGGATGATACAGGCGACGTCGCCCATGGTCAGGGCCCCGTGAACCCGCACTGCGGGCACATGTACGGAATGCTCTGCTCGCGGCACCGCAGGCACCGCTTGATCTCGTTCTCGCACTGGGGGCAGAGGAACACGGTTCCGCCGACCTCGGCGAGAGGGGCATTGCACGATGTGCACTTCTTTGTCGTCATGGTGACCCGATCCTCAGTACGTTCACGCTCGGGAGTCAAATAAGCTGGGGTCGATCAGGGTACCGGGCACGGGCCGCCCGCGGAGGGCCCGCTCGAGCCGGCCGGGCGACCGGGCATTGACGATCCGGACGCGGACGCCACGAGCGAGGGCAAACGGGACGAGGCACGGGTCGACCGCGTCCGTCCGGATCGGCCCCGTAACTACCTCCACGAGCCGGCCGCCAGCGGTGATGCCGTCGACCGACTTCGCGAGAAGCAGATCGGTTCCGAGTTCGGCAGCGCACCATGCCGCGATCGTGTCCGAGCTGACCCGCCACGAGTGCGGCAGTGGGTCGCGGTCGCGGAGCAGGCGGTAGGGAAGGAGCACCGACGGACCCGAGGGGACCCGCAGCGCCCCGGTGGCCGGGAGCCCGAGCCCGGCGAGGTACAGGCCGACCTGCTCCATGGCCGCGATCGCCATCCAGTGTGCCGTATCGGGAACGGGGTCGAGCGCCCGAACGAGGTCGGCGAAGGGGCCGCCGCCCGGGACCACGAGGACAGGGCCGCGGAAGGCGGCGAGGACGGGCGCGAGTCGCGGCGCACAGTCGAGGAGAGAGCCGCCGAACTTGACGACGAGCGGGGGCACGGTGGCGTACTATAAACCGGGCCGTGACAAAAAGACGATCGATGCGGGCTGCGATCCTGCTCGTCCTCGTGCTCTGCTTCGTCCCGGTCACGGGCGCGTACGAGCTCCTCGAGGTCTGCCCCGATACCTGGCTCAAGGGCGAGGCCGACGAGTTCTTCGCCATCCGGGGCGAGGGGGCGCTCGCAGGCGTCGCCGTGACCGACGGGGAGGGGACGGCAGCGTTCCCTCCCGGTGCGACCGGCAGCGGGCGTATCGTGGTTGCCCGGAACGGGTCGGCGTACGCGTTCGTCCACGGCGAGCTCCCCGACTTCGAACTCCAGGACGCCTCCGCCGCCCCGGAGATGATCACGACCCGCGATCTCCGGCTCGGCAATGAGCGCGACGAACTGGGCCTGCTCGTGAACGGCGTCGAGGTCGACCGGGTCGCCTGGCCCGGCATGGTAGCGGCCCGGCAGGGCCAGGTCCATTATCGCGAGGGCGGTGCCTGGGACCGGCGCGTGCTGATGATCGGTCAGTCGCGTTTCGAGCCCCTGTCCGTGGCGAACGTCTCGGGCACGGCCTTTGTCGCCCCCGACTGCTCGTCGGAGGTGCTCGCCGACCTCGTCGCGTCCGCCGCCGCCTCGGTTCGGCTGAACGCGTACGAGCTGACCGACCCCGTCCTCGCCGACGCGCTCGTCGTGGCCCGCGACCGGGGCGTGACCGTGACCGTGCTCGCGCAGGGCGGACCGGTCGGCGGCGTCCCGTCAGGGGAGTGGGCCGTGATCGGCCGGCTCGTCGATGCGGGCGCGGACGTCCGGTTCATGGCGACCGACGAGGACGCGCACGCCCGGTATCGCCACAACCATGCGAAGTACATGGTCGTCGACGACCGCTGGACGCTCGTCACGACCGAGAACTGGAAGCCGGCCGCATTCCCGCCGGAAGGCCGGCAGGGAAACCGGGGATGGGGCGTCGTCGTCGACGACCCCCGGGTCGCCGCGTACTTTGCGGAGGTCTTCGAAACCGACCTGGGCGGGCGCGACATTCACGCCGTGACGACCGTGAGGCCCGGCGCGGTCGAGACCCCGTCTGGCCGCACCTTCATGCCCCGCTTCACGCCTGCGCCGTTCGTGGATGCCACGGTTACGACCGTGCTCGCGCCTGACACGGCGGGCGAGATTGAGGCACTCATCAGCTCGGCGACGAAGTCGGTCCGGATCGAGCAAGCCTACATTACGAACGAGTCTGGCACCCGGCTTCAGCGGTACCTCGCGGCGAGCGTGGACGCGGCGCGGCGCGGGGT
Source organism: uncultured Methanospirillum sp. (assembly GCA_964501565.1). GTDB lineage: Archaea > Halobacteriota > Methanomicrobia > Methanomicrobiales > Methanospirillaceae > UBA288. Next base: position 29,263 of record CAZCUJ010000011.1, read on the forward strand.
CGAGGTCCGTGTCCTCCTCGACTCCGCGTGGTTCAACACCGAGGACGAAACCGACAACGACGAGCAGGTGCTGCTGATCAATCGGATCGCGCGAGAGGAGGGGCTCCCGCTCGAGGCGCGGCTGATCGACCTCGAGGCCCACGGGCTCGTCAAGGTCCACACCAAGGGCGTTGTCGTGGACGGCTCGCGCGTACTGGTCTCGTCGATCAACTGGAACGAGGCCTCGCCCTCGTTCAACCGGGAGGCCGGGGTGATCGTCGACGACCTCGAGGCAGCCACGTACTTCGCCGCGGCCTTCGACGCGGACTGGGAGCGGGGTGCATGCGGAACGACCGCCGTCGCCGGCCGGGGCATCGACTGGTTCAAAGTCGGGGTCGCGACGGTCGTTCTCGCGGTGGTCGCGGTCGCTCTGCTGGTGCGGAAGAGGAGATGGTAGAAGAGTGATCTTCAGCGTTTCTTTGCCGCGCAGCGGCAGAGGTCGCAGATGGTGATCGCACCCTCCTCCCCGCCCATGACCGAGAGCGCCCAGCGGTCGATCATGGTCGAGAGTTCGGGCGAGAGGTACAGATCGTCGCAGCAGCCGCGCTTATGGCTGACGTACTGAGAGATCGCGGCACGGCTGATGCCGAGCCGCCGCGCTATCTCGGTCTGCGGGACGCCCTGGCGTTCCACCAGACGGCAGACCATCTCGGCGCGCGCCGTGGGAACGAGTTTGCGCACCATGGCGTCACAGACCATGATGTCGCAGACCCGCTCATTCATGCAGGCACCGCGACCGCGGGGTTCCGCGACTGGTAGATGATCTGTCGGGCGTCCTTGAAGTTGAACTTCTCGATGATGAGATGGTTCTCTTTCAGCTTCTTCAGCGCGTATCGTACAGTGCGCGGTGCGAGGTTCGACCGCGACACGAGCTCCTTGTGGGTCATAGAACCGCTGGAGTCCAGCAGGTTCAGGACCGTCCTGGAGGATGGGGGAAGACCAGACCCGGTCATGTATATGATGTTAACGCTGTTAACACTTAAACCTGCCGGTTATATTTAGGTTGATGGCGAACATTTCGGTGATATGCTGGTTCCGCAGGAGCGGCGCGCGCTTCTTCTGCTCGTCGGGGTCTTCGCCGTGGTCGCCCTGGGTGCCGGTGTCCTCGAGTACCTCGGACCGGGTACGTTCGCGACCCCGTTCTCCCCCGGGCTCGCGGACGGGACCCTCGCGTCCGTGCGCGGCGTGGTCGAGGACGTAACGGAGGCGAAGGGAGGGCACCTGCTCTGCCGGGTCGGCGGGGTCCGTGTCTTCGTGCCGGCGAGTGCAGTCCCCGAACCCGTCCCCCGCGAGGGCGAGCTCGTGGTGTGCTTCGGGACCGTCTCGACCTACGCGGGGGAGAAGGAGATCACCGTCCGGGATGCGAACGACCTCATCCGGGTCGATCAGGAGTAATCCCGACACTCGGGGGGCAGCGCCTCGTACGGGGTGGGCGCCGCGAGCACGGCGCGTTCCCGTACCGACGCCCGCCAGGCACGCCTGACCTCCTCGACGAAGACTCCCGCGTCGTCGACGGGAGAACCGAGCGCGGACTCGAGCCGGGCCTCGAGCCCCGCCATCGCCCGGTCCCGGCACGTGTCGAAAGCGGCAGCCGGACCGAGGTCGAGGAACGCGAGCAGGACCGCCTCCTCTTCCGGGCAGGAGGCGGATGCGACCAGGCAGGGGCGCGAGGCGCCGTTCGCGTCGAGAACGGATGCGCGGTACCGTGCGGGAACCCCACGCGCCCCGTGCCGACGTCGCTCCTCGGTCGCCGCGAAACGGCTCCGGTCCACCGGGTCGAAGCGGAGCGCCGCCTGATCCGGTGCCACCCCGCCGAAGAGCGCCCGCGCCGCGTCGTTCTCCAGGCGCACCTGGCCGTCACGGCCGACAAGGATGAGGGGGACGGGCACGGTCGCGAGCAGCGACTCGAACGATCGGGCCCGTGCCGCGGTCGCGACACCGGCCCTGGCGCGATCCGCGGCGGCGAAGCCCTCCTCGGCGAGCGCGCGCACCAGGGCCTCCTCTCGCTCCGTGTAGGGAGAGGAGCGATCCGCGACCACGATCACGCCGCGTTCCCCGGCGGGAACGGCGAGAATCCGGTCGAGAGGACGAGTGGTCTCGGGTACCGCCCCGCGCGACGCCGTCTCTCCGCCGGTAGCGAGCAACACGGGGTTCACCCCGGCGAGCGCCGGCGAGACGGCGAGGGGCGTGAACCGGTCGCCATCCTTCCCCAGGACGGCCCCGTACCGCGAACCGGTCGCCCGGACGGCCGCCGCGAGGAGGCGCTCCGCTGCTCCGGTTCCCTCTTCCCGGTGCACCGCGAGCAGGGTCTCGGCGAGCCCCCTGCGTTCCTCGCAGCCGGCGAGATACTCTGCGAGCGGTGTCACGTCGCTTGCGGTCACCACCGCACCCGCGACGGTTCCACCGTCCCCTGGTACCGGTTCGGCCGCAAGGAGGAATCGTCGCCCGGAGGCGTCGACCTCGCATGTCCCGGGCGTGCCGAAGGTTGCGTGACGCGCGAGCGGCTCGAGCGCCTGCGCGACCCGGTCCGGGAACGCGGTCCAGACTGTCCGACCGACGACCGGCTCCTCCGACCCGGCGAGGAGCGCCAGCGCTCCGCCACCGGCAGCGACGACGCGGAGCTCCTCGTCGACGAGCACGGCGGCGCCCCGCGCACCGGTCACGAGCGAACGATGCGCCGCCTCGCTCGCCGCGAGCGCGTCCGCAGCTGACCGCTCGACCGTTCGGTCCTCGACCAGGACCGCCGCGAGCACCGGGGTCGCCATCGCACCCGTGAGCTCGCACCAGCGTTTCCCGCCGGCGGCGTCGCGGACCCACGCCCCCCGGGCGACGACCTCGCCGGCCGTCACGTCGGCCGCGAACGTGGCGTAAGCGGCGGCGTCCTCGAACGCCTCCGCAAGCGAACGGCCCCCGAGCGGGCCGAGCAGGGCTGCGGCGCGGTCGTCCAGGTCGTGGACCCGGCCAGTTACGGGCATGAAGAAGAGGGTCGCGGCCGGGAGATGGTCGCGGAGCCCGTGGTACCAGACCCGATAGGCCGACGCCTGGGCCGCAGCCGTGCCGATCATTGACGCGGCGAGCAGCCCGAGCGCGCCGATGGCAGCAACCCCGAGCGCGACCGTGGGAAGCGGGGTGCCGGCCGCGAGGAACGCGGCCCCGATGAATGCGGCACCTCCGAGGGCGAGGGATTGGCCGAGCCGGCGGTCGCGGTACGCGCCGACCACGGCCGGCGTGGTGGCCAGGACGGCCGCGACGGCCGGGAGAGGTACCGCGAGGGCGCCGGCCGCGGCCCAGGCGACGATGGTGATCAGCGTGAGCGCCGGCAGCCCGGCATCAGTCCCCGGCATCTACCGGATGTGTCGCCTCCGCAGGCGCATCAACCTTGCCCAGCCGAAGAAGACATATGCGAGGGGCGGGGTACCCTTTTCTCATGTCAAGCCAGGAGATCCAGGTCCAGATGCCCCCGGACCTCGACCCGGTCTACTCCAATATGATACAGCTCGCATTCAAGGACGACGAGTTCACCTTCCTCTTTCTCCACCAGATCCCCGGCACGAACCAGGCGCGGGCCAAGGCCGTCATCTCCATCTCCCCGCGCCACGCCAAGTCGCTCCTCGCGGTGCTCGGTCGATCCATGGCCGAGTACGAGGAGAAGTTCGGGGCCCTCGAGTCCCCAGGCGAGCGGAAGGAGGAGAGCGTCTCGACCACGCTCTCGGGCTACTCGTGAGATGGACCTCGTCGCGCCGGTGACCGGACTCGACGAGCTCGACGAGGTCGTCCGGGCCGGGCCCGACCTGATAGAGCTCCGGCTCGACCTCGTCGACCGCGACGACCACGCCGTTCTCGCCGACCGGTGCCGAGACCTGCCGGTGCCCCTGATCGCGACCGTCCGCTCCCTGGAGGAGGGCGGCGGGTTCGCCGGCGACGAGGACGACTGCGCCCGGATCCTCGCGCCGTTCCTGCGCGGTGCTCGGTACGTCGACCTCGAACGCAGGTTCCGCGGGCTCGCGCCCGCCGCTCGCGCGGCGGAATGCGCCGTCATCGCCTCGGTCCACCTCGGGACCATGCTTCCCCTGCCCGAGCTCTTCGTCCTCGAGCGCGAGCTCCGGTCGTACGGGGATCTCCCCAAGCTCGTGCTCGCCCCGTCCTCGGACGACGACCTGCTCGACCTCCTCTCCTTCACCCATGCGGCGGAGCGGCCGATCTGCACCTCGATCGTGGGGACGGCATACCGGCACGGCCGGGCGCTGCTCCCTCTCTTCGGCTCGGCCCTCGCTTACTGCGCGGCCGGCCGCCCGTCCTCGCCCGGGCAGTACACGCTCGCCGAGATGCGCGAGCTGATGCGCCTCCTTCGGTCGGACGGCACCTGACTACGTGCCCCGAAACGCGACGTACGCATCCTGGACCAGCAGGGCGTCGGCGAGAACGAGCCCGAGCATGGCCTCGGCCACCGGGACGAGTCGGGGTGCGATGCAGGGGTCGTGCCGGCCGGCGATACGGACCTCGACCGGCCGTCCCGTAACGTCGACCGTCTGCTGAGCCAGCGAGATCGACGGGGTCGGCTTGACCGCGCACCGCGCGATGACCGGCGCGCCGGTCGAGATCCCGCCGAGGACCCCGCCCGCGCGGTTCGGGCCCGTGACGCCCGGGAGGATCGGGTCGTTGTTCTCCGACCCGAGCCGGGCCGCCACCGCGAAGCCGTCGCCGATCTCGACGCCCTTGACGGCACCGATCCCCATCAGGGCGCCCGCGATCGCGGCGTCGAGCTTCCCGAAGACCGGGTCGCCGAGCCCTGCGGGCACGCCGGTCGCGACCACCTCGACGAGCCCGCCGACCGAGTCGCCCCGGGTGGCCGCATCCGCGATCTCGGCCGCCATCGCCTCGTCGCCCTCCGCGCCCCGGACCGAGACCACGCGGCCCGCGACCGTTATTCCCCGGAGCCCGAGGAGCTTGAGCGCGACGGCGCCGGCGGCGACCCTGCCCACCGTCTCCCTTCCCGACGACCGGCCGCCGCCGCGGTGATCCCGGACCCCGTACTTGGCGGCGTACGTGCTATCCGCGTGGCCCGGCCGGTATACCTCCCGGAGCGCGTCGTAGTCGGACGACCGTGCCTGCTCGTTGCCGACCACGAGCGCGATCGGGGTTCCCGTCGTGATCCCCTCGAAGGTCCCCGAGAGGATGGCGACTCGGTCCGCCTCGGGGCGGGGCGAGACGAGCGGGCCCGTGCCGGGCCGGCGCCGGTCGAGGAGCGGCTGGATATCGGCCTCGACGAGCGGGATCCCCGGCGGACAGCCGTCGACGACGGCCCCGAGGGCGGGGCCGTGGCTCTCGCCGAAGGTCGTGACCCGGAAGAGCCGGCCGAGAGTGTTCACGCGAGCGCCTCCTCCACCACAGGGATCGGGACGCGGATACCGAAGAAGGCTTCGAACTGCGCCGCCGCCTGGTGGGTGAAGAGCGCGGTGCCGGGTATCACGGTCGCTCCCGCTCGGAGGGCGCGCTCGAGGAGCGGGGTCAGGGGCGGCGTGTACACGAGGTCGAAGACGGTCATCCCCGGGCGAAGTTGCGACTCGTCGAGGAGCGCCCCCGTGTCCGGCGCCATGCCGACCGGGGTGGCATGAACCACGATGTCCGTCGCCATCGGATCGAACGCGGCGAGCGGCCCCGAGGCCGCGCCGAACCGTGCGGCGAGCACCGCGGCCCGCACCTCGTCCCGGGCGAGCACGGTCACGGCCATGCCGAGATCCCGGAGCGCGTACACGGCAGCGGCCGCCACCCCGCCCGCGCCGAGGACCACGGCCCGGCACCCCTTGCCCGAGAGGTGGACTAGCGGGGCCCGGACCCCGAGCCAGTCCGTGTTGCTGCCGTGGAGCCGGCCTCCGCAGCGGACGACCGTGTTCACGGCCCCGATCGCGACCGCGTCGGGCGAGAGGATGTCGCAGTGCGCAACGATCGACTCCTTGAGCGGGAGCGTGACCGAGAGGCCCCGCAGGTCGAGCCTCGCCGCGAGCGCCACGAGCGTGGCGGGGTCTGCCGCGTCGACCCGGGCGTAAGCATAGGGAAGACTGTACCGTTCGACCAGGCGGGTGAAGAGCGGCGGCGAGCGGCTGTGGCCGATCGGGTGGCCGGCGACGGCACAGAGGCGGGCGCCGGCGGCGATCGCGCCGTCGACGGCCGGTGCCTCCGTGGGGGACGGGTTCAGCGCTGCGAGCTCGGCGCGGAGCTCGCCCGGCAACCGGGCCCCGAGCGCGGTCACGATCAGGGCTGCGACCTGCTCCGGTGTCCGGCACCCGGTCCAGATACAGTGGTCGGCCGCGGCGCGGTACGCATCGGCCCGGGCCGCGAGCACGGCCCTGACCTCGTCGAGTGGCGAGAACGCGGTCAGTGCCGGTCGGTCGCTCCCGTCGCAGCGGCGGACCAGCTCCTCCGGCGGGCCCTCGAGCAGGACCGTCCGCGCCCTGCGCCGGAGGGCTTCGACGTTGCCGGGGTCGAGCACGGCCCCACCGCCCGCGGCGATCACGCCGTCGGCGCCGGCAAGTGCGGCGCAGACCTGCCGCTCGAGGGCGCGGAAGGCCGTCTCGCCCCCCTCGGCGAAGATCGCCGGAATCGGCCGGTCCGCCCGCGCCTCGACCAGCGCATCCGTGTCCGCGAACGGGAGGCCGAGGCGGTCAGCGAGCAGCCGGCCGACCGTGCTCTTGCCCGCGCCGCGCGGGCCCACCAGGACGATCTTCACAGCAGCCCGGCCTCCCGGAGCACCGACCAGAACCCGGGCCAGGACTTTGCCACGCAGCCCGGGTCCTCGATCTCGACGCCACCGACGGCGAGGCCGAGGACGGAGAAGGCCATCGCGAGCCGGTGGTCGCCGGCCGGGTCGATAGCGCCGCCGTGGAGTGGGGCCGGAACGACGACGAGGGCGTCCTCCTCGACCTCTGCGCCGGCCCCGAGCGTCCGGAGCCGGTCGACCGTGACCGCGAGCCGGTCCGACTCCTTATGGCGGAGGTGGCCAACCCCCGTGATCCGGGTCGAGCCCTCGGCGAGCGCGGCGACCACGGCAAGTGTCATGACCGTGTCGGGAGATGACGACATCTCACACTCGATTCCTTGGAGCGGGCCGTCACGCTCGACCGTGACCCCGTCCGGCCCGGCCGAGACGCGGCAGCCCATCGCCGCGAGGGCTCCGACGAACCGCCGGTCCCCCTGGGCCGAGGCCGGGTCGAGGTTCCTGACCGCGACCCGCCCGCCGAGCGCGGCCGCGAGCGCGAAGAGGTACGAGGCCGAGGACCAGTCCCCCTCGACCGCGTACGCCGTGCCCGCGTACCCCCCGCGGGTGACCGCGAACCGCTCGTACCCGCGGCGATCGACGGCCGCGCCGAACCGAGCCATCACCCCGACCGTCAGGTCGAGGTACGATCGCGAGACCGGTGGCGAGGCGAGGCGGAGGACCAGCCCGCCGGGCATTAGTGGGGACGCGAGGAGGAGCGAGGAGGCGAACTGGCTCGAGACCTCCCCGTCGACCGCGACCTCCCCGCCGCGGAGCGGGCCCGCGATCTCGATCGGGGGAAGGCCGTGCCCGTCGGGATAACGGACGGTCGCGCCGAGCGCCTCGAGGGCCGTGCCGAGCGGCCCGACCGGTCGCTCCCGCATCCGGGCCGAGCCCGTGAGGGTGGCCCGGATGTCCGCGAGGGCCGCGACCGAGGCGAGCAGGCGGAGGGTCGTGCCCGAGTTGCCGCAATCGAGCACGGCGCCGTCGCCGGCCACGAGCGGCCCCCCGGCGCCCTCAATCCCGACCACGCGATCACCGGTCTCGATCGTCGCGCCGAGTCGGCGGAGCCCTGCGATGGTAAGAAGCGTATCGTCGGCGAGGAGCGGGTCGTAGAGGATCGAGGGGCCGTCGGCGAGGGCGGCCGCGACGAGCGCCCGGTGGGTCAGGGACTTGGACGGTGGGGCAGTGAGCGAGAGGTCGACCGGCCCCGCGCGGTCGAGGATGAGCGCGGTCACGGTTCGAGCCTCCCGTAGCGGCCGAGATCCTTCACGGTGCAGAGCCGGCCGAGCTCGGCCACGGCGTCGTCCCAGCCCGTGCCGCAGTCGCCGTCGACATAGAAGACGTATCGGCCGAGCCCCCGTCGTGACGGCCGGGACTCGATTCGGGTCAGATTGAGCCCGCGGGCCGCGAACGGGGCGAGCAGGGCGAAGAGGAGACCCGGCCGGTCCTCGAGGGGGTCGAGGAGGAGGCTCGCCCGGCACGGCGCCGGCCACGCCGCCGGCGCCCGCGAGATCCTGACGAACCGGGTCTCGTTCGCGTCGCTGTTCTGGCAGTCGCGCTCGAGCACGGCGAGATCGTAGAGGGTCGCGAGTTCGTCCGAGACCAGCGCGGCCCCCGAGGAGTCGTCTCGCGCCGCGATCGCCGAGGCCGCGTTCGAGGCCGTCGGGACGAGGGGGAGGGCGAGCGCCTCGAGCCGGCGCGAGCACTGCTCGGCCGTCTGGGGATGGGCATAGACACACCGATGCCATCCGCCCGCGTCCCGCGCGGCCAGGTGGTGGCGGATGGGAATGGTGCACTCGCCCGTGATCGAGACGGGGTGATCGGCCAGGCCGACGAGCGTCGCGCCGACCGACCCGGCCTCGCTGTTCTCGAGCGGGACCAGGCCGTCGCCCTCGCCGCCCGCGACGGCGGAGAAGACCGCCGCAATCGACGGGACGAGGCGAACGTCGGGGTCGAGACGCGCCGCGAGCCCGTGTGAGAAGGTCCCGGCCGGCCCGAGCGTCACGAGGGTCATGGCCCGGGCTCCGCGAGGCACCGGATCAGGCGATCGGTCTCGGCGGTCGCGGCCGCGCCGTACGGGACGAAGCGGGCCGCGTCCTCCTCGAAGAGGCGACGGAACGCCGCCGGCTCCGGATCGGCGACCGCCTCCGCGAGCTCCTCGAGGGCGTCGCGGGCCGCGACGAGCACGTCGGGGACGTTCGGGTTCTGGCGGAGGATCGGGCCGTAGAGCGCCGGGTCCTGGGCGAGGAGTCGGCCGACAAGCCCGAACTCGATCCGGTAGATTGGCGACGTGAACTGCAGGAGCTCGTCGAGGTCGGCGCCGAGGACGCGCACGGTTCCCGCCATGACGAGCGAGAGCGCGTGGGCGAGCCCCTGGACCACGGCCATCAGCTCGTCGTGGCGCTCCGGGGTCGTGAAAGCCAGGCGCGTCCCGGCCCTTTCGAGGACCGCGAGCAGGGGGCCGTACTCATCCCTGGTCGCGGTCGCGGGTGTCACCGCGACGGTCTGGCCCGCGATCGTCTCCACGCCGGGGCCGAAGAGCGGGTGGAGCCCGACGGCCGGCGCGGGCGAGCGGCGCATGGCCTCGACCGGCCCCGCCTTGAGCGAGGTCAGGTCGCAGAAGAGCTGGTCCCGGGCGAGGACGGGTGCAACCGCTGCGATCACACCGAGGGTCGCGTCGATCGGGACCGAGACCATCACCACGTCCTGCCGCTCGAGGAAGCGCTCCAGCGGCTCATCGGCGGTCCGTCCCCGGGTCGAGACCTCCCAGCCAGCCTCGCAGTAGATCCGTGCGAAGAGGGAGCCCATGCCTCCCGTCCCGCCAATGATGCCGAGCCTATCGCTCACGGATCGTCTCCTCGATCGCATGGCCGAAGTGCCTGCCCCCCTCGAGCAGGACCCCAAGAACCCGGTCGCCGGGCGCCAGGGCCGCGACCGAGACCGCGCCCCCACCCTCGCGGACGAGTCGGATCGTCTCGGCGTTCTGGAGGACGACCGAAGCCGGCCGGCCGTCGTCGGCGACGGCCTCGACCAGCAGGAGCGGCCGGCGCTCGACCTTGACCCGACCGATCGCGGCCGTCTCGGTCCCACCGTCGGCGTCGACACCGAGGACGCTCTCCCCGGCCCGGAGGTCCGCGAGGTACGCGGTCCTCCCGCCCGGCAGCAGGCAGTAGGCGTGGACCGCGCCCGCGTTCACTCGGAACGGCCGCGGCGCGACGTACGGGTTCTCGAGGGTCTCGGCGTGGACGAGCAGCATCGCCGACGAGGTGTTGCCCACGAGCAGGCCCTCGCCGTCGTCGAAGATCGAGCAGGTGTCGACGCAGACCCGATCGCCCATGCCGACCGGTCGGATGGCCGTGACCGTTAAGCCGGCGAGCGGGACGTGCTCGTCCCCGCCCTTCACGAGCGCGGCCACACGCCGGACCTCCTCCGGGTCACCCGTCGTGAGGACGATGCCCGCCACGCCGCGCTCGAGCGCGCCGAGGGCGAGCCGGGCCTCCTCCTCTGACGAGACCCGGGCGTAGACACTGTCCGAGCGAGCGACCAGGTTCTCGAGCGGGATCACGGTCCAGTCGGACGTTTCGACCACGATCGGGCCGCGCCCGCCGAGCTCGACGGCACGGTCCTCGTCCGCCGAGGAGGTGATGGTCACGCGGTAGACATCACGGTCCCACGCGAGGTCGCCGCCGGGGCCGACCGTCGCGATCCGGCCGAGCGCCTTCACGCGTGCCGGCTCGTCCGTGACGATCGCGTCCGCGCCCGCCTCGAGCGCGGCGGTCACGACCTCCGTCGAGAACGGCACGGGCTCAACCCAGAGCGCCCTCATCGCGGTGCCCCGTGGACGGCGTCGACGATCCGGCCGACGAACGCGGCCGTGTCCTGCCGCTGGAACGCGTTCCTGCCCATGCAGACACCGGCGCCGCCGGCGCCGACCGCCTCGGAGACCATCGCGATGGCGTCCTCGTCACCCCCCTTCTCACCGCCCGCGACGAGGACCGGGACCGAGCAAGACTCGACGATCCGCCGGAACGCCTCCGGGTCGTTCGGGTAACTGACCTTGATCAGGTCTGCGCCGAGCTCCTCGGCCGCTCGGACGCAGTGCGAGACCGAGGCAGGGCTCGACGAGTCGATCCCCTGGCCCCGGGCGTAGGCCATGATCAGCAGCGGCATCCCCCACCGGGTGCACTCGCGCGAGACCTGGCCCGCCGCCTCGAGCATGCGCGACTCGTTCGGCGAGCCGATATTGATCTGGATCGAGACCGCGTCCGCGCCGAGCGCGATCGCCTCCTCGACGGTGCAGACGAGGACCTTGTCGTTCGGGTCGGGGTTGAGCGCGGTCGAGGCCGAGAGGTGGACGATCAGTCCGATGTCCCTCCCGTGCCGCCGGTGGCCGGCCGTGACCATGCCCTTGTGGAGGACGATCGCGTTCGCCCCGCCCTCCGAGACCTCGGAGATCACACGGGTCATGTCGCGGAGGCCGTCGATCTGCCCGAGGGTCATGCCGTGGTCCATGGGAACTATCACGGCGCGGCCCGTGTTCCGGTCCATGCATCGCTCGAGCCGGATCTCCTTGCCGATCATCGGAGCACCTCCATGGCCTCGGCGGCGGTCCGGTCCTCGTGGACGATCATCGCCGCGGCCCGGACGAACCGGTCGGGGTGCGGGTGCTGGAACGCGTTCCGGCCGATCGAGATCCCGGCGGCGCCGCCCTGGACCGCGCCCTCGATCAGGTCGAGGGTCGCGCGGTCGTCGGTCCTGGAGCCGCCCGCGACCACCACGGGGACGGGGCAGCCCCGCGTCACCTCGCGGAAGGAGTCGGGGTCGCCCGTGTACACGGTCTTGACGATGTCCGCGCCAAGCTCGGCCGCGACGCGGGCCGCCAGCTTGACGTGGCTGACCGCGTGCTCGTCCTCGATCTTCCTGCCCCGCGGGTACATCATGGCGAGGAGCGGCATACCCCAGTGCTGGCACTGGACCGCGACCCGTCCGAGGTCCTCGAGCATCCGGGCCTCGGAGTCGGCCCCGATGTTGACGTGCATCGAGACCGCGTCCGCTCCCATGCGCAGGCAGTTGGTCACGGTGTTGACCAGCACCTTCTCGTTCGGGTCCGGCCCGATCGCGGTCGAGGCGGAGAGGTGCAGGACCAGGCCGATGTCCGGGCCGTGCTGCCGGTGGCCGTGAAGGGCCAGGCCGATGTGGCCGAGCACGGCGTTCGCGCCGCCGAGCGCCACCGCGTCGACGGCGGCGCCGAGATCGATCAGGCCGTCGATCGGTCCCTGCGAGACCCCGTGGTCCATGGGCACGACGACGGTCCGCTTCGTGTTCCGGTTGATGATGCGTTCAAGACGGATCTCTTTTCCTCTCATGACAGGTACTCCCGAGGCCCCGGCACTGTTGACACAGCGTGGGGCGCTCAGAACGGATAATAGAAGGCGAAGCCGTCCGCTCGGCAGAAAGAGGCTGAGCGAGCGAACGATGCGTGGCGATCAGGTGCCCTGGTGATAAAAGCACTCACCGGCGAAAAAACATTCACCACACATTGGGATAGGGTTCGTCGGACCCCTCTCATAAACCTGTCGGTTCGCCTCCGGTCCGGCAGGCATATCTGTCCCGTCGCCACAGGATCAGGAATGAGCGAGCCGGCGGCCCTGCCCCACTGGTCGATCTGGGTGATCGTGATCGGGATCATCCTGGCGGCCGCGGTGGTCTTCTGGCCGCTGCTCGGTGTCTCGGTCCTCGCCGCATCGGTCGCGGTGGTCCTCTTTCCGCTCCAGCGCTGGCTTGCGCAGCGGATGAACCCGGTCTTCGCGGCGACGATCCTGACGGTCGTGGTCGGGGCCGGGCTTGTTGGCGCGGCCGTAGTGACAATCGCGGTTCTGGTCCAGAACCTCGACTATATCGCCGAGATCGCGCGGACGATCCTGAACGCGGTGGTCGCACCGGTAACGGGGCCGCTCGTGGACCTTCCCTTCGACCTCACAGAGGTGCTCGCCGGGATCCAGGCCGAGATCGGGGCCCTTACCGGGTTCCTCACCTCGCTCGTCGGCGAGATCCCGATGGTCTCGCTCGAGCTGATCACGTTCTTTCTCGTCCTCTACCTGACCCTCGAACAGGGCGAGGCGGTCGGCACGCGCCTGGCAGACGCGCTGCCGGGCGAGGTGCACCGGGTAGCCGGCCGGCTCTGGCAGATGGCCGTGGACGTGATGTACTCCATCTTCGTGGTCCACTTCGCCACCGCGTTCCTCTCGTTCCTGATCGCGATTCCGTTTTTCTACATTCTCGGGTATGGCCATGTCCTCTTCTTCGCAGTCCTTTGTGGCATCTTCCAGCTCGTGCCGTTCCTGGGCCAGACAGTGATCCTGCTCGTGCTCGGCGGCTACGCGATCGCGATCGGCGACCTGCGGGGCCTGCTCCTGATCGTCCTGGTCGGCTACCCGTTCGTGGCGGCCATCCCCGACTGGATTATGCGCCCGCTGCTCATGGGGGCCAAGGCCCGGATTCACCCGGTGGTGATGTTCATCGGGTTCTTCGGCGGGATCACGCTTCTCGGGGTGGTCGGGCTGCTCCTGGGTCCGCTCCTTCTCTCGCTCGCAGTGGGGGCCTACGGGATCGTCGTGGAGGAGCTCGAGTTCCGCCGGGATGCGGCGCTACATCCCGGGCCCGAGCCGTCGGCGCTCGGGGCCGCCGGGGAGGGCGCGGCAGAGCTTGAGACGGCGTCATGACCCGAGGGGGCTAGTCGCCCGGGAGACTGCCGGTCGAGCGGTGAACCGCGGCCCCGATCGGTGATGGTTTATCGCTCCGGCACCGATGTAATAGTGGCGCGGGGATAGCCAAGCCCGGTCAACGGCGCCGGATTTAGGGTCCGGTCTCGAAGGAGTTCGAGGGTTCGAACCCCTCTCCCCGCACTGGTCCAATCGCGGTCGCATCTGCTGGTGATGCAGCCAGTTTCTGCCCACGGATTCTCGCCCGGAGAGATACCCTGCCGGCGCTGCGATAGCCCCCAGATAGGCGACGGGGCTGCGAGCGAACGGTCGGTTCCCTAGGCCCGAAAGCCGGGAACGGCCACGGGGTCCGCATGCGGAAGCCGGGCTCCTCGAGATCGTACAGTCCGTCCCACCGTCGGCCTGGATCCCTCGGTGGAGGGTTCTGTTGGAGAAAAGAGAGGCGTGAGGTTCGGCAGTCCATCCCGCCCTGCGGGCCGCCCGAACTCATGCCCTCGCGGTCTGCCATCGCGCACTCTCGCACGGTAATCACCCCGATATCGCCGCCCTCCTCACCGCGGGCCGACCCCGCGTGCCTCTGCATTCCGGGGACGTCATCCTCGCGGGCCTCGCGGAGCATCCGGGACATCTGGTCATGCAGGCATCCTCGCTCTCCTGTGCTCCGCGACCTGGCGTTCCCCGGGTCGTCATCCCTTTCTGGCTACCCGACGACTCGCCGGTCGTGGGCTCCCTCGAGCCGGCGCTGCGGCCCTCGTGCTGGTGTTCCTTGTCCAGATCCACCAGCACCCTGAGACGTTTTAAAAAAAAATTGTCCTTAAATATACCAATATCTCTTTTTTCAACCGAATGGCCTGATGAACGGAGCTCAACGCCGGGAGGAGATCCGCTACGTAACATGGACAGAGTCAGGCCTCTCCGTTCCGCTCGAAGCGACCGTCTCGCTGGGCCAGTCGGTCCCCCCCGGTCCCGGGCCGTCGCATATCCCATCCAATAGGATTGTTGACACAGGCCGAGCCGGCGGAACGTACCGGCACGAGACAGGGAGATCCCGGGGGTGTGAGAGGGAACTCGAGTGCCGGTTCGATACGCCGGTGCCGGTCGCGGCCCGCAGGCAGTGTGAGGGCGGAGCCCCTCCGCGGGTGTCCCGTCATGCCGTATATCGTGACGGGTCTGCCGAGGGGCCTCCACCCGGACTGGTTTCCGATCTCGGACGCCCGCCAGGCTCCGATCGGTTAAGGAACCCGGGAGATCGATGCCGCGCGGAGTGACGTGATTCCAGGAATCGCCCGTGCTCTCTATACTGCGATTGTGGACACCGTATCGCCCTGCATGGTGCCTACAGGGGGTCCTCCGACATCGCTGTTTCTCGGGGGAGACGGAGGCACGACTTCCGTCCTGCGCTGTCGCGCTCCAGGATCTCGCGGTGGTGCCGCGGCTCGATCCTCGGATCCATAGCGAAAGCATGATTAGACATGGCAACATACAAGGTCGATAGAGTATTCAAAAGACCGCACGCCTCCGTCGCGCGTACAGGCCGGATGCGGCACCCCCGTTCCGCATCGCCTCATGGAAGGGGGATGTGCGCGATCGAAAACTTCAGCTCTCTTCAAAATTCGGAGAAAGTATATATATCTTGCTGAGAATGCGCGGATAGAATCTACGCAATTTGTGACCCTCGCAAAAAGGAAAGGGTTTAAAGGGTTACTTCAAACCCCCAGGGTTGCATGAAGAACAGCCTGTATTTGAGGTCCGGCCTGGTCGTGCTGGTCCTGCTCGCGGCCATCCCCGCGGTGCTCGGTGCGACCACCATTACCGGCCCGACTGTGATTTCATCGCCTGGTACCTATGTCCTCGCAAAGGACATCACGGGCGGTAAATCGCCCGCGATCTGGGTAAAATCCTCCGGTGTCACGATCGATGGCAACGGCCATCTCATCGATGGCAACGATGCCTCGAGCAGTTTCGGCATCCTGGTCAACAATCCAGGCACGACGCTTACGGGCGTCACGATCAAGAATGTCCGCGTCCAGGACTGGCACTTCGGCGTCTACCTCAAGGGGGTCGCCAGCAGCACGGTTACGGGCGTGACGGGCACCTCGAACACGAAGGCAGCCATTAGCCTTCGCGAGTCGAGCCGCAACACGATCTCCGGCTGTACCGCCGTGGGTAACGAACAGGGAATCCACCTCTGGGCGAACTGCGACGGCAACACCATCACGGGCAACACCATGAAGGACAACTCCGACATGGGCCTCTGGCTCGCCGGTACCGGCCGCGCGGGCAGCGGGATCGTTTACGACTCGACCGGGAACACGGTCACGAACAACGTCGTATCGGGGAACCGCTTCGGGCTCTACCTCGACTTCACCCGTGACAACACCGTCTCCAACAACAAGGCCAACAACAACGACAACCACGGTATCTTCCTGGACTACTCGTCCAGCAACAAGCTGATCGGCAACTCGGCCTGCGGCCATTCGCAGTCGGGCATCGTCCTCTTCGACTCGGACGGGTGCGCCATCAGCGGCAACACGGCCACCGGTAACGGCGACTACGGCCTCTGGGCGATCGAGAGCGTGTCGCTCTCGCTCGGGTCCAACGGGTTCTCCGGGAACAGCGCCGGGACCCACAAGCTCTCGGGCGGATCCACCGCCTCGGGCTCAGCCTCCCAGACCTCCGGCGGGGTCACCCCGACAGCTCGCGTCTCCACGCCCGCACCGGCAACGTCCGAGGCCCAGACGAACGCCCTGAGCAGGGCAGTCGCCACCCCCACCGTCAAGACGACCGATGCCAAGCCGTCGTCCGGCTCCGCGGCCATCACCGTGACGCCGGCAACGGCCAAGAAGGGCGCCGCCGTCAAGTTCACCGTGAAGCCGGCCGCCGGCAAGACCATCAAGTCGGTCTGGTGGTCGTTCGACGCGGACAAGCACCTGAACTCGTGGAACGCGCGGTCCACCAGCCCGACGTTCTACTACCCCTCGACCGGCACGTTCTCGCCGCTCGTGAAGATCACCTACACGGACAACTCGGTCGCCGAGGTCAAGCTGTCCAAGTACGTGAAGATCTCGTGAACGCGGGACGCGCTTCACACCCACCTCTTTCTCTCCTCTCAACCGTTGGCTCCAGCCGGACCGCCGTTCCGGTGCCCACGAAACCTAGATATCGTCCCCCCACCATCCCTCTGCATGGACCTCTACGTCCTCCGACACGCGAAGGCGGAGCGGGCGGTCCCGGGCGGCGATGATGCGCGCCGTCCGTTGACGGAGAAGGGACAGCGGGACGCACGCCGGCTGGGCCGGTGGGTGCGCGAGCACGAGCTCGCGCTCGACCTTGTCGCGACGAGCCCGTATACCCGTGCGCACGAGACGGCGACCCTCGTGGCCCAGTGCGGAAGCGCGCTGCCGCTCATGATCTGGGACGAGCTCGTCCCGGGCAGCACGGTCGCAGCGCTTATGGCGCGGTTCGCGACCCTCGATCCGGACGCGGCCGTGCTCGTGGTCGGGCACGACCCGCTGCTCTCAGAGCTCGTCTCGGCCGCGATCGGCGGCGGACGGGTCCGGCTGGCGAAGGGCGCGCTCGCGCTGATCGGGCAGTTCTCCCCGGAGAGCGGAGGAGCGCTCGAGTGGCTGGTGACACCGGGGGTGATCGTGCCGGGACCCTGACGGATCGATCCCATGTAGACCGGGAGCCCGGGCCCAACGCGAGTGCTTAAACCCGCCGGGGGTCCATCGTTTCTCTGTGCCGCGCCCGGCCTATCTCGTCGAGTACGCCTACCTTCGCGCCATCGCGACCATCGCCGCGATCGTGATCCACGCGGTCGCCCCGGCGATCGTCACGGGGTCGGCTGGCCACCTCCTCGTGCCGTACCTCGCGATCGACGTTGCTGCACACGTCGCGGTGCCCCTCTTCGTCTTCGTCTCGGGCGCGGTCCTGATGCACGTCCATCCCCCGCCCGTCGGGGCCGGCCGGTTCATCGTCCGAAGGCTCGCCCGGCTCCTGCCACCGTATCTCGCGGTCTCGGTCGTCTACCTCGCTCTCATCGCTGCCGGGCAGGGGGGCATAACCGTGAACGAGGGGGCCGTGCGCCTCCTGACCGCGACGGCGAGCTACCACCTCTGGTTCGTCGCGCTCGCAGTCATGCTCGCTTTCCTGTACCCCGTTGTCGCGCCGTGGGTCCGGTTCGCTCGGCCCCGGACGCTCGCACGGGCCGGGGGCATCCTGGCCGTGCTCTCCTCCGCCTACTTCCTCCTCAAGGCCCTTCTCCACATTGTCGAGCCTGGTTGGGTGGTCTCGGCCCTCCTGGTCCAGGGCCTCGCGCCGGCCGGGTATCTGATCTTCTTCGTCGCGGGGATGGCGCTCACGGCCCACCCGGACCAGTGGGAGCGACTCGCGGCGCGTCTCACCCCGGGGCTCGCCGCGCTGGGAGTCCTCGCGGCGCTCGCTCTCGGGGCGGCACGTCTCGCGGCCTGGCTCACGCCGAGCCCTGCCCTCCTGGCCCTCGCAGCCCTCTCCTTTGTCGTGGAGCCGACCGCGTATCTGCTCGCCACGGCCCTGCTCCTCGCCGGGGTCCGTGCCCTCGGGCCCGGGGAAGGAACCCGCGCCCGCGCGGTGCTGGTCGCGCTCGGCAGGGCGAGCTACGGGATATACCTGGTCCAGGGCGGAGTGGTCCTCTTCGTGCTCGAGTACCTCGCCCGTCTCGGTCACGGCCCCGCGTCGCCGGCCTTCCTGCCGGCGGCGGTGCTCACGACCCTCGCCCTCTCGTGGGTCGTGGTGGCGATCGCGGTGGGGGCCGTGCGCGTGCTCACGGACAGGGGATGGCGGCGGGACCGACGGCCGGCTGGGCTGCCGAAGACTCCGGCGGTCGGAATCCCGGCGGGCCCGATCGGGTATGCCGGCGTATGCTCAGCGGAGCCGGTACCGGTGGGGGCCCCGACGGGGCCCACGAACGACGGGGATACCCCCGAGTAGTCACGTCGGTCCGAAGACTCGATCGCTTCACCACCGTGGTGGGGGAAAACCGGGACAGAGGGTACGCAGGAGAAAGGCCCCGGGATCCGGGTGATCCCCGTGATCCGCCTCGTCGATCGAAGCCCGAATCGACCGGCGGGAGAGGGGCGGTTCTGTAGGATGACGCTCGGGGAGGGATGGTTGGAGAACCGTTCACTGCCACCGCGGCAGGGTCGCGGTGAAGGCCGCCGCCATCTCCCTCGCACGGTCAACCGGCATCCCGAGCTCGGCTGCGAGCAGGGGCGCGGCCCGCTCGACGTAGGCCTCGAGGGTCAGGTCCGGCTCGACGAACGCGCCGTCCCGGTAGCAATGGGTGCAGTAGCCCCTGCTCGGCGATCCGTCCGCCTCCGTGCCCGCGTCGGTGGAGTCCAGGAGCGGCATGCCGCAGCTCCCGCACGAGGGGACCAGCCGGCCGCTCCAGCGGCGGAGCGGACGGAGCTGCGCGAGCACGAAGCTCTCCGCCCGTTCGGGCGGAATCCCGAACAGGTGCGACATCATCTCGCCGCCGCGCACGGCCATCGTCTCGATTGTGGCACCCGGATCGGTGAAGGATCCGTCCTGGTAGCAGTACCGGCAGTAGTACGTGCTCGGCATCCCGTCCTCCTCCGTCCCCCGATCCTCCGCGGCGCCGATGGGCATGCCGCAGCTCTGGCAGGTCTCAGTGGTCTCGTTCATGGATCTCCTCACTTGTCGTCGCGCCTGTCTCAAGAGCGGCAGCCACGAACGCTGGCGGCATCAGGGTCCGGGTCGCGACCTCGGCGGGCGAGAGTCCCTCGGCCGCGAGCCGCCGGACGACCGTGTCCATCGCCTCGCCCACCTCGACCAGATGTCCGTCGGGGTCGTAGAACCGGATCACCCGCTGGGCCCACGGCGCAGTCTGGACGGGGTGGGCGAGGCGAACGCGCCCCTCGAGTTCCGCTGCGAACGCCTCGATCGCGTCCGTCTCGAAGTAAAGCTCGCAGCGCGGCCGCTCGACCGGCGACGGCTCCAGGCCCCTGTAGACCATCTCCCGGGCCCGGTCCAGGTCCCAGATCGAAACACCGCATTCGAAGGTCACGAGCCCGCCGAGGTCGAGGGCGACCGCGAGACCGAAGAGGTCGCGGTAGAAGTCGCGCAGGCGCGGCACATCGTCGCTGAAGAGGACGACCGAGGTATAACGTATCATGACACTCTCCCTGCGGGCCGACTACAGCCCCGGACGGATCAGCATCTGCCGCAATGAGAATAAAGGATGCGGGCCCGCCGCCCAGGGGGTCGGCAGGAGGGGAAGGCCGGGGAGCGGCCTTCGAACCCCGGCCCGGGATCGACTGGCGCTACGCCTCCCCGCTCATCACCTTCACGGCCCTGATGGCCGTCTCCCACTTCTCGGGGTTGTCGACAAGGAGGGTCGTGGGTTCCATGTTCCCCTCGAAGTGGACCACGAGGGACTTCCTGCCCGAGGCGCCATACGACCTCATGGTGCCGATCGGCTGGTCGATCTTCGTCTCAGACGAGCGCGAGAGGAGCCCCCCGGATGAGGCCTCGAAGACCAGCCGGTGGGTCGTGAGGGAGAGTGTACCCTTCCCGAAGAATTCGGACTTCGCACTATCCTGCACGATGACCTGTTCGCCTTCCTGGAACGACTCCATATCTCTTCCTCCACCAGGAAGGATCTCGGTGCCCGTGCTATTTCTATATGTGGTGATCCCGGGCCCGGTATGGGTTCCCGTTCCTGCCCGTGCAACAGCCCTGCCGCGAGCGGGTGATCGACGATCCCGCCGGCCGACCCGGGGAGGCCGCCACGTCAGTCCCGCGTCCATATCACGGTTGTGACCCCCGCTCTTCAGCGGGGAACCAACGTGGAACGGACCCGGCTCAGACCTCGGCCCGGACGTCGACGAGGCTGATGGTCCCGGCCCCCGGGCGGAGGTGGTGCTCGCGGAACTGCCGGAGCCCGACCGTCAGGTCGCGCGTGAACGCGAAGTAGCCGATCTGGGTCTTCCTGCAGAGATTGAAGGCCATCTCCATCAGCCCGCGGGGGTCGGGCCGGCGCTCGCCGAGCCAGATATGGAAGATGTTCCCCCCATCCACGATAGGAAAGAAGACGTGCTCGAGCTCCATCCGTCTTGTCAGCGGCACGGGGGCGCCCGGAGCCACGTGCGTCCCGTTCGTGTAGTAGATCGGGAGGTCCGCCGAGGTCCCGAGCCGGGAGAGCGCATCCTCGAGGTCGCCCTTGATCACCCGCTCCGCGTGCGACCGGAAGCGACGATCGAGGAGGTCCGCGACCGCGAACCGTTGCCCGGTTGTCTCCGCCGGCGTCCGGGCGAGGGCGATGGTCATGCCGTGTTTGGCCGAGAGCTCGCGCGCGTAGAGCTCGAGCTCGGTCATGGCCCGGACAGCGAGCCGGAACGCCTCTCGACTCTCGTGGATCTGCGCTCTGCAGTGGTGCTGGACCATCTCGTTGACCCCGACCACGCCGATGGTGTAGACGAGGGGGTCGAGGTCGACCGCAACGGCCCCGCGTTCGCCCGTGTTCGGATCCTTCGGCCGTTGCATCGCGAACGGCATCCGGCCGCTGGCGCGGACGTTATTCATCCAGCGCCGTTTCATGCGGAAGGTCTCTACGGCCTTGTCCATCAGGCCCTTCAGCTCGGCAAACAGCCGGTCGTCGGAGCCCTCGGCGACGTACGCGGCCCGCGGGCAGTTGATCGAGACCACCTGCCAGGAGCCCATGGAGAAGTGCGCGCCGTCTTTGAAGACGAGCTTGTCGTCGAAGCCAGAGTCGTTCTCGGCCAGGCTCGAGAACTGGTACGCGCAGCACTGGTAGCAGCTGATCCCCTTGCCCGCGCCCCGGTACGCGGGGAGCTGGTTGTCGTAGTACGGCGTCCCGAACTTGGACGCGAGCTCGAAGGACTTGAGGTAGAGGTCGCGGTACGTCGGCAGGGCGGGGTGCGCCGCGTTGAAGGCCTCGTCCTCGGTCATGAAGTCCGGCTCGATCGAGATCTCGGGCTTGGGAAAGTTGAACGGCTTGCCCCAGGCGTCGCCCTCGAGCATGACGTCCATGAGCGCGAGGAAGCAGAGCCGGACCTCGCGCTCGAACTCGCCGTAGACCCGGCGCGGGGCCTGGTCGCCGTCCCAGACTTTGCCCTTGTAGACGCAGGGCTTGTCCTTCCAGAGCACCGGCACGCCCGGCGAGAGCTGGACCGACGAGAAGACGAGCTGGCCACCCCGGGCGACCATCATCTGGGTCATCTCGTAGACGAACATCTGCATGAGCTGCCGGATATCGTCGTATGGCATCCCCTCGAGGTGCGGCGCGAGGAAGGTCAGGAAGTTGTAGTAGCCCTGCCCGCCGGCGAAGTTCGTCTGGGCCGAGCCGAGCGCTTTCACCGCGTGGAGCACGGCAACCTCGGCCCTTTTCGCGGGACCGGCGACCGAAGCCTTGGTCCCGTTGCCGTCGGGCATCAGACCGTAATAGAGGAAGTAGCGGAGGTCCCAGTCCTGACAGAACGGCCTGGTGCCGAAGTACTCGAGGTCGTGGACGTGGAGGTCGCCCGAGAGGTGGTGGTCCGCGATCTCGGGCGGAAGCTGGAGCAGGTACTGCTCCTTCGAGATCTTGTCGGCCTTCTTCTTGTGGGAGGTCTCCGCATTCTCCTGCAGGTTCGCGTTGTCATGGGCCTCGAACCCGCGTCCGACGTCGATCTGGTGGGCGTCGAAGACCGGGGTGCCCACGCGCGTGCAGACGTTCCGGAACCGGACCAGCCCCTGCTCGAGCAGGACCATGTTCATGATCTCACGGATCAGGGGGGCCGAGAGCGTGGCGAGGTTGAGCCGCCGTATCCGGTCCTCGACCTCGCGCGCGACCATGCGCGCGGTCTCCTCGTCCGCGCCCGTGCCGCCGTAGAAGGTCTCGACCAGCCGCGTCTCGACCAGGAGCTGCCGGGCGATCCGCTCGCGGTCCCACTCGAGGATGTGCCCGTCCGACCGCCGGACGGGCGGCATCGCCGGGACCCAGACGCCGTCGAGGGTCGCCTGCCGGGTCGTCTCGGGGAGGCTCACGCCATCACGCCCCGCCGAGGAGGGTGTCGACGGCCGATCGGTCCACCTCGCCCCCGGTGAAGAGCTCGGCGGAGGTCAGGAACGTGTCCCCCTTCCTCAGCACGGGTGCCTCGTTCACGAAGACGCCGTTGACCCGCAGCTCGGTCAGCGCCTCCGCGGAGGAGAGGTCCTCCTCGGCGTACACGGCGCCGCGCGCGTCCAGGTACGCCTTCAAGAGCTCGCAGTTCGGGCAGAACTCGAGCCGGTACACGATCACCTCATCCGTCACTGGCCCACCACCGTTGCGCGGGTTACCTGTTGGGCGCCCGGTATATTTTCTGTTATGGTATGACCCCGCCCCCGTCGCTGATGGTCCAGGAGACCGTGACCGACTCCTCGCCCTCGATCGCCTCGGGCTCGAACGAGGTCGGGGTGGTCGCGCCGCGAACGGCCCGGGCCTCGAAGGCGAGGGCCGAGATCGGGCGGATGTCGGTCCAGCCGTACTCGATCCCGGCGATTGGGCCGAGCTGGACGCCGGCGGCCCCGGCGATCGTCGCCGCATTCTGCCGGGCGGCCGCGATGGCGGCCGCGAGGAGGCGCTGCCGAAAGACGTCGGGGTCCGCGAGCTCGAACGTCACCTGGACCTGGGCTCCAGGGGCGGTATCGGCGATCGCGTCGAGCACGGCACCGGCGTCGGCCGTCCGGGGCAGCTCGAGCCGGAGAGCGTGCACTGCCGTGTAGCCTTGGAAGAGCCGGCGCTCGTGCTTCGGATCCCACTCCTCCTCGCGCCCGACACCGAACCGGACCGTCTTCAGGGCCGTGCGCGCGATCCCGCGCCCCTCGATCGCGCCGCGGATCGCCTCGACCTCGAGCGCGGCCCGCTCGATCGCGTCCGCGTAGTCCGTCGATTGTCCCCTGACCTGGAAACCGAGCACGGTGAGATCCGGCTCGGCCCTGAGCTTGCCGCGCCCCTGGACGCGGATCACAGCATCGGCCATGTCCCTCTCTAGTGCGCCCGGGCACATCAAGGGATCGGCCGGGCGCATGCTTATGCCCGCGCCGTGCCGCATACTACTCCGGTGCTCGCCCGACTCGCCCGGCTGATGGCCATCTCGCCGGTCCGCCGGCAGTCCCTGATCGGGCTCTTCACGACGATCGGCTCGACTCTGCTCGGCTTTGCGGCGACCGTCTACATCGCCCACGTGGCCGGGGCCGAGGCGCTGGGCGCCTTCTACCTCCTCTCGGCCTACCTCGGTTTTCTGCTCCTCGCCTCGGACCCGGGGCTGGGCGGGGCCGCGGCCCAGCGGATCGCAGGACGGGACGAGCCGGCCGCGTACTTCTCGGCGTACACGGCCGTCCGGGTGGGGCTCGCCGTCGCTATCGCTGCCGGCCTCGTGGCCGCCGGGCCGCTGCTCGTTGACCTCGGCAGGGCGGGGCTCGTCTCCTGGCTGGTGCTTGCCCTCCTGGTTTCGACACTCGCCGGGATCGCCGCGACCGGGGTCTGGTCCACGGGCAACGCAGGGATCGGCCAGGTGGCCGAGCTCGTCGGCGTGGGCGCCCGCGTGCTGGTCCAGGTGCTCGCCGTCGCGGCCGGCTACGGCGCGGCCGGTCTAGCCGGGGGGCTCGTGGCCGGCACTCTCGTCGCCGCGCTCGTCAACCTCCGGTTCCTCTCCCTCCGGCCGGACCGGTTCGCCGCCCGCCACCTCGCTGCGCTCGGGCCGTTCGCGTTCTGGACGTTCCTGGTCACGCTCGTGGCGGTCGTCAGCGCGAACGCGGACACGATCCTGATCGGCTACCTCCTCTCGGACCGCGAGGTCGCGCTTTACCGGACCCCGCTCCAGCTCGCGGCCCTCGCGGTCCTCTCGACCATGCCGCTGCGGGCCTCGCTGGCCCCGCGGATCGTCGGGTGGACCGGGGCCGGCGAGCTCGGCGAGGTCTCGGGGGCGCTCGCCCGGGCCTGGACCTTCGCGCTCCTGCTCGCCGTCCCGGTCGCGGTGGGAGGGATCCTGCTCGCGGACCGGCTCCTCTACTTCCTCTACGGCGCGGAGTTCGCGGCGGCCGCGCCGGCGTTCGCGGTCCTCCTCGTGGCCCAGCTCGTCTCGGTCGGGTCCCTGCTCGAGGGGATGGCGCTCTCGGCCGTCGGGCGGCCGAGGGGCGCGTTTGCCGCGGCCGGCTCCGGGGCCGTGGTCCTCGTCCTCGCGGACCTGGCCCTGATCCCCGTGCTGGGCACGGCGGGCGCCGCCCTCGCTCTCCTCGCCTCGGTGGCGGTCTCGACGGTCCTCGCGCGCGTCCTTCTCGGCCGGACTGTCCAGGTTCGGCTCGAGCGGCGGCCGCTCGGCGCCATCGCCCTCGCGGCCGGCCTCATGGCCGGCGCCGTCGTCGCGTATCGCGCCCTTGTTCCGCCGGATTCCCTCCCGCTCCTGGTCGGTGCGGTTGTCCTGGGTGCGGCCGTCTACCTTGGCGCGGTCCTCGCCCTGGACCCGACGATCCGGTCCGAGATCGCGGGGCTCGCGCGGGCGCTCCTCTGAGCTGGAGGCCGCCCGGGCGACCGAACCTGCTTTGTACCGGGCGCGCCCACACTCTCCCCCATGGTGCGGACGTTCGTCGCGGTCGACCTCCCCGCCGAGATGCGGGATCGGATCGCGGACGCCGTGGAGCCGCTGCGGGGTTCGGGGGCGCGGCTCGCCTTCGTGGCCCCGCCCCAAATCCACGTTACGCTGGCATTCCTCGGCGAGGTCGATCCCGATCGGCTCGGCGCGATCGCGGACGCGCTCGATGGGATCCGCGCGGCCCCGTTCGAGGTCCGCATCGGGCTGATCGAGGGCAACAGCCGGTCGTCGCCACGGACCATCTGGTGCCCCTGCACCGACGACGGATCGCTTGCCGCGCTTGCCGGCTCGGTCGGTGCCACGATCGAACCGCTCGGGTTTCCTCCCGAGCGACGACCGTTTCGCGGCCACGCGACGGTCGCGCGGGTCAAGGCGTTCCATCCGTCGCTCCTCGATGGGCTTCGGGCCCTGCCGCGCGACGGCTTCGGGACCTTCACCGTCGACCGGTTCCGGCTCAAGCGGTCCACCCTCACTCCTCAGGGGCCGATCTACGACGACCTGGCAGAGGTGGTCCTCTGAACGACGCGATCCGCGAGACCGTCCTCGCCCGGATTCGGCCGCGGGCGGACGAGTGCGCCCACCTCCAGGGCGTAATCGACCGGCTCGTACCCGCGATCGAGGCACGGGGCGTCGACGCCATGGTCGTCGGGTCGGCCTCGCGCGGCACCTGGGTCCGGGGCGATCGTGACCTCGACCTCTTCCTCCTCTTCGCGCCCGACCTCGACCGAGAGTCCCTCGAGCGGGACGGGCTCGCCATCGCCCGCGCTGTCGCGCTCGAGTTCGGCGACGGATACCGCGAGAAGTACGCCGAGCACCCGTACATCAACGCCACTGTGGACGGCCTCGACGTGGACCTGGTCCCGTGCTACTGCGTCGCGACAGCCACCGGGATCCAGAGCGCGGTCGACCGGACGCCGTTTCACACGCGGTACGTGGCCGACCGGATCGCCGGGCTCGTCGACGACGTCCTGCTCCTCAAGCAGTTCACCAAGGCCGGCGGGGTGTACGGCTCGGACCAGATGACCGAGGGGTTCGCCGGGTACCTCTGCGAGCTCCTGATCCTCCGATACGGATCATTCGAGGGCGTCCTCGAGGCCGCGAGCCACTGGCGCCCGGGGACGGTGATCGACCTCGAGAGGCATGCGGCCAAGCGGTTCGAGGAGCCCCTCGTGGTCGTGGATCCGGTCGATCCGAACCGGAACGTCTCGGCCTCGGTCTCGCTCTCGCAGATGATGGCCTTCGTCGAGCTGGCCCGCGGCTATCTCGAGGCCCCGTCGCCTGGGCTCTTCGAGGTTCGCCCGGACCCGCCGATCCCGGGGGACGCGTTCGCCGACGCACTCGACCGCCGGGGGACCACGGTCTACGCCCTCCGGTTCCCGACCCCGAACCTGATCGAGGACGTGGTCGTCCCCCAGCTCAGAAAGAGCCTCGAGGGGCTGGTCTCGCTGCTGGAACGGCACGGCTTCGTGGTCAACCGGGCCGACTGTGAGATGGGGCCGGAGCATTGCCTGCTCATCTTCGAGCTTCTGGTCGATACCCTCCCGGCCGTCGCCCGCCACCAGGGTCCGCCGCTCTGGAACGGAGAGAACGCGGCCCGGTTCCGTGAGAAGTATGCGGCGGGCGATGGAGCGACCTGCGCGGGGCCGTTCATCGAGGACGGCCGGTACGTGGTCGAGATCCCGCGCCGCTTCCGGACGGCCGGGGCCCTGCTCGGGTCGGACGAGATCCTCGGGGTATCGCTCGGCAAGAATGTCCGGCGGGCGCTCGGGAGGCGCGAGCTCCTGAGGGGCCGGGACTGCTGGTCCGGGGAGTTCGCGCCCTTCCTCGGGGCTTTCCTCGATCCCGCCTCGCCGATAGTCCGGTTCCGGCGCGGCTAGAGGACGGCGTCGCCCCGCTCGCCGGTCCGGACACGGACCGCGTCCTCGAGCGGCTGGACGAAGACCTTGCCGTCGCCGGGCTTTCCCGTGCGGGCGGCCTCGCAGACCAGGTCCACCACCCGCTCGACGGCGCCGTCGTGGACGGCCACCTCGACCTGGATCCGCGGGAGCAGATCGATCACGTACTCGGCGCCGCGGTACTGCTGCCGTATGCCTCCCTGCTCGCCGCGGCCACGGACCTCCGAGACGGTCATCGAGCCGTAGCCGTTCTCGCCGAGCGCGCGCGTGACCGCCTCGAGACGGCTGTCCCGGATGATCGCCACGACCATCTTCATGGTGGTGGAGTCGCGCCCCGGGGATATATGGATGATCACCGGGCCGCCGGGTGCCCGCGAGAGGGATCGCCCCGGGTGCGGATGACCGACCATGGCTATTTTCATTATCTCTGAAATATCGCGTCCAATTCGGGAAAGACCATCAATTCTCTCTCTGCTGACCAGTGGTGCCGGGCAATTCATTAAATAGAAGAACGACTATGCCTTTCACGTCTGCTCACTCCCGCGGACCCGCCACCCGCGTGCCGGCCCGGGGCTCCGAAGCCCCCGAGGCGAGACGGGCAGAATGGTTGGCGGCCGGAAGCTGCGTCCCCAGCGCGGCATCGGCCCCGGCCTGGGGGTGACGGCCGCCGCCCCCGGGGATCGGTAGGATCGCGCGGTCATGGAGGAGCGAAAATGAGGAGATATTTGTTGTACCTAGCCTGTGCTCTGGTTCTGGCTACCCTGATCGGCGCTGTCCCGGCAACGGCCACGGACACGATCGCGTTCATGTCCACGCGCGACGGCACATGGGCGATCTATACCATGGACCCGGCCACCGCTGCCGCGATCCGCCTGACCACGGGTGACAACCGCAATTGCGACCCTGCCTGGTCACCTGACGGCTCGACGATCGCCTTCGTCTCGTACCGGGATGGCAGCGCCCCCGAGATCTACACCATGAACGCCGACGGCAGCAGCCAGGCCCGCCTCACGGCCAACGCGGCCTGGGACGGTACGCCGGCATGGTCCCCCGATGGAGCAACGATCGCGTTCGCGTCGGACCGCGACGGTGACGGCGACATCTACGTCATGCGTGCCGACGGCACGAACCCACTCAACCTGATCGCCAACGGAGACAGGGGCTCGGAGAAAGACCCGGCATGGTCGCCCGACGGCTCGAGGATCGCGTTCACCTCGGATCGCGAAGGCAACGCCGAGGTCTATGTCATGAATGCCGACGGCAGCGGGCTAGCTCGCCTGACAGCGAGCGGTGCCTGGGACGGCACACCGGCATGGTCGCCCGATGGCTCGAGGATCGCGTTCCGGTCGAACCGCGATGGTAACAACGAAATCTATGTCATGAACGCCGACGGCTCGGACCAGCGCCGGCTGACCACCGATCCCGGGAACGACAGCGATCCGGCGTGGTCGCCCGACGGTGCGCGTATCGTGTTTTCGAACGGCAACGACGTCTGCCTGATGAACGCCGATGGCCGCGAAGTCGTCCGCCTGAGCACGGGCACCTCCACGGGCTGGCAGGATTTGCAGCCGTCCTGGAGAGGCGGGAACGATGAAGCCAGCCAGCCGGTCGAACCCGAACCGGACCGGACGGTGACCGGAAACGGGTGGATCGCGTCGCCGTACGGCGCATACGCCGCGAACCCCCGGCTGACCGGCAGGGTGGCCTTCGCCATCGACGAGGGGTACCACGACGGGTCGTCCAGGCCCGGGGGGACGGCTACGCTCCGGTTCGGCGCCAGCGGCCAGACCTTCCACTCGACACGGTGCGACCGGCTTGTGATCGACGGCAAGAAAGCACAGTGCTGGGGGACAGGGACGCTGAACGGGCAGAGCGGGTACGCGTTCATGCTGACCACGATCGACGGGAAGACGACACGGTACGGCACGGTCGATCTGCTCCGCATCAAGGTCTGGAAGCAGTCTACCGGAGCGCTCGTCTACGACAACCAGCGCGGCACCCCCGAAAGCGCGGCCCCCACCAGGAGCATCGGCGGTGGCGGGATTGCCGTCCAGATCGGGTGACGGCCCCGGTCGTCCCCCGTCTTTCTTCCGTCCGCCACACACCGGATCGTTGTCGAGTCGACACCGGGTCCGCGTGAGGGGGCCGGTTACGGCCCGCCTAAAACCGGACCCGCTCCTGCTCGCGCTCGTGCATGTTCACGGCCATGGTCCAGAACCAGGCAGTACCGTGGGCCAGGCGGAAGATCGCGAGCCGGGCGTCGCTCTCCCCCAGGATGGTACGTACCCAGGGCCGAGCCTCGTACAGCCGCTCGACGAGGGCGGGGTCGTCGAGGAACTCGGCCTCGCCCGTCACCCGGAGTTGCCGGCCGGATCCCTGCCCGTCGCCGGGATCGAAGAAGCAGAGCTCGATCTTCGGGTTCGCCAGGAGCTGGCGGCAGACATCCTTGGTCGAGCCCGTGTGGAAGTAGAACCCGGTCTCGTCCGCGTACCACATCGCGAATCCCCTGACATGCGGCTGGTCGCCCTCGACGGTCGCGATATAGGCGACCGGGTTCGCGTTCGCGAAGTCCGTGACGGTCTTGAGATCCATGCCTATCGGTGGCTGAACGAGGATATGATGGTTGTGGCGGCTCCCGTGGGTCGCGGGTCGAGGTTCCGCGGTGGCGTAGGTTCAGCGCGGCATCCCGGGCTTTTGAAGCGGGCCCAGGCATTCCGTTCTCCATGAGCAGCGGGGAGCCTCGCCACGGGATGATCTGTCCGAGAGGCACCGCCGCACATTGATATTCCACCGGCTCCCTACACGATCGTATGAAGGAGCACGATGATGTGGAGCGGCGGAAGTGGCAGAATCCCGACGAGATCCTCGCCGGCCTCGGCCCGGCTCCAGGATGGGTGGTGGCCGACATCGGCGCCGGCGACGGGTTCTTCACGCTTCCGGCGGCGCGGATGGTCGGGCCCCGGGGGGCAGTGTACGCGGTCGACACCTCGGTCGGCCGCCTGAACCGCCTGCACGAAACGGCCGAGGAGGAGGGGGTCGAGAACATCCGGATCCGCGCCGGTGCCGCCGAGGAGTTCGTGATATGCGAGGGGTGCGCCGACCTCGCCTTCTTCGGGATCTGCCTGCACGACTTCGCGGATCCGCGAGCCGTGCTCCGCAACGCGATGACCGCGCTCAAGCCGGGAGGCCTGCTCGCGAACCTTGACTGGAAGAAGGAGGAGACCCTCCGCGACGGCGACCTCCTCGGCCCGCCGGTCGAGATCCGGTTCTCGGAGGAGGAGGCGATGGCGCTGATACGCGAGGCCGGGTTCGAGATCGAGTCGGTCGAACCGTCCGGCGAGTACTTCTACCTGATCCAGGCGCGGCGGCCGGTCACCGGCACGTGACCGTCGAGAACCCGCGCTGCTTCGAGACGCCGTAGACCCGGTCCGCGACCCCCTCGAGCTCCTGCTCGTGCGAGACGATGATCGTCTGGTCGCACCCAGTCTCGCCGAGGATATCGCGGAGCCGATTGAGCTGGCCCGAGGAGAACCCGTCGGTGGGCTCGTCCAGGATCAGCATACTTTCGCGCCCCATCCCGGCCTCCTCGCGCACCATGGTGTTGAGCGCAAGCCGGTACGCGAGCGCGAGACTCGTCCGCTCGCCGCCCGAGAGCGAGTCGAGGTCGAGGTCGAGGTCGTACTCGCCCGAGCGGAGCATCGGCGAGAAGGTCTCGTCCACGCGGGCCTCGAGGTCGTCGGTCTCGACGAACCGGGCGAACCAGTCGGCGAACAGCCCCTCGAAGCGGAACCGGATCCGCTCGAAGACCTCTTCCTCGATCTCGGCGATGGCGGGGACCAGGTGCGCCGTGAGCCAGCGCTGGACCTCCCCGAGGTACTGCCGGCGCCGTTCGAGACCGAGCAGGCGCTCGTGCTCGATCCCGGCGGCCTCGAGACGCTCGGCCGTCCGGGCCTGGACGACCTCGAGCCGGACCCGCTCGTGCTCAGCGGCTGCGGCGCGCTCGTCGACCTCGGCGAGCAACCTCTCCAGCTCATCGAGCCGCTCGACCGTCGCTGCCAGGGCTGCACACCGCTCACGCCGCCCGATTGCTTCGGCCCGCCGCCCGGCGAGGCGCTCCTCGACGGCGGCGAGCGAGGCGACCGCGTAAGCTCGCCGGCGGCCGGCCTCCTCCCGTGCCTCGCGGCGGTTAAGGGCATCCCGGTACGCCTCGATGACGCCGGCTGCTTCGAGCGCTGCCGCCTCGCCCTCGACCTCGGCGTAGCGTGCGGCCGCCAGGGCGTGGGCGTCGCGGCGGGCAGAGGTTGTGGCAAGGTGTTCCCGTTCGGGGAGGGCGAACGCTCCGGCCGCGAGTCGGCCTGCGATCGCCTCGAGCTCGTCGGCCACGGCGGCGCGCTCGGCCCGCCGCTGTTCAAGCTCCCTGCTTCGTCCCTCGATCAGAGCGCGGTCGCCGCGCACCGCCACGAGGTCGCGGCGGACCTGCTCGAAGACCAGGCGCTGATCGGCAAGCCCGGCGAGTGCCCGGTCTATCTCCACGAGGCGCTCACGGAGTTCGGCGGCCGAAGCCCGCAATCCGTCGGCCTCGGCATCGGCACCGGCTGCGATCTCCGCGAGGTGGGCGGCCGTCAGGGTCTGGCGGCAGGTCGGGCAGGCGGCGCCCTCGCCGATGGCTGCGAGCTCGGCCGCCTCCGCGAGGACGCGCGCGGCCTCCTGCTCGGCGGCCTCGGCCCGGGCCAGCGCGGTTCCGCGGACCTGGTGGAGGAGCCCCGTCTCCTCGTCCACCTGGGCCTCCGGCGCGAGCCCGGATTCGAGCCGAGACTCCTCGGCCTCGATGCGGACCGCCTCCGCCGCAAGCGCGGCCAGGACGGGGGCCGGGTCGCCCGCGGCGAGCTGGGCCCGGAGTGCCTCCTCCCGCCCCTCGAGCCGCTCGCGCTCCCCCGCGATGGCGGCCTCGAGGGCCTGCACCTCCTCCACGAGGGCCCGGTGCTCGGCCGCGGCGGCCCGCAACGCCGACCGCTCGGTCACGAGCGCCTCCCAGCGCGCATGGCCCTCGGCGAGCGCGTCGAAGTCGCGCTCGTCCTCTCCATCGCCGTCCTGCTCGCCGAGCCGGTCGAGCTCGCCACGAAGCGAGGCCACCTCGTCCTCGTCGGCCCCGAGCACCCGCTCGAGGGCGGCACGCTCGCCCTCGGCCCGGTCGAGCACAGCCCGGGCGCCGGCGAGGGGCGCGATCTCCTCGGCGAGCCGGGCCCGGCCGGCCGCGATCAGCGCGATGGCGGCCTCGACTCCTTCCCGCTCCTCGGCGAGCTGCTCGGCCTCCTCCTCGAGCCGCCGCATCTCCTCTCCGATGCGGGGGAGCTCGCGCGCCTCCGCGGCGTAGATCTCGCGCCGTGGCGCGATCACGGACCGCACGAGGTGCTCCTCGACATTCCTCCGGGCGTGCCGGTACTGCTCGAGGCCGAGGGCGCGGCGGAGGATGTCGAGCCGCTCTTCGCGCCCGAGCATGAGGACCTGCTTCATCTCCTCCTGGGGGGTGTACACGGCGTACCGGTATATCCGGGAGGAGGCCTTCGGGTCGGGCCGCTCGTTGAACCCGAGGACCTCGAGCACCCTGGCCTTCAGTTCAGTGGTCGAGTAGTCGGTCCGCGTTCCGTCGGCCTCGATCCACCCCTCAACCTGCCGGACATCTCCCTTGCGGGCGCCGCGCACGAGCGCCCGGTGGACCGTGTACTCGGTCCCGTTCGCAGTGAAGGTGACCGCGACCTCGCCCCTCGCGGCGCGGTGGCGGAGCAGGTGGGTGTTCTTGATGTCGCCGAGACCGAAGAGCCCGAACTCGAGCGCGGCGAGCAGGGTCGACTTGCCCGAGCCGATCTCGCCCCAGAAGAGGGTGATCCCGTCGCCGAACTCGACCACGGTCGGATCGGATCCGTAGGACCTGATATTCGAGAGGGAGAGCCGGACGAGCCTCATCGCTCTTCACCGAGCCCGGGCAGGACCGCGCCGGCTCGCTCCCGGACCCGCCCGGCGAAGGAGCGGCCGGCCTCGCCCTCGACCGGCTCGACCGCGACGGCCTCGAGGACGCGCCGGCCGGTCTCTGTGCCGGCCTCCGCCTCGAAGACGGCCTCAATCGCGTCGCGGACGGCCTCGTCCAGGGCGGGGTCCGGGTGGAAGGCCGCGCACCGTTCGGTGATCACCCGCGCCTCGATCTCGTGCTTGGCCCGGGGCCCCTCGCCCCTCGTCCGGCGTGTCGCCGGCCCGGTAAGACCGCTCCGACTGAGCTTGACGCAGAGCGCGCCCTGCGCCTCCAGAGCCTCGCGCGCCGCGCCGAACGGCACCTCGCGCGGGTCCCCGGCGGCGAGCGTGCCGCGAGCCCTGAGGAGGACGATCGCGCCCTGGTGGTCGCACGAGCCGATGGCCGCGTCGAGCTCGAGGGCTACCTCGCCGGCAGTCCGTCCGTCCGCCGGCAGGTCGTGAAGGATAACGGGCGGGAGTGGGACCTCCACGAACGCGAGGTCGGTGACGGTCTCGTCCGCAGTCACGATGTAGAAGCCCCGCGGCGCGTCGCGGGCGCGCTCGAGGTCCCCGTACTGGTGGCCGAGCAGGGGGCCCGGGTACGCGAGGAGGCCGCGCCCGCCCGGGACGGGCGCCTCGATCCGCGTATGGATGTGCCCGCCGGCGTAGTAATCGAACCCCGGTGGCAGGAAGGAGCGTGGCATGGACTCGGCGAGCCGTTCGTGCTCGGGCAGGACCTCGTCCAGGGCCGAGTGAAAGACGAAGACCTTGAACCCCGGCTCGGCCTCGAGGCAGGCATGGTCGAGACGACGGTAGTACTCGCGCTCCAGCGATCGCTGCCGGCCGGAGAGGCCCGCGAGCTTGGCACCCGTTCCCTCGTCGACGATGAACCGCGGCCGGACCAGGGCGTCCTCACCTACGCCTGCGATCTCGGAGGCCATCAGTTTCACGAAGAGCCCGGAGGCCTCGAGCACGTCGATCACCGAGGCCGAGCTCGGGCTGTAGTCGTGCGAGCCGTAGGTCGCGTAGACCGGGATCCCGGCCTCCCGGACCCGCCGCAGGATCTCCGCTGTCTCGCGGACGTGGGCCATGTCGGGCAGGGTCGCGTCGAAGAGATCTCCCGCGATCACGATGAAGTCGACCTGCTCCTCGATGCAGCGCTCAAACGCGGCCCGAGCAGCCGAGAGCCCGATCTCGGAGAGCGCGCGTTCGCGCCAGGCCCCGACGTGGAGGTCGGCGAGGTGGGCGAAGCGGAAGGTCATCCAGCCCCTCCCCGCGACGCGGGGGCCGGATCGTCGGCACTCTCCCCCATGTTCGTTCCAGATATGGGGTTCGCAGAACCTTCAAGGTGTAGTCCGTGCGTACACGGTGGGCATGATGCCGATGCGGCGGGCCGAGAAAGCGGTGACCGACTCCGCCTGGTGCCGGGATGTGCTCGACAAGGCCCCCTTCCTCGTCCTCGCCCTGAACGACGACGGCCAGCCGTACGCGGTCCCGCTCTGCGTCGCCGTCGCCGAAGACGGCAGGATCTACCTCCATATGGCGACCGCCGGGTGCAAACTCGACCTGCTCCAGGCCGATCCCCGCGCCGGCTTCGTGGCGGTGAGGCATGCCGCCGTGGTGCCGGGCGAAAAGGCCTGCGCGACGGGCATACGGGCGGACTCGGTCGCCGGAACGGCGGCGTGCGAGATCATCGACGACCCTGCCGAGCAGCGCCGGGCGATGGACGCGTTCGCCCGGAAGTATACTGGTGCCGCCCCCGATGGATACCCCGGGACGGCGCTGTCGACCACGGTCGTGGTCAGGCTCGACCCGCTCTCGGTCACCGGCCGCCGCACGGGGTGAACCGTGCTTGCCGGACCGAAATGCTCTCCTTAATAAGCCAGGATATCTGAACAACCTACAGGGGGGACCTGGACCATGCATACCGTCCTCTACGTCGACGACAGCCCCGACGACCTCGAGCTCGGGAAGCTCTTCCTCGAGCGGAACGGCGAGCTGCGCGTGGAGACACGGGTGTCTGCCGCCGAAGGGCTCGCGGCCCTCCGCGAACGGTCGTACGACGCGGTCGTCTCCGACTACCAGATGCCCGGCATGGACGGTATCTCGTTTCTGCAGGCCGTCAGGCGCGAGTTCGGCGACCTGCCGTTCGTCCTCTTCACCGGACGCGGCCGCGAGGAGGTCGCGATCGCGGCCATCAACTACGGCGCGGATCGGTACGTCCAGAAGGGAGGTGACGCGGCCACCCTGTACGCGGAGCTGGCCCATGCACTGCGCCAGGCCATCCTGCGCAGCCACGCCGAGCGCGAGCTGCGGCGGAGCGAGGAGCAGTTCCGCCGCATCATGGACAACGCGAAGGACCTGATCTACCGGATGTCGCTCCCGGATCGGTCGTACTCCTTTATGAGCCGGGCCTCGGTTGACCTTACTGGGTACACGCCCGATGAGTTCTACGCGGAGCCGGCCCTGCTTCGGCGTCTGATCCATCCCGAGTGGCGGGAGTATTTTCAGAGGATGTGGGACGACCTCCTCACGGGCGCCGTGCCCCCGTCCTACGAATTCCAGATCATCGACCGGGCCGGGCAAACCCGATGGGTCAACCAGCGGAACGTCCTGGTCACCGGGGACGACGGCCGGCCCGTCGCAATCGAAGCGATCGCCACGGACGTGACCCGCCAGAAGTCCGCGGAGCAGGAACTGCGCCTCAGCGAGCAGAGGTTCCGGCGGCTCTTCGAGCAGATCCCGCTCGGGATCGCGGTGGTGAACCGGGACTACCGGTTCCGAATGGTCAACCCGGCCTTCTGCCGGATGCTCGGATACGCTGAGGAGGAGCTGATCGGACGACCCTTCGCCTCGGTGACGGACCCCGGAGACCTGCCGATCAGTCTCGCCGAGACCGACCGGGTGGTCAGCGGGGAGGTGCCTTTCGTGCGGTTCGAGAAGCAGTACCGGGCAAAGGACGGTCGGGCGATCCGCGCCCGGCTCACGATCTCCGTGATCCGTGACGAGCAGGGGGGCGTGGAGCACCTGATCCCCGTGATCGAGGAGCTCGGGGGTGCGTCGGGAATCCCCGATCGCTAAACGATCTCACCGCTCGGAGAGGAGCCGCCCGCCCTTGGCGATGCTCTCGCGCGGCAGCTCGTGGACGAGGATCGTGACCTCGGCCGGGTCGACCTCGAGGACGGAGGCGAGCGTGGCCGTGACCTCGCTGACGACGCGGCGCTTCTGCTCGAGGCTGCGGCCGGCAGCCATCTCGATGGTGACAACGGGCATGGGATCAGATTGTCTGGCAGGAACGGCAATAAGAGGATCGGCGCAGGTCACCCTTCCCTGTCCGACTCGGACCCGGTGGCGGTCTCCTGTTCCGAGTACTTCGGCCGGAGGTCCGACCAGCCCGTGTACCCACAGTAGATACAGCAATCTCCCTCGCAGTGGGGGCACGGCGTCGGCGGCGGCCGTACCTCGACCCCCCCCGAAAAGTCGCAGTACGAGCAGCCCTCGCCTTCGCAGGCATGGCAGATCACGCGGACGTAGTCGTCGTCGGCCATGGAGACAGGGAGGGGGGTGACCGGATATAGGGTTGTCGGTCGGGCGGATCGATACGCATACCCGTCCGGGCATCGACTCAATACGATGACCGTCCTGCTCGCGCTCGACGACACGGACATGCCCGATACCCCCGGCACCGGGCGACTTGCCCGGGAGATCGCGGCGGCCGTCCCGGCCCGTTACCCGGTCTCCGGCATCACCCGTCACCAGCTCCTTGTCGACCCGGCAATCCCGTATACCTCGCACAACTCTTCGGCCGTGATCCACGTCGAAGCCGAGCCAAGCGCGATCGAGGACCTTGGAGGTGTCGCCCGGGACCTCGTCCTCGAGCTCCACGCGTCGGGATCCGACCCCGGGATCGCGGTGGCCGACGGCGACGCCGTTCCCCCGGCGGTCGTCGCGTTCGGCCAGGACGCGAAGCGATGCGTGCTGACGCAGGAGCACGCGCTCCGGCTCGGCCGGAACGCCGGCCTGCTCCTGGAGGCGCTCGGCGGCTCCGGCGGCGGCGTGATCGGCGCGCTCGCAGGCATCGGGCTCGCCGCTACCCGCTCGGACGGCCGATATCTCGAGCTGGGCTCGATCCGTTCGCTCGGCGGGGAGACCACGGTCGAGGCCGCGCTCGCGGCCGGCATCGCCGGCGTCGCCACGCTCGACGGCCGGGCCGTGACCGGCGGGCGGCTCGTCTGCGAGCGCGGCAAGGGACCGAAGCCGGCGGTTGTCCAGGGGAGGGCAGTGCTCTTCGTCGAGGCCTGCGGCGACGGGTGGCGCGCGCTGCGGCGCGACTGATCGGGACCCTTCGAGCAGAAGACTAACGTACCTGGGTCGCAGAGGCCGTGCCATGCCCTGCGAGAAGCTCGAGGATCTGCCCGAGCGGGTCTGTAACCTCCTGCCGCACCACGCTCAGGAGATCTACCGGGCCGCGTTCAACAACGCGTGGGACCAGTACCGGGATCCCGGGGATCGGAAGCTCGGAGGAACGCGCGAGGAGACGGCACATGCCGTGGCCTGGTCCGCGGTTGAGAAGGAGTACACCAGGGACAACAAGACCGGGGAGTGGAGGAAGAAAGACGATAGAAGGGGACAATAACAGCCATACTTTCATATATCCGGACCGCGAAAGGAGCGCCCGAGTGATGGCGATGCAGAACCCAGACATGAGAGCGAGCGCCGCCTCGCACGGGGTACCGCGCATGATGCGGTCGAGCACGATCGTCGGCAGCGCGGTGCGGAACCTGAAGGGCGACGACCTCGGCAAGATCCACGAGCTGGTGCTCGATATCGTGACCGGCCGGATCGCTTACGCCGTCCTTGCCTACGGGGGCTTCCTGGGCATGGGCGACAAGCTCTTCGCAATTCCCTGGGAGGCGTTGATGAAGCGGTCCGATGAGCGGCAGTTCCTGCTGGACCTCGACGAGAATACTCTCAAGACAGCACCGGGGTTCGACAGGGACCATTACCCGGCCTCGGCGGACGCGAACTGGCTCTCGAACGTCTACACCCATTACGGGTACACGCCCTACTGGTCTGGCGACGTTCCGCGCTGACTCCTCTTTTTCCTGGAAACCTTATGTAGGTCGACGCCGACGTTACTCCCACTGTGAGGGCGCAGCACGGGGGGGCGTAGCCACGGCCGGACTCTTCGAGGCCGTGGTTATCGGCCTCCTCATCCTCGCCAACGGCCTCTTCTCCATGTCCGAGTTCGCGGTTGTCTCGGCCCGGCGCCACCGGCTCCAGACCCGCGCCGAGGGGGGCGATGCGGGCGCAAAAGCGGCACTCGAACTCGCGGAGGAGCCCAACCGGTTCCTCTCGACCGTCCAGATCGGGATCACGCTCATCGGGGTCATCTCGGGTGCCTTCGGTGGCGCCGCCTTCGCGACCGCTCTCGCGGGATATCTGTCCCAGGTCCCGAGCCTGGCACCGTACGCGTCCACGATCGGATATGCCGTGGTTATCATCGTGATCACGTACCTGACCATCGTCATCGGCGAGATCGTGCCGAAGCGGGTCGCGCTCGCGAACCCCGAGCGGATCGCGATCCTCGTCGCGCGGCCCATGCGGTTTCTCTCGGTCGTCTCGTCCCCCCTCGTGGCGTTCCTCTCGGCCTCGACGAAGCTGGTGCTCCGGCTGATCGGCGCGAAGGAGCCGGAGGAGTCGCCCGTGACCGAGGAGGACGTTCGGCTCCTGATAGAAGAGGGAACGACGGCGGGGATCTTCGACGAGGAGGAGCACGAGCTCGTCGACCGTGTCTTCCGTCTCTCGGACCGGCGCGTGGCATCGCTCATGACTCCGCGCCACGAGATCGTCGGGATCGACCTCGAGGATCCGCTCGAGGAGAACCTGGCGCGGATGCGCGAGGCCGGCCATTCCTACTACCCGGTGTACCGTGACAGCCTCGACCGGGTCGAGGGCATGGTCTCGATTCGGGATCTCTGGGCACAGAGGCCCGGTGCCGACCGGCCCGATATCACGGCCGCTCTCTTCGAGCCGCTCTACCTGCCCGAGTCCCTGCCGGCCCTGAAGGTGATGGACCAGTTCCGGGTAGCAGCGACCCACGTCGCACTGGTGACCGACGAGTATGGATCGATCGAGGGGATCCTGACTCTCCACGACCTACTCGAGGCGATCGTGGGCTCGCTACCCGATATGCCCGACGAGGAGCCGTCGGCCGTAGAGCGGGACGACGGATCGTGGCTCATCGACGGGCTCCTCCCGGTCGATGAGTTCCGGGACCGTTTCGACCTCCCACCGCTCCCCGACGAGGAGCGCGGATACTACCAGACCGTCGGCGGGTTCGTGATGATGCATCTCGAGCGCACGCCGGTTGCGGGCGATCGGTTCGAGTGGGCCGGGAACGAGTTCGAGGTCGTGGACATGGATGGCAACCGCGTAGACAAGGTTATCTTCCGGCCCGAGCCCGGGACGTCGGACTAACGGGCTGTGATCCCCGGCGGGCTTCAGCCGGCGCGCCGTTCGGCCCCGATGAGCCGGACGAGCTCGCCGGCGAGGACGAGCAGGAAGACCGCGACGTAGAGCGGTACCGCGAGCGGGGCGAGTGAGAGGAAGACACCGATGCCGAAGAGCCGGTCGACCTCGAAGAGGAGCTGGACCACGTACCAGGCGGTCCCCGCGCCGGCGAGAGCCCGGAGGAACGGTCCGGGCAGGCTCGTCGGGAACGGGAGGTCGAGGACGATCGCCGCGAGGACGTTGAGAGCGGAGAGCGCAACAACGACCCAGACGGTCGCGTTCAGAAACGCGATGAGACCATGCCAGACTGAGGACGGGTAGGCCTTCGCGACCAGGTTGAGGATGCCGAGGACGATCAGGTAGACGACAAGTCCGACGAGATCGGCGATCGGGCGGTGGCGACCGTCATGGTCGCCGAACAGGTGATCCCGCCACTCTCCGACGGTCATGGCAGTGATCGTTCGTACCGTCGCGCCGCCTCGGGCCCCTTGAGACAGAAATCCTTGTACCGAAGGTCGAGCTCTCGGTAGACTGCGCAGTCCGGGCAGACGCACCCGAGATCCTCGATCACGCAACCGAACGACTGTCCGACGAGGCAGTAGAGCCGCTCTCCCGCCCCCTCGGTGCAGTCATTGTAGGTCGGGCACTCGGGACAGCAGCACTCGGGCGCGAGGTCCGCGAGCGCTTCAGCTCGCGCCCCGTGGCCAAGCTCGCGGAACCCGGCCATGAACGTCTCGAACCGGTCCATCTCTCGTCTCCGGGCATGACTCTGACGCCCCGGTATATCAGTTCTTCCGTATGCGGGCGGTGGTCCGGAAGTGGACCTTGGCCACCTGTTCGAGCACGGCGACACCGTCCCGATCAACGATCGCCTGCGCCGTCCGAACCAACGCGGGGGACGACCCCCCCTTGGGAAGCCGGAAGCCGACGGCGTCCGAGAGCTCAGCGAGCCCGGCGAGGAACCGGGCCCGGGCCACGCACGA
>CAZCUJ010000012.1:0-69459 GCA_964501565.1 uncultured Methanospirillum sp.
CTGCGACTGCCTGATCTGCGGCGACGACAAGGACGCCAAGGCCATGGTGACTCCGCTGATCGAGAAGGTCCCGGGCCTCCGCGTCATTGATTGCGGTCCGCTCGAGCGGGCGAGCATCATCGAGAAGATCACGCCGCTGTTGATAGGCCTGAACATCCGGAACAAGTGCCAGTTCGGCGGCATCCGGATCACCGGGCTCGACAAGGGCAGGGTCTGCTAGTACCGCCATTCGACCACGATCATCAATAGGGGAATCAACCATGGGAAGACTCGACGGAAAGGTAGCGATTGTGACCGGGGCCAGCTCCGGCATGGGCGAGGCGATCACGAAGCTCTTCGCCCGGGAGGGCGCCACCGTTCTCGCCATCGCGCGGCGGAAGGAGAAGCTCCAGCGCGTCATCGACGAGGTAACCGCGAAGGGCGGGAAGGCCGTCGCCCTCGCCGGGGACGTTTCGAAGGAGGACGACGTCAAGAACGCCGTGAAGACGGCCGTGGAGCAGTACGGCAAGCTCGACATCGTCGTCAACAACGCGGGCGCTCTCGACAAGGTGGCACCCGTCGCCGATATGGACGACGAGACGTGGCGGAACGTCTTCGCCGTCAACGTCGACGGCCCGATGTACATGTTCCGTGCCGCAATCCCGGAGATGCTCAAGAACCCCGGCGATGCCGACGGACTCAACAGGGGCGCCTTCGTGACGGTCGCGTCCATCGCCGCTACCCACGGCGCGCACGGCGGAGCCGCGTACACCGCGTCCAAGCACGCGAACCTCGGGCTCGCGAAGAACGTGGCATTCATGTACGCCAAGAAAGGTCTGCGGTCCAACATCATTG
Organism: uncultured Methanospirillum sp.; assembly: GCA_964501565.1. GTDB lineage: Archaea > Halobacteriota > Methanomicrobia > Methanomicrobiales > Methanospirillaceae > UBA288. Next base: position 835 of record CAZCUJ010000012.1, read on the forward strand.
CGCCCGGGTATGTCCAGACCGAGATGGTGGACCTCTCCCGGACCACCCAGAGCCATGCCGAGGGGATAGAGCTCGCGTCCGCCGGGGTCGGGGCCAGCCCGCGCATGGGCACGGCCGAAGAGATCGCCGCCCTGGCCCTCTTCCTCGCCTCGGACGAGGCGCGCCTCGTCAACGGCGCGGTCGTCCCGGCCGATGCCGGCTGGGCGGCGTGGTGAGGGGAGGCAGGTGAAGAGAGGCCTGGCATGAACCCACGCGCGGACCCGCGCGATAGGGACTCCGACGGAATGACCCGGTTCGCGAGTCTCTATCGTGGCCGGTCTCGATGTTGGAAGCGTTGTGAGGCCAATCATTTCCTTTGAAGGACGAAAACCAGACGAAGACAGGGAGATTGATTACAATGAGAGGATGGCAATTTGAGCGTACGCACAAGCCGCTGGAACTGATAGAAAAACCCGATCCCGTTGCAAAGCCTGGATACGTCGTGCTCGACGTGAAGGCCTCCGGCCTCTGCCACTCGGACGTCGGCGCGCTCGAGGACGAGAAGTGGATGGCCCTGATGAACGTCCCGCTCTTCATCGGGCACGAGTATGCAGGCGTTATCACCGAGGTCGGCGAGGGCGTCACGAAGTTCAGGGTGGGGGACAGGGTCGGCGTCTGCCCCATGCCGACCAAGGACGGGTACGGTGGAGGCTACGGCCGCGACGGCGGGTACGCCACGAAGTCAACCGCCCCGGAGGAGGCGCTCGTACCGATCCCCGAGGGGGTCAGCTGGGCCCAGGCCGCCGCCGCCACGGACGCGGGCATGACGTCCCACCACGCCGTCGTGGTGACGGGGGGTGTCAGGGAGGGCATGAAGGTCGGCATCATCGGTATCGGAGGCCTGGGCTCGATCGGAGCCCGTGTCGCCGTTCTCAAGGGCGCCGAGGTCTACGCCGCGACGAGGAACCCGGCCGCGCAGCAGGAGGCGCTGAAGCTCGGGTGCACAGCGGTCTACTCGTCTATCAGCGAGGCGGCCAGGCACGACCTGGACGTCATCGTCGACTTCGCCGGGGCCGGCACGACGACGGCGGACGCCATCGAGGCGGTTCGCGCCGGCGGGCGCGTGGTCCTGGTGGGAATGGCACAACTCGAGACCACTATCAACACGATGACCCTGATCACCCACGAGGTCACCCTGGTGGGGAGCCAGGGCGGCACCGCGGACGACATCGCCGCCGTCTACCAGATGATGGCGTCGGGCGACCTCAAGCCGGAGATCATCGAGATCGAGTTCGAGGAGATCGGCGAGGGCCTGGAGAAGCTGAAGGCGGGCGGTGTCAAGGGGCGGATGGTCGCCATGATGGACAGGTAGAGGGCACACTCCCGGAACGTTCCTGATCGAAGAAGGCCCTCCAGTCTCGCGCGGCACCGGGTTACTCCGGGCTGCGGGTGGACGGGAGGGACATCCTGGCGGGACCGCGATATCGCACTCCATGTGTGTTTGAGCGCGGGATCGCCGGCAGGAGACGTCCCTCGGACACCCGTGCAGCACGGTCGGAGTCCCATAACCTCGAGGAAGGCCGTCCCGGCCTTCTTCATTTTTTTCCCCAATCCGCTCTCTTATTCTCGCCGCTCGCGGACCGCTCTTCCCGCATCGCGCCTCCGTGATGCAGACCTGCGGCGCCCGTCGGTGCGATTGATTTACCCTTTCGGCACGTTCGGTCAATCCTGGCAGGATCGATACCTGGACGCGATAGACAGGGACGTGCATATACCGGCCCGTGCCGGAGAGCACGCACCGCGAGGGACGAGTCCGCTCTCCCGGACTGCTGGCCAGCCCCCGGGGAAACGGCGGCCCCTCACGTGCCGACACGCCGACCGTCGACCACGATGCTGCTGTCCTCGCCCATGCCATACGGTGTCGTCACGTTCGCGAGACTGACCTGGCGGAGCACGACCTTTTCCGGTCCAGATCCCGACTCCGCTGCCCCGGCACTGACCCCGATCCCCACGTCGCGCAACGCCAGGAAGGATATGTCGACCGACGACCCGGCCCGCACCTCGAGCGCGGTGCCGGCCCCTGTGCACGCGATCTCCTCGCCGGAGATCGTGCTCTCACGCTCGGCATGGACGGCGGTCCCGGCAATCCGCTCGAAACGGGCCTGCCCGATCCCGACCTCGCTCCCGGTGATCCGGACGCCCGACCCCTCGGCGATGCGCGTACCATTGATGGTCCCGCGCGAGAACTCCACCGAGACAGCAGGATCGGCACCGCGCTCGAAGGCGGATCGGGTGAGGGAGAACTGGCTGTCGACCAGCCGGAGGAGCGGGGTATTTCCCGCGCCCACCACAGAGACGTGGTCGAGGACGACGGGGCTCTCGAGGAATGTCAGGACGGTGCCGTTGCCCGTCTCACTGTCGACGCCGGCGAGCCCCGCAAGATGGACGCGCGCGAGAGTGGAGGTGGTTTGCGCCCGCATCACGACAAGGCCCCCGCCAGTCCCGTCACTCGAGCGGACCACGATCGGATCCTCCTCCGTGCCCTCCCACGCGAGCGGGCCCCGTGCGACGATCGATGCGTTCCGCACCAGGTCGAGGGTCGTGCCGGGCCCGCAGACGAGACTGTATCCCTCGGGGAGGACCAGTGGCTCGGCGAGGCGGTGGCTGCCCGGCTCGAGATAGACCTCGCGGCGTTCGTCATCGGTCACCGCGAAGGCGAAACGATCCGCGCTGGCCGGAAGGTGCGCGAGGCTGACCGCGCCCGCCCCCGGGGCGATACGAGGTGTCGCGATCACCGGCTCCCTGCGGACGTCGCCGGTCCCGACGACACGGCATTCGAGCTGCAGCGGGGTCGTCGTGTTCCACCCTGCACTGCCAGGGAGCGAGAACGCCACCTGCCGGAACTCGACCGGCTCGTTCAGGATCTTCCCCGGGAGCCGAAACGCTCCGACATCGGGCAGAGAGCGGAGTTCCCCCACATACAGCGCCGTGACGTGGACCGGCAACGGCTGGGATGCGCCCAGGTCGACATGGAGCCGGCCCTGCGATGTCCCGTTCACGTACGCGTTGACCGCACGGTGCGGCGCAAGCGTCCTGCGTATGACCTCGCGGTTGGCAAAATACGTGTCGTCCTCGAAGAAGTAATACGGCTGGTCGCGGTAGATGGTCGTGAGATTCTCCTGGTACCCTGCCCGTGTCTCCTCGAAAAGCGCCTCGAGGTAGCCGTCCGCCCGGATCCGGTCGAGCTCGCCGAGGTAATGCTCGAAGAAGACCGGATCGTCGAAGAACATGCGGTAGTATGGGCTGTCGGAGAGGCCCTTAATCCCGTCGATGTAATATCCCGCGTTCGCGTCCACGCCCACCGGCTCGAGACGAGCGGTAACCGGGTTGAAGTAGAACCGAATATTGTGGATCAGGTCCCCATGGACGTTGCCGCAGAGGTCCGAGAGCGCGAAGTACCGTGCGGTCCGCTCCAGGTCGAACGCGTCGCTGGTGGGTAGCTCGCCACGCCGCCACTCCTCGAGGAGCCTGAGTGCAGTGGCCGCCTCGTTCTCTGTATAACCCTGCGCCGTCTCGTTCTGCCCCAGCACGTCCAGGGCGACCGTCCGCTCCGGGTCCGGCATTCGCCGATCCTCGACGATCGCCTGGTGCAGGTCGGCCTTGGAGAACCGGACGAGCGGACCCGGCGGTTCCCGGTTGTACCAGGGAACCCCCTCGTCGAACTCCTGTTCGAGCGCATACGTGCCCATCCGCCTGCCATTGATCGTGACGTCCACGAACCGGTACGAGATCCCCGAGACGCCCTCCCGGGCGAGCGCCTGCTGGAAGACCCACTCGTGCATGTCGTTCCGGACGCGCGGCGCGTGGAGCCCGAATTCCCCCATGTAATCCAGGCGATCGCCATTATCGAGCTTGAACCGGAGGGACCATTTCTCGCTGTACCAGTGGTCGACCCAGTCTCCTTTCAGCCTGACCGAGCCGTGGAGGACCTCGCTGTTCCTCGTGATGGTGACAGGGACGTAGTCCTCGTCCGTCGGGATCCAGTATCCCTGTTCGAGCGCCACCTCACGGTCGTGGGCAAGGCGCTGGACGTCAGCTGCCGCGATCTGAAGCTCGAGACGCTCGGGGTTCGAGAGGTACCCGCGTACAATATTTCCAGGCACCCGAATGTTCTCGTGCCTCATTCCCGAGATGATGAGAAAGGTGTCGCGGGGGTCCATTCCAAACGCCGTGAGTCCCCCCTCCACGATCCTTCGGGCGGGGTTCGAGACGGCGGGGTCGTCCGGGATAGCGAGGACGAGAGCCGAGAGCATGCCCAATATTAGGAGGACGAACACGAGGACGAGAAGATGGACGAAGCGGTTGTCGATCCACCGCCGTAGAACGCTGAGGGTACGCAGTACACGGTTCTCGTGGTGATCGGGTTGTGAACCGAGGCGCATGGCAGGTCAGTCTCGGGTGCCGGGCCGGAAGTCCAACGGCACCGCACCGGGGGTCGGAGTCGGTGTTAGGCGGGGCAGTTCATCGCGGCCCACGCACCGGCCGGTAAGGGCGAGGTTACGGAGCGGTGCGTGCCGGCGAAACTGCAGGGATTCAGATGGCATGATGTCTCATTGAGCCTCGGGACAGCTCATTTGTTCTTCTTCGACCCAATTCCATCGGGAGTGTAATAAGTATTCCCGATCCGGCCCCCCGCCCGTATTCAATCCCGGCACTGGATCTCCCCGGGCACCAGGACTCATTTCGGAGTGGACGCAACCCTGGTGAAATCGACAACCGATCGAAGCGGCATGGACGAGAACGGGGTGCTCCCGGGCGCCATCCCGGGGGTATTGTCGCCTGTGAAGGTATCGTCGCCCTCGTGATCGTAGCGCCCTCGCTCTCGTTCCTGTTGCCCCGGGGTCTCCCGGGCAACTCGACGGCCCGCTGCACCACCCGTCCGGGATCGAAACCATGCCGGCAGAGAGATTCCCGGCCATGGTCTCCCCGGCGAGCCTCGGAACACACCCGCGATGCCAGGATCCCTCGACAGGGGCATGGAGTTCCGGAGCCATGGAAGTGATAGCCTCGACGACATCGACCGCGACATCCACGGCGATCCACCCCCATATGCCCGTTCCCACGGACCAGGTACCGGAAAAACCCCCGACCGGACCGGGAACACAGCGCCGGCGAGGGACACTGGCGACACTGGCGATGGGGACCGCCACGATGGCATGGAAAGGGTCGGGAACAGGATCGGTCGCGACGAGACGAATATCGATACCCGACCGTGACCGAGCGAAGGGAGGCCTACGACATTTTCCGGGATGGCACCGATGAGGACGAAGACGGAAGCGATCGGGGGCGAGACGATTCCAGGGACTGTCGTGACGACAGGTACGACGATGACGGGGGCGGGAGTGATCGAGGAAGAGAGAGGCCGGACCGGCGCACTTCCCGGGAACCCCGCGAACCCCCGGCGTGGCCGGGTCGCCATCGCGGTCCCGTATGAACCGATATTGTGCTGACCCTGTCAGGACGTAATCGGGCACAGGATCGGGATCGTATCCGACACATATGATCCTGCGATGCGATCCGCAGAAAGCACAAAACCGGGAACCGTGGGAAATGTATAGAGAAAGGGGGATGCGACCCAGGGCGTGCGACACTGTGTCGGGGGTTCGCAGGACCAGGCGTGGGCCGCATAAGGACGTTCCGTCCCCATAGAGATAAGTATTTCCATCGTATCGAAACTGTCGGGCCTGGCGAGACTGGCGTGCACGCTGCTGCCAGGGCGGGGCCAAAGCGGCCGTCGCGGCTCAGAGCAGTTTCGTATCCTCGGTCGGGCGGGGGACCTTGACCACGAGCACGCGGAAGACCCGGTCGCTCTCGTTCGACCAGCGGTGAGGGATCCGGGCGGGACTCTCGACAATTCGGTCCGCCGCGACCGTCTCGCGCTCATCACCTATCTCCACCACTCCCTCTCCCTCGAGGACGTAGAAGAAGACGTCGACCGGCGTGATATGCCGCTTCAGCGACTCCCCGGGCTGAAGTGTGATGACAACGGCCGTTGCGTGCTCGGAGTCGTAGACCTTCCTCGCGTCGACCCGGTGCGGGTTCGGACCCGGCACCACGTCCGTTACGGTGGTGATCTTCATGGCTTCTCGGTATGCGTTGGCCGGTGCCGAACGAAAAACACTCTGGTCGGAGCCGCGGGGGCCGTAGCCCGCGACTCGCGGCCGGTCTTCCGCGTCAGATCAGCCTGCCGTCGATCGTGATGACCCGCTCGGCCACCGGGATCCTCTTGCCCGAACGCTCGAGCGCGCGGTCGACCACGTGCCGGACGCCTCCGCAGCAGGGAACCTCCATGCGTGCGACCGTGATCGAGCGGATCTCGTGGCGGGAGAGGATCTCCCCGAGCTTCTCGACGTATTCCTCGATCTCCTGGTCGAGCTTCGGGCAGAAGATGACCAGGATGCGGCCGCGGAGGAGTTCCTGGTGGAACCCTGCGTATGCGAAGGGGGTGCAGTCGGCAGCGATCAGCAGGTCGGCGTTCTCGAAGTAGGTGGCTCCCGGGTTCAGGAGAGCGAGCTGGACCGGCCACTGCCCCAGCTCCGAACCGGGAGCCTCCCCCACAGGCGGTCGCGGGTCGCCTGCCTGGATACTCGAACGGGGAGTCGACCGGTCGATGGTTCGGGCGCCCGACCCGGGACAGCCCGAGAACCCTCCCCCCCCGTGGCCCGCCGCGCCGTGTCCCCTGCCCGGGGCAGCTGACGATGCCTTCATGCCGGACGCATGGTGCTCAGGTATCGGTATGCCCTTCTCACCCAGGACGGTTATCGCCTGCTCGTACAGGTCGGTCTGTCCGTGCCCCGCGAGGTGCTCGAGGTGAGCTCTGATCGTTTCCGTGCCCTGCGGGACGATCGTCTCCATCACGGCCCGCTCGTCGTACGGCTCTGCCTCCCGCTCGATGACCGAGATCGCTCCCTCGGGGCAGTTCCCGATGCAGGCGCCGAGCCCGTCGCAGAAGAGGTCCGACACGAGGCGTGCCTTTCCGTCGATTATCTGGAGGGCGCCCTCGGGGCAGTCGGGGATGCATGAGCCGCAACCCGTGCAGAGCTCCTCGTCGATCTCGATGATCTTCCGTTTCATGGTTGTCTCCCTGTCATATCATCCGTAGCCTTTAAAGTACGCAGACCGAGCAGTCCTGGTTGCCGCAGGCGACATTCTCGACCTTCCAGCGCAGCGCCCAGGCCTTGATATCCCGGATCACCTCCACGAGCTCAAGGCCGCTCGCCGTCAGGGTGTACTCGGTCCTGATCGGGAAGGACGAGGCGTCGGCTCGTCGCGTCACGATCTCCTCGGCCTCGAGCTCGCGCAGCCGCTCGGCCAGCACCTTCTGCGTAATCCCGCCGAGCGCCCCCTTCAGCTCCGAGAACCGGCGCGTGTATCCCGGTCCCTTGTAGAGCTCGAGGATGATCAGCAGGGTCCATTTCTTCGCCAGGTACTGGACGGTCTGGCTGACCGTGCAGGACTCCTGCATGGTTACTCTGTTGAAACCCCTGTCTATTTATACCTTAGTATCTAATTGAAACATCGTCGGAAAAGTATACCAGGAGAGATCTCAACATGTTCTGTTACCAGTGCGAAGAAACGGTCCGGGGTACCGGATGCACGGTCCGCGGTGTGTGCGGTAAGGACGAGGTCCTCGCCGGGCTCCAGGACGTCCTGCTCTACATCGCCCGCGGTATCGCGTATCGCGACCTCGCCGCACAAGAGGCGGGCGGCGCGGGAAGCGACGAGGCGCGGAAGTGCATCATCGACACACTCTTCATGACCATCACCAACGTCAACTTCGACCCCGAGGTCTTCCGCAAGGCGATCCGGAAAGCGGTAGCGCTCCGCGACGGACTGCCGCCGGCCGGTCCAGGCGCCCCGGACGCGGTCACCTGGACGCCGAAGTCCGATGCCGATGTCGACGCGAAGATGGCGGAGGCTGGCATCCTGGCCACCGAGAACGAGGATATCCGGTCGCTCCGCTGGATGCTGATCTACGGCCTCAAGGGGATGTCCGCGTACTACCACCACGCCGCCGTGCTCGGGTACACCGATGATGCGATCGAGGAGTTCATCGAGCGGGCCCTGGCCTCGACCCTGAAAGACCTCCCCGTCGACGAGATGATCGCGCTCGACCTCGAGTGCGGGCGAATGGGCGTGGCGACCATGGCGTTGCTCGACCGCGCCAACACAGAGACCTACGGTACACCTGAGATAACCTCGGTGAAGACCACGGTCGGGACACGGCCCGGGATCGTGGTCACGGGCCACGATCTCAAGGACCTGTACCAGCTCCTTGAGCAGTCGAAGGACGCGGGGATCGACATCTATACTCACGGGGAGATGCTGCCCGCGAATGCCTACCCGAAGCTGAAGGCGTTTCCCCACCTGGTCGGCCAGTACGGCACGGCATGGCAGAAGCAGCGCGAGGAGTTCGAGCCGTTCAACGGCCCGATCCTGTTCACTACGAACTGCATCATCCCACCCAAGGAGTCGTACGTCGGCCGGATCTACACCACCGGGCCGGTCGGCTGGCCCGGGACGACGCACATCGACGCGGGTCCGGACGGGACCAAGGACTTCTCGGCGCTCATCCGGCATGCACAGGCGTCGCCGCCGCCGGAGCAGCTTCCGGGGACCGGGCGTAACCTGATCACGGGCTGCGCTCACGGCGCCGTGCTGGGGCTCACGGACACCATCGTGGAGGCCGTCAAGAAGGGAGACATTACGCGGTTCGTTGTCATGGCCGGCTGCGACGGGCGGCATCGAGAGAGGGAGTACTACACCGAGTTCGCCAAGGCCCTTCCGCCGAGCACGATCATCCTGACGGCCGGATGCGCGAAGTATCGCTACAACGCCCTCGACCTCGGGACGATCGGCGGCATCCCTCGCGTGGTCGACGCGGGCCAGTGCAACGACTGCTACTCGCTCGTGGTGATCGCGCAGGCACTCGCCGACGCGTTCGGCGTCGGGATCAACGACCTGCCGCTCTCGTTCAACATCGCCTGGTACGAACAGAAGGCGGTGCTGGTCCTGCTGGCGCTCCTGAGCCTTGGCATCAAGAACATCACGCTCGGCCCGAACCTGCCGGGCTTCATCTCACCGAACGTCCTGAAGGTCCTGGTCGAGAACTTCAACATCACGCCGAACACAACGATTGAGGCGGACATGGCCCGGCTCGTCCCGGCCTGAAAGCACGTTCCCCCTCCAATTTTTACCGCGGACCGGCTCGGGACTCGTCCATCGCACCGGTACGGTACCCCTCGAGGTCGAGGGCGACATAAGCGAACCCGGTCGCCTTCAGAGCGGCGACGAGAGAGCCGGCCGACGCGAACGCGCGACCGAGGTCGGCGACCGGCACCTCGATGCGGGCGAGCCGGCCGTGCGCCCGGACGCGGCACGCCAGAAAGCCGAGGTCGTGCAGCGCCGCCTCGCCGGCCTCCACCCTCGCGAGGGTGGCCGGAGTCAGCTCCTCACCGTACGGGACCCGCGAGGCGAGGCAGGCCGCGGACGGCTTCTCGGCAAACGGGAGTCCGAGGGCGCGGGCGATCGCCCTGACATCCTCCTTGGCAATCCCTGCGGCGACGAACGGGTGGCGGATCCCCGCTTGATCCGAGGCCGCGAGCCCGGGCCGGTGCTCGCCGAGATCGGAGCAGTTCACGCCGTCGGCGACCGTGGCGATCCCTCGTTCCGTCGCCTCGCGCCGGAGGACGGCGTGGGCCGCGCGCTTGCAGTGGTAGCACCGGTCCACGGAGTTCCCCGCGATCGCGGGGTCGGAGAGCGGGTCGAAGGACAGCACGGCGAGCGGTAGACCGTATGCCGCCGCGATCGCCCCCGCCTCCGCGACCTCGGCACGGGGGATGAGCGGGCTGTCGAGGAGCCCGCAGGCCATGTCATCCCCGAGGACACGGCGCGCCACCACGGCGAGCAGGGACGAGTCGACACCGCCCGAGAACGAGACGAAGACCGGACCGAGACGGGCGAGCTCCGCCTCGAGCGCCACGAGCTTCACCGGTTTCCCATCCGCGTTGGTCATTCTGCCGCTCCACACCATCGTGCGGCGCCGGGCCCCATAAGAGATGCTATCGGCTGGATGCCACCAACATTCGCCGCGAGGGGATGGTTCAAATACCCCCGCGGCGACTGATCGTCATGGTCTCGCCGAGCACAGGAGCCCGGGGGGACGACTGTCGAGGTTGGAGATGAACGAGAAGAAGCGACTGACGACGGCCGCCGGCGCCCCCGTGGTCGATAATCAGAATGCGGTAACGGCCGGCCCACGCGGCCCGATCCTGATGCAGGACATCTGGCTCCAGGAGAAGCTCGCGCATTTCGACCGCGAGGTGATCCCCGAGCGGCGCATGCACGCCAAGGGATCGGGAGCCTTCGGGACTTTCACCGTCACGAACGACATCACCCGGTTCACCCGGGCGAAGATCTTCTCGGAGATCGGAAAGAAGACCGACGCCTTCGCCAGGTTCTCGACCGTGGCCGGCGAACGTGGCGCAGCCGACGCCGAGCGAGACATCCGGGGCTTCGCGATGAAGTTCTACACCGAGGAGGGAAACTGGGATCTTGTCGGCAACAACACCCCGGTCTTCTTCCTGCGCGACCCCCACAACTTCCCGGACCTGAACCGCGCGGTCAAACGGGACCCGCGGACGAACCTGCGGAGCGCGACGAACAACTGGGACTTCTGGACATCGCTCCCCGAGGCGCTCCACCAGGTGACGATCACCATGAGCGACCGCGGCATCCCGCGCTCGTACCGCCACATGCACGGGTTCGGGAGCCATGCCTTCTCGATGATCAATGCCGCCAACGAGCGAGTCTGGGTCAAGTTCCATCTCCACACCCAGCAGGGGATCGAGAACCTCACGGACGAGGAGGCCGAGGTGATCGTAGCGAAGGACCGCGAGAGCCACCAGCGCGACCTGTACGACGCGATCGAGCGCGGCGACTTCCCACGCTGGACGATGTATATCCAGGTGATGACCGAGGAGCAGGCCCGGGAGATGCCGTACAACCCGTTCGATCTCACCAAGGTCTGGTACAAGTCCGAGTTCCCGCTCGTCGAGGTTGGCGTACTCGAACTGAACCGGAACCCCGAGAACTACTTCCAGGACGTCGAGCAGGCCGCGTTCAACCCGGCGGCGGTAGTGCCCGGGATCGGGTTCTCGCCTGACAAGATGCTCCAGGGACGGCTCTTCTCCTACGGCGACGCGCAGCGGTACCGGCTCGGGGTCAACCACCACCAGATCCCGGTGAACCGGCCGATGAACTGCCCCTCGACCCACCCGTCCCACCGCGACGGCCAGATGCGCGTGGACGGTAACCACGGCTCGACGATCGGGTACGAACCGAACTCGTTCGACGAGTGGCAGGCGCAGCCGGAGCACCGGGAGCCCCCGCTTCCGATCTACGGCCCGGGTGACATCTGGGACTTCCGCGAGGACGACGCCGACTATTACACCCAGCCGGGCAAGCTCTTCCGGCTGATGAGCCCGGCCCAGCAGCAGGTGCTCTTCGAGAACACGGCCCGTGCACTGGGCGACGCACCGGAGTTTATCAAGCGCCGGCACATCGCGAACTGCTCGAAGGCGGACCCGGCGTACGGAGCGGGAGTGGCGAAGGCCTGCGGGCTCTCGCTGGACGGGGCGAAGACCGCCAGCTGACAGATAGGGCCACCCGCCATTATTTTCCTGTTCGATCCGCTTCGGCCAGTAGATGGGCCGGCGCCCGGCGGGCGCCGTGAGATCGTCCCCGTCGTCTCATCCGCGTACGGTTCCCCGCCGTTCCACCGTCACATCCCCGGAAGCGGCTGGTCCCATCCCTGGCCCATGTCGACGAGCGGGCGGACCTCGGTCACCTCGAAGACGACGAGGGCGTGGAGCATGGCCCGCGCAACCTCGCCGATGGCCGCGACGACCTGCTCGATGTACGCGTCGAAGGCCGGGCCGGAGGTCTCGATGGATTTCACGGTCAGGTAAACGCGGACGCCCTTCCATTCCATGATCCCGGCGCCGGGCTCCATGATCATGTAGACGGCGTGCGGGTTCTCGCGCAGGTTGGCGAGGGTCCGGTTCGTTCCCGAGCCGACAACCACGGTCCGGTCGTCGGTCATGCGCGGCGAGCCGTAGACCGCGACGTTGACCTTCCCGTCCTTGCTCGCGGTGCTGAGCGTCCCGAGGCGGGGCTGCCGGTTGAAGTACTCAATCAGTTTCTCGTTCATGATTCAACTCCGGTATGCCCTCGTTTCGGGTCCCGGAGCGGTTAAATATTGCGGACTGCCGCGTCACAAGGCGTCGTGGGATTGGCCGGCCGGCCCCCGGTTCCTGAATGACCGGAGTGGTGACCCGCGCGTCCTCGAGGAAGCGGAGGGCCGCCGGCCCGAACCACGTGGGTACTACGAGGCGGGGAGGCGATCCGGGTGGACCCGCTCAGCGCAGAGTGACCACGCAGTCCGGTCAACTCTCCATTCTTCCGATCAGAACTCACGAAATGCTGAAAGAAGTGATCATTGTGATCCTGTGCGCGGGTGTCCGCCCGGCAACGCGGGGGCAGGACTCCGCCAGCGCATCCTCTCGCGAGTCGCCGGGCATCGCGACGGAACGACGCCACCCTGTCCCGTCCTCGTACTCCTTCGTCCATGCGCGCTCGGGGAGAATACCGAGCTCGCCGGTACGTGGACGGTCGAACGAGGAGTGCCAGCGTCAGGAGGACGAGGAGCAGCTTCCTGGACCCGCTCGTTCGGGCATCGCGCACCGAGGGCTCGGTCGACCCCTACGCCACGCCGCGCCGGGATGACACGTGTCGAGCCAGGGGACCGCGGATTGAAGCCCGTACTGCTCCGTCTCGCTCGAACCAGGGAGGAGACGTTCCAGTCATTCCAGGCCAACTCCCCCACCGCTCCCACCGCCTCGGGCCCCGGGAACCCCGCGACAGGATCCTCTTTTGGGAGATAGGGGGGCGGGTTTATGTATCGGACGACGAGAGAGAACCACGCGTGATCCCGTCATGAAACCATCGTATCCACGTCCCCGGATCGTCGTGAGCCGCTGCCTGGGGTTCGACCCGGTTCGTTACGACGGCTCGCTGATCCCGTCGCCGCTTGTCACGTCCCTCAGTGCACACGCCGATCTCGTCCCCGTCTGCCCCGAGGTCGAGATCGGCCTCGGCGTCCCCCGGGAGACCATACGCATCGTGCGGGAGGAAGGCACGGATCGGCTCCTCCAGCCCGCGACGGGCCGGGACGTCACGCTCGAGATGACCGTCTTCGTCTCGGAGTTCCTGGGCGGACTCCCGCCTGTCGACGGGTTCATCCTCAAGGGCGGCTCCCCTACCTCCGGTCCCCGTGGAGTACGGGTCTACCCGTCGGCCGGAAAGTCCGCCCCCGTCGATCGCGGCCCGGGCTTCTTCGCCCGCGAGGTGCTGGCGCGCTTTCCCGATCTTCCCGTCGAGGACGAGCTCCGCCTCGGCAACCCCCGCATCCGTGACGGGTTCCTGGCGGCCGTCTTCACCCTTGCCGCGTATCGCGGGGTGGAGGGGAACGGCGACGTCGATGCCCTCGCCCGGTTCCAGGCTGAGAATAAGCTCTACCTCTCGGCCTGCCACCAGCAGCTCGCCCGCGAGATGGGACGGCTCGTCGCGTCGCGGGCCCAGGAAGACCCCGCTGATCTCTTCGGCCGGTATCGCCGGATGCTCGCAGACGCGCTCGCCCGCCCACCTCGGTACACCGCGAACGTCAACGTCCTCCAGCACGCCCTCGGCCACTTCCGCGACCTCGTCTCGCCCGAGGAGCGGGCCTATTGCCTCGAGCTGATCGAGCGGTACCGCGAGGGGCGGGCGACCCTCGCCGAGCCGCGCGCCCTCCTCCGGGCCTGGACTATACGGTTCGGGGAGCCGACCCTCCTCAACCAGACCTTCTTCGCGCCGTACCCACCGGCGCTCGTGGACCTGCCGCCCGACGAGACCGGGCGGGGGCGGGACCTCTGGGCGGACCGCGGGAGGGGGCCGCGCCTTCAGGACACCCGCCGGACACGCTCGAGATAGCCTTCCATGTCGAACTTTCGCTCGAGGCCCCGGGCGTTCATGTACCGGACCGTGCCGAAGACCGGCCGCTCCTTCCAGGGCCGGTCGTGCTTGCCGAAGCACCAGGCGACCCCGGTATATCCGTTCGGGTCCCTGCCATCGAGCTCGTACCGGTTGTTGAGCCGGAGCACGGTCGCGTACGCCTCCCCGGGCGACGGACTCCACTCGATTATCTTCTTGCCCCAGTACATCCGCATGTAGCCCTGCATCCGGCCCGTTTCGACCATCTCACGCTGAGCGGCGTTCCAGTACGGGTCGTGGGTCAGGCCCTGCTCGAGCTCTTTGGGGGTATAGGTGATCTCCCGCGGGTCCGTGGCGTGCCGCCCGAGCGTCGCCTGCGCCCACGCCGGGAGCCCGTCGAACGAGTCGTACCGGTCGTTGTACCCGACGAAGTTGACGGCCAGCTCACGCCTCACGACGAGCTCCTCGATGAACGCAGCGACCCCGCTTCCGCCGTGCTCCGTGGCCCGGATGGCGAGCCGGACCGGGGATACCTGGCCGAAGTGGAGATACGGACTCATCCCCGACCCGCCGTCGACGCCGGGGTCGTTCCGGTCGTCGGCGAACCCGTCCAGGCCATCGGCGAGGAACCGGTCGAATCGACGCTCGGCCTCGCCGGTGCCGCCCGGGAAGAGGGGGGACGGCCCGACCGAGCGGTCGACCGTGAGGCGCGCGAGGAGCCGCCCGGGAAGGTCGCCGGCGAGCGTCGGCAGCTCCAGCCCGAGCGACGACCGTGCTGGAGCCCGGGTACCCGACTCACGCAGGAACCGGTCCAGGTGCCGCGCGATCTTGGGGCGGAACGTGGCCGCCGACCACTCCTCCTTCTGAGAGGCAGTCTCCACCGGCACCACGACGTCCCCCTCGACCTGGAGAAGAGGGCACCCGCACTCCGCGGCGGCGGACCGGTACCACGCCTGGTGGTGACGGAGGTACCCGCGGTCGACGACGACGAGGGCAGCGTTTGCGGCCAGCGCGACGGCCCCCGCGTCCGGGCGGACCGTGTGCAGGACGAAATGGACTCCGAGCGACTCGAGCTCGACTGCGACGGCGGCGAGCCCCTCGATCAAGAAGGCGTAATGGCGGAGATTGGCCTCGGGGTAGTCTTCGGCGAGGCCGAAGTAGGCAACGAGCGGCAGGTGTGCGCGGTCCGCACGCTCGACGGCGTACCGGAGCGCCGGGTTCTCCGCCGTTCGGTGGGAGGACTGCATCCAGTAGAGGACGTAGTCGCCTCTCCGGGGCGACGCGTCGTTGAGGGCGCGCACCCGACCGGGATCGACCGTCGGTTCCATGGGATGCTCAGTCGATCTTCCGGGTTACGACGTCGCGTACACCGACATCCCAGCTGGCCGCCGAAAGCCCCTTCTCGCCCGGAGCCCTGTGGCCCCGCCGGGAGTACCCCTTCTTCCAGCCGCGGATACAGAACAGAAGGTCGTGGAACCTCCCGGTGGAGGACCTGACACACAGGGCGACGTCCGGAAGGTGGCGTGCGCCGAAGGCGGTGTACCCGATGGTCTGACGCCGAATCAGGGCATCGGACTTCCCCCGGGGGACCATCGGCATCCGTACCGGGTTCATGCTGTCACCGTTTCCATTCTCGTGCCGCCCGGGGATGAATCCTTCGGCGGACCGGTCTCCGCCGCCTGTATCACAACCCATAACCCGTCCCATAACAATCACTCCATGATTCGCCATGGACGAGTCGCGCCATGATGGGTTCGTTGCCCACCCCCGGCGCCTGATGAAGACCGACGAGAAGAGCCCGGCACAGACCACATTGCCCGCCTCTCGAAGGCATTCGACTATGCGGGGGTCACCAAAGCGGATACGACCTTCGAGCTCCGGGTCTTGATTGAGAACAGGATGAAGTTCTCGGTTATCCCCAGGGCGGTCCAAGACCTGATCGGGATGAAGAGTCGGGGCGTCAAGCCAGACCGTGCCGTGGGCGAACCTTGCCGTCTGCACCTGCCGGCATGCCACAGAGAAGAGGGCCGGATGCACTTGGGCGGTTGAGTGCGGATGCTTGCACGCGGAGAACGGGCGGAGGAAAGGTGAGCCTGCTCTACCGATGGAAACCCGGGAAAGACCGCGTCCTGGCCCCGGTGGGCCACGCCCTCTTCACGGCCGGTATCACTCCGAACATGGTGACTGCGGCCGGGCTGCTGGTCTCCACGGTGGCGGGGCTGATCGCGGCGTCCGGTCAGCTTCGCCCCGCCATCGTCGTCTTTGTCATCGGTGCCGGCTTCGACCTGCTCGACGGCTCCCTCGCCAGGATCACCGGCTCCGTCTCCGAGTTCGGCCGGTATCTCGACAGCGTCTGTGACCGGCTCTCCGAGACCGTATTCGTCGTCGGCGCGATCATCGGCGGCATCTCTCCGCTGGCAATCACGGTGATCGCGGGCTCGCTGCTCCTGCTGGTATCGCGGGTCCACAACCACCGGAAGGGGCTCGGTTCGGATGCCGCCGTCTTCAGCCGCCCGGAACGGCTTGCGCTCCTGATCGCCGGCATGCTCGCCCCGTTGCCGGCAAGCGAGCTGCTCTTCATCGCGAACGCCTGCCTGTGTGTCGTGTCGTCATACCTGGTCCTGCGATCAGGGCCCAGGTGGCACGAGAGATGACCGCACCTCCCTTCTTCGACGTAGATCGTCCCCGGGAAACGCTCAGTACCGGTACCAGCGCCCCTTCTCGTCGTAGACTCCCTGTGCCACCGCCGGCGTCTCGTCGGCCAGCGCCCGGAAGACGCGCGCCTTGTACGTCGTCGCGAGCACGAACGAGAGCATGACAAAGAGCCCGTAGCAGATCGCGCCGAGCGCGATCCCGTCAGGGCCGGCCATCGCGGCGAACCCGTCGGACCCCAGGGCGGCGAGCTCCTCGGGGGTCATCGTGGCGAGCGGCTCGAGACGGTCGAAGAGGACTGCCGTCCAGGCCACCGAGAGCGCGAAGCCGGTCACGGCAAGAACCGCGACGATCGTGAGCACGAAGGCCAGCGTCGCGCCGGGCCGCGCCGCGACGAGTTCGGCCGACCGGCGCAGCGAGGCGAAGACCCCCCGGTCCTCGAAGCACGCGGCCGTGTCATAGAAGACGAAGACGATCCCGACCGCCAGCATGACCGCGAGCACCGCGGGCGCGGCGAGGCCCGGTGCGGTCGTCCCTGTGATAAGCGAGAGCGGCACGAAGACCACGAGAGCCGCCAGTGCCCCCGCGAACGCCGCCACGAGCCCGGGGAGAAGCACGCGGAAGTAGCCCGCGACACCCGCGGCGAGAAAGCGCCTGAACGACGGGTCCGCCTCACGGAGCGTGCCGTAGACGCCCGCCAGCAGGAACGGCAGTACCAGCGTCCCGAGCACCAGCAACCGGGGAGCGAAGAACTCATCGCCGCCGAGCGCCAGCACGAGTCGGCCTGCCTCGAAGGCCGCGAACGCCGCGCCCGCGACCCATATCACCGGGTACCGAAGACTCTCGCGGAGGGCCTCGATGAACACTACCGGTTCCTCGGCATGGCCGCGATCTCGCGCACCTGGCAGTCGAAGAACCGGCTCGTGTGCGCCGGCCGGACGACCACCACCGTGTCCGCGCCCGAGCCTGTCCCGCCGCAGGCCACCACCTCGCGGTCGATCGGTACGGCACCCTGGTCGGCCGCGATCAGCACGCACTCGACTGCGACCTTGAGCCCGACCGCGATCACACGCCGGAAGGCCTCCGCCACCGCCTCGGAGCGGGAACCGCCGCCGACTTTCGGGGAGGCCGAGAAGGCCCGTTCGAGCCCCGAGAGGACGTGCGTGCCTGTCACCACCACAGCGCCCGCGGATCGGAGCGTCCGAGCCGTCTCGGAGTCGAACTCCCACTCGCCGGGTGTCGAGAAGCCAACCACGTGCGTGACCACGACCAGCCTGAGGCCCGTGTCCATCATCGCCTCGAGGAACCGCAGTGCCGTCCGGCCACTCGTTGACGCAACCACGATCGTGTCGAGACCGAGCGCCTGCGCCCGCTCCACGGCGAACCGGGCCGTATCGTCCGTGTTCTCCGGGCCAGGGCGCTCGAAGTAATAGACACGCCCCTCAGCGTATGCCATGCCGAAAACGTAGGGGCCCGCCGCGCTTAATCCTCGCGGCGCGGCGTATGATCAGATCAGGAACAGGCAGCGGGGCGCGCGGCGGTGCCAGAGCCCGCGCTCCGTGAGGAGACGATCGAGGAGGTCGAGCTCGTCGTTCTCGCCGTATACGAGTCCGTGAGACTCGTAGAGTTCGCGCTCGCTCTCGTACCACGCGTTGAAGTCACTGCTCGGTGCACGAAAGACCTGCTGGAACTCCTCGACCAGCGGCAGGTCGTCGCGCAGCACATAGATCACTCCGTGAGGGAGCTCGACAGGGTGGTGGCTCACGACGACGAGCGGGACAACCGGGTCCTCGTCCGGGTCTTTCGGGTCGAGCAGGACCAGGTCCCCGCTCGTCAGGGTCACGCGGGGCTGCTCAGGGGCGAGCGGCTCGGGCGAGAAGTCCGTCATGCGAACTCTCGCGGGGAGTGGGGAGCGTCAACGATACACATCAGTCCGACCTGAGTGTGAGGACGATCATCCATATATCAGCTTCGCCTCCCCGGTACCCGGCCGAACCGCTCGGCGAACCGTATAAGCGCGAACGCGACCACTGCGAGGACCACGATCAGCCCCGTGAGCACGGCGAAGGCGATCTCGACGTCCTCGAAGGGGAGGGAGACGTTCATTCCCCACATCGCCGCGATGAGCGCGGGGACGGCAAGCGCGATGGTCACCTCCGTCAGTGTCCGGACGAGGGCGTTGAGGTTCATCGAGACGAGCGAGGAGAACCCTTCCATGAGGTCGTTGTGGATCCGCGTGAAGACCTGGGCGAGCTCGGCGTTCTCCTCGTTCCGCTCCCTGACCTCGTCGAAAACCGTCACGAGATCCCCCTTCCCGAAGAGCCCGTCATCACGCGCACCCTCGAGCATTCGGTCGTTGGCCCGCAGGGCCGAGTCGAAGTAGGCGAGGCTCCGCCCATGGTCGATCAGCTCGCCGAGACGTGAACCCGTCAGGGACTCGCGCAGTCGCTCTTCGTCGAGGGTGGAGCGGTCGTGGATCGCGGCGAGGTCGTCGCGGAATACGTGCTCGTTCGCGACGAGGAGCTCGAGCGCGATCCCGCGCGGGTCGACACTGTCTCCCTTGTCCGTCTCATCGAGGAGGTCGGGGTTCTTTCGACAGATGGTGATCGCACGGTCCGGCTGGAGCACGATCGCGAGAGGAACCGTCGCGAAGGGCTCGGGCCGCTGGTGCGCCGTACGGGCGCAGAGGACGAGGAGCAGGACCAGCTCGCCGAGACGCTGGAAACGGGGGCGCTGGTACGGGTCGACGGCGTCGCGGACCCAGTCGGCCGGAACCCCGAGCTCGTCAGTAAGCCAAGCCTGTTCGTCGTCCCCGGGGTCCTCGATATGGATCCAGGCCCCCCCGCGGTGGTCCGTGCGCATGGCTCCATCACGGTCACTGGACGAGAAAAAGATCCCGGTCGTAAAAAGGGGTTCAGAAGGCGAAATGCTTCGAGACGATCTTGAGTGCGCAGTAGTCGCCGCACATCGTGCAGGCCTCCGAATCGGCCGGGCGGCGCGAGTCGCGGATAGCCCGGGCGTGGTCGGGGTTGAGGGCGACGGCGAACTGCCGCTCCCAGTCGAGGTCCCGCCGGGCGTGCCCCATCTCGAGGTCGTCGTCGCGCTTGCCGAGCTTGACCATGTCGCCGACATGGGCGGCGATCCGGCTCGAGATGACCCCCTCGTAGACCTCTTCGGGGGTGGGGAGCGCGAGGTGCTCGGCGGGCGTGACGTAGCAGATGAAGTCCGCGCCGTACGACGACGATAGGGAGGCTCCGATCATCGCCACGCGGTCGTCGTAGCCCGGGGCGATATCGGTCACGAGCGGGCCGAGCATGTAGAACGGCTTGCGGTTGGTGACGCGTTTCTGGAGGATGACGTTCGCCTGGATCTCGTCGATCGGGATATGGCCCGGCCCCTCGACGATCACCTGGATACCCAGGTCGTGAGCCTTGTCCGCCAGCTCGGCGTTGATGAGCAGTTCCTGGACCTGGGCCCGGTCCGTTGCGTCGTGGATGGCGCCGGCCCGCATGCCGTTGCCCATGGAGAGCGTGACCTCGTGCTCGATCATGATCTCACAGAGGTAGTCGAACTCTGCGTAGAGCGGGTTCTCCTTCTGATTGTGGAGCATCCACGCGGTCATGAACGCGCCGCCGCGCGAGACGAGCCCGCCATGCCGGCCCTGGTTCTGGAGCCGCTTCATGGTCTCGTAGTTGATCCCCGTGTGGATGGCCATGAAGTTCGTGCCGGCCTTCGCCTGCTCGGCCGTGATCCGGAAGAGGTCGTCCTCGTTCATATGGACGACGGCGCCGTCGCGGACGGCGGCCTCGATGAAGGCCTGGTAGAGCGGGACGGACCCGACGGAGAGGCTGGTGGCCTCGACCACGCGCCGCCGGATCTCGACGAGGTCCCCGCCGGTGGAGAGCTCCATGAGTGTGTCGGCGCCGGCGAGCTCTGCCTGGCGGGCCTTCTCGATCTCGACATCGATGTCCACGATATCGGACGAGGTCCCGATCGAGGCATTGACCTTGGTCCTGAGACCCTCGCCGATCCCGCAGAGCCGTACCTTCCGGTACGGCGAGACAGGAATGACGATATGGCCGCCCGCCACGCCCCGGCGGACGACCTCGGGGTCGAGCCCCTCCTGCCGCGCGACCTCGCGTATCTCCTCGGTGATCATCCCCTTCTTCGCGTCGAGCACCAGACTCATGAAAGGAGAGTTGGAGAGAAGAGGCGATAAAGGCTCCTTTTCAAAAAAGCGGGCGAAATTTTAGTTTCCTTCTCCGCAAGCAAACTTGTTTTCGTTAACGAAATTAGGATTGATCTCGATGGTGGTGCCCCCGATTGGAAAGAGGGGGACGGGACGGACCGATCAGGCCTGAGTGGTCGCGTTCACTGCAACCACGCGCCATTCAGTCCCGTGGAGTCCGACAGAGACCCATTGGATCTCCTTGCGGACCTGATCGGACGACCCTTCCGTCGCGAAGGTGTAGGAACCGGTCCCCTCGCGCTCGGTCCGCATCCGTTCGGCGATCGCGAGTAGCTCCTGGTTACCGGCATACTGCGCGTCCGTGAAGGTAGTGGTCCCGACCTCGCCCGCGTCGCGGTCGTAGAGGACAACGCCATCCGTGTCGACAACGAATACCTCGGCCACGCCGCCCTCGAGACCTGCCTCAACGGCGATGGTCAGCAGGACGAGCGGGTTGAAGAGGAGGCTCGCGGAGCCGTTGAACTCGCCCGATGGCGAGAAGACCGGGTGCTCCAGGTCCGTGGCGTTCACGCCCTCGACCGTTGGAAAGAGACCGCTCATCGCGGGCTGCCGCGTCTCGGCCACGCGCCGCACCTGCTCCTGGTCGCCGATCTTCGACCCCTCGTAGCGGGAGTACTCCCGGGGCTCGACCGTGAGCATGACTCCGTCCCGCGACACGGCCGTGGCATCGATCACGGCCGGGGAGGCGAGGGCGAGCTCGCGGAGAATACGCCGGGTCTCGTTGCCGGTCATCTCCGTCGGCCCCAGCGCCCGCGCGGCATTCGCGGTATCACGGTCGAACGCGTCGAGGTCCGACTGGACGCGGGCCGCGACGGCCTCGAGCGCCGTGGCGGGAGCGAGCATCACCGGCGTCACGAGCGGGGTGCCCGTCGGAAACGCGGTCGCGGACGGGGTGGCGGCGCCGCCGGGCGCGCCGGGCCAGAGCAGCGGTACGACGATGACGGCGGCGGCGATAACGATCAGGGCGGCGCCCAGCATGAGAAGGGATCTTCGGTCCATGGACTACCTGCAGGAGGATGGAACGCCGCGCGGGATAATCGTGCCCGTGGAAAAGGAGGAGGGGGTGGATCGGTTTTTTCAGATCTTCCTGTCGACGTCGCGAGCCGCCTTCTTGGTCGCATCCGTGACGCCGCGGGCCGTCTCTTTCGTCGCGTCGGTGATGTCGCGGGCCACGTCCTTCGTCGCCCCGATGACCCCGCGGTCGGTGTCGACGCGGGCACCGCTCGCCGCGGGGACGTCGATGTCGTCGCCGCGGCGCTCGATCCGAGGCTCCTTGGCCTCGTCGCTCCGCCGTCGGCCCGCCCGGATCCGGGCCGCGTCGGCCTGCCCCTCGGCCGTCGGGATCCCGACGTCTCGCGGTGCGTTGATCTGCGGCTGGGTCTCCCAGTCGGGGTGGACACTTGGATCCTCTGCGTGTCTCCTCGTGCGCTCGTCCACGGCGCCGTAGGGCGTGAGCGGGGTCGTCGTCGTGACGCCCGGCGGCACGACGGTCCCGGTCACGGGCCGCTCGGTGACCACATGGTGCGTGGTGTCCGTGTCGATCGCGGCCCCGGCGCGGGTGGTCCGCTCCGCAGCAGCGGGCTCGGCCCTGCTCGCGGCCGCTCCCGCGCCGAGGGCCGCGCCCGTCGCGGCGGCTCGTGCCCGCTCGCGGTCGGCCTCGGACTCCAGACGGGTCTCGGTCGTTGTCCTGGTCTCCCTGACCTCTTTAACCGCGGTTCCGGCCGCTGCCGCCCCGACCATCGCTGCACCGGTCTTCTTGTGCTCCTCCGTCGGTTCCTTCGCAGCCTTCGCGGTCCGGGCGGCCGCCGCCTCCTCGGTCGCCAGGGACATGATATCCTCGTCCTCTCTCCTGGCACCGGCCGCGCCTGCCATGGTCGCGCCTGTCACCGCGGCCCCGGTCTTCATCCGCTCTTGCTCCTCGCGGTCGCGCTCCATCATTCGCACCGCCGCGAGGTCGGCCTTGTCCGTGATCTCCGACGGCGGCGTCAGCTCCGAGACCGGGCGCGTTCCGTACGGGTCCGTGTCGCACGGGACCATGCCGGGGTGTTTGATCTCCTCCCAGTCGGTGCGCTTCTCTCCCTCCGCGCCGGGCCGGGTCATCGCCGCCCCGGCGACGGCGGCCGTTCCGACGGCGGTTGCCCCGACGGCTCCGAGCTTCTTCTCGGCCCCGGTCCGTTCGGACGCGGGCGTCTCCTCGAGGCCTCCCGTGCCCTCGATCTTCGGGTTTTTGGCCAAGGGCTCGCCGCGCCAGTGCTGGCCCTGTGTCCCCGTCGGTGCCGTCTCCTCGCTCGTCTCGCCGGCCCTCGTCATGGCCTTCCCGGCAGCAGCGGCCGTGCCAACCGCCGCGGCCGTCCCGGCTGCCGCGCGCCGTCTCTCGTCTTCCGTTCGTGCTTGCTCCCACTCAGGCCCGAGCCCGACCGCCCGCCTGGCATCCTCCTTTGCCTTGTGGAACGTGTCATCGATCTTCTCGGTTGTCGACCGCTCGTCGGTCCGCACCGACTCCGCGACCTCGGTCGCCTTCGGCTTTGCCAGGGTGTTTACGGCCACGAAACTTGAGCTTTCACCCGTCCGCTTCTCCTCCGGCCTGTCCGTGGTGGCCCGGCGGAGCCGGTCCTCGTTCTCCTTGGATGTGTCTGCCATATGGGTTGCACCGACACGTGAAAAGACCCTTTAAGATATATAGTTGTTGTTCGAGGCGCAGGCCTTCGGTGCGCGACGCGTGGAGAAGGGAGTGGAGGGTATCAGATGATGAAGACGGCGGCTGAGACCACGGTCGTCCATTTTCCGCCCGGATCTCCCTGCGCCGCCTGGCAGATATGCTTGGTCTCGATGATCTTGCCGCTCGCCTTGTAGATCTGCTCCCGCTCCTGCCATGCACAGTCGGGGTCGAACTCGATCCCGAGCGTGGTCGCGAGCATGGTTGCCGCGAGATCCTCGGCGTACTCGCCCGAGATCTCCTCCGACTCGCCGAAGGCGTGGTGTTCGGAGAGGTAGCCGTAGGCGTGGTCCTCGCGGGGGAGGGCCTGCCCGATCGCGGCGGAGACGAACCGGTTCGGTTCGTTCGTCTCGTTCCGTGCCATGACACAGTAGACGATCTGTCCTGCCTGGATCTGGCCGAGCCCCTCCTCGCGCGAGACCTCCTTCGCCTTGGGCGGGAAGATCGAGGAGACGTAGACCAGGTTGCACCGCTCGATCCCGGCATTACGCAGCGCGAGCTCGAAGGAAGCGAGACGGTCCTTGTGCACGCCAACGCCCCTGGTGAAGAAGATCTTTGTCGGAACAACCATCGAGGAGCTATTCGATCCTTCAGGTTTTTTAGTTTATGGTGCCGTATAGCGACGCAATCGCCGAGAGGACTCGAATGCTCACGGTTCACCGCGGCACGCGGGGAAGCCGAGGAGGCGTGTGCCCGCGGCCCGGCCCAGCACGGATGCCGCCATCCCAGAACGCAGGTCAGGCGGCCGGGAGAGTGAAATAGAACGTCGAGCCCTCGCCCGGCTCCGACTCGACCCATGCCGTTCCACCGTGCCGCTCGACGATCTTCTTGACCACGGCGAGGCCGATCCCCGTCCCCTCGTACCGCTCCCGCGTGTGAAGGCGACGGAACATCTCGAAGATCCGATTGAAGTACTCGGTCTCGATCCCGATCCCGTTATCCGCGATCGAGAATGTCCACCGTTCCCCGTGGAGGACCGCCGAGACGGTTATCTCGGGACGGGCTCCTTGCCGGCGGTATTTGATCGCGTTGCTGATCAGGTTTGAGAAGACCTGCTCGAGCTGCGCCGCGTCGGCCATCACGACCGGCAGATTGCCAACGGTCACCAGCGCGTCCGCCTCGGCGATCGCGGCGCGGAGCGACCGGAGCGCGTCGGCCACCACCTCCGCGGCGTCGGTAGGTGAGGGGGGCCTCGCCTGGGTTTCCACTCGCGAGAAGTGAAGGAGGTCCAGGATCAGTCGCTGCATCCTCGTGCCGCCATCGACGATGAACCGGATGTAGTCGTCGGCGTCCTCGCCGAGTTTTCCCTTGTACCGCCGCTCAAGGAGCTGGCTGAAGCTGACGATGGACCGGAGCGGCTCCTGCAGGTCGTGGCTCGCCACGTACGCGAACCGCTGCAACTCCTCGTTCGAGCGTCGCAGGTCGTCGACCATCTGGTGAAGCCCGGTCACGTCCCGGACCACGCCCCCCCGGTACCGGGCCCGCTGCCCGTCACCGGCCCTGACGATAAAATGGTCGGAGAGCCAGCGGTAGCTCCCGTCCCGGTGGCGGAACCGGTACTCGGCCACGCCCGTGCCCACGGCCGGGTCTCCGATCACGTGCAGCACCGTCCCGCGGTCCTCGGGATGCGTCCGCGCGAGAAACTCGAGCGTTGTTAGCCCCTGGAACGTCTCGGAGGAGTACCCCGTGATCGCCTCGATGGCCGGGCTGACGTAGTCGTAGTGATCGGTCGCGAGGTCTCGGCGGTAGACCGCGTCGAGCGAGAGCTCAAGGATGTTCCGGAACCGATCGCCGGTCTCCTCCCCGTCCCGGATCTCGCGCGTGCGGATGGCGACACGCACCACACGGCCGGCGTCGGAGAGGATCGGGACCACGACGGACTCGTACCGGCGACCGTTCAGGATCTCGGCGAACTGGAGGGGCGCCCGTGTCGTCACCACGCGCTCAACGTGCTCGCGGCGACGGTCGGCCATGCCGGGCGGGAGCACGGTCCAGGCGTTCTCGCCCGTGAGGGCTCGCGCGGAGCGGCCCAGCGCGGCGGCGCAGGACTCGCTCATCTCGAGGATGGTGCCGTCCACCTCGAGGAGGAGGGCCTTTTCGCCCGGGCCGTTCACGAGGGCCCGAACCGTCTGGGCGTTCGCCAGGAGGGTCTCCTCCATCGCCTGGAGGTAGGTCACGTCCTGCCAGAGTACCAGCATCGCGGCGATCTTATCGCCGCTTTTTATGGGGGACGCTGTCGCCACGAGGTCGAACCAGCGGCCGTCCGAGGCCGTCGCCCCGAGATGGACCTCTCCAGGCCCGTCGACCGGGAGGATCAGTGGCAACGAGATCCCGTCCGGCGTTACGGGGCGGCCATCCCCCCACCTGAGCCCGAAGACCCCGATAAACTCCTCGAGCGAGCACCCTTCGAGCGGACGGCCGGCGAGCTTCTCAGCCGGAACATTGGTCGCGAGTACACGGCCATCGGGGGCGAAAAGGAAGGCAGGCTGCCGGATCGCGGAGAGCGGCAACAGGGGAGGGACCGGGAGGCAGCGCATTCCAAACGTGTCCGTATCTCCTGTAATATGCGCTGGGTAAAAATCATTGTCATTTAATATTCTCGTTTGGTATCCAGGGCGTCACTTTTAGCCTCCGTACACCGCCAGTGCCGGGTCGGCACCGGAGGCGCGCACCGGAAGCACCTGCGGACAGCCTGGAGTCAAGCAGCGGTGAGGGTAACAAGGAAGGTCGCGCACGCCCTGCCGCTCGATGGTCTTCTCGAGGATTCCGAGGTCGATTCACAGGTTCGCGAAACAAGCACACTCGTCATCTCTCCCTGCAAGACCCATGGAGGGCTCGATCCCACGACCCGCCTCCTTGATACACGTGTACGCATCCGCTCCTGCGCCTCGCGGCGGCTTTTTTATACCTCTTCCGGGTCAATTGTGGGACAACCATGAAGGTCGCCGCGTTCAACGGGTCCCCGAAACGGGACGGAAACACGGCCCGCCTCCTCGGGTATGCCCTCGAGGAGCTCGAGGCCACCGGGTGTGAGACCGAGCTCATTCACGTCGGCGGACGGCCTCTTCGGGGCTGCGCCGCCTGCGGACGTTGCTTCGAGCGCCGGGACGGGCGGTGCGCGAACGAGACGGACGAGATGAACGGCTTCATCGAGAGCATGGTCGGCGCCGACGGCATCCTGCTCGGGTCGCCGACGTACTACGCCGACGTCACGAGCGAGACCAAGGCCCTGATCGATCGCGCTGCATACGTGGCGCTCGCGAACGGGGGATTGTTCCGCCGCAAGGTCGGCGCTGCCGTCGTCGTGAATCGCCGGGCCGGTGGTATCCACGCCTTCGACACCATCAATCACCTCTTCCTGTACTCGGAGATGGTCGTGGTCGGCTCGTCGTACTGGAACATCGGCGTCGGGCTCGCGCCCGGGGATGTCGACGCGGACGTCGAGGGGGTCGGGATCATGCGGACCCTCGGTCGGAACATGGCCTGGGCTCTCGAGCGGCTCGCGGTGCCGGGGAAGGCCTGATGGACGTCGAGGAGTTCGTCCGGCGGAGGCTCCGCGAGGGAGTAGACAGGGGGAGGATCGAGGCGTCGCTCGCCGATCACGTCCGACGGATCAAGGATGTCGACGTGGAGTACGCGGCCTCGTTCGCGCGCGCGGTGGTGGACGAGGCACTGCTGACCCATGGGCTGGAAGGCGACCTCCTCGAGACGAATGCCGCCGGTGTCGGGATGGGCGAGTTCGGCGTCGGCTCACGCGGCACGGGTGATTTCTTCGCCCACCGCCAGATCGCCCGGATCATCGGCGCGACCTCGGCGGAGGTCGGGGTCGACCAGATGGACGACGCGGGCGCGGTTCGCGCCGGCGACCAGTACGTCTGCTGTACGGTCGACGGCATGCACTCCCGCCTCTCGGACTTCCCGTTCCTCGCCGGGTTCCACGCGACCCGGGCCACGCTCCGGGACGTCTACGTCATGGGCGCTCGCCCCGTTCTCCTCTTCTCGGACATCCACGTCGCCGACGACGGCGATGTCGCCAAAATCTTCGAATACACCGCCGGGATCACGGCTGTCGGCGACTCGGTCGGCGTCCCGCTCGTCGCGGGCTCGACGCTCCGCATCGGCGGCGACATGGTCCTCGGTTCGCGAATGACCGGTTGCGTCGGCACCGTCGGCGTGGCACGCCACCTCACGGCGAGGCGCGGCCTTACACCCGGGGATATACTGCTCATGACCGAGGGGGCCGGCGGCGGCACCATCGCGACGGCCGCGCTCTACTCGGGGCACCCCGAGGTCGTTGACCGGACCATCAACCTCCAGTTCCTCTATGCCTGCAAAGCGCTCATCGAGAGCCCGGTCCTCGACTCGGTCCACGCCATGACCGACGTGACCAACGGGGGTCTCCGCGGGGACGCGCACGAGATGGCCGCGACGGCTTCGTGCCGGATCGTGGTCGAGGAGGAGTCTGTCCGACCGCTCGTCGATCCCGTGGTTGGCGAGATGCTCGACACACTCGGGATCGACCCGCTCGGCGTCTCGCTCGACTCGCTCCTGGTCGCTGCGCCGCCTGACGCGGTGCCGGCGATCGAACAGGTCATCCGGGACGCTGGCGTCCGCTGCGCGGCGGTTGGCCGTGCCGAGGCCGGCCCACCCTCCGCCGTCCTCCTGACGGGCGGAGTCGAGACCGATTTCACCCCGCGGTTCCGCGAGGCCGCATACACCCCGCTCAAGAAGGTGGTGGATAAGCGGACGGGCGATGTCGAGGTTATGCGGGCGAAGGTCGAAGCCGCCGCCGCCGCGGCGATCGCCAAGAAGGAGCGGGTGAAGGCGCGCCTCGCTGCAGGCCGGGACTGAGAGTCCCTACCGACCGTCGAGGCGGCCGTCGTGGGGCTTCTTTCCGCTCGCCACGAGGTTGTAGGCCAGGTACGGGATCCGCCGCTCGACGATCGGCTCGACCTTGCGCGCGAGCTCGTACACGGGCCGCGCGAGGTTGAGGTGAGCGAACGAGCACCGTGAGACCCGGATGTCCGTGAACCCGGCCCGGCCGAGCAGGTCGGCCATCTGGTCCTCGGAGTAGTACCGCTCGCCGAAGTCGCCCATGCCCACCTGCCGTACGCGGGTGAGCTCGCCGAGGGTGTGGATAGCGGGAAGCCCCGCGGTGAAGAAGTTCCGGCCGAGCGTGCAGAGCGAGAACCGCCCGCCAGGCCGGAGAACGCGTAAGACCTCGGCGAGCATCCGTTCGGGGTGTTGAAAGTACGAGAACGCGAGCAGGCTTGAGACCGCGTCGAAGGTGTTGTCGCTGAACGGGAGGGCGTCGGCCGTCCCGACGGTCCAGTCGGCCGCGGGACATCGGTCGACGGCCCGCTCGACCATCCGAGGCGAGAGGTCGAGTCCGACGGCGCGTCCGCCGCGGTGGCGGTACCGCTCGACGAAGAGGCCCGTGCCGCAGCCGATGTCGAGGAGCAGTCCCCCCTGAGGGAGCCCGGCCATCACCTGCTCGGAGATGTGCTCGTGGTACGACCTGCCCGGTCCCTGGTTATACCGCCGGTCGTAGATCTCGGCCATCTCGTCGTAGTGGCGCTGGACCTTCCGTGTCATCGGCACGCCTCCGCCAGTCGGGCGATCAGGGCGCCGACCTGGACGAACTCCGAGGCCCCACCGGCGATCTCGGCGTCCGCCTCGGCGATCGCGATCGCGATCTCCGTGTCGTGGAGCTCCCGCTTCGTGGCCTTCCTGATCTCGAGCAGGAGCTCGCGCCCCGTGAGGCCATCGTCGATCATGAGGGACTCGGCCGTCCGCTGGGCGCCAGCAAGGTCGCCATCGCCAAGGGCCTCGAGGACCTCCCGGGCCCCGCGCTCGGCCCCGCTCACCTCGAACTTGCCGTACGCGATCGAACCGCCCGACCGCGCCGCGACCTCGAGGAGCATGATCGCTCGGCGGACATCACCGCGGGCCGCGACCGCGATCATCCCGAGGTCGTCCTCGGAGACCGTTTCCACCCCCTCGGCTTTGACAATCTCAGCGAGGATTCCAGTCACGGCCTCGGTCGAGAGCGGCCGGAAGACCACCGGGAGGCACCGGGACGCGATCGCCGGGATGATCGCCGACTGCCGGGCCGTGACGAGGACGAACCGGCAGGTCCGGGAGTATCGCTCCATGGTCCGGCGGAGGGCCTGCTGCATCTCGGCCGGCATGGCATCCGCCTCGGTGAAGACCATCAGCTTGAACTCGGCATCGAGCGGACGGATTCCGGCGTAGGTCCGCACGATCCGCTTCACATTCGAGAGGACGCTCTCGTCCTTTCGGTACAGGTGGGTGAAGCGCTCGTCGGCCTCGAGGTACGCCCGGCCCTCGGCGAAGAGGTCGCCCGTCGCGATCACGGTCGTGTTCGCTTCCGCGTGCTCGCCGTAGAGCGCGGCAGCGAGGCAGCGAACGGCGCACATCCGGCCCGAGCCGCTCGGCCCTGCGAGGAGAAGGTGGGGGACGGTGCCGCGCTCTGCGGCCGACTCGAGCAGCGCGACGGGCCGGTCCTGGCCGACGATCCCGCAGAAGGCAGCGGGCCGGTATTTCTCAATCCAGAGCACGCTCCAGTCCCCGAATGATCTCAGCTATGGCGGCGCGCAAGAGATAAGGATTGTCGATGCGGCGCGTGAGCGCCTCGGCCTCGCCGTCGGAGAGTTCGCCATGTGCGGCCGCGATCAGTGGGAGTGCGCGTGTCAGCTCGTCGACCACGGTCAGGGTGGCCGTCCGGGCCGTGCGCGAAAGGGGGTTGAGGTCGATCGTGACCACGGTCTTTCCCATCGCGACCAGGGCCGCGCACCGGTCCCCGTCCTCGAGCGGGACCAGGACGAGGTCGGCGGCGCCGATCCCGTGCGGGAGGCAGAGGGCCCGGTCGTGGGCGAGCGGCAGGAGCCGTTCGGCCTTTCCGCCGAGGACGGTGACGCCGTGTCGCTCGAGCAGGGCCGTGATCTTCGCCATCCTCTCGGGGGTCCGGTGGAACAGGTTCACCTCGACCGCGCACCCGGTTGCTTCCTGAAGTGCCGCGCACTCGCTCGCGGCAAGAGCGGCCGTGTTCCCGTTCACGGAGAGGACCGGGGATGCTGACTGACGAAGGAGTGCTCCGGCGGTCCGCGCAGCGAGCTTCGCCGTCGCCGTGGATCGCTCGCCGATCAGGTAGTCGAAGGCCTCGGCCCGCCCGTGTGCCGTGAGCCCCTCGAGCGCGACGATCCCCTCGGAGGCGCATCGCGCGAGCCTTTCGCGGACCACCAGCGAGCGGTACCGGGGGTGGTCGGGCGGGATCACGGGTCTGCCTCCCGGAGTCGAAAGCCTTCGGTCGCAACGTGCAGTCGCAGGACACGGCCGAACGGGGCGAGTACGGGTTCGGCCGCGTCCCCCACGGCGAAGACGCCGTCGCCAAGCATGGTCATCGAGGCCGGCACGCCCGCGGCGTCGCAGGCGGCGAGCGCCGAGCCGACCCGGGGCGTGAGAAGACCGCTCGCTTCGGCGAAGCAGCGCGAGAGCCGCACGAGGTCGTCGAGGCCGCGCGGCTCCTCCCGCGGAAATGCCGCACGGACGCGGGCCATCGTCTCGTCGGAGTCGAGGACCCCGGGGGTCGAGATCGGCCCGAACGAGACGGCCCAGACCGACTGGTCCGCCGGTATCCGGAGGATCTCTGCCCCGACCCCGGGGCCGCGCCGGACCACGACCCCGCCTCCCTGCTCGGCTGCCGCGTCGCCGAGCCCGGTCCGGAACCGGACCTCGGCCTCGTGCGCCGCCGCCGCGATCTCGGTGCGGGAGAGATCGAGGCCGTGGAGGGCCGAGAGGGCGGTGCCGGCCGCGAGAAGGGCCGCCGCCGAGAGACCGAAGCCCGCGCCGATCGGCAGGTGGCAGTCCGTGGTGAGTGCGGCCGGGGCTCCGAGACTCTCCATCAGGTACTCGACCGGCGGTGAGCCATCGGCGACCATGGTGCTCCCACCGGGAGCGGGAGATCGAACCCGGACCGACGGCGCCCGGGAGACGACGGCCTCGACGGTGACGCCCTCGGCGATGACGACACCTCCGCCGACAGAGCCCTCCACCCTGCCGCGGGGACCGACGCAGCGGTGGAAGTACCCCGAGATATGGCCCGGCGACCAGGCTAGGGCACGCTCGACCATATAGCCGCTGCCACCTCCTCCTTGGAACCCTCCACGACCCGGATCCCGTTCGGCGAGTGAAGCGCGAAGGTTCCGCTCTCCGCGCCCATGCTCTCGGGCGTATTCGCGACGACGAGTGCGGCTCCGCGCTCGAGGAGCCCGCCGGCCCTGGCGTCCGCGTCCTCGGCGAGCTTGAACGCGATGGCAAACGGGGTAAAGCGCGCGATCACCTCGTCGAGCACCTTCGGCTGGGGTTCGAGGGCGAGGGTGGTCGGAGCCCCGCTTGGGATCTTCCCGGGAGATCGATGGGGCGCGAAGTCCGAGATCGCGGCCGCCGAGACATAGATGTCGATCCCGTCGGCCTCGCCGCAGGCGAGCACGGCCTCGCGAAGGTCCGCGGCCGTCGTGATCGGTACGTTCCGGACGCATGGGAACCTGTCGGCGTGGATGACCGTGACCTCGGCGCCACGGCGATACGCCTCGAGCGCGAGGGCACGGCCCATCCGCCCGGTCGACCGGGTCGTGAGCACGCGAACGTCGTCCACCGGTTCGCGGCACGGGCCGCTCGTGATCAGGACCCGCCGGCCCGCGAGTGGCTTCGGGTTCACGGCCCGCTCGGCCGCGAGGACGATCACGTCGGTGCCGGCGATCTTGGCACGGCCCTCCTCGATCCGGGGCGGCACGACCGTTGCGCCGAGCGCTACGAGGCGCTGGAGGTTCTCTTCGACGGCCCGGTGCTGGTACATGGTCCCGTGCATCGCCGGGACGATCACGACGGGCAGGCCGCTTCCGAGTGCCGTGGTCGCAAAGGTCGTGACGGGGGTGTCGTCGATCCCGCAGGCGATCTTGCCGACGGTGTTCGCGGTGCAGGGTGCCACCAGGAGAAGGTCGGCGCGCGCCCCCTCCCCGCACCACTCCACATGCTCCACCAAGCCCGTAATCGCGGTGATCGCGGGCCGGCCCGTGGCGTACGTCAGTGCGTCGGGGTGGACGATGCGGGTGGCGGCCGCCGAGAGGACGGCCTGGACCAGGGCACCTCGACGGCGGAGCTCGTGCGCGAGTCGGACGGTCTCGACGGCCGCGATCGAGCCCGTGACCGCAAGTACGATCTCGGTCCCTTCCAGCGTAGGGTGTGTCATAGGATCACCATGTCGTAAACGGTATGGACGCGGCGCGGCCCGCAGGACTTCACGGCCCGCCACGACGACGAGGCCTCGAGGCCATTGCCGGCGACCGCTCGGGCGAGGGAGGGCGAGAGCGCTCCGGGCGCGCTCTCGACGGCATGGACGTGGAGAACGCTTCCGGCCCGTGCATGGGCGAGGGCGTCGGAGAGAAAGCCGGGCGCGTCGAAGTGCCCGAGCAGGAGCCGGTCGTACATGCCCGAGAGGAGGTCGCGGCAGTCGCCCAGCTCCGCGTCGACCCGGTCCGCGAGCCCGTTCACCGCGAGGTTCCGCTCAAGATAGCCGAACGCGATCGGGTTGATCTCCATGGCATGGACGCGCGCGCCCGCGCGCGCGACGGGGAGAGTGAAGTAACCGATCCCGGAAAAGAGGTCAGCGACCCGTTCTCCCGGTCTGACCAGGCCGGAGAGGCGCGCCTTCTCCTCCCGGTTTCCCCCCGAGAACATCACGGTCGTTGGATCCAGGAGGAAGACGAGTCCGTTCTCGCGGTGGACGACCTCGCAGGCCTCCCCCTCGATCACCTCGACCTCGGGGCGGCGCTCGGGTCCGGTATGCCCCCGGATCCAGAGCACTCCCCGCGGCGAACAGTGAGCGACCGCGTCGCGGACGGCGCTGTCACCAGGGCGCGGGCCGTGAAAGAGGACCAGGTCGCCGAGCCGCTGATATCCCCTTGTCGCGGGAGACGAGCGCCCGGGGAGGTCCTCGTCCCAGGCGTACCCGTCGCGAACGGGGACCCAGGCCGTACCGCCGGCGACGAACGGCCGCCGCGACGGGTCGACCCACTCCTCCCCGGCGCAGGCGCCGAGCGCTCCTGCCGGGATGCGCCGCGCCCGCACCCCGCTCACCCCAGCACCACGAGCCTGTCGCGATCGCGCAGGACCCGGACATGCCCGCCGGCCTCGATGGTCAGCCACGAGGGGTGGGGGACCTCGACGGGGGCGCTTGTCTCGGGGTCGATGAGGCCCAGCATCCCGTTGTCGAGGTAGGCGACCAGCGCCTCCACCGCGTCCGCACCGTGGCCGATCAACCGTTTCGGCTCGTCCTCGCGAACGGTCCGGGTCCGCCCGGTCCCCAGGTCGACGGCGCGGACGTGGTCGCTCTCCGCCGAGACGACCTCGAGGTCCGCGCCGCCCGATTCGATGACGTCGCCCCGGACGAACGGGGGGAGCCTCACCAGGTAGGTCACGCGATAGATGGGCCGCCCGACCTTCTCGCCGACCAGTTTCGGGTGGGTCGAGTACCGCCCGCCGAACCGCTGCACCACCGCCTGCGCGATTGCGAGCCCGATGGTCTGCGAGCCGACGACGATGTCGAGCCCGTCACGGGTCTCCTGGAGGTCCGAGACGTAGCTGAGCCGATCCCCGTCGGCCTGGAGCGCCGCCTCGGTCTCATGCGCGATCCGGGACGCGATCTCGACCTCGCGCTCCGTCGGCCGACGGCCGGACGCGCGGACCTGGACGTATCCCTCGTAGTAGGAGCCTGCGATCCGGTTGCACCGGTCGCACTGCTCCTTCTGCCAGACCAGCTCGACCGTGCACCTTCCATCCACCGGCTCGCCGTAGAGCGTCCCCGAGACCTCGACCTCCGCCTGAGAGCGGTTCGACGAAATCTCACGGATCGCGACCGAGAACTGGGGGCGCCGGACCTCGGGATGGAGACGGAGCGCGGAGAGCGCGAGCCCGGGACCGATCTCTTCGCGCTCCTGCTCGACGTCGGTCCAGGCCTGTCCGGTCTTCTGCGCGCCGCAGCTCGGGCAGAAGGTGTGGACCGCCCGCGGCTCGCACTCCAGCCACCGTGTCTCGGCGAGACGGCACCGGCCGCAGAGTCCGCCGGGACCGTCGCCGACGGGTCCTCCACAGCGTGGACAGAAGGCCTCGCGGATGTCCATGTCAGATGATGAAGATCTGCGCGTGCGGGATGCCGTCGATCTCGAGGCAGCACGCATCGTCCACGAGCCCCATCTCCTTTGCCAGCGCTACGGCGCGGCGGCCGAAGAGGTTGATATTGCAGGCGTCCTTGAGGGCCGCGCGAACCTCGTCCTCGGTTACGGCGCTGTCCCCGTAGAATCCCCGGGTGATCGGGACGTCGACATCACCGTGCCGGAGGGTCCGGTCGAGGAGCTCGGAGTCGCAGACCGCCACCACGTCCCCCTTGCCGGGGACGCGGTGCACCTTCATGTTCATGTTGCTCATCCAATCGGCACCCGTCGTTAAAAACATGACCGTGGAGGCTTATTCGGCCCTAGAGCGCGATCTCGACGCCGTAGACCCGTGATGGCGTCTCGACGTGGCAGCGGTTGAGCGCCTCCTCGTCGATCGCGCCGGAGGCGAGAAGGCGGAGCGAGGTCCGCGGCACGGACTTCGGTCCGACCACGGCCCCCGGCCGCGAGCACTCGTCCATGTAGTCGGACTCGAGCATGAACGGACGCCCCGAGGCGGCGACATCGGGGATCGACTCGTGCCGCGCCACGAACGAGGGCACGAGCGGTGTCGAGGGCTCGGCGAAGTGCT
This sequence comes from uncultured Methanospirillum sp., assembly GCA_964501565.1. Lineage (GTDB taxonomy): Archaea > Halobacteriota > Methanomicrobia > Methanomicrobiales > Methanospirillaceae > UBA288. The sequence goes on from CAZCUJ010000012.1 coordinate 36,345, forward strand.
TGACCACGCGGGCCGGATCCATGCCCGCCCGGCGGGCCATCTCGGCCACGTCCGCGCACGGCCCGCTCTCGGCGTGGATCTGGACGGCACAGTCGGCCCGGGCCGCGAGCTCGAGTGCCCGGATGAGGACCCGGTTCGAGAGATCAGCCACCTCGGGTCCCGCGTCGTAGTGCGGCCGACCGCTCTTGATCGCCACGGCCCTGCCCTCTTGCACGTATCCTGCCGCTACCTCGAGGCCCTCAGCCATGATTCGCCCGGACTCCGCCGGCGCGCGGTGGTCGGCGAAGTACGTGATCTCGGCCGGGTGGACGCCGAGCACGACGAAGACTCCGAGTCCCAGGGCGCGCACGTCGTCGGCCACGGCGAGTGTCGCGTCGAAGACGGTCCGGTAGTCGTCGCCCGAGCGGGGAACGACCCCGAACGACCAGGATGGCTTCGTGACGAGGAGGAGGTGAGTGCCGCCGGCCCGGTAGAACTCCTTGGCGGCCTCGAGCCCGCGCCCGTTCAGCGGATCGATGTGAATGTGATCATCGGTGATCGGGAACCGGCGGGGCGTCACGACAGCCGAGCACCTCCATCAATGGATAGTCGTCGTGGGGTGCGAGCCGGGCGCGGCAGGTCGCATCTCCGTGCCGTGTCACGATGACGACATCGAACATCAGCCCCGAGAGCTCGCTGTACCCGAACTCGTTCGGGCGCATGCGGCTCCGGTCCAGCTGGACCGTAATCTCCTCGACGAACGGCTGAAGGCCGACGGCCTGCTCGATGGCCTCCTCGATCACCTCGGCCGTCTGGGGCGAGATAGGTGTCCCGACCCACTGGTGATAGAGTGCGCCGAGCTTGATCCCGGCCTCGAAGATCGCCTGTTCCCGGTCCGACGTCATACCCGTACCGGTGCGCGCGGGAAGGCTATGAAGCCCGCGCCCCGCACCGTCATCGACCGGCGGCCCAGCGGGCGGCGGGGTACCAGCGGACGAACGGGCGGGTCGGCGGGACATACGGGTCCACGCTCGGGACTGCTGTCGGTGCGCCGGTGACCGGGGCGCCGGACCCCGGCGCGACCGAGGCACCAGGCCCTGCCGTCCGGCCGGCGAGCCCGCCGATCGCGTAGCGTTTCGCGAACGGGGAGGTCGTGACGATCGCGACTGGTGTCGGCGATGCCGTCGGAGGTGCCGTCGTGACGGCCGTTGCGGGCGGAAGCGCGGGAGCAGTCGGCGTCGGCGTGGGTGTGGGCGTCGGAACGGCGATGAGTGCGTACATCGCGACGCCGTCGGCCCTGCCCCACCCGTGGATGTCGTCACGGCCGGCAACGCCGAGATCGACGGCTGACGAGACGAGGGCCGCACGAAGGGCCGACGCAGGGAGGTCGGGCCGGGCAGACCAGGCCAGCGCGCAGAGCCCGGCCACGTGCGGCGCCGCGGCGGAGGTCCCGACAAAGACGGTCTTGAAGCCCCCGGCCCCCGAGACCGCGACACGGTCGGGCGCACAGATGTCGGGCTTCGGGATAACCGTGCGGACCGGGTAGACATGGGTCACGGGGCCGTTCGACGAGAACGGCTCGGCCGTGCCGGGGCTCATCGCGTTCACCGCGCCGACGGCGATCACGCCCGGGGCAGCCTGGTGACCATAGATGCCGTCGGTCGCGACGAGGTTCTCGGTGCTGACGTCGGCACCCGTCGACGGGTACGCGTAGACCTCGAGCGTTCGGGATCCCGTACCGCCGTGGCGGAGCACGACAACCGCGACCTCCCGGTCCGGCCCCGTGTTGGTCCAGATCAAGGATTCCATGGGGTCGGAGTCGCCGTCCTGTGCGATCGTCGAGGCACGGATGACGTCGCCCTCGCCGGCATCGCAGAGGAAGAGGTCGAAGTCGTCCCCCGCCCCGCCGAAGGGTTCGTCCCACTGCAGGACGACCCGCAGCTGCTCGCCGGTTGGGACGACGGCGTAGAGGAATGGCCGGTCGGAGTCCTCCCCCGAGAAGTCGTGGAACCCCTCGCCGTCGTCGGCGAAGGTTCCCTGGTAGTGCTGGCGCGCGTAGTTGCCCGTGGCAGTCACGTAGATCAGGTGCCGCGTCGAGACGAGATTCCCAAGGTGAGTGGCGATCACGCCGTCCTCGAAGAACGGTTCCCGGGGCCATGCTACGTCATCGACGATCACGGTGCAGCCCGCCGCGACCAGGTCGTCGACGGCACGGTTGAAGTCGAGCACGGTGTCTCCGTGATCGTGGAAGTAGAGTTCGGCCCCGGGGGCGATGTCGTACAGGATCTCCAGCAGTGCGGTCCCCTCGTTGCCGCCCTGTTCGTCGCTGAGCACGCGGACCTCGCCCAGGTCTCCGCTCGCCCGCGCCTCCGCCATCCCGTCGACCCCGTCGGAGACGACACCTATTCGGACGCCGGCGCCGGAGATGCCCAGCGCCCGCAGCTCGTCGGTGCGGATCACCGCGTCGCCCGCACTCACGGCCTTTCCTGCCGCGACCACGGGCCTATCCACCTCGCGGACCTGCCGCACACCGTCGAGAGCGGCGAGCGCCTCCAGCTCGGCGACGGTCACGCGCGCCGTGACCAGGCCGTTCTCCTCGTCGCGGTCGACGATCCCCGTGAGGACGGGGTCGAGGATCGCCGTCGGCACGCCGCCGTCGAGCTGGACGTAGACGAACGATCGCGAGGCGGGCCCCATCGCCCCGAGTATCAGGACGGGGTCACCGCCGCGCACCCGCTCGGCGAGTGTCGAGGAGAGGACGGCGTCGCCACTGCGGGCGTGGGACAGCACCGCCGACTCTATCCGCTCGGGCGCGCCCGCCGCGCCGGCGGCAGTGGCCGGCGCGAACATGGCGACGGCCAGGAGGACGAGGAGCAGCGCGGCGCCTATGGCGCGGTGCTTCGGGAAAGTCTTCAGGGTCATGAGGCTCGACCGGCCCGGCGCCGCCACCCCCGGCACCGTTGGTACCCACTTCCTCATCGCTCGACGGTATCAGCATTGCGGTGAACGGTGTCGATGGTCCAAGGAGAGTCTTAATATCATCCGAGTGAATTTCAACGCACGGCACCAGGCACCGGGCCGGGCCGCGGAGTGCGTATGTTCATCAAGACCATCCGATCCGAGGGGCTTGCCCACAACTCCTACTTCGTCGGCGACGGCGGCGAGGCGGCCGTGATCGACCCCCGTCGCGACTGTGGAGTCTACCTCGAGCATGCGGCCGCGCGCGAGGTGAAGATCACCCGCATCCTCGAGACGCACAGGAACGAGGACTACCTCGTCGGTTCGCCCGAGCTCGCTCTTCGCACCGGCGCGACCATCCACCACGGGGCGCGCGCCACCTTCGCGTACGGCCGTCCCGTCCGCGACGGCGACCGTATCGAGGTCGGCCAGGTCTCGTTCGAGGTGCTCGAGACCCCCGGCCACACCGCCGAGTCCCTGTCGTTCGTCCTGTACGACGGGGACCGTCCGTTCGCCGTTTTCACGGGGGATGCTCTCTTCGTGGGCTCCGTCGGCCGAACGGACCTGATGAGCGACGATCCGGCCGCCAACGCCGCCACGCTCTTCGACTCGCTCCACGACAAGCTCCTCCCGCTTCCCGATGGCACGGTCGTCTGCCCGGCGCACGGCGCCGGTTCGGTCTGCGGCGTGGGGATCCGCGACCTGCCGTTCTCGACCATCGGCCACGAGCGGGCGACGAACCCGTTCCTCTCGATGGGCCGCGAGGAATTCGTCGCCGCGAAGGCCGACGAGGTGACCTACCGGCCGCCGTACTTCCGGCGAATGGAGGAGCTGAACCTGGCCGGCCCACCGGCCCCGCCCCGGCGCTGGCTCAGGACGCCCCTCGCCGCCCCCGAACTCGAGGGCCTGCAGGTCGTCGACATCCGTTCGCCGACGGCGTTCGGGGCGGGCCATATCCCGGGCAGCCTCAGCATCTGGCGCGAAGGGCTCGGAGCCTTCATGGGCTGGGTCCTCGATTACGACCGGCCGATCGCGGTCGTCGACGACTTCAACCTGGACCTCGAAGAGGTCATGGCCCAGTTCGTCCGGCTCGGATACGACAACCTGGCCGGGTATCTTGGCGGTGGCTTCCAGACGTGGTTCCGCTCGGGCCGCCCAGTCGGGCAGCTCCCCGTCTGGTCCGTCCACGACCTTCACACCAGGCTCGGGGAAGTAACGGTCCTCGACGTCCGGGACGGCAACAATCGCAGGGAGCAGGGAGCCATCCCCGGGTCGCTCCATATCTACGCCGGGGAACTCGCCACCCGTCTCGAGGAAGTCCCGTTCGACCGACCCGTTGCGGCGCACTGCGACGTCGGATACAAGGGGAGCCTCGCGGCGAGCCTGCTCGCGGCGCGCGGCGTCCCGTGCGTCGCGAACGTGCTCGGCGGCTTCGCCGCCTGGAAGAATGCCGGATACCCGGTCCAGCAGGGGGGCGCGTGACCAGGCTTCTCCCACTCGTCGTCGCCGCGATCCTGCTCGCGACGCTCTCGACTCCGGCGAGCGCCGGCGTGATGGTCACGGGGGTGGAGGTCACGCCCGACGTGCTCGCTCCCGGTGGCGACGGCCTCATGACCGTCACGATCACCAACGGCGGTGCGCTCGTGCCGGGTGCGAACGGCACGGGAGGCGACCTGGCGATTGCGTCCGTCCGCCTGCACACGACCGATCTCACCGTGCTCTCGGGCGACTACCGCGACCTCGGGACGCTTGGGGTTGGGCAGTCCGTCCCGATCACGTTCCACGTGCGGGCCCCGCCGTACGCGGACGTCTTCTTCCCCGAGGTCTGGATCCGGACCGTGGAGGGCCAGACTGTCCGGTACCCGGTCGTGGTGAACGTGGGGACCCAGGTGGGGCAGCTCGCCCGGCCCGCGCTCGGTCTCGAGAAGTCCGTGCCGGATGCAGTCTCCCCCGGCGAGGCATTCACGGTCAACCTCTCGGTGGTCAACCGCGGGGCAGCGACCGCATCCGACGTGGTGCTGACCATCAACGCCTCGGCGCGGTCCCTCGGGCTCGCGAGCCCGGGCACGGCGTACATCGACCGGCTCGCCCCGGGAGAGACGTTCCCGGTCGCGCTCTCGTTCGCCACGGACCGGGACGTCCCGCTGGGCCTCCAGACGATAGGCGCCACCCTCGAGTATGGCCTGCCCGACGGTTCGCTGGAGCGGCAGAACGAGGCCTTCTCGGTCCTGGTCAGGGGCAGGGCCGAGCTCGACCTGGCCTCGCTCACGACGGACCCGGTACGCGTCGAGCGCGGGCAGGCCTTCACCCTCCTCGCCCGGCTCGAGAACACGGGCACGGACGACGCGAACTCCGTGCGCGCGAGCATCGACCTTCCGCTTCCCGGCGGCAACGAGTCGTTCATCGGGAGCATCGAGCCTGGAAACGACGCTCCCGCCGCCTTCAACCTGGTCGCCGACCAGGCGGGACGGCTCGACTATACGCTCACCGCGAGGTATACCGACGACGAGGGCGAACACACGATCAGCGAGCCCCTCGCGCTCGAGGTGGCAGAGTCCAACGGGAGCGGTCTTGTCGTCGCGGCGGCACTCGTCCTGGTGGCACTCGCCGCGGGAGGGTTCTGGCTCTGGCGACGACGGAGCGCCTAGGAGATCCATGCTCGAGGGCCTCCGCGTCTCGGCGTTCCTCGCCGGCCGCTCGCTCCGCCGCGGCAACAAGGGGACGATCGTCCTGACGGTGATGATCATCGCGCTGGTCTTCGTGAACCTGGTCTTTCTCCCCTCGATCGTCCAGGGCGTGGTCGTATCGTTCAACCGGCAGGCGATCGACTACAACTACGGCAACCTGGATATCGAGCCCCGCGAGGGGGAGTTCTATATCCCGGACGGCGACACCCTCGTCACGCGGCTCGGGCGGATGCCCGGGGTCGTGGCCGCAGCCCCGCGGATCGTCGTCGGCGCCGCGATCACGTTCGGGACCACGACCCGGTCCCGCTCCGTGATCGGGGTCGACCCGGAGACGGAGGTGCGGGTGACCCGGACATCGACCCGCATGATCGAGGGGGAGTACCTCTCCGCCGGGGATCGGGACGCGATCGTGATCGGCAAGACCCTCGCCGGCGAGAAGGACGAACGGCTCGACCAGCTCGAGTCCCTCGGCGGAGCCCGCGTGGGCGACCCGGTCACGGTCGCCTACTCGAACGGCGAGATCCGGCGGTACCGCGTCAAGGGGATCTTTCAGACCGACGCCGTCGGTGCGGACTCGTCGGCCTACGTGACCCGGGCGGAGCTCGCCGATGTCCTCGGACTGCAGGGCCAGGTCTCCCAGGTCCTGATCCGGACCGTCGAGGAGGGGAACGAGGACGAGTTCCGAAACAGGCTGTACGCGTTCGGGGTCCAGGAGCCGATCTCGACCTGGCAGGAGAAGTCGCGGGGCATCCTCGCGGACGTGACCGAGTCGTTCGCGATCATCAACCTGATCTCGACCGCCGTCTCACTCATCATCGCGGTCGTGGTGATCTTCATCGTGGTCTTCATCAATACCGTGAACCGGCGACGGCAGATCGGGATCCTGAAGGCGATCGGGATCGACAAGGGCCTGATCGTCAACTCCTACGTCCTCCAGGTGATCTTCATGGCCCTGCTCGGGACGGGGCTCGGCGTCGGCCTCCTCGCGGTGGTGCTCCGGCTCCTGACCGTGTACCCGCTCCGCTTCCCCGGTGGGCCGGTCTATCCTGCCGTCGAGACGGCGCAGATACTGCAGAGCATGGCGAGCCTGCTGATCGTCTCGATCATCGCCGGGTACGTACCGGCCTGGCGGACGGCGAGCGAGGAGATCCTCTCGGCAATCCGGGGGTAAAGGATGATCGAGGCTGTGGATCTCTCGCGTGTCTATCGCATGGGTACCGTCGATGTCCAGGCACTGCGCGGCGTCTCCTTCGCGATCGATCGCGGCGAGTTCGTGGGGATCATGGGCTCGTCGGGTTCGGGAAAGTCGACCCTGCTCCATATCATGGGCCTCCTCGACCGGCCGACCACCGGCTCCCTCACGGTCGACGGCGTGGACGTACTCGCCCTCTCGGAGCGGGAGCGGACGCGGTTCAGGCTCGCCCGGCTCGGGTACGTCTTCCAGGACTATGCCCTGATCGGCGAGCTCTCGGCCCTTGAGAACGTCTTTCTGACCCCGCTCGTCCGTGGCGCTGGGCGCGGAGAGTACCTGCGCGCGGCGCGCGAGATACTGGACGAGGTGGGGCTGCTCGATCGGGCTGACCACCTCCAGTTCGAGCTCTCGGGCGGCGAGCAGCAGCGGGTCGCCATCGCGCGGGCGCTCGTGAACCGCCCCGCGATCGTCTTCGCGGACGAGCCATGCGCGAACCTGGACACGGCCACCTCGAAGACGATCCTGGACCTCTTCGCGCGGCTCAACCGGGAGCTCGGGCAGACGATCGTGATGGTCAGCCACGAGGACTGGCACCGCCGCTACTTCTGCCGGGTAATCCACCTCGCGGACGGACGGGTCGACCGATTGGAGGACCAGGCCTGCGTCTCGCACGCCGAGGTGAGCGATCAAGATGTTATTCAATGACGTAGTCCGTGCCGACCGAAACGTATTCACGTTCAGCGAGCGATCGGCTCTCGCCATGCACGGCGAGATGATGGGTGGTCATGGCGGCCACCAGATGGGCGGCACGGGCATGTGCCGCGAACTGCTCAAAAAGCGCGCGTGGGAGTACCTCGACGAGGACCAGACCCGTGCGCTCATCCTTCGGCTGATCGACAAGAAGATCCTCGCGCTCGAATCGAGGATGGAGCTCGGGCGCCAGAAGGTCGAGACTCTTCACCTCATGCGCGAGATGATCGCGGCGGGCAGTAGCGAGGAGGGCCGGACAACCCAGAAGTTTGAGTGATAGGAGCCGGTCGGGTTGCGGCAGGGTTCACCTGGAACCCTGTAGCAGCAATACCCACGCCCCTCTCCCTCTGGCGGGCGGCCGAGAACCGAGGGGCTGGGGACGGATCCGCACCGTCACTCCTTCGCGAAGATGTCGATTTTCACCTGTTCCCTGATCGGCCCGATCAGGAGCGCGAACGCGAACCCCGAGCAGGAGCACCAGGACGATCTGGTCGAGCACGATCCCGAAGAGGAGCCCGGTGCCAGGGCCGCTGACGAGACCGAGCCCCACCGAATCCGCGGTTCTTTTCTCACGATCCATCCCACATCAATCGCCCCGGCGCTGTTTCACGGTCTCCCGTCCTGCCGTGGCCTCACCCCGCGTCCGGTACACGAACCGGTTGGTGGCGCTGTTCTCGCGAGCGCGGACCGTGCGAACCTCCTCGACGAGTTCGATGCCGCACCGCTCCTCGAGCTTCCTGCCCCGGAGAACGCCGCAGACCGAAGACATCCGGTTCGAGAGGTCCATGCCCCGGTGCACCTCCCCCGAGGTCACCTCGAACTCCCCCCGCCCGTCGCTTCGCGCCGGCGCGGCGTAGCGTTCGCAGACAAAGCGGCGGATACGTTCGGCGAGCGGGGTGTTGGATTCATCGGGACCGACGGCGTCGGAGCATCCTCCGGGGATTTCACCCGCCTGCGGCACGGGGCCTGCCGGCGGCACCTCGCAGGCGTCGCCGGGCTGCACGAGCCCCGCGATCGCCTCCGGGATCGCCTCCATCCGGGCGACGAGGGCGTCCATCCGGTCGACGAGCACGGCCTCGAGGCTCGTCGCGGCGACCGAAGACACGGGACCCGGGTCGACCGCCGGGTCCCCGTTCGCCGACGGGATAAGCCCGTCCGAGGGTGAGAGACGGAGCGTCTCGACGATGGAGTCCATCTCGCGCTCCCTGATCGTGAACCCGGCGTCGACGAGCATCAGCCGCTCGACCAGGGTGTCCGCGGAGACGATATCGAACCACTTGACCCGGTCCCGGTCGATCCCGTCGTCGGCATAGGTCGAACCGCGCCTGAAATACCCCCAGGACCCGATCTTCATCAGGTCCTTCTCCCTGATCTGTGGAAACGCATCGTCCCGGATCCGAAGCAGGCGATCGGCGAGGTCGAACCGATGAGTCCGGAGCTGGCGGAAGAGGTTCGTCTTCAGGGGCACCGTCCCCCCATCGGCGTCAACCACCCACCAGTTCCCCTGCTCGGCGCCGTGCACCTCGCCCTGATAGGCCTTGAGCTCGAGCATGACGAGACCACGAGGTGTCATGAGCAGGCAGTCGATCTCGCCGTTGGCGAGCAGGAAGTTCGTGGCGAGGTAGATGGGGCCTGGCAGGCCTGCATCCTCGAGTACCTGGGTCAGTTCCTGCAGCTGCTCGTACTCGTGGCGGAAGCGGGGTGTCTCGCCGTAGAAGTACCGCAGCGAGGTCATCGTCGACGAGGATACGGCATCGGGATTGAAAAAGGTGTCTCCGATTCGCGTTCTCTCCCGGATACCATTATTGCCGTGGATGATCTCACGGAGGCGTGAGGGGTCGATCATGAACATCCACTACATCTACGCGCACCACGACGACACGAACTCCCTGAACGCGAATATCCGGGCCGAGGCGCACCGGATGTTGAGCGCCATGGGGCACACCATCATCGATTCCGACCTCTACCGGGACGGTTTTCGGCCCGTGCTCGATGAGCGGGACTTTCCCGATCGCGCTCTCGCCGAGCGCCTCGTGCCGGGTATCGAGATCCGGCGTGCGCTGACCCACGGCAGGGTCCCGCCCGATATCGCGGAAGAACTCGAGAAGCTCCGCGAGGCCGACCTGGTGGTCTTTCAGTTCCCGCTCTGGTGGTCGTCCGTACCCGCGATACTGAAAGGGTGGTTCGACCGCGTCCTCTCGTTCGCGCACGCGGCAGACACCGAGGGGCTCTCGAGACCGCCCTTAGTCCGCGGCAAGAAGGCCATGCTCGTGACGACCCTCGAGGCCCCCGAAGAGGTCTATGCCGGGGAGAACCAGGGGGGCGTCCAATCACTGCTTGCGCCTATCACGGAGAACACCCTCACCTACGCCGGGATGACGGTTCTTCCGACATTCTTCGTCTTCGGCGCGACACCCGACCGGTCACCGGACTGGACGGCATCCCAGATCGAGCGGCTCAAGGCCCACCTCGTCCTTGTCATGACCGATCTATGAGAGTCCTCGTGACCTCCTCCGCCGCGACCGAACTCCGGCTGAAGAATCACCGTTCCGTTCGCACTGGGTACTGGCTCGCCGAGCTGGCACTCCCGCTCGAACGCCTGCTCCGGGACAGGCACGAGATCGATGTCGCCACGCCCGGCGGAGTGCCGCCGTTGCCCGACCCCCGGAGTCTCGCCCTGCTGCCCCGTCCCGAACGCGCCCGCCAGCTGGCGATCGTGGATGGCGTCGCGGGGCTCCGCCGGCCGCTCGTGCTGGAGGAGCTCGCCGAGGGCTCGCTCGACGGGTACGCGGCCCTGCTCGTTCCGGGAGGCCACGCGCAGCAGGCGGACCTGCCCCAGAGCGACGCGATGCGCCGGATCCTTCTCCACTTCCACGAGAGCGCGATGCCGACGTTCATGATCTGCCACGGGCCGGCCGCGCTCCTTGCCACGGCAACCCCGGGGCCGTTCCCGTACGCAGGATACCGTCTGACCTGCTTTCCATCGTGGTTCGAGCACCTGCTCGAGTTTCCCCTGCCCGTGCTGAAGGGGCGCCTCCCCTGGTACCTCGACAAGCGGCTCGCGGCGCTCGGGGCCCGGGTGCGACACGGCCCCGTGCCGGGCGCCCCGTTCGTGGTCGAGGACCGCGAGCTCCTGACCGCGCAGGACCCGTTCTCCGCTCGGGCGTTCGCCGAGGCCTGCGCTGCGCGGCTCACCCAGGGCAATACTTAAGTCAGGATCGTCCCAAGTGGGTGCGCCCGGCTCGATACGGCTCGACAGGCCGCGAACCGGCTGGAGGCGTATCATGGCGAACGAGGAACCCGAGATGGAGCGGCTGCCCGGCAGGGCGGCCTCGTACTGGATAGAGAGCGCGCCCGGCCCCGAGTTCTCGCCGGCCCCGGCGAACGTCCGCGCCGACGTGGCGGTGATCGGCGGTGGGATCGCCGGCCTGACCGCGGCGGCGCTGCTCAGGGCAGCGGGCCGTACTGTCGTCGTGATCGAGGCACGGCGGATCGCCGGCGACGTGACCGGTCACACCACGGCGAAGCTGACCTCGCTTCACCACCTCGTCTACCGGCACCTGATCGACGCCTTCGGCACGAGCAGGGCGCAGCAGTACGCCGAGGCGAACCAGGCCGCGATCGAGACGGTCGAGGCGCTCTCGCGGCAGCACGGGATCGAGTGCGCCTTCACCCGGAAGCCCGCCTACACCTACGCGCAGTCGCACAAGGGTCGCGACAGAGTGATGGACGAGGTCGACGCCTGCCTGCGGCTCGGCCTGCCCGCTCACTTCGTCGAGGAGGTGCCCCTTCCCCTCCACTCCGACGGCGCGATCCGGATGGACAACCAGGCCCAGTTCCACCCGAGGAAGTACCTGCTCGGGCTCGCACGCACCATTCCCGGAGAGGGCTCGGCGATCTACGAGCGAACACGGGCCCTCGACATCACCGAGGGCTCCCCCGTCTCGGTAAAGACCACGTCCGGCACGGTCCACGCCGACGATGTGATCATCGCGACGCACTGGCCGTTCTGGGACAAGCCGAACATGCTCTTCACTCGCATGCACCCGTCCGCGTCCTATGTTCTCGGGGTCACGCTCGAGGAACCACTGGCCGATGGCATGTTCCTCTCGGCCGAGAACCCGACACGGTCGCTGAGGTCCCAACCCGATGGCGAGAGCGAGCTGGTGCTCGTCTCCGGCGAGGGGCACAGGGTCGGCCAGGGGGGCGATACTCGCCGCCACTACCGCGCGCTCCAGCGGTTCATCGAGGCGCTCTACTCCCTCCGCGAGGTGCGGTATCACTGGATGACCCAGGACAACGTCACGGTCGACAACGTCCCGTACATCGGCAGGATGGGCGGCGAGACCTCCCATGTCTACGTCGCGACCGGGTTCAAGAAATGGGGCATGACCCACGGGACGGTCGCGGGGCAGCTCCTCTCGGAGATGATCCTGGGAAAGCCCCCGCGCTGGGCCGATGTCTTCGATCCGGGCCGGAAGGCGATCCAGGCCTCGGCGGCCGGGTTCCTGAGCCAGCAGGCGAACGTGGCGACCGAGCTCGTCTCGGGGCTCGTCCGGTCCGAGGGGCACGACCCCGAGTCTCTCCGGCCGGGCGAGGGCGCGGTGCTGACCGTCCACGGCACGAAGGTGGCCGCGTACCGGGACGAGGCGGGCATCCTGCACACGCACGACCCCGCCTGCCGTCACATGGGCTGCACCGTCGCGTGGAACCCGGCGGAGCAGACATGGGACTGTCCGTGTCATGGCTCGCGGTACGCCGCGGACGGCGAGGTGATCCACGGGCCGGCGGTCGAGTCCCTCAAGAAACGGACTCTCGACTGACCAGCGAGACCGCAACCGTTAGCACCGTCCGCGGCACATCTCTCCGCGAGAGAGCATGGTGCCGCGCTACCTGACGGTCATAGCCGGGATCGTCGTGTTGTTCGTCGGAGCGGGGCTTGCCCTGACGATGGGGGACGCGAGGACAGGCACCGCCCCCGGTGGCGTCCACGACGGCGAACGCGTATCGCCCGGGGGGTCCAGCCCGCTGTACCCATCGATCGACGGAGATGTCGTGGCATGGGAGGAGCACGGGCTCGGCGGGCGCGCCCGGGTGATGGTGCGCCCCGCCGCAAACGCGACCCCCGAACGGGTCTCGCCCGCCGATTCACTCCAGTTCTCGCCGTCGGTCTCGGGGGACCGCGTCGCCTGGCAGGACAAGCGGAACGGGAACTGGGACATCTATTGCGCCAATCTCACGACCGGTGAGGAGATACCGGTCTGCACGGACCCTGCCAAGCAGTCCCACCCGGTGATATCGGGCGATCTCGTGGTGTGGACCGACGAGCGGAACGGCGATCCCGACATCTACTCCTACGACCTGCGGACCCGGACCGAGAGGGCGGTCTGCGTCCGGCCGCAGACTCAGTACAACCCGGATATCGACGGTGCCGTCGTCGTCTGGGAGGACTACCGGACGGGGTACGAGACGGCCGGCGACATCTATGCCTTCGACCTCGTGACGGGAGAGGAACGGGTGATCTGCGACAACCCACGCGGCCAGTGGTGCCCCTCGGTCTCGGGCGCACGGGTCGTCTGGCAGGACTACCGTTCGGGAGTCGGGTTCGACATCTACCTCCTCGATCTCACGACAGGCGAGGAACGGCCGATCTGCAGCGACCCGGCCCGCCAGTGGCTCCCGCAGATCCGGGGCGATCTCGTCGCCTGGGTCGACGGGCGCAACCTCAACTGGGACATCTACGCGTTCGACCTCGCGACCGGGACGGAACGCCCCGTCTGCACCCACCCGGACGACCAGGGATGGCCGTCGGTCACGCACGGGGCGATCGCCTGGCAGGACTATCGCGATGGCCGGACCGCGGTCTACCGCGCCGGGTCCCCCGCGTGAGAGATACGTATTTACGCCGGCCGTGCGAACAGGACTGCATGGAGCGGCGCGATATCCTCATCATCGCCATCGCCGGCATCCTGGCGATCGTGGTCGGCCTGACACTGGCCTCGCTGCTCGGCCTCGAGGTCGGACTCCTCCAGGGCAGCATCGTCACCCGGGGCATCTACCCGCCATAACCCTCTCTTCTACATCCCCCAGTAGAGCACCGCGCCAACCGGGAAGAGGACCGACCCGGCCAGCATGACCGCGTACCACGGGAGCGAGCCGCGCGCGTACGGAGGTAGCCGCCGGTCGAGCCAGAGGAGCATGAACCCGACCAGGCCGAACATGAAGACCGAGACGACGAGAACGTCCTTGATGACGTACTTCGTGCCGACGTAGCTGAAGGCGATGAAGATCGCCGCGAAGGCCAGGATCACGGCACGGTAGAGCGCGTCCTCGGAGAATCGCGGGGAGATCGTCTGCGTGAGGATCGAGGCGACCGCCCGCGCCCTCCCGTCCATGGCGCCGATCAGGTAGACGAAGAGGGTCAGGAAGGCGGTTACGACGAAGACGGTCATCCCGAAAGGAACGACTGAAAGCGAGTGGCCGATGATCCGGACCATCAGGTCCTGCTCGAACGCGGGCAGGCCGTGCTCGTTCAGCACCACGAACCCGAGAGTGAGATAGAAGAGCGAGAGGAGGGCGAGCAGGACGAACCCGAGAGTGAGATCCGCCCGTATCGAGCGCATATGGATACGGTAGAACTCCTCGCCGTGGCGGCCGCCGAGCTCCTTCTGGAGCCACATGGTGTAGCAGAGAAGGGAGAGCCCGGTCCCGAGCGAGGCCATGATGAGGCCCGCGTAGTAGAGGTGGTCCTCGTTCCCGATGTCGGGCGATATCAGCCCGGCCAGGAGGTCCGCCGGCGAGAGGTAGAGCGAGAGGAAGTTCGTGACCATACCGGCCACGATGATCGCGCCGGCGACCACCATCACCCTCTTGAGGAGGGGATACGAGTTCCGATAGAGGATCAGCACAATCAGGACGAAGATCGCGGCCATGACGAACGGGACGGGAACGGAGGCCGGCAGGAGCGAGCCGAGCAGGCTCGCGGCCACCACGGCCCCTCCCGCGTGGTAGACGATCTCGACCACGTAGATCGCGCCGATCAGCAGGACCTCCCAGTTCCGGAGCAGGGGGATCCGCTGGAGGCCCGCGTAGATGTTCTCGCCGGTCGCGACCGTGTACCGCGCGATACCGGTCGTGAACGCGTACTTGTAGATGATCACGCCCGCGACGGCCCAGAGGAGGGCGTAGCCGAAGTTCGCGCCGAGCGAGAGGAAGACGAGGAGCCCCACCCACCCTGCCGACGAGAGGCCCACGATGAGCCCCGGGCCGAGGAACGGGAGGAGATCGGTGAAGGCAGACCGGACCCGAGCGAGGCACCCTGACAGCATGGCTCCCGACGATCAAGATCTCCGGTCCGGGAATGGTTATTGGTGCCGGTCGGAGCGATGGTTTTTGCCCGGAGCGACCCATCATGGATCATGCGTCTCCGCGCCGCGCCGCCGTACCTCGAGACGCTCCTCTTCGGGGCGCTTGTCGTGCTGCTCCTGGTCTCGCTCTCCCTCCTCGGCGCGGTCATCGCGGTCCGCGGCCCCATGCCGGCCGCGTACACGGATGCCGGCAACGCGGTCCAGCTCGTCGCCAGCGCGGCGGCGGCCGGCGCCGCGGCCTGGACCTACTCCCGCCGCGGCCCGGACCTGCTCCTCGCCCACGGCGCGTTCGCCTCCGCGACCTGGACGCTCGCCAACGCATTCTGGTACGCCTTCTTCATCCTGATCGGCGAGGGCCTGAACTACCCGACCGTCGCGGATCTCGGGTTCGCGGGAGTCTTCCTCTTCCTGATCGCCGGGTTCCAGGAGGGGCTGCCCCGAAACCGCGCCCCCGCGTGGACGGCGGCGGTGGTCGCGATACCCCTGCTCGCGGCGGGGTGCTGGCTCGTGGTCGCGCTCGGTGCAAACGCCCAGACCATGACCACGTTCGTCGTATTCGGACTGGCCGCCATCCTCCTCGTCTCGTCACTGCTCCGCTCTACCTTCCAGCACCGCGTGCTGCTCCCGGCAACGGTCGTGTTCTGCATCACGCACATTCTCAATTCGCTGGACTCGACCCTCCCCGACCCTCCATGGGTCACGAACGCTGCCGGCGCGATGGCCGCCGTCGCGTTCTCGCTCTTCGCCATCGCGTACCTCCGGTACGCGAAGGAGGCGGGGAGATGATCCTCGAGTTCTACCTCGCGGCGTCGCTCCCGCTCTTCTTCCTGCTCGTCTTCCTCGAGGGCGGGCAGCGGCGGGTCCTCGCGTTCCTGGCGTGGGGCCTAACCGCCGCCGTGATCGCCTACTACGTCAACTACAATCTTTACCAGGTCCTCGGCTCGACCCTGGTGGCCCCCGGGGTGACGCTCGCACCGATCGTGGAGGAGTTCCTGAAGGCCCTGCCGCTCTTCGTGCTGCTGCTCGCCTTCGGGCGTCGCTACTCCAAGGAGCTCCTCGTGCTCGCCATGGCCTCGGGCTTCGGATTCGCGATCCTGGAGAACTACGTCTTCGTGACCCACTTCGCACTCGAGGGAGCGGGGGCCGTCGCTTATGCCGTCATGCGAGGGATCACGACCTCGGTGATGCACGGGTGCATGACCGCGATCATCGGCTATGGCATCTTCCTGACCTACGGCTTCTCCCGCCGGTCGCTCCCCTCGATCCTGTTCGGGCTGTACACGGTCGCGGTCATGATACACGCGCTCTACAATCTCCTGATCGAGCACACGGGGGTGGGCCGGCTCCTCGCGATCGACCTGCCCCTGCTCCTCTTCGTCCTCCTGCTCGTCGCGTACAACTGGGACGTCCTCTTCCCGCCGGCCGCCGGGGAGGGATGAATCAGAGGCCGAGACGGGGGGGGAGCGCGTCCGCCCAGGCCTCGATCGCGGCCCGGTCCCTCGAGTCCTCCTCGGGCATGGCGTTCCGGAGAAACCGTCCGATCAGGGGAACGTTACGGGACGAGACCCGCCCCCCGAAGAGGCCGAGGACCGCGATGGGGACGCCGGCAGTGACGGCCTCAGCGGCCGCACGGGCCTTCTGATCGGCCTCGGGGTCGTCCTTGCCGAGCGAGCCGCCGGAGACGAAGAGAGCAACGGGCATGGACGCGAGCGCCGCCTGGTGCCGCGAGAGGAAGGCCGGGACGGGCTTCAGGACCTTCCCCATGTAGAGAGGACCGCCGACGACCACCGCGTCGAATCCCTCGAGGGACCTGACGTCGTCGGCCGGCCGGACCTCGACCGCTGCACCGCCCCGCCGGAGGGCCTCGCCTATCCAACTCGCGATCTCGGCGGTCGCGCCGCCCTTCGATGCGTACGCGACGAGGTAGGTAGCCATGGATCGGGGTGCGTCCAGGGACGCCATAACCCTGCCGATCCGGTGCTCCGCCCCTCCGCCATCGTGTTTTTCAGTCGCGGCCGTAGAGGTTGATCGTGTTGACGAGCTCGAAGAACCCGGCAAGCTCGAGCTCGAGCACGTCCTCGCGGGTCATGCCCATGCTCGTCTCCCCGTCGGCCGTCAGCACCTCTGGCCCCCGCACCACGGTCCGGGGCCTGCCATCGGCCGAGAGGATCCGCGTGGCCTCGGCGTCGTGGACCAGCGCCCTGCCCGGCAGGACCACCACGTCCTCGAGCGCGGAGAGGTCGAGAGCGGCCAGGTCGTCGGCCGTGACCAGGCAGGCGATCTCCTTCGCGACCGGCACGACCTGTGCCGTTCCCCCGAGACGGTCGAGGATCTCCCGGACGAAGGGGGCAGCGACACTGCCCGTGACCACCGAGGCCCGTCCCGTGAGACGCGGCAGCCGCCCGAGAAGGCCATGCTCGTCCCGGATCGCGAAGGGAGAGCCCAGGGCCGGGTCGAGGAGCGGCGTGCCGGTCACCCGCATGGCCCTGCCTGCCGCGGTCTCGCGTACGAGCGCCGCGAACGACTCCACGCTCTGCGGGATGACCCCCGGGATGATCGGGGCGTTTCGGAGGACCAGCCCCTGCCGCGGCTCGTTCGCGAAGCGCATCAGGATCAGGCCCTTCGCGCCCGCGTCCTCGAGCCAGTCCGCCGTCGCCTCGAGCACGGCCCCGTCGTTGACCCCGGGCAGAATCACCAGGGCCGCGTAGAGATCGATCGCGCCCGCCAGTTCCTCGATCACGGCGAGCGAGCTCTCCGGCGTCGGGTCGTGCATGTACTTCCGGCGCAGGGCCGCGTCGGCGGCGAAGACAGTGAACGAGACCTCGGTGAGGCCGTGGTCGACGAGCCTGCGGGCCACGGCTGGATCGTCGAAGCCCTTGCCCGAGGTATAGCCGATGTGGAGTGGCGCCTCGATCGAGGCGAGGATCTCCACGAGGTCATCGAAGGCCGGGTAGCAGCTCGGGTCCCCGCCACCGCTGATGGTGACCCGGTCGATCTCGTCGCTGGCGAGCTGGAGCCGGCCGAGCGTCTCCTCGGCCACCTCGCGAATGGGGCGGAAGCCGGGGTACGACTCGCGGACCATCCGGGTGCAGTAGTCGCAGCCCTTCCTGAACGGGAGGCAGTGCCGGCACCCGAGCGGCTCACGGTCCCGGACGTGCCGGAAGTAGCAGTACTCGCAGAAGCCCCGGCAGTCGAGGCCGGGCCGCCCGCCGATGTCCACGATCAGCTGGCCCATTCCCAAGAGATCGGTCCCTGGGGTGAAAAGGGGTTCGATTCAGCAGGTGCCTTGAACCTCGAAGACCTTTCCGAGCGCGCGGAACGCGTCCTCGATCTCGTCGAAGTTGGGGATCCGGTTCTCGCGCAGGATCCGCAGGCCTGCACGGATAGAGTCCCCGCCGGCGAGGCACCCGACGATCATCTTGTCCGTGTGCTGGGTGAACCGGACGATCTCGTTCGCGAGGTGGGCAGGGTCCATGGTTGCCGACGGCACGGCGATCACGATGGCGATGTCCCAGAGGTCCTGGCGCCGGATGAGGGCGTCGAAGACCCGGGCAAACCGGTCCGCGCCCGCGTCGCCGATCAGGTCGAGCGGGTTCTGGTGGTTCCACTCCTCGGGCAGGAAACTGTCGAGCTCCTCGAGGAGTTCGGGCGGGAGGGTGATGAGGTCGACGCCCCACTCCTCGGCGTAGTCCGCGGAGAGGACGGCGAGCCCGCCCGCGGAGGTGACGACGACCGCCCGGCGCCCCTGGGGGTAGCCCTCGGAGCCGAGCAGCTCCGCGATCTGGAACGCGTCCGAGAACGACTCGACCGCGATCACGCCTGCCTGCTCGAAGGCGCCGCGGTAGACGGCGTAGTCGCCCGCGAGCGACCCCGTGTGCGACGAGGCCGTGGTCTGCCCCTTCGTCGAGGACCCCGACTTGAGCACGATCACCGGCTTCCGCTCCGTGACCCTGCGGACGACCTTGAGGAAGCCGCAACCGTCCCGGATCTCCTCGACGTACATGATGATCGACTTGGTGTTGGCGTCCTGCTCGGCATACTTGAGATAGTCCTGGAACGTGAGATCGGACTGGTTGCCGACCGAGATGACGACCGAGAAGCCGATCTCCTCGGGGAGCGACCAGTCGACGACCATGGTGATCACCGCCCCGGACTGGGAGATGAACGCGATCGACCCGGACTTGGGCGAGACCGGGTCGAAGGTCGTGTTGATCCCGTACGGCGGGAGCATGATCCCCAGGCAGTTCGGCCCGACCACGCGGATGCCGGCCGCGCGGGCGTTGGCCATCAGCTCCTCCTCGAGGCGGCGGCCCTCCTCGCCCGACTCGCGGAAGCCGGCCGAGAGGATGACGGCAAGCCGCACGCCGGCCGTGCCCGCCTCGGCTATGACACCAGGGACGGCCTCCGCCGGGACGGCGATCACGGCCATCTCCGCCGGCCCGGGGAGATCCTTCAGCGACCGGTAGGCCGTCCGCCCGAGCACCTCGGTCCGCTTCGGGTTGACCGGGTAGAGCGTACCCTTGAAGGAGAGCAGGTTCCGGAGGGCGGCGTACCCGACCTTGCGTGGATCGGCCGAGGCGCCGACCACCGCGATGGCCCGCGGAAGGAAGAGATCGGGCGGGATCGGCGTCGGTTCGACGCACGGGACCTCGGAGGGGGCTTCGTCGTCGTAGAGCCGGGCGTCCACCACCATCGCACCCTCTTCGTAGAGCCGCACCGGGTTGAGGTCGAACTCGACGAGGCGCGGGTGGTCGATGAAGAGATCGGCGACCCGTTGCACCAGGTCGACGAGGGCCTCCTCGTCGAGCGGGGGGTAGTCGCGGTACCCGCGGATCAACCGATATCCCTCGATCTGGCGGATCATGGCCAGGACCTCGTCGCGTTCGAGCGGCAGCACGCGGACCACGACGTCCTGCAGGAACTCGACGAGGGTTCCTCCCAGGCCGAAGGTCAGGACCTTGCCGAAGGACTCGTCGGTCCGGCCGCCGACGATCAGCTCGAACCCGGGCCGCGCCTGGGCCGCGACGAGTACTCCATCGATCCGCGCACCGGGCTCGCGTTCGCGCACGTTCGCGAGGATCGTGTCGTAGGCCTGCGCCGCTGCATCGGGAGACGCCACGTTCAGGACCACGCCGCCCGCGTCGCTCTTGTGGACGACGTCCGGCGATACGATCTTCATCACGACGGGAAACCCGATCGTCTCCGCGGCCCGCGATGCCTCCTCGCGCGAGGTGATCACGGTCGAGTCGGGCACCGGTACGCCTGCGGACCTCAGCAACCGGTACGCGTCGTCCTCCTGAAGCAGTGTCTTTGCCATGCTCTCCCCCTGACCGTCACTGAAAGCCGTTTCAGGGCATAAAAGGGTTGTGATCCCCCGGTCGAGGCGACGACACCCGGTGCCTCTCCCGTACCCCCACGCCTGCCCGGCTCCTGATCGACGCCGGGACTCTATCGAGGCGCGGTTCCGTCACCCGTACGTCTGCCCCGTCGCGACGCGGAGCATGGCGTACATCACGGTCAGGTACGCGACGATCCGGATGACGAGCACCGCGAGCTCGGTGGTGCTTGCGCCCAGGATCACGAGGAAGTGCGTGATGGCGAAGAGACCGAAGGCTGTACCGACGAGCGCCTCGGTGATCCGCCCGCTCCTGCGATAGCCCCAGAGGCCCAGGAAGAAGACCGCGGCCGCCAGGATGAAGTTGACCAGGGGGATCAGGTCTGCGGGATAGGTCACCATCGCGAGCACTCCCACAGAGGGGAAGACGCTGTGGGCATATCAGTCTGCCGGATGGCTCCGTGGCCCGCACCCTCGATTCAGGCCACCGACTCGTCCTCGGCCTTCGCCTCCGACCTGGAGAGCACCTTCAGCTCGCACCCGCGGTCCCCCGCGCACGCCGCCCGGACGTAGCGGAGCGTGTAGTCGGGGTTCAGGGCCTCGACCAGCGGGATAGTGAACGCGAGGCACCGGTCCGGCAGGACGGCGTGGTCGATCTCGAGCAGGTCCGCCTCCGCGGAGAACGGGCAGCGCCGGACGCGCAGCGATGCCCGCGCCTCTTCCCCGCCGAGCGGCTCGAACTGGAAGTCGCGGCCGAAGAAGACCGTGCCGAGGACCGAGAGTGTCTCCGCGACCTCGCCGGCGGTCGACCGCGGCAGCCGGAAGGCGTCGGCGAGGGTCTTCGCCTCGCTCGCCATCTCGATCCAGATCTCGTGCTCGAGGGCGTCGTACCGGTCTCCCACCACCGGGCGGTAGGTGATGTCGTAGAGCAGTGGGAGCTTGGCGAGGAGGCGTGAGCAGACCTGCCATCGCATTTCCTCTGGTATGCGGTCGATCTCGCCCCGGGCCACTACCATCGCCCCCCGGAAGGAACTCTCGTCGAATCCGTCTGCATCGCCATTCTTCTTGCTGGAGACAGGAAAAAAAGGTTGCGCCGCGCCCCGGTGGAAAAGGGGGGCCGGAGAACCGCCGCTACCCGACGAGCCGGAGCACGTCGTCGATGGTGTCGACGTACTCGATCCGGATCCCGATCTCCGACTCGATGTACTCCTTCGCGTCGATCCGCTCGGGCACGCGCTGGACGACGGTATAGCCGTAGTAGTCGCGCTCCTGCTCGGTGTAGCGGACCAGCTCGCGGTTCTCCCGCGGCAGGAGGAAGAGGGTCTTGCCGGCCTTCTTCGCGGCCTTCGCCTTCTCCACCACACCGCCGATCATGCCGACGCGGCCGTCCTGGTCTATCGTCCCGGTCATGATCACATCCTGACTCGGCTGTGACCCCTGGATCGCGGAGATGACCAGGAGCGTCATCAGCGCGCCGGCGGAGCCGCCGTCGACGGCCGGGACTTCGTCCTCCGCGACGATGGAGACGATCACGTCGGACGCGGTGAGATCGCGCCCGGTCTTCTTCTGGGCGACGAAGACGGCCGTGTTCGCCGCGTCCTGGAAGACCTCGCCCATCAGCGGGGTCGTCTGGACCAGCACCCGGCCGCGGCCGGGCACGATCTCGACGGAGATGTCCAGGAGCGAGCCTTCCTCCTCGATCCGCTGGTACACGAACGGGCCGTTCCGCTCGTAGACCGCGCGCTGGAGCACCGCCGGGGCGTCGAGCGAGGCCGACCCCTCGATCGTTCCCGCGGGGGACGTCCCCTCGACCGGACAGGTCGAGTTCCCGAACTGCGCGCGGTAGAAGTCGAGCTGGTTCTCGTAGCTGCGTATCGAGATATTCTGCCGATCCAGCTGCTCGCGGAGCCCGCCATTCTCGTCCTCGAGCGCCTCGATCCGGTCCAGGAGCTGTTGCCCGCTCCCCGTCGTCTCGACCGCCTGCGGAGCGGAAGGGTTGGAGACGGAGCAGCACCCGGCGGCGGCGATGAGGATCGCGAGGACGATGACGAGCGGTACGTTCCTTTTCACGCGGAACACGTACCCCTCGGCATCGATAAGGTTTGCGAAGTCAGCCGTACCCGGTGATCTCGTAGTCGATCTCGGTCGACGACCGGATGCACTCCTCGCCGCGGGCCTCGAACTCCTCGATCTGTCGCCGGAGCATCTCCGCGGGGAGCGCCCCGACAATCTCCTGGACGGGCCGGCCGCGGCAGAAGAACTTGAGGGTCGGCGTGCCCTGGATCCCGAAACGCTCGGTCGTCCACGGGTTCGCGACGACGTCCAGGACGACGAACCGGACCCGGTCGCGCAGTTCGCGGGCGAAGCCCTCGAGGGCTGGCAGGATCGCCCGGCAGTGCTGGCATCCCTCTGACGAGAAGACGACGACCGTCGGGCGCCAGCTCCGTTCGACCTCTCGCTCGAAGTCGCGATCCGTCACTTCGAGGACGAACCGTTCGGTTTCTGTCGGCGTAGTCTCGGTCATGGATCTCCTGCAGGGACATAGCCCCCACAGCATATATCGTTATGCAGGAGACCTAGCCGATCAACCGGCGGACCAGCGGGCGGTCGATAGCGATCGCGTCGGCGGGGCAGAGTTCCTGGCAGCAGTAACAGCGGATGCAGTCGGCGGCGCGGATATGGGGAAGGCCGTCGCCGAGATCGATGGCGCCAGGAGGGCAGTTCTCGACGCAGGCCCCGCACCGGCGGCACCGGTCCGCGATCACCCGCGGCCGGGCCGAGAAGAGACGGGCCGCGGCGGCGACGAGCGGCGCCGGGAGCCGGGAGAACGCGTGGGCCGAGGGGCGACCGAAGTCGAGACGGGCCTCCTCGACAGGCACGCCGAAGACCTCGAGCTCGGCCCCGGACCGCGGCCCGAGACCGCGCTCGGCCGCCTCGGCGATCGTCGGGACCTCGAGCGGGTCGAAGCCCATCAGCAGGGCCGCGGCGAAGTCGAGGTCGGGGGCGTGCGGCGCGGCGAGCAGGAGCCCGACCTCCCGCGCCGTGCCGTTCGAGGGGCCGTTGCCCTCCATGCCCACCACGGCGTCCATGATCGAGAGCGTGGGCGGGCGGGCCAGGTAGAGGTCGAGGAGGAGCGCGGCGAAGCGGGACGGGTCCTGGCCCGTGCTCAGGTGGTACTCGGCCTTGGCCACGCCGGGGATGTGGCCGAAGCAGTTCTTGACCGCGCCCGTCATCAGGGTCAGCTGGTGGGTCTTGAACTTCGAGAGCGAGACGATCGCGTCCGCGTCGGCGACCGCTTTCGCCACGCGAAAACGTCGATACACCCGGCCCGACGGCGACGAGAGCTCGACCGTCGGGTCGTCGAAGAAGACGGGCTCGACACCGCACTCCTCGAGGACGGGGGCGAGCCCCGTGCGGCGGAGGAGGGACGCGTAGTTCGCGGGGGTGTTCCGGCCGCCGGGCGAGTCGCCGAGGATCGGCTCGCCACCGGCCTCCTGGACGGCCCGGAGCGCGGCGCGGACGACCGAGGGATGGGTCGTGACCGCGTTCTCCGGGGGGCGGCTCGCGAGCAGGTTCGGCTTGACCAGGACGCGGTCGCCGCGTTTCACGAACGCTTCCATACCGCCGAGGGGCGCGAGCACCGCTGCGAGCCCCGCCTCGACCCGGGCGGGGTCGTAGTCCTGGCAGCGCGCAATCGAGACCCGGCGGCTCACGGGAGTCCCCCGGCGGCCGCGAGGTCGGGCCGGACCTCGATCCGGCAGAGACCGCCCGAGAAGACGCGGACCGTGCCCCCGCTCTCGGAGACGACGACGGCGACCACGGGCACCAGGCGCGTCGCGGCCGCCGCGGCCCGGTGCCGGCCGCCCAGGCCGCTCGGGAGCGAGATCGACTTGGAGTCCACGTCGAGGTACCGCCCGGCCGCGACCACCGTCCCCGAGGCATCGATCACGAACATCCCGTCGAGCTGGGCGAACTCCTTGACCGACTCCCAGTTCTCCCGGTCCAGGATCGTGGTCACCTCGGGCGGGTGGCCGAGGTACGGGTTCAGCACCAGCTGGTGCGAGATCGAGAGGATCGCCTCGCTGTCGCCGATGAGAAAGGCAGTCCCGATGGGCTTGCCCTCGCGCCCCTCGCGGCCGAGCTCGAGGGCCAGCCGGAGCGCTGCGGCCATCACGGGCCGCTGGACGATCCCCTCGAACTGGGCGAGGTCGAACCGGGCCTTCACCTCGTCGAGCGAGATGACGACGAGGGCGTCGTGAAAGACCCCGACCACGACGCCGGAGGGCGCCTCCCCGTCCTCCCCGGGGAACGCGAGCGGCCCGGCCGCCGAGACGAGCCGCTCGCGGAGGAGGACGCGGAGGTCGTCGATCGTGTCCGGCGACTCGCCCGCAGGCCCGGTGGCCGCGGACCGGTAGGCCGGCACCACGCCGCTGCACCCCGGCACGTCCATGAACGAGATCACGGCGACGGCCCCGATCTCCTCGGCGAGCCGGAGGCCCGACTCGAGCATGACCTCGTCCTGGCTCATAGGTACTGGCGTATCAGCGCCGGGATCTCCGATGGGCGGGATGCGACCGCGACGCCCATGGCCTCGAGAGCCCGGATCTTGGACCGCGCGTCCCCCTCGCCGCCCTCGACGATGGCGCCGGCATGGCCCATCCGCTTCTCCGGCGGGGCCGAGACGCCCGCGACGTAGGCGACGACGGGGAGCGAGGTCGAGGCCGCCCCCTCCTGCTCGAGCGCGCCGCCGACCTCGCCGACGAGCACGACCGCCTTCGTGGCCGGGTCGGCCTCGAACCGCGCGAAGACGTCCGAGAAGGTCGAGCCGATGATCGGGTCGCCGCCGATCCCGACCACGGTCGACTGGCCGATACCGGCCCGGGTCAGCTCGTCCACGATCTCGTACGTCAGCGTGCCCGACCGGGAGACGACGCCGACGGGGCCGGGCATGGCGAGCTGGGCCGGCATGATCCCGAGCTTCGCCCCGCCGGGGGAGAGGAGGCCCGGGCAGTTCGGCCCGATCACGGTCGTGCCGCAGAGCCGCGCGTACGCCATGGCCTTCATGGTATCGTGGACGGGGATGTGTTCCGTGATCGCGACCGCGAGCTCGAGGCCGTTGCCCGCCGACTCCATGATCGAGTCGCCGGCGGCCGAGGCCGGGACGAAGATCACGGAGGCGGTCGCATCGTGTTCCCGCAGAGCGTCGCGGACGCTGTCGTAGACCGGGACGCCCGCGGCCTCCTGGCCGCCCTTGCCCGGCGTGACCCCCGCGACAACGCCGACGCCGCCCACCTCGCGGGCGTACTCGTTCATGAGCCGGATATGGAACAGCCCCTGCCTTCCCGTGGCGCCAGCCACGATCACGCCCGTGGAGCGGTCGGCGAGGATCATGGCCGCGCCTCCGCTGCCGCCGCGACGGCCGTGTCCATCGAGCCATACATCTCGTACCCGTGCTGCTCCAGGAGGGCGCAGCCTTCCGCCTCGTTCGTCCCGGCCATCCTGACGATGATACGCTGGTCCACGCCCGCGTCGACGATCCCCTGCGCGACCTCGTCGCACCGGGTGATCCCGCCGAGGAGGTTGACGATAATCACCCGGACGCCCGGCGAGGACGCGAGCAGACGGACCGCGTGGGCGACCCGTTCCCGGTCCGCGCCGCCGCCGACATCGAGGAAGTTCGCGGCCTTCAGCCCGTACTGTTCGAGCAGGTCCAGGGTGGCCATGGTCAGGCCCGCGCCGTTGCCGACCACGCCGATGTCGCCGTCGAGCTCGACGTACGAGAACCCGTGCTTCTCGGCCTCGCGCTCGCGCTCGGTGAGGTCGCGGTTCTGCACGATCCCCTGGCGGGCGAGTGCGTTGTCGTCGACGATCAGCTTCGCGTCGGCCGCGACGGCCCTGCCGTCCTCGAGGACGGCGAGCGGGTTGATCTCGGCGAGCAGCGCATCCCTCGCGAGGAAGGCCCGGTAGAGCGCGACCACCACGGGACCGAGCGACTTCGGCGCCCTCCCGACGAGGTCCCGGACCGCGAAGGCCGGCGGGGCGGCCATCAGCGCCGGCACCCGCACCCGCCGGATGCTGTCCGGGTCCGTCCGCGCCGTCTCCTCGATCTCGACCCCGCCGGCCTCGGTGAAGAGGATGACCGGCTCGCGCGTCGATCGGTCGGCCATGACCGCGCAGTAGTACTCGTGGGCGATCGGGAGCCGCTCTTCGACCAGCACCTCGGTCACGGGCAGGCCCTTGATCGTCTTCGCGAAGAGCTCGGCCGCGCGCGCCGGGGCATCGGTGGCCGGGCAGACGACGATCCCGCCGGCCTTGCCCCGGCCCCCGACGTCGACCTGGGCCTTGAGCACGACCTCGTCGCCGAACTCCGAGAGGTCGCCGAGTTCGTCGGCCGACCGGATCAGTCTTCCCCGCGGCACCGGGATCCCCGCCTCGGCGAAGATCCGCTTTCCTTCGTGTTCACGCAGCTTCATGGATTGCCTCCTCGCCGAGCGCGTACCCCTGCCGGAGCGCCCGGAGGTTCAGGTCCTCGGTCCCCTTCGGCACCGAGTCGAGCACGGCCTTCTCGATCGCCTCGCGCGAGACGACGCCCGTGGCGGCGACGAGTGCCCCGAGCATCACGATGTTCGCCACGATCACCTTCTTCAGCAGGGTCCGCGCGTCCTCGGTCGCCGGGACCTCGAGGTACCGGCTCGCGGGGCGCGAGTGGACGAGCCCGCGGTCGAGCAGCATCAGCGCGTCCGGCCGGGGAGACGCGCCGTACTTCTCGAACCCCTCCTGGCTCATGATGACGTACAGGTCGGGGTCGGCCACCTTGGGGTAGAGGATGGGCGCGTCGTCGATCACGACGGCGGCCATCGAGGCCCCGCCACGCGCCTCGGGGCCGTAGACCTGCGTCTGGACCGCGAACGTGCCGTCGTACATCACCGCCGCGCGACCGAGGATGACTGCCGCGAGCATGATCCCCTGGCCGCCGAAGCCGGAGAGCCGGATCTCGCGCCTCATGGCGCCACCCCCATGGCCGGGTTCGACCGCCGCACGAACTCGCCGACCACGATCGCGTCGACGGGCACGGGCTTTCCCTCCTCGACCAGCCGGTCGTACTTCGTCTTCAGCATCGACTTCGTGCGGAAGAGGTCGAGCTGGTCGGTCACCTCGCGGATCCGGTTCTTCCGGCCGTAGTTGGTCGGGCAGGCGGCCCGGACCTCGATGAACGAGAGGCCGGGAGTCTCCAGGCCCGTCGTGATCGCCTTCTCGAGCTCGCGGACCTGGTACGAGGTCCAGCGGGCCACGTAGTTCGCGCCGGCCGCCACCGCCAGGGCCGCGAGGTCGAACGCCGGCTCGACCGCGCCGTACGGGGTCGTGGTCGAGAGCGCGCCCAGCGGCGTCGTCGGCGATCCCTGGCCGCCGGTCATGCCGTAGATCAGGTTGTTCATGCAGACGACCGTGATATCGATGTTCCGGCGGCAGGCGTGGATGAAGTGGTTGCCGCCGATCGCCGCGAGGTCGCCGTCGCCGGTGAAGACCACGACGTTGAGCGAGGGGTCGGCGAGCTTGACCCCGGTGGCGAAGGCGAGCGCCCGCCCGTGAGTCGTGTGGAGCGAGTCGGTCGCCGCGTACCCCGCCGCGCGGGACGAGCAGCCGATCCCCGAGACGAAGACCGTCCGGTCGAGGTCCCAGCCCATCGAGTCGACCGCGGCGAGCGTGCAGTTCAGCACGGTCCCGTTCGAACACCCGCTGCACCAGATGTGCGGGAGGCGGTCCGCGCGGAGCCAGTCGTCGAAGCTCATCGGGGTCGCACCTCCTCGTAGACCCGCGCGAGCTCGGCCGGCGTATGGAGGTCCCCGCCGAGCTTCGGGACGGGGATCACGGGCCGGTCCGTGTGACGCTCGCACTCGCTCGCGATCTGGCCGAGGTTCTGCTCGGGCACGACGAAGACCGTCGCGTCCGGGAACTCGGCGAAGGAGTGGACGGGAAACGGCCAGACCAGGCGGAGGCGGAGGATCCCGATCGAATCCCCGGGATGGTCGGCCACGAACTGCGCCACCGTCCGCGAGGGCGCCCCGTAGCAGACGAAGACCACCTCCGCGCCGGGGTTGGTCACCTCGTAGTCCGCGCAACTCCGCCGAGCCCCCTCGACCTTCCGGACGAGCCGCCGGACCAGGTCGGCATGCTTCTCCGGGTCCGTCGTCGCCGGGTAGCCGCGCTCGTCGTGCGTCAGCCCCGTGACATGGACGCGGTAGCCCCTGCCGAAGGCCGGGAATCCCGGCACCCGGTCCGGGCCCGCCGCGAAGGGGAGGCTGCCCGGCTCGAGCGGCACCCGATCGACGACGTCGACCGTGTCGGGAATCTCGATCCGCTCGCGCATGTGGCCGACGATCTCGTCGGCCATCAGGAAGGCGGGGCAGCGAAGCCGCTCGGAGAGGTTGAAGGCCTTCACGGTCAGGTCGAACATCTCCTGGACCGAGTTCGGGGCGAGCGCGACGACGCCGATATCGCCGTGCGAGCCGTACCGGCACTGGAGCATGTCGCCCTGGGCCGACATCGTCGGCTGGCCCGTGGACGGGCCGCCGCGCTGGACGTTCACGACCACGAGCGGGGTCTCGGTCATCACGGCGAAGCCGAGGTTCTCCATCATCAGCGAGAAGCCCGGGCCCGAGGTCGCGGTCATGGCCTTGCGGCCCGTCCACGCGGCACCGATGACCGCCGCGATCGAGGCGATCTCGTCCTCCATCTGGACGAAGACACCCCCGATCTTCGGCATGCGCGCGGCCATCCTCTCGGCCACCTCGGTCGAGGGCGTGATCGGGTAACCGCCGAAGAACCGGCAGCCGGCCGCGAGCGCGCCCTCGGCAGAGGCGATGTTGCCCTGCATGAAGTCGACGCGGGTCAATACTCCACCTCGATTCGGACGGGTTCGTACGGCCGCTCGCGCTGCCAGTGTATCGCCTGGTCCGGGCAGGTCAGCTGACAGACACCACAGAGCGTCCGGCCGTAGAGGTGCTGGAGCCGGCAGTTGGTGCACCGCTCCGGCCGGTCGAGCTCGGGCACGAGCACGCCCTTCCGGTTCGGCCTCGTCCCGGCGCGGAAGATGTGGTACGGGCAGACCAGGGTGCAGAGGTTGCAGCCTTTGCAGCGCTTCTCGTCTATCGCGAGCTTCATCGATCCCTTCCAGCGTACGGTTTTGGCGTGCTACTTCGAAAAGGTATTTGAAGGAGGCCCCTCAGGGAGACGCCGCGGCCTGCTCGGCCCGCGCCTGGACCTCGGCGAAGAGGTTCCGGCCGTGGCTGTCGATCCCCACGACGAGCGGGAGGCGGTCGAGCCGGATGGCCCAGACAGCCTCGGCCATACCGAGCTCTGGAAAGAAGACCCCCTCGAGACGCATCCGTGCCGCCGCCAGTGCGGCGCATCCGCCCGTGAAGGCGAGGTAGACACCGCGCCCCCGGAGCTGCTCCGTGACCTCCGCACTCATGCCGCCCTTCCCGACGAGGGCCCGCACGCCCGCGTCGAGGAGGAAGCCGGAGAGCCGGTTCATCCGGGCCGAGGTGGTCGGGCCTGCCGCGATCACCCGGTCGCCCGCGATCACGGGGCCGCAGTGGTACACGGCCGCGCCGACGGGGTCGAACGGTATCCCGTGCCGCATCATCTCGAGGTGCGCCTCGTCGCGGGCCGTGTAGACGACCCCCGAGAGCGTCACGCGGTCCCCGGCCCGGAGCGCGAGCACCTCGTCGCCGAGCGGCGTCGCGAGGTCCATTCAGTCCACCTCCACGGTCACGGTCGCGCGGCGGTTGGCCCAGCACTGGACGTTGACTGCGACGGGCAGGGACGCGGTGTGGCACGCGGCCCGCCGGACCTTCACGGCGAGCGCGGTGGTTCGCCCGCCGAGGCCCATCGGCCCCAGGCCGAGCCGGTTGACGTCGTCGCAGAGCCGGCGCTCGAACGGGTCCATGCGGTCGATGGGGTCGAGGAGCGCCTCCTTCGCGAGGGCGGCCGCCTGGTCGAAGGTCCCGCCGATCCCCACCCCGAGCACGACCGGCGGGCACGGGCGCGCACCGGCCTCGAGGACGGTCCGGACCACGACCTCCGGGACCCGGGCGACCTCGGAGGGCAGCAGCATCTCGATCCGGGACATGTTCTCGGCCCCGGCGCCCTTGGGCAGGACCGTGACGGTGAACGAGTCGCCGGGCCGGACGTGGACCGCGGGCATCCCCGCGCCCGTGTTGTCGCCCGAGTTGGCCCGCGTGCAGGGGTCGACCACGTTCGGCCGGAGCGGGACGTCGTGCGTGGCGCGGCGGACGCCGTCGGCGACGGCCTCGAAGAGCGCCTCCTCGAGCGGCACCGAGGCGGGGAGGGTGACGTAGACGACGGGCACGCCCGTGTCCTGACAGAGCGGGAGGCCCGTCGAGCCGGCGAGCGCGACGTTCTCGAGGATGTTGCCGAGCTCGGCCCGGGCCACCGGGTCCGTCTCGTCCGCGCGGGCCCGCTCGAGGGCGCCCACGACGTCGGGCGGGAGGTGGACGACCGCCCCGGCATACGCCCGGGCGGTCGCGTCGGCGATACGGTCGTACAGGCGGGGGTCCATCGGATGATACTATCGGCCGGCCCGGGAGAAAAAGCCGACCGGCGGGTATTTGTCGCGGGCGCGCCCATCGAATTCCATATGGCTCGAGAACTCTCCGAGCGCGACATCGAGATCCTGCGGAAGCTCGCCCCCGAGTGCGGGGCGACCTGCGGCGGGTCCGGTCACGCCTTCCAGTCGATCCTGCCGCCGGTCTCGAACCACTACGCCGAGTCGGCGGAGGACTTCGAGCGCCGGCTCGAGCGGCTCGACCCCGACGACCTCCGCTGGCTCGTGGACCGGGTCCTCGACGGGACGGAGAGCCTGTCGTGCGTCCAGGACGAGGACATGGAGGCCTTTGTCAACCGCGTCCGCACGGTCATCTCGGATGATATGGCCGAGGCGGTGCTCGCGCACTTCCTGGCCTCCGGCGCCTGCGAGGTCTGACCCGTCGCCGCGCGTGATCGCCTCGCGATCGACGGGTGCCGGGGGGGAGGTCCGTTCGCGGGGCAGGCGAGGAGCCTCGCTCTTCGAGTCCTCCTGCCCCGGGTCAGGGCAGGCCCTCGAGGATGCCCCGGATCGGTGCCTCGAGCGCGGGCAGGTCCCTGGTG
Organism: uncultured Methanospirillum sp.; assembly: GCA_964501565.1. Lineage (GTDB taxonomy): Archaea > Halobacteriota > Methanomicrobia > Methanomicrobiales > Methanospirillaceae > UBA288. The sequence goes on from CAZCUJ010000012.1 coordinate 67,782, forward strand.
ACAAGCCGCCAGACGATGGCCAGGTCGATGCCGAAGTACCGGCTGACGATGACGTGCCGGAGGCCGACGATCTTTCGCCACGGGATCTCAGGGTGAGCGGCGACGAGATCGGGGGAGAGATTGTTCGCGGCCTCGCCGATCACCAGGCGGTGGTAGACGACCCAGACCTGCAGGAGCTCGGAGGCCATCAGCTCCTCGACCGTGGAGGGCAGCTGCTCCCGGATCTTCCCGTTGGCCTCGAGGATGTCGCCGAGCCGGGCCCGGTCGGGCCTCACAGGGGCACGGCCTCCTGCATCACGGTTGCACGGATGCGGTCCCTGAGCCCACGGTCGGAGGCGATCTCGACGGGGACGTCGAGCAGGTCGGCGAGGTCCTGCTCGAGCCGGATCAGGTCGAAGAGCGAGGCGGGGGGTCCGAAGGTGACGAGCAGGTCGAGGTCACTGTCCGGGCGTGCCTCGCGCCGGGCCACCGAGCCGAAGACGCGACCGTTCGTGGTACCGTAGCGCGCGGCCACGGCCAGGATCTCGTTGCGATTCGCTTCGACCAGGGCGTAGATGTCGGCCGGCACGGTGCTCCTCCTGCCTGATAGTTCCGCGCACGGGGCTCCGTGACGGTTCCTCCGTTCCCCCCGCCATCGGCGCCAGGGCGGCGACGGGGGGCCGGCCGTTCCGTTCGGCCGCAGGGCAGCGCTGGTTGAGCGCGAGGTGGAGCGCGAGCGGCTCGAGGCCGCGGAGCGCCGGCGGAAGGCCCCACGCATACGCCTCGCCGACGGCCTTGTCCAGCGCGGCGTGGGCGTCGCGCAGGCAGTTCGCGCCGGGGAGCTCGAGCGTCCGGTAGAGCTCGCTCAAGCGACATCGGGTGCGCGGTGAGCGCGGGGCAGGACAGGGCGTCCTTCAGGCGTTCGACCACTCCTTGCGGGAGACGCCGGCCTGGCGGAGGATGCGGACGAGGAGATCCGGGCCGATTGCCGAACGGTGCGGGTTCGGGAGCGTCAGGACGAGGTCGCCGCGGACCATGTACGGATGGCGGCCGCCGCGGTACGGGCCGTCGAACCCGAGCGCGCGCAACCGCCGCACCAGCTCGGGCCACGCGACCGGGCAGAGCCGCTCGCCCCCGCCGCGAGACGGCTCGCCTCCGGCGGCCCCTGGTTCAGCCAATGGCGTCCGCGTTCGCAATCTCGGCTGGTTCGAGCCGGACGCCGCTGACGGGTGGGATCGCGAGGCCGCGGCGGAGCCGTACGAGGAGCCAGCCGTCGAGTACCTCGGCGAGCCGGGCCCGACACTCCTCCTCGGTCCGGCCCGCAGCCCAGACACCGCGGAGCTCGGGGATCTCGGCGTACCACGGTTCCTCGTCCTCGATCTCCTCGAGCCGGGCGGCGGCGAGGGCGGCGGCGATGTACTGGACGATCATGCTCAACTTCCCATCGCCCCGGTGGCTCTTAGGTCTTGTGCCGCCTCGGGCGCCGCACGGGTTCTCTCGGATCACTCCGCTGGCATCCGCAAACAGTCATCGGAGAAGAACCGCCCGTCCCCGTCGCAGAACGCCGGCAGGCCCGGGCCGGTGATCGCCCGGCCCTCGCGCTCGAGCGAGGCGCCGCGCTGGTTCAGCGCGAGGAGAAGCGGAAGCGGCTCGAGGCCGCGGACGGCGTATGACGGCCGCGTCAGGCGATCTCGTCGGA
>CAZCUJ010000013.1:0-67226 GCA_964501565.1 uncultured Methanospirillum sp.
ATGCTGCGGGAGGGATCCGAACCCTCGATCTCCAGATGTCCCAGGAAACGGCGCCTCATCGCGAATGAAACCCTATGAGTCTGGCGCCTTAACCGGCTAGGCCACCGCAGCCTGCACGTTGTGCATAATTAAAACGCGAGAGAGAGGGATAAACATTCTGTTGAAGCCCTCTCTTTGCCCCGTTCGGTAGCGCGATGGATCGCTCCAGCCAACGAGCAATCGCGCGTTCGACGGCAATACATATACCGGCGACAGCATTAACCGAAACCCCGGGGATGTCGAGCAGGTGAAGGCAGACGAACACAGTGCAGGAGACTCGGATCGCGAGGAGCTACCCCGCGTCGTGGGACTCTGGCAGTTGTCACTCTCCGGGATCGGGATCATCCTCGGTGCCGGAATTTACTCTCTGCTTTCTCCCGCCGCTGCCCTGGCCGGCAACACCGTCTGGGCCGCTTTCCTGATCACGGCGGGTGTTGCGCTCGCCAGCGGCCTCTCGTACGCAGAGCTCGCGGCCATGAACCCGACAGCCGGCGCCGAGTTCGACTACACGTCCCGCGCCCTCGGTCCTCGTTTCGGTACGGCCATCGGCTGGATCGTCCTCGCGGCGACGATCATCTCCTCCGCGGCCGTCGCCCTGAGCTTCGCGGCCTACCTCCGTACGCTCATCGCCGTGCCGGCGGTACCTGCCTCCATCGTGCTGGTCGTAGCCCTCGCGCTCCTGCTCGCATACGGTGTTCGCGAGAGCGCGGGAGTCGCCGTCGTCCTGACCCTCATCGAGATCGGCGGGCTTGTCGCTGTTATCGCAGTGGGTTTGCCCCGTGTCGGTTCAGTCGATCTTCTCGAGCTCTCGCCAGCCGGCCCCGGGGGGGTGCTTCAGGCGGCCGCGCTCGTCTTCTTCGCGTTCATCGGATTCGAGCAGCTGCCGAAACTCGCGGAGGAGGCGAAGGACCCGGGCAGGACGCTGCCCCTGTCCCTGATGATGTCGGTCGTGGGCGCCACCGTACTCTACATACTCGTGGCGATAGCAACGACGTCATTACTCGGGTGGGAGGCGATGAGCGCGACGGACGCCCCGTTCACCACCGCGATCGGGATCGTCTTCGGCCCGGCCGCAGCGGCCGCCATCGCGTTCACCGCACTGACCGCTACCGCGAACACGGTCCTGATCGAACTCCTTGCCGCGTCACGGATCGGTTTTGGCATGGCTCGGAGTGGAGCCGCTCCCCCGGCCCTTGCGCGGATCCATTCCCATCGTCGAACCCCGTATGTCGCCATCGCCGCCATATCGGCCGCCGCTGCCGCGTTCACCATGCTGGGCCGGATCGAATTTCTGGCCAACGCGACGAACTTTCTGATCTTCGTCACCTTCATCGCCGTGAACGTGAGTCTTATTGTCCTGCGGCGAACGGATCCCGGCGCCGCCCGCCCGTTCCGGGTTCCCATCGCACTACGGGGTGTCCCGGTACTCCCCGTCATCGGGATCGTGGCTTCACTGGGTCTCCTGGCCCAGCTCGAACCGGCCGTTCTCCTCACGGGGCTGGCCATCACGGCAGCGGCCGCGATCGCGGCCGTTGTCGGAGCCCGGCTCCGTTCCGGCCGCTGAGATCCCGTGGTACCGGGAAACCGATCGCGCCGTCACGTTGTTCCCCCTCGTTCTTGAAAAACGTGGTCGAGACTGTCCCGAACGAGGGGGATCGACACCAGGTGGTTGGAAACCTGCGACTGGGCGGGCCGGGGAAAACAGAGCCTGCCCCGAAACTCGACCTCACCGCTGAGAGCGGAGGTAGGCACCGACGGCCGCCGTGATCGCGGCCACCTCCTTCGGCTGCCTGAGCGACGAGGCCAGGGTCTGCATCAGTGCCTCCTCTTCGCGGAGTGACCGGAGCAGGCTCCGCTGGATGTGCTCTTCGCCGAGGAACCCCGTATGGGTCTCGCCGGCGATGAAGTACCGGTTGTTCATCAGGGCATAGTGGAGCGGGAGCGTGGTCTTTACGCCGAGGATCACATACTCCGAGATCGCCCGGCGCATACGCTCGATCGCCTTGAGCCGGCTCATGCCCCAGGTGCAGAGCTTGGCGATCATCGAGTCGTAGTAGGGAGTGATCGCATACCCCATGTGGACGCCCGAATCCAGCCGGACGCCCGGGCCGCCAGGCGAGCGGTAGCGAACGATCTTGCCGGGAGTCGCCTGGAAGTTGTTGAGCGGGTCCTCGGCGTTGATCCGGCACTCGATCGCGTGACCCCTGATGCCGATCTCATCCTGGGCGTACTCAAGCGGCTCCCCTGCCGCTGCTGCGATCTGCTGGCGGACGATATCGACACCCGTAACGAGCTCGGTGACCGTGTGTTCGACCTGGAGACGGGTGTTCATCTCCATGAAGTAGTAGTCCCCGTCGGCGTACAGAAATTCGACCGTGCCTGCGTTCACGTAGTCGCAGGCCTTTGCCGCCGCGATTGCCGAGGCCGTCATCCGTTCGCGGAGTTCTTCGGTCATGATCGGGCAGGGGGACTCCTCGACGAGCTTCTGGTGTCGTCGCTGGATCGAGCAGTCGCGCTCGTACAGGTGAACCATGTTCCCGTGCTCGTCGCCGAGAATCTGAACCTCCACGTGCCGCGGTTTGACCAGGTACTTCTCAATCAGAACCGTCGAATCGCCGAACGACGACCCCGCCAGTCGCTGCGTGGTCTCGATCGCGCTCGCGAGCGCCTCCTCGTTCTCGACGATCTGCATGCCGATCCCGCCGCCGCCCGCCGAAGCTTTGACGATCACGGGATACCCGATCTCGGCCGCGATCCCTGCCGCGTCAGCGAGATCCTGTACGCCCTCGGGAGTCCCGGGAACCACCGGAACGCCTGCAGACTGCATCATCTGCTTGGCCCTGATCTTCGACCCCATCGCGGCGATCGTCCGGGAGGTCGGGCCGATGAATACCACGTCGCTCTCCTCGCAGGCCCGGGCGAAGCCTGCGTTCTCCGCGAGAAAGCCGTAGCCCGGATGGATCGCCTCCGCGCCGGCCTTGTGGGCGACGCTAAGAATCCGCTCGATGTTCAGATACGAGCGTGCCGGCGGCGCCTCGCCGACGGGAAAGGCCTCGTCCGCGTAGCTCACGTGGAGGGCGTTCTTGTCTGCCTCCGAATAGATCGCGACCGTCTCGATCCCCATTTCGCGGCACGCGCGCATGACCCGGATCGCGATCTCGCCGCGGTTCGCGATAAGAATCTTCTCAAAGTAGGTCATTCGACCACCAGGAGAACATCCCCCGCCTGGACCACGTCACCGGAATCGACGAAGATCTCGGCAACGATTCCGTCGCGAGGGCTGTGAATGGGGTTTTCCATCTTCATCGCCTCGAGGACGACGAGGGTGTCACCTTTCGCCACCCGGGTGCCGCGGCTCGCCCGCACCTCCAGGACCATCCCCTGCATGTTCGCCTTGATGCCGTTCGGAATGTCGCCATGCGGCGGGCGGTCGGCCGCCTGCTCGACACTCGTGGCCACCGCCGCCCCCTCGACCGAGAGGATCCGCACCGAGAAGATCTCGCCGTCGACCTCGACCTCCATCATCGACGGCATCTCGGCAGCCTGTCGGGCCGCGACGGCCTCCGGCCGGGCCGTCGGGATCTGTTCAGGGGTCCGCTCCCCCTTCAGGAACGACGGGGCGATCGCCGGGTAGAGGATGTACGTGAGCACGTCCTCCTCTGTACGCACGAGCCCCTGCGCTTCCGCCTCCGCCCGGGTCCGGTCGTAGACAGGCTCGAGCAGGTCCGCGGGACGGCACTCGATGACGGTCTCGCCCTCCGTGAGGATCCTGGCACGAACCGACTCTGAGACGGGTGCCGGTGAGTGGCCGTAGAGCCCGCGGACGTAGTCCTTCACCTCGGTCGTGAGGTTCCGGTACCGTTCGCCGAGAAGCACGTTCAGGACCGCCTGCGTTCCCACGATCTGGGATGTCGGGGTGACGAGCGGCGGGTAGCCGAGATCCGCCCGGACGCGCGGAACCTCGGCGAAGACCTCGTCGAGCCGATCGAGCGCGTCCTGTTCCTTGAGCTGACTGACGAGGTTCGAGATCATCCCGCCCGGCAGCTGATAGATCAGCACGTCCGAGTCCACCCGTTCCGAGATCGGGTCGACGAGGGCGCCGTATCGGTTGCGTAGCTCGAGACAGGCGTTGCGCGCCCTGCGGAGGACATGCAGGTCGATCCCGGTATCGCGGGCGGTCCCGGTGAGGGAAGCGACCACGGACTCGGTCGGGGGCTGCGATGTACCGAGCGCGAACGGTGACATGGCCGTATCCAGGATGTCCACGCCGGCGTCGATCGCGGCCTGGTAGGACATGGACGCGATCCCCGAGGTCGAGTGGGAGTGGAGGCAGACGGGGAGCCCGGTGGCGTCTTTGATCCCGGTGACCAGCTCACGCGCCGTCTCCGGCATGATCAGCCCGGCCATGTCCTTGATACAGATGGAGTCGGCCCCCAGGGCCGCGAGCTCGCGGGCCATCCCCACGAACCCCTCGACCGAGTGGGCGGGGGAGATGGTGTACGAGATCGCACCCTGGAGGTGCCCGCCGACGTCCTTGACGGCCGCCATCGAACGCTCCATGTTCCTGACGTCGTTGAGCGCGTCGAAGACCCGGAAGATCTCAACCCCGTTCTTGCTGGCGGTCAAGACGAACCGGTCGACCACGTCGTCGGAATAGTGGCGGTACCCGACCAGGTTCTGGCCGCGGAGGAGCATCTGGATGCGGGTGTTCGGAAGGCTCTCCTTCAAGCGGCGGAGTCGCTCCCAGGGGTCCTCGGCGAGATACCGGATGCAGGAGTCGAAGGTCGCGCCCCCCCACGCCTCGACCGACCAGAAGCCTGCCTGGTCGAGCAGGCGGGCAAGAGGGAGCATGTCCTCCGTCCGGAGTCGAGTGGCAACGAGCGACTGATGGGCGTCCCGCAGGGTAGTATCGGTGATAAATAGCGGTTTATTCGGAATCGCAGCACTCATTGCGCACCTCGGCGGCTGATACCGTGATAAAAGCCGGAAGAGCTGTTCACGGTGTAAGTATAAAAAATTCGCGCGGTCCGAGGGCTGCTACGACGAGAACGAAGACCGCCAGCACCGCGCCCATGAGATCTCTTCTCGAGGTGATGAACTGCGGGTGGTGCACCCCGCCACCGGAGTATCCACGGAGCGCGAGGAGTCCGGCCAGGTCCCGACTCCGGCGGAGCTGGGAGTCGAGCAGGGCCGCGCCGGTCGCGAACCACCGCTTCAGGAGCGGCAGCCGTTTCTGCTCGACCGCGAGCCGGATCTGCGCGAGGTCATCGCGCGCTGCCTCCAGGGACTCCAGGCTCAGCTCGGCCGCGAGGCCGATCTCGAAACCGGCACCCTGCAGGCCGACGCGACCGCCCAGCCATGCCCCGATGTCGAAGAGGTCGCCATCGCGGCGGGAGGCGTAGGCGTGGGCCGCAATGAGCATCACGGCCGAGATCCGCATGAGGTAGCTGATGCCGTCGCCCCCGGCGAGAGCCGTCGCCGCTGCCGCGAGCAGAACCATGACCCCGAGGTAAGCGACAGCCCGGCTCGATGGGAGCCGTCGGTCAGAGCACGCGAGCCACCAGAGCGCCGCCCCGACGGCACCGGTCACCGACAGGAATGCGGCACCCGAGAGGACGGCGACCGACAAGAGGGAGTACCGGGGATCGGTCATGCATCCTCGCGTTCGACCCGTCCATCACGGATCCGCCACCGGAGTCCGGTCGACGGCAGGTAACGGTCGGTGTGGGTTGTTGCGATCGTGATTCCAGGACGGTTGGCGAGAGCCCGGGCGAGCCCGATCCGCCCCGGGACGTCGAGCGGCGCGAACGGCTCGTCGAGAACGAGAAGGTCGGCATCGGTGGCGAGGGCGCATCCAATCACGAGCCGCTGCTGTTCGCCCCGCGAGAGGTGGAACGGATCGATCGTATCCCGTCCCGCAAGGCCGATCCGCGGGAGCAGCTGGCCCGGTTCGAGCCCCCACGACTCGACCTCGGCCGTGACCGTCTCTCCCGTCAGGTGGTGCCCGGGGGACTGGCCGATCCAGAGGTGCCGACTGATACCCTCGAGCCGAACGGTTCCTGACGAAGGCTGTAGCCCCCCCGCGAGAGCGAGCGCAAGCGTGGATTTTCCGGACCCGATACGGCCGACGACGACGTGGAGGCCCGGGCCGAAGGTGCAGTCTGCCGTGAGTCGAAACCCGCCGCGCTCGATCACTACCCTCTCGAGGCCCACGGCACTCATCCCGTTCGCTCCCATGTCTCGAAATACGAGAGTGCTCCTGGCCCGGTGGCGACAACGCGTCCTTCCGCGATGGCGATGGCGTGGTCCGCCTGCCTCGCGAGGTCGGGATCGTGCGTGGACCAGATGCTGTAGCGTGCGCTCGACCCGCGAACGGCTGGCAGGAGATCGGCGAGGCTCTGACGGTCGAGGGCGGCGTCGAACTCGTCGAGGGCGAGGATAACCGGCTGGCTGGCGAGCGAGGCCGCGAGGGAGATAACAAATCGCTCACCCCCCGAGAGAGAACGGGTTGCTCGGCCCAGCAGCCCCCTGGCACCGACGGCGTCCGCCGCGGTTGCGACGCGGTGGTCGACCTCCTGGGGACTGAGCCCCGCGAAACGCCCGGAGGAGGCCAGTTCGTCGGCCACCCTCGAGAAGAGCATGGGTGGCCCGGGATGGGCCGGGACGAGAGCCGCGTCGACCTGGCGGGGGGGACAGCCATCCACGTTCACGGTCCCGTGCTCGGGAAGGATCAAACCGCAGCAGAGCTCGAGAAGGGTGGTCTTTCCCGATCCGTTCGTACCGATAACGGCGGTTCGGCCAGGAGGGATAGCGAGGGACTCGATCACGAGGTTCCTCGCTTCGATGCCGCCGAGCACTATCATGAGGATTCGAGCCGGGCGCCGAGGTGGTACGCGGCGAAAGTCTTGAGGATGTCGCCCGGAATGAACGGGAGCACGCCGACTGCGACAGCGGCCGAAATTGTCATGCCGCTCGAGAGAGCGAGCCACCCCGCGCCGCACGCGTATATCACCAGGCCCGCAAGGACGAGGCCCACCGAGCGGACGACCTGTTCTCGTCGTTCGTAGGCCAGCCCGGCGATAAATCCTGCTGGGACGAACCCGGCGATGAATCCGCCCGTCGGACCAAGGAGGACGCCTGCACCGGCCAGTCCATTGTGAAAGACGGGGAGCCCGAGGGCGCCGAGGGCCAGGTACCCGAGCGGTGGGAGGAAACCCCAGCGGCGGAGCAGGATCCCCGAGAGCAGGACGAAGAGGGTCTGGAGCGTGAGCGGGACGGGCACGAACGGAATGGAGATCCACGCTCCTGCCGCGATCAGAGCCGCCAGCGTGGCAGTCATGGCTGCCCGTTCAGCTCGCGCTACATCCCCGAACATCGTAAACCAATTACTGAATATTGGTTGACGGACAAGATGAAACCATCCACCGCTGCCCGCGAAGAGAATAGAAAAAAAGTCAGGATTGGAAGAGGTCGCCGGCTATCACGCGCTCGACACGCCCGTTCTCTTTTCGGACCAGGAGAGCACCGTACTCGTCGATGTCGATGGCCTCACCGTCGAACGACTTGGTCAGGGTTTTGACGCGAACATGCTGGTCGAGCGTGCACGAGAGCGACCGCCACTCTCGGAGGATGGTATCGTATTCGTGTGCCTCGAGCAGTTCGTAGTGCCGCTCGAAGTCGAGAAGGAGCCGGGCGAGCAGGTGTGCGCGATCGACCTCCTGGTCGAGCTCGGCCTGGAGCGTCGTGACGCCCCGCTGCAACTCGGGCGAGAGGAGCGATGGTTCGAAGTTTGCGTCGATCCCGATCCCGAGCAGGCAGTAGTGGATCGCGTCGGCCTCGGCATCGAGCTCGAGGAGGAGGCCCGCGACCTTCTTGTCGCCGATCACGATGTCGTTCGGCCATTTGATCATCGCGCCGAGCCCGATCTCTCGCCGGATAGACCGGGCCACGGCGACCGCGCCGACCATGGTGATCATGAAGACGTGATCGATCGGGATCGTCGGGCGGAGGATGATCGTGATCCAGATGCCACCCTCGGGTGAGACCCAGGCCCGCCCGAGCCTGCCGACTCCCCCCGTCTGCTCCTCGGCGATCACGACCGTACCGTGGAGCTCGGCAGGATCGCCTCCCTCCGCGAGCCAGCGGGCCATGTCGTTGGTGGACGGTGTCGTGGAATGATAATCGATGTGCCGACCGATAACCCGGGTCTTGAGATGCTTCTCCACCTCGTACGGGAGAAGGCGCCGGCTCCTGCTGACGAGCCGGTAGCCCTCCTTCTGAGACGCGTCGATCTCGTACCCCTGCTCGCGCAGCTCCCGCACCTGCTTCCAGACGGCGGCCCTCGTCACGCCAAGTTCCTGGGCGAGGGCCTCGCCGGAGATCGGGCCGTTCGCGTCCTCGAGGAGCTGGATCGTTCGGTGGAGTGACTCCTTCATGCGTTCACGCCCCTGGTGATGCAGGCAACAGGGCTACGATATCCTCCGCCGGGCGCGGGCGGTGCGTCCGGGCGGGTCATCGCGGGCTTATGAACGAGGAGCTCGTGGAGCGCCATCATGTCCGATTTGAGCGCGCGGGTATCGGCCGCGGCGGAGATCTCGTACATCCCCAAGGTCTCACCTCTCATCGATCTCGTTGATCGGACCGGTTTATAATAGGTATTTCCCCCCGTCGCCATTCTCTGGCCAAGTCGGTCAAAGCATCACGCGAAAACTCGACGGTGCCGCTCCACCAGCCCGGAGCGGGTCCTTCTTCTGTCGCTTCCCCTGTCATGGTGGGAGGGGAGGCAGTCGTCGTAGCTGGTGCAAGGGACGGCGTGGCCGGACCGGGGATGTCCGGGACGGTGGGGGACAGGGTCGACGCGGCGGGAGTGGTGGTGTTGGGCGCTTCGCTCGGGGTGTGAGTTACGGTCGTGGTAAGAGCTGGCGCGGGATCCGTGGTGCGCGTCGGCGATGGAGGTGAGGTTGTTCGAGACGTGGTCGCAGGTGGCGTCCCCCACGGGGTGCCGCGCGGGGACGGCGTCACCGTGCCCGTCGCCGTGGTTATCGCCCTCGCTGGGGCGGGCGCCTTCGTCGTGACTACCTTCGGCTCCGTGGTCCTGGGCGGCGGCTCCGGTGCGGCTGTCGAGGAGAGAGACGCGGGCGTGGAGATCGGGTATGGCGTTGCTGGGCCGGCCCCCGCCCCGCGCGTCGCCTCGATCGCCACCGGGCTGTCTGGAGTCCGCTCCGGGCCGATCGGGGGAGTGGTCGCATCTGTCCGGGTAGCAGCGCCGTCGCCTCCCGGGGACGGGGGCGTGGCCGGGATGCTCACGGTATCCCGCGGTATCGGGGCCCACGATCCCAGTGTCGGGCCAGTCGACGGCACTGTCATCCTCGTGGTCGCGGGGGTAGGGACGGGTGGAGGGACGGTCGGGCTTGTCTCCCCCGTCGCCAGCGGAACCGGCGTGACCTCGACCAGCCCCGGGATGAACCGGTGACCGGGGGCGACGTAGTCGGGCGCGTAGGACCCGACGGGTATCGGGCCCGGGTTGCTCGAGTACGGGCTCAGCGTGGAGGCGGATCCGGGTCCGGGTGTCGCGGCACCGATCGTCGTTCCCGGTGTCTTCGGGGGCCCTTTTGGAGGTGCAGCAGTGATATCCGTGACCGTGGCGGACGGATCGGTGATGACCTCGATCGTCGTGGTGGGGCCCAGGAGACCTGCGAGATCCAGAGCAAGGAGAGACCCGCTCGAGATGGCGATCACGGCGATCACGCCTCCGACGAGGAGCATCTTCGAGAGCGGTTTCATGATGGGGGCTGGGGGGGCCGCCGCTATTTACCGCTATCGGTCCTTTCACCGCTGCCATCATCACGGCGGGGCTGCCCACCCCTCCATGCGATGTACCGACCACCTGTTCAGAACGCGACCTCGGGCCGCCCGGCCCCGACGGCAGCAAGGAAGGATCGAGCGGGGTACTCGTGGACAGTCGTGGCGATGGCGATGCCGTCACCGATTCGGCGGGCGACGGCGACAGGCCGCTCACCGGCAATCGCGATAACCTCAGCGTCGGCCTCTTCGAACCAGCCGTCGCACTCGAGAGCGGTGGTGTCGTACCCACCGAATAGTGCCTCGAAGAGGCAGGGGTCGACCGGCGCTACGTGGCAGGGGCCGTACTGGTGACGGTACAGAAGCCGGAACGGCAGCCAGTCGTAGGCATCCGGTCGCTCTATCGCGGCTCCGAAGACCACGAGCGCGCCGCCGCGCTCGATGTATCGGTGCACCCGGTCCGCCGAAGCCCGGAGCGCGAAGAGGGTCCGTGAATACGAAGGGTTCGCGAAGCCCGTTGGGACTATCAGGACCGAGAACGAACCGCGGAAGAACGGGGCGGCGCAGAGCTGCGGGGTCACCAGGTCACAGCGAGCCCCGCAATCCTCGACGTACCGCTGAAAGGTCAGCGGCGCGTCCCACAGGAGGGCCGTTCGCATCTGCTCACCCCTTGATGACACCGATGGGGCGGAGTCGGGCCACGAGCCGGCCGAGCCCGGCCTCGTGGACAACCCGGACGACCTCGTCGCTCGGCTTGTACACAGAGGGCGCCTCCTCGGCGATCGCAGCGTCGTTCGGTGCTCGGACGATGATCCCCTCTCGACGCAGTGCCTCGCGGACGTCCCGTCCGGCAAGCGATTTCTTCGCGCCGGACCTGCTCAGAACGCGCCCTGCCCCATGGCAGGTCGAGCCGAAAGTGCGACGCATCGCCTCGTCCGTGCCGCGGAGCAGGAACGACGGCGTGCCCATCGAGCCCGGGATGATCACGGGCTGCCCGATCTCCTCGAGCCCTTGTGGAAGCCCTGCTGCCCCCGGACCGAACGCCCGTGTTGCGCCCTTCCTGTGGACGCAGAGGGGAGTCATGGTGCCCGCGACTTCGTGCTCCTCGAACTTCGCGATATTGTGCGCGACATCGTAGACGAGCGGGGTATCGGAGTCCGAGAGCCCGTACCGTCGTTCCAGTATTCCCCTGACCTCGTGCGTTATCGCCTGGCGATTGGCCCATGCGAAATTGGCTGCCGCCGCCATGGCACCGATATAGGCCTGTCCCTCGGGACTCGCGATCGGGGCGCAGGCAAGCTGACGGTCGGGGAGGGTGAACCCATAGCGCCTCGTGGCCGCTTCGAGAGTCTTGATATAGTCGGTGCAGACCTGGTGTCCGAGACCCCGCGAGCCGCAGTGGATCATCACCCCGACCGTTCCTTCCCGGATTCCGAACGCTTCGGCGGCGGTAGGGTCCTGGATCTCGTCAACAACCTGGAGCTCGAGGAAGTGATTGCCAGCCCCGAGCGTCCCCGACTGCGACAGGCCCCGCGCGAGGGCCTTCTCCGAGACCATGCAGGGGTCAGACTCCTCCATCCGGCCGCGAGCCTCGCACCGATCGAGGTCCCGCTCGACCCCAAGCCCCTCGCGGACTGCGTGGGCAGCGCCGTCTTCGAGCATGGCCCGGAGGTCCGCCTTTCCGAGCCGCCGCCTCGACCGCGCCCCGACACCTGTCGGAACTGCGCTATAGAGTTCCTCGATGAACCCGGCTTTGTCCCCGAGGTCAGCCTCGCGGAGCGGCGTGGACACCAGGCGCACGCCGCAGTTGATGTCGAACCCAACCCCGCCGGGCGAGACGACCCCCTCGGTCAGGTCGAACGCACCCACGCCGCCGATCGGAAACCCGTATCCCCAGTGGATGTCCGGCATCGCGAGCGAGCAGCAGACGATGCCGGGCAGGGTGGCCACGTTTGCCAGCTGCCGGAGCGCGCCCTCTTCCAGGGTCCCCGCGAGTGCCTCGGAGAGGTAGAATCGACCGGGCACGCGCATACCCGGCACGTATCCGACGGGAAGTTGCCATTCGAGCGGCCCGGTCCTGGTCACGCCCCGTATCATGTCAGACATCGAAGACGATCTCGAGACAGAACTCGTCGTCTGCCTCGACGATGGCGAGATCGAAGTACGCGATTCCCTTCACCTCCGTCCCGCCCGAGTGACGGGCCGGGTCGAACGGCGTAGCCCTGAGCTCGGCGCGAACCGAGAGCGGCGGCCCGTCGGCGAGCGAGATCTCGGTGCCGGAGAAGACCAGGTTCTCGGTCTCGGAACGGTAGAGGATCTCAGAGAGGAGGTCGTGAAGAAGGCCCTCCCGGTCCGCGGCGCTGACCTCGACCGTCCGTGTCCCGGCGATGGCGGGGCCATCGGAGTTCCCGAACAGCGTCTCCATCAGGGCTCGCACCGACTCGGCGAAGAGACCCTCGAGGGTCGGGGCGCGGATACGAAATCGTAGATCGGCCGTGTGCTCGAGTTCCTCAATACTCATTGCCGATCGGTTGACGGGGGCGCATCACGAAGAACGGGATCATCCCGCGGTGGATCGTGGTGAGATAGCGGGCCTGGTAGATCGAGACAAAGATACGCCGATCCCCGGCCGGGACCTCGATATCGGTTGGCTTCGGGGGTTTGATCGAGACCGGGAGCAGGACGGGGCCGCCGCACGAGGTGCAGATCCGGAAGTCCGAGTTCCGTTCATTCACGTACGCGACCACATCGTCTGTGACCTCGAACTGATCGGGAACGGGGACCGCACCGTTCGGGCTGAACATATGGAGTATCGTTCACGGCGGCGAAGCAAAAAACTTGCCGGGGTCGCCCTCATCCCGTGGTCATAATGCGGGTGACCAGGTCGAGATACTGCTCACGGAGTTCGTACACCGAGTCTGCACCGCTGCTCCGATGCACACGCAGTATCCCAATACGCGAGGCGAGCATCCCGACCATCGAGGCGACCGAGTGGTAGCTGGCCGAGTATCCACTCTGGAGCTCGCGATGGACATTCGGGATGGTCAGGGTGTGCGAGGCCATGAAGAGCGAGAGGAGGGCCCGCCTGATCCCCGTTCTATCCCGTGCAAGATAGCCCCGCAACCGCTCCTCGACGAATCCGGCGAGGTCTCCTGTGGGCCCCATCGGACCTGCATATCGCTCCCTACCATAAAAACGTTTCCAGGGAGTAGGCGGTTCAATGCAGCGCGGTCAGCATTTCTCTTTCGAGCCCACCACCTATCCCCCACATCGGGTAGAAATACCCGGCGGATACCGCGCGGTGCGACCTGGTATATCAGCGTGACCCCTACTGATGAACGGTAACCCGAACGTTTATGCAGCGGGGGAAGAGAGCGATTCTCTGCCGGCAGACGGGGGGGAGCGAACCCGCACCCCGGTCCGGACACGAGTTCACGGAGTATTTAAGATGGGAAGGCTTGACAACAAGATCTGTATCGTCACCGGGTCAACGAGCGGCATCGGTGAGGCATGCGCGAAGGACATGGCGCGCGAGGGCGGCACGGTCGTCGTCTCGGGCCGGAAAGAGAAGGAGGGAGCGCGGGTCGTCGACGAGATCACGAAGGCCGGTGGGAAGGCGATCTTCGTCCGGGCGGATGTCACCAGCGAAGACGACATCCGGAACCTTGTCTCGAAGACGGTCGAGGCTTTCGGGCGATTGGATGTGATGGTCGCCAACTCAGGGATCGGTCTTGTCGGAGCGCCCCACGAGGTGACCATCGCCGACTGGGACACCATGATAAAAACCAACCTCACGGGTGTCTTCCTCTGCGATAAATATGCGGTCGAACAGATGCTCGAGCAGGAGACGGGCGGTGCGATCGTGAACACAGGTTCGATCCACAGCTACGTCGCGAAGGATAGCGTCACAGCGTACGCCGCGGCCAAGGGCGGCGTCAGGATGCTGACCAAGATGGTCGGCATCAGTTACCCCCAGAAGGGGATCCGCGCGAATTTTGTTGCCCCCGGGTACATCGACACCCCGCTTCTGAGCGCCCTACCCCCCGAAGCCTACGAGGCTCTCAAGCAGCTGCACCCGATCGGCCGCCTGGGCCGGGCCGAGGAGGTAGCGAAGGCCGTCACCTTCCTCGCGAGCGACGACGCCTCGTTCATCACCGGCACGGGACTGCTTATCGACGGCGGGTACACGGCAGTCTGAGAGCGAGCGGTACCGGAGGCGCGAGGTGAGGCTCTGGTAATAGTCTCTGGTCCACCACGACGACAATGGCGAACATCACGATCTCGAGACGGGATATTGAAAAAGAACAGGACCGTATGTCGATCAGTCGAAACACCGGGTCTGAACGATAAATCCAATTTTTTTCATCGACATCAGAAAATGCTTATTCTCCGGAGTCGAAGTTTTCAGGCATGTTCGGTCGCGATCAAGGGGTGTGATCGGTGGTATTCGAAGGTTGGCGCTACGATATCAACCGGTATCCCCCCAAGCTGATGGTGACGATCCCCCTCGTGGTCCTCCTCCTGGCCCTTGCCTTTCTCGGAGTCCACACGCTCCAGACCGGTATGCCGGTCACGCCCGGGATGGACTTCGCCGGGGGAACGGCTGTCACGGTCTTCACAACGGATACGGTCGAGCAGATCTCGGCTGTCTTTTCCGACTTCCCGCTCATCGACGTCGAGTCGGGGATCAACAACGGCAAGTACCTGAAGTTCGGACCGATGGAGGACGAACAGTTCCGCGCTCTCTCGACCCTCGTCCTCGAACGGTACCCCGATGCCAAGATCGACCAGATCGGGGCGGCGTTCGGTGAGACGCTGCAGGCCCAGGCCGCCATCGCGCTCGTCTTCTCATTCGCGCTGATGGCGATCGTGGTCTTCGCGGTCTTCCGGATCCTGGTCCCGTCTCTTGCGGTAATTCTTGCCGCCTTCTCGGATATCGTGCTCGCCGCCGCGCTGATGAACATCTTCGGCGTCCCGCTCACGCTTGCGACGACGGCGGCCCTGCTGATGCTGATCGGTTACTCGGTGGATTCGGACATCCTGCTCACGAACAGGGTTCTCAAGCGGCAGGGAAATCTCACGGACAAGATGGCGGGGGCATTCACGACCGGGTTCATCATGACCTCGACCGCGATCGCCGCCGCGATTGCGATGTGGGTCGTCTCGCTCGTTGGCCAGGTCGAGATCATCTTCCAGATCGCGACCGTGATCCTCTTCGGACTTCTTGCCGACCTCTTCAATACGTGGGTGCTGAATGCCGGCATCCTGCGCTGGTACATGGAGGGGAGGGAGTCGCGATGAAAAGGGAGAAGAAGGAGAAGCGGGCCGCCAAGCGCATGAGCGAGGGGGCTGCTCCCGCACCCGCGCGCTCCGGGCCGACGGTCACGGCGCCTCCGGGCGGCTCCGGCAGGATCGACTGGCGCGCTCTCCTCACCGACTGGCGTGTCGCGCTCGTCATCCTGCTCGTGATCGCATCGACGATCGCGATCGGCCCGCACTTCGAAGACGGGCAGTTCACGACGAACCTCCAGTTCGGCCTCGACCTGAACGAGGGCGCCTGGCTCCAGCTCGAGCTCCAGTCAGAGGTCGTGACGTTCGAGACGACGGAGCGCGTGGACGACTTCGTGAAGAACCTCTCGACGGCGCTCGATACGGACGTCCAGTTGGTCAGCGAGAACCAGATCGAGATACGAAAGGCCATGACCGAGGACGAGATACGGGCCGCGGTCGAACAGGCCGGCGGCACCGTCGTCTCGGTCCAGCAGGGAGTCTCGGCAGAGACGGCCCAGGACATCAAGCGGATCCTCGAGAACAAGATCAACAGCCTCGGGACACGTGATGCGAAGGTCAATACCCTCTCCGGCCTGACCGGGGTTACCCGGTATATCCGGATCGAGTTGGCCGGCGTCGACATGAACACGGCCCAGGAGATCGTGGGCAAGCAGGGCAAGTTCGAGATCCGGATCATGACCGCCGGGAATGCCTCCGAGCACGTGCTCTTCGGCGATCAGATCACGTCAGTAGGGATGCCGTCGCAGGAACCGCCGGGTTCGAATAACTGGGGCGTCTCGTTCACTCTCTCGGAATCGGGTGCGACCGCGTTCCGCGAGGCCGCGGTTCGATATGGGGCCGCGGGCGACCCGGAGAACCATCACCTGGTGATGATCCTCGACAACGAGACGGTATACGACGCCCCACTCTCGAGCGAGCTGGCTGCCCAGCTCCTCGGCGGCCAGAACGTCCGGCAGCTCTTCGCCTCGACGGGCTCGGGCCAGGAGGGGCAGGACGCGGCGACGGCTCTCGAGATCCACCTGCGGGCCGGCGCGCTCCCCGTGGACGTGAAGGTCGCAGGCTCGGGCTCGGTATCCGCAACACTCGGCGAGCACTTCAAGTTGATGAGCCTGCTCGCTTTAGTCTTCGCGGTGCTCACGGTCGGGGCCGTCGTCTTCTTCCGGTACCGCGAGCCGGCCATCGTGCTACCGATGATGCTGATCAACCTTGCCGAGATCGTGATCCTGCTCGGCATCGCCCGGTTCACCATCCAGCTCGACCTCGCGACGATCGCGGGGTTGATCGCGGTGCTCGGAACGGGGATCGACCAGCTGATCATCATCACGGATGAGATCCTGCACGAAGGGAGGGTGCCGTCGCCGAACCTCTATCTCAAGCGGCTCGCGCGTGCGCTCGGCGTCATCGTCGCGTCGGCCGCGACGGTCGTCGCGGCCATGCTACCGCTGGTCCTGATGGACCTCTCGACGCTCCGGGGATTCGCGATCATCACCATCCTCGGCGTGCTGATCGGCGTGATCATCACCCGGCCGGCATACGGCCGGATCATCATGGCCGTCCTCTCGCGCTAGTCGCGAGAGCGGGGGCCTCCTCTTTTGTACCGTATCCTCGTCCGCAAGCCGCCGGATCTCCGTGCTCGGTATCTTCCTTCCCGATGATGACCCGTGGGCGAGCGCCATCCATCTGCTGCCGGCTCGAATGCCATAATCAGCCGGTTCGAGGCAGATGCATATTCGTGGCCGGTCGTATCGTACGGCGACGAGCACGGCCATGGCCTCACCGCGAGCCAGGATCGACCGGCGCCGGGATCCGGCGTGGCGGTCCCGCTCCAGGTAGCCGCGTATACCTTACGCGGGCTCCACGGAGCCCGCTGGTGTGTCGACCCCTCCGGATCCCTCACCGCGATCGGCTCAGAGCGGGCTCAGAGAGATGGCTCCGTTCGAGGTTTCCACTACCAGGACCGGCCCTCCCGTGCCGAGCGTACCCCGCAGCGACGTGGAACTGCTCTCCGTTGCTGTCAGGGGAAGGCCCGAGGCACTCACCTGACCGTTCGAGGTACGGGCCTCGATCCGGGCATTGATGGTGGGAGCCAGCGCAATGCGGACCGCCCCGTTCGACGTCGAGACGCGGGCGTCGGTATCGAGCTCACGGATCTGTGCGTCGATGGCGCCGTTCGAGGTCTCGAGCCGATCGATGGTCCGAGTCCCGGCAAGACGGATGGCCCCGTTCGACGTCTCGGCTGCCACGGTACCGTTGCAGTCGGTGATCTCGATCATTCCATTCGAGGTCTGAACCTCGATCCGCTGAAGGGAACGAGGCACGCTGACCTCGTACAGCGCCTGCGGCGCGTCGAGGCCGACGACACCACCCGGCAGAGTCCTCACTCTCATCCGGTCTCCTACCATCGCGACCGAGACGTTCTCGACCCGGCGTCCCTCGAGGACGCGGACCTGGATCTCGTCGCGATCCCACCCGGTCACGGCGACGCGTCCGTTCTGGTTCTCGATATCGATGACAGCCATTCCCGCCGCGGAGTAAACCTGGTCGTGGACCACGGGGACGGCCGGCGAGAGCGACGTGCACCCCACCGCCGCGAGGGTGGTGGCGAGTACCGCAACGAGGATGATGACGGTTGTGCGCATGGCCTGACGATGGGAGCGAAAGATAAAAACGTTGATGGTCGTGACGGATTCAGATCTCGATAAGATCATACCGCTGTGTCCCAAGGCCGATCTCCTCGGCATATCGGAGCTGCCGACATCCGTCCGTCAGGCAGCGCATCCCCTTGAACTTGTCCTCGCCAGGCGCGAGGTTCTCCCCGAGCATCGAGTTCGGCAATCCCACCTGGCGATTGACGAGATCGAACGAGGCTGCGTCGATCGCGACGGGGTCCTTCGACGCGACGATGCCGATGTCGGGGACGATCGGCGCGTCCGACCACGGGACGCAATCGCAGTCGGGCGTGATGTTGAGCAGGAAGTTCATGAAGCCGACCTTCCCCTCCTTGCCCTTCGTCGCGCCGAGGGCATATTCGGCCATTCGCTCCAGGAACGGCCCCACGTCGGCCTCCCAGTCGACGTCCATTCCCTGGGAGTGGCAGACATTCATGCAATCGAAGCAGCCGACGCAGTGCTCCTTGTCGATCCGCGCCTTGCCGTCCTCGCGTAACGAGAGCGCTCCCGTCGGGCAGACTGCGACACACCTGCCGCATCCCTCGCAGTTCTCTTCGCGGACCATCGTCGTGACCGCGTGCTGCTGCTGCTTGCCGGCCTGCGAGGCGCACCCCATCGCGACGTTCTTGATCGCCCCGCCGAATCCGGCTACATCGTGGCCGTTGAAGTGGCTCATCACGATCATGGCGTCGGCGTCGACGATCCCACCCGCGATGTTGACGGCCCTGAAGTGCTTCCGGTCGATCGCCACGTTCGAGCCGCGTCGTCCCGCGAGGCCGTCGGCGATATGGATGGGAGCGTTCACCGTCGCGAAGGAGAAACCGTGCTCGTACGCGACGGTCATATGGTCGATGGCGTTCGACCGGCTCCCCCTGTAAAGCGTCCCCGTGTCCGTCAGGAACGGCAGGCCGCCGAGGGTGTGGACGCGGTCGACGACCTGGCGGGCAAAGACCGGGTTGATATAGGCGTCGCCGCCACGCTCGCCGAAATGGATCTTGATCGCGACGAGGTCGTGCGGCGCGACGCAGTCCGCAAAGCGGGCCGTGTCGAAGAGCCGGCGGACTTTCATTATCTTTGACTCGTCGTCGCCGCGGGCGCGAACCGACGTGAAATAGACAGGAGAACTCATGTCGCCCCATTGCGGGAGACCGGATAAATATCTTTCCGGGAGGAAAAGAGGATCAGAGCCGGCGATAATCCATCCCGGCGTTTCGGGCTTCGGCAGGGTCGAGAATGCCGCGGACATCGACGAGGACCGGCCGGTCGGGCATGAGTTTTCCGATCTCGGCCGCGGTCATGTCCTTGAACGACTGGTGCGCGACGGAGACGATCACGGCATCCATGGGCTTATCGAGCCGCTGGAGCGGGATTGCGCCGAAGTGCTCGATCACGGACTCGGGTAGAAGCGGATCGTACCCGTAGACGACGGTCTCGAACTCCTTGAGCTCCTCGACCATCTGCTCGACGGGCGACTCGCGGATGTCGGCCACGTCCTCCTTGTAGGTCAGGCCCATGATCAGCACGTTCGCACCCTTGATCGTCTTGCCCACTCGGTTGAGCCCCTTGACGGCCATGTCCGCGACGTACTTCGGCATCGAGTCGTTGATGGCCCGGCCCGCGAGAATGACCTGCGGGTGGTACCGGACCTGCTTGGCCTTCTGCACCAGGTAATACGGGTCTACGGGGATGCAGTGGCCGCCGACGAGCCCCGGGCGATAGGCGTGGAAGTTCCACTTGGTGCCGGCGGCTTTCAGGACCTCGTTCGTGTCGAGCCCGAGCCGGGCAAAGAGCATGGAGAGCTCGTTCATCAGCGCGATGTTGAGGTCGCGCTGGACGTTCTCGATGACCTTCGCCGCCTCGGCCGTCCGGATGTCGGGGGCGCGGTAGACGTTCGTGACGAGACCGTAGAGCTCGCAGAGCGCGTCCGTGGTGGCCTCGTCCTGGCCCGCGACGATCTTGTAGATGTGCGGGAGATCGTGGGCCTCGTCGCCGGGGTTGATCCGCTCGGGCGAGTACCCGATGAAGAAGTCCGTGCCGCAGGTCATGCCCGAGGCCTTTTCGAGGACCGGGATCATGAACTCCTCCGAAGCTCCGGGGTAGACCGTGGACTCGAGCACGACGATCGCGCCGGGTTTGAGGTTCCTGCCCACCGTCTCCGAGGCCGAGACGACGGGCTCGAAGTCGGGGTCCTTGGACTTCGTCACCGGCGTGGGCACGGCGATGATCACGAAGTCGGCCTCCCTGATCGTCGCGGGGTCGGCCGTGGCCTCGATCCGGTTGCCCGGGGTCCCGTTCAACGCGTCGACAGCGGCCCTGTCGCGCCGATAGCCGATGGTTCGCAGGTGCTGGGCGAATGCTTCGGCCAGCGGCAGGCCGACGTAGCCGAGCCCGACCACGCAGACCGTCTTATCCGTCACTCTCTCCGCCATCAGAACGACTCCACTATGCACAGATGCGCATACGAGATTGCGAGTCGCGGGTGAAAAAAGGGATCGGCGCGGGTCGGGCCCTGGATAAAAGCAATCCTCATGCACTCCAGCGGTCGGGTCACGCGAGTGCCCGTCCGCGCAGATCGCACCTACCCGGGCAGTACTTGACGGGGGGGTGACGGGAGAGACCGCGACATCCCGGGATCTCCCCAGCCAGGAGGCGTGAAGGATGAACTGTGGGGCTACTCTCCCATGTACGATCACATCGGACGTGAGTGCTCGGATGGACTTCGATAACAATCTTATTTATACGACAATGTACTTTTATACGGCAATACAACCCCTGTACCCCGGCGTCGGGTTCCCGTGTGATCTCCACTTTACGCAAAGGTAATCAGCGAATCAGGCGTAAACAGCGTACCAAGCTGTGATTACCCGGGATAGACCGAAAAGGCAACATTATCAGCCAATCTTCTAATATATCCAGATTCCATCCCATCGAGAGGTACGACATGAGCGGCGCTCCAGTTCCAGGTCTTGTTCCAGAGAAGGTCCCGAATATTCTAATGCTAGAAGAGATACGAAAGGAAGATATTCCGTCCGTCGGGGGCAAGGGGGCAAGCCTCGGCGAGATGGCATCCATCGGGCTGCCGGTGCCCAAGGCATTCGTGGTCACTGCCCAGGCCTTTCGCCGGTTCCTGGTCGAGGCGCAGCTCGAAGAGCCGATCTTCTCGAAGTTCAGGGGGCTCGATGTGGAGGAGAACCAGGCACTCGAGGCTGCGGCGAACGAGGCGCGGGATCTGGTGATGAAGGCCCCGATGCCGTCCAGGATCGCGGACGACATCCGGGCAGCCTACCGGAATCTGGCGCCCGAGCCCCTGATCGTCGCCGTCCGCTCGTCCGCCACGGCCGAGGATCTCCCCGACGCCTCGTTCGCAGGACAGCAGGAGACGTTCCTTAACATTCGTGGTGAAGAGGACCTGCTCGAGGCGGTCCAGAAATGCTGGGCATCCCTCTACGGTGCCCGCGCTATCTATTATCGGGCCAAGCAGGGATTTGACGACCACCTGGTCAACATCGCGGTGGTGGTCCAGCAGCTCATCCACTCCGAGAAGGCCGGTGTTATGTTCACGAGCCACCCGGTGACGGGCGAGCAGCTGACGATCATCGAGGGGTCGTGGGGCCTTGGTGAAGCCGTCGTCTCGGGAACGGTCTCGCCCGACAACTACGTCTACGACCAGCGAACCGAGAAGGTCGTGGACCGCCTCATCGCGAGAAAGCTCGTCGAGATCGTCTCGGATGGTTCGAAGGGCACCCGCGAGGTCGAGGTCTCGCTCTCGCGCCAGCAGGAGCAGGTCCTCTCGGACGAGGAGGTAGCGCGGCTCGCGATGTTCGGCCGGATCGCCGAGGACCATTATGGCGTGCCCCAGGATGTCGAGTGGGCGATCGTCGGCGACAACCTGTATATCCTGCAGTCGCGACCGATCACGACGATCGGCATGGTCCAGAACGAGGGGAGCGGAGGCGCGGTTAAGCCCACCGAGGCGAAGATCCTGGTCCAGGGAATCGGGGCGGCCCCCGGGACGGCCTCCGGCCGGGTCGTGATCATCGCGGACGCCAAGCAGATCGGGGTCGTCAAGGAGGGCGACATCCTGGTCACGAAGATGACGAACCCGGACATGGTCCCGGCCATGCGGAAAGTCAAGGCGATCGTGACCGACGAGGGCGGTATGACCTGCCACGCCGCGATCGTCTCGCGCGAACTCGGGACGCCGGCCGTGGTCGGTACCCGAACGGCTTCCCAGGTCCTGACGACGGGGCAGATGGTCACCGTCGACGGAGAGAGGGGCGTCGTGTACGAGGGGGAGGTCGCTCCGGCGCCGCTGCCGAAGGCGGTGGTCGAGGTCGCGAGCCAGGCGGCCGTGGCGCCCCTGATCACCGCGACCTCGGTCAAGGTAAATGTCTCCATCCCCGAGGCAGCCCAGCGCGCGGCTGCCACCGGGGCTGACGGTGTCGGGCTCCTCAGGATCGAACACCTGATGCTTGGACTCGGCAGGACTCCGAGCTGGTTCATCAAGAACGGGAAGGAAGAGGAGTTCATCAGGGAGCTCTACGACGGGATAAAGACCGTCCTCGATGCGTTTCCAGGAAAGCCGGTCTGGGTCAGGACGATCGATGCGCCGACCGACGAGTTCAGGAACATGGAGGGCGGCGAGGACGAACCGCACGAGCACAACCCCATGCTGGGCTGGCGCGGGATCCGGCGCGATATCCACGCCCCCGAACAGTTCAGGCTCCAGGTCGAGGCATTCAAGCGGCTCTGGGCAGAGGGCTACGAGAACCTCGGTGTGATGTTCCCGCTCGTCGGCCATCCCGACGAGTTCTTCAAGGCGAAGGCGATGATGGCCTCGTTCGGCGTCGACGTCGAAAATGTCACCCTCGGCGTAATGGTCGAGATCCCGAGCTCCGCCCTGATCATCGAGCAATTCTGCGAGGCCGGCATCAAGTTCGCCTCGTTCGGCACGAATGACCTGATCCAGTACACGCTCGCGATCGACCGGAACAACGAGTACCTGACCCAAATGTACAAACCGAAGCACCCGGCCGTGCTCAAGCTGATCGATTACGCGATCGGAGTCTGCCGCGAGTACGGGGTCGAGTGCTCGATCTGCGGGCAGGCCGGGTCGGACCCGGAGATGGCCGAGTGGCTCGTCGATCACGGGATCGCCTCGATCTCGGCGAACATCGATGCCGTCACGAAGATTCGTCAGGCGGTCGCCAGGACCGAACACCGTATCCTCCTCGAGGCGGCACGGCGCACGAATGCGTGAGTGCGGGTGCCCCGAGGACGAGGTCTTCGCCTGGCTCGGCGAGCGTAAGTCCGAGGACCTCTCCCACTGCTCAATCCTCTCCTCCATGTGCACTCTACCCCACCCGGTAGCAGTCAGGGCTCATGCCCTGTTCATGGAGACCAATCTCGGCGATCCCGGGCTCTTTCCGGGGACGGCCGAGATCGAGCGGCGGCTCGTGGGCCTGCTCGGCGCGCTGTACCACCTGCCAGGCGCGGCCGGGTACGCGTCCTCGGGTGGGACCGAGTCGAACATCCAGGCCCTGCGGATCGCGAAGGCCCGGAGGTCCGTTGAGCGGCCGAACGTCGTGGTGCCGGCCTCGTCCCACTTCTCCTTCGAGAAGGCCTGCCGCATGCTCGGGCTCGAGATGCGGACGGCTCCGCTGGGGCCGGACCTCCGCGTGGACCCGGCCGGTTCCGAAGCCCTCGTCGACGACGCCACGGTCGGGCTCGTGGGCGTGGTCGGGACGACCGAGTACGGCATGATCGACCCGATCCCGGCCCTCGCCCGAATCGCGGAGGAGCACGACCTCTTCTTTCACGTCGACGCGGCCTTCGGCGGGCTCGTGGTCCCGTTCCTGCCGGACCCGGCGCCGTTCGACTTCTCCCTCCCGGGGGTCTCCTCGATCGCGGTCGACCCCCACAAGATGGGAATGTCCACCATCCCGGCCGGTTGCCTGCTCGTTCGGGACCGGGGGTTGCTGGACCTGCTGAACGTGGAGACACCGTACCTGACGGTCAAGCAGGAGTACACGCTCGCGGGTACGCGACCGGGCGCGCCCGTGGCAGGGGCGTGGGCCGTCCTCGAACACCTCGGGCGCGAGGGAATGCGCGCGATCGTCGGGGGCTGCATGGAGAACACCCGTCGTCTTATCGAGGGGCTCGAGGCCTTCGGCATCGAGCGGGCTGTGAGCCCCGATGTCAATGTCGCGACCTTCCGGACGACGTCCGCGCCGCCGGGATGGCGGGTCTCGTTCACCCGCAGGGGAGACATGCGGATCGTCTGCATGCCCCACGTGACCGGGGATGTCATCGAACGGTTCCTCGTCGACGCGGAGGCGCACTATGTATGAGCGGCTGACCGATTCACTGGAGTCCTGCCCCATGGTGCGGCGGGGCGAGTATCACTACTTCATCAACCCCGTCTCGGACGGGATCCCGATCGTGGAACCGGCCCTGCTTCGGGAGATCGGGTGCGCGATGGTCAGGGTGATGGACCTGGAGTCGGTCGAAATGATCGTGGTCGCCGAGGCGATGGGGATCCACCTCGGTACGATCCTCTCCCTGATGACCGACATCCCGCTCAACGTGGTGCGGAAGCGGCGGTACGACCTGCCCGGGGAATGCGCGGTCCACCAGGCGACCGGGTACTCGAAGGGGGAGCTCTACATCAACGGCCTTCGCCCGGGGATGCGGGTCG
Organism: uncultured Methanospirillum sp.; assembly: GCA_964501565.1. Lineage (GTDB taxonomy): Archaea > Halobacteriota > Methanomicrobia > Methanomicrobiales > Methanospirillaceae > UBA288. Next base: position 24,499 of record CAZCUJ010000013.1, read on the forward strand.
CGATCGTCGACGACGTTCTCTCGACCGGCGGAACCATGAACGCGATCCTCGGCGCGCTCGCCCTGATCGGGGTCGAGGTGGTCGATGTCTGCGTCGCGATCAAGCGCGGAAGCCCCGATATTGGTCGCCCCTACAAGTACCTCGTCGAGATCGAGGTCACGGACTGCGTGAAGGTGATCGGGCACGGCCCCTGATCCCTTCGAGATCGATATCGACGCGCTCGCGTCGGAGCTCGACCGACGCGGCGCCCGCTCGGTGACGCTCCAGTTCCCGGACGGGCTCCGCCGCCGCGGCGCCGAGCTCGCACTTGCGCTCCAGACGCGAGGTTTCGCGGTGACGCTCGACGGCAACCCCTGCTACGGCGCCTGTGACCTCTCGCGCGAAAAGGCCGACGTGCTCGTCCATGTCGGTCACACCCCGCTTCGCGAGACGGACGACCGGGTGCTCTACCTCCCGCTCGAGATCGACGCTGACCTCGCCGCGATCGAGGCCGCGCTCCCGCTCCTGCGCGGGACGATCGTCGGTCTCGTGACCACGGCTCAGCACGTGCACCTCCTCCCGGCGGCGTCCGAGCTCCTCACCGCCCACGGGATCGAGGCGCGGGTCGGCGGGCCGACGCCCCGGACGCCGCTCCCCGGCCAGGTGCTCGGCTGCTCGTTCGGGGCGGCGCGGGAGACCGGGGCCGACGAGATCCTCTTCCTCGGCACGGGCGTCTTCCATCCTCTCGGCGTCGCGCTCGCGACCCGGGCGCGGGTGATCGCGTGCGACCCGTACCGGGGGACCGCCGATGCGATCGACCCCGACCGGCTGCTCCGACGTCGCTTCGCCCGTATCGAGCGCGCCCGGAGCGCCGAGACGGTCGGCGTCCTGCTATCGACCAAGTCCGGGCAGCGGCGCGAGCCCCTCGCCCGGCGGCTCGCGGCCCTCGCCCCCGACAGGGCCGTCGTGGTCGCGCTCGAGGAGGTGACGCCCGACGCCCTCACGAACCTCGGGTGCGAGGCGTACGTGAACACAGCCTGCCCGCGGCTCGCGTACGACGACGGGATCCGCTTTTCGGTCCCCGTCCTCGCGCCGGCCGAGTTCGAGGTCGCTCTCGGTGTCCGCGCCTGGGACGATTACGCCGTCGACGAGTGCGAGTGACCATGCGCCTCCGCCAGCTCGAGATCGCGCTCCAGGGGCTCGCGGGCTTCCCGGCCCCGCGCCCGGCGATCGAGCAGTACCCGACGCCGGCCCCGCTCGCGGCCCGCCTCCTCTTCCTCGCGGCCGGCCACGGCGAGATCGAGGGCCGGACCGTCCTCGACCTCGGGAGCGGCACGGGCGTCCTCGCCTGCGGGGCCGCCCTCCTCGGCGCGGCGGGCGTGACCGGCGTCGAGACCGACTGCGCGGCGATCGCGGTCGCGGAAGCGAACGCGGAGCGGCTCGGCGTCGCCGTCGAGTGGATCGAGGGCGACGTCGCCGACCTGCCCGGGCCGGTGCGAGGCCGCGTCTACGACACGGTCGTGATGAACCCGCCGTTCGGAGCGCAGGTCGCCCACGCGGACCGCCCGTTCGTGGACGCGGCCCTCGCGCACGGGAGGTCGGTCTACAGTCTCTTCAACGCGGGCACCCTCCCCTTCCTCGAGCGGTATATCGCGGGCCGCGGGGAGGTCCTGGAGACGGTCGCCGCCCGCCTAGCCCTGCCGCGGTCCATGGCCCACCACCGGAAGGCGATGGTGGAGATCCCGGTCGAGTGCGTCCGCATCCGGAGCCTGGTCGCGTGAGGCCCGTCCCCGACCAGGTCCTCCGGCTCGCGCTCGGCCACCTCGGTATCGACGTCTACACGACCGTGATCCCGGCCATCATCCCGGTCCTGGTCAGCGAGGGCGGGCTCTCGTTCCTGCTCGCCGGCCTCCTCCTGACCGCGTACAACGCGACCTCGTCCCTCGTCCAGCCCGTCTTCGGCTGGCTCGCCGACGCGAAGGGGCGAACCGTGCCGCTCGCCCTGGCCATGCTCGGAGGGGGGGTCGCGATCGGGCTCTTCGGTCTGACCACCTCCTTCCCGGTCCTGATCCTGCTCGCATCCCTCGCCGGGGTGATGCATGCGTCGTTCCACCCGCTCGCGCTCTCGACCGTGAGCCGGGCCGCCCCCGAGGGCGAACGCGGCCGGACCATCTCGTACTTCGTGGTTGGCGGCAACCTCGGGTTCGCCCTCGGCCCCCTCCTCGCCGGGTTCGCGCTCGGCCGGTTCGGCCTCGCGGGCCTGCCCCTGGTCGCACTCCCGGCCATCCTGATCGCGCCCCTCCTCCGGACGAGTTCCCTCAAGGTGGGCGGCGCGAAGGCGCAACCGCCCGTCGACGCCCCTGCGAACCGGCCGGGGGCGTTCGCGCTCCTCGCGACCGCCTCCGTGATCCGGGCGTGGGCCCTCTTCGCCGTGCTCGGGTTTCTGCCCGCGTTCCTCGTCTCCCGCGGCGTCGACCTGGTCGGCGCGAACCTGATCACCTCCGCCATGCTCCTGGTCGGGGTCGGGGGCCAGCTCGCGGGGGCGTCCCTCTCGGACCGGTTCGGGCGAAAGGAGTTCGTGCTCACGGGCCTCGGGCTCGCCGTCCCGGCCTATGCCGGTTTCCTTTTGACCGACGGCGCCCTCTCGCTCGCCCTGCTCGGGCTCTTCGGCTTCGGCCTCTGGTCGACCTTCGCCATCACGGTCGCGCTCAGCCACGAACTGATGCCGCGCGCGGTCGGCCTCGCCTCGGGGGTGATGCTCGGCGTCGTGGTCGGCGCAGGCGGGATCGGTGTCGCCGCGACGGGGTACATCGCGGACCTCTGGTCGCTCTCGTTCGCGCTCTGGACCGTTGTCCCCGTGCTCGTCGTCTCGGCCCTGCTCTACGCGGTCCTCCCCTACCCCTGGAAGGCCGCCCGCACTCAGATCCAGCGCCTGCGCCGGAAGTAGAGGAGCATCGTTATCGAGATCCCGATCATGAGCACCCAGAGGGCCGGGTACGACCAGCGGTATTCGAGCTCGGGCAGGTACCGGAAGTTCATGCCGTAGACGCCGACGATGAAGGTGAGCGGCATGAAGATCGTCGAGAAGAGGGTCAGGACCTTGATGATCTCGTTGAGGCGGTACGAGACCGAGGAGAGGTAGATGTCGAGCATGCCCGCGACCACGTCGCGGAGGGACTCAACCGTCTCGATCATCTGGACCGTGTGGTCGTAGATGTCCCGGTAGAAGATGAGCACCGAGGGGTCGATCAGAGGAGTACTCTCCCGTTCGACCCGGAGGACGAGCTCCCGGAGCGGCCAGAGGGAGTGGCGGAACTCGACCAGGGCCCGCTTGAGCTGATGTACGTCCCGGAGCGTCTCGGGAGTGGGCCGGGCCAGCACCTGGTCCTCGAGAGAGTCTCCGCGCTCATCGAGCCGCTCGAGCACGGCGAAGTACTCGTCGACGACCACGTCCACAAGCGCGTACGCGAGGTAGTCCGCGCCGAGCTGCCGGATCCGGCCGTCCCGGCGGATCCGCTCGCGGACGGGCTCGAGGACGTCACCGGGAGCCTCCTGGATCGAGATCACCACGTTCCGGCCGAGGACCACCGAGACCTGCTCGACCCGGAGCTCTTCGCCCGGATCGCCGAGCGCGATGGCCTTGACCGAGAGGTAGACGTAGTCATCGAAGACCTCGAACTTGGGGCGGGTCCGCGTGTTCAGCATATCCTCGAGGACCAGGGGGTGGATCGAGAGCTGTTTGCCGATCGCGCGGACCGTTGCCGGATCCAGGCCGACGACGTCGATCCAGGTGACGGGGCAGGACGGGTCCAGTGGAAAGGCCTCGTCGATGCAGCACGCGGGGCGCTCCTCGTAGCCGGCGGGGCCGAAGCGGATGACAGTGATTACGGGTTCTCCCGGGGGATGCTCTCCCACGTAGACGAGCGAACCAGGGGGGAGCCCCGTCTTCTCCGATGCGCGGACCACGCGCTGGTGGGAGAAGGTCGTGGTATTACCGGTGTCGTCGCCTGTGAAACCCTCGCGTCCGGCCATGGCTATCCATCGTGGAGTGCCGTCTCCATATCGTCTTTTCGTTCGGCGTCCCGATCCAGCAAACTGTTTAAAGCATAGCCCTCCAGATCTTCCTGAGGGGCATTATGGAGATTGTCAAGATACCGAGGATGGACAAGGAGGAGTACGACCGCCTGATCGCGGAAGGGTGCGTCTGCCGGATCGCGTTCCAGGGCGAAAAGTACCCGTACATCGCACCGTTCCTCTACGTCTTCGACGGCAGGTTCCTCTACTTCCTCTCGACCAAGTACGGCAAGAAGCTCGACTACTTCCGGAAGAGCCCGTATGTCTCAGTCGAGGTGGAACGATACAACAGTGATCTCTCGTACTACACGTTCGTCACCATGCAGGGGCGGCTCGAGGAGGTGGAGGACTCGATAGAGAAGAAGCTGGTCCGGGAACGGTTCGTGGACCTGATCCACGGGCGCCACCTCTCGAACAATATCCTCGGCGCCCTCGGCCACTCGCCGCAGGATCCGCCGGAGGCGATCGCCAAGGAGGAGCGTTCGCTCGTCTGGCGCCTGACCGGGGTCAAGGACCTGGTCGCTCTCAAGAACCTTTGACCGCTCCGATACCCTTTTTTCGCAGCGGAGCAGACATAACCTGTTACATCGCGGAGCGCGCCCGCCGCCGGGAGCCTCTGCGCGACGGAGTACGTTCGTGGCCAGATCCGGTCTTGACAAGTTACTGACGTGGGTGCTGCTGATAGCGGTCGTGGCCGCGATCGGCCTCGTGATCCTCCTGACCCAGATCCCGCCTCGCGAGGAGCCCTTCACCGAGTTCTACCTGCTCGGCAGCGATGGGATCGCCGAGGACTTCTTCTACGATCTTCGCGCGGGCCGCGGCGAGCCGGTGATCGTCGGGGTCACGAACCAGGAGGGCGTGGCTCAGAGCTACGTGGTGGAGATCTGGGCGGCCCAGTCGACGATCGATGCGGCCACGAACCGTTCGCACGTGGAGTCGATGTCCCAGCTCGGTACAGTCCGCGTCGACCTTGACGACGGCCAGACATACGAGCAGCCGTACCAGGTCACCGTTTCGGACCGGGATGCGAACCGGGTCGAGTTCCTCCTCTTCAAGGCAGGCGAGGTGCCCCCCGTGAGCGTGCGGGGCGAGGACCGGGTCGAGGCCGCGTACCGGAATGTCAACCTCTGGATCGCGGTACACTAAAAAAAATCAACACCGCTCGATGAAGTTCTCGAGGATGCGGAGGCCGACGGCTCCACTCTTCTCGGGGTGGAACTGCGTGCCCCATGCGTACCCGGTCCTGACGACCGACGCGAACGAGAGGATATACTCGGTCGAGCAGAGCCGATCGACAGGCCCGGTCTCGGCGTAGAACGAGTGAACGAAGTAGACGTACTCCTCGCTCCTGAGCCCGTCGACCAGGGGATCGCCGGGTTGCTCGATCCGTATCGTGTTCCAGCCCATGTGCGGCACTTTGTATCCAGCGACACGCGGGAACCCACGTACCTCCCCGGGGACGAGCTCGAGCCCCGCGTGCCGCCCGTGCTCCTCGGACGACTCGAGAAGCATCTGCATGCCGAGGCAGATCCCGAGAACGGGCACACGTCCCGCGACCTCCCGTATTACCTCGACCAGCGGCCTGAGCTGCGCCATTCCCTCGTGGAAGGCACCGACGCCAGGAAGGACGATCCGGTCGGCCGCCCGGATATCGTCGGGCGCAGAGGTCACGCGGACCGTCGCGCCGGCCCGCTCCAGCCCGCGCGAGACCGATCGAAGGTTGCCGAGGCCATAGTCAACGACCGCTACCCGCTCCATCCAAGACCGCCCTCCGCCAGTGTCCATCGGTCACCCATTCCTCCGGCAACCCCCTCTCTCGCTGCCAGGTCTGGAGGCGCTCGTTCCATTCGCCCATCGGCTCAGGGTACTTCCGTGCGATCGCCCGTAACACCGCGAGATCACTGGACGGGCAGATGAAGCACCCGATCCGGTCGAGACCGTTCATGTACAGCTGGTTGAACGGCGCCTCTTCGCGGAAGAGGTAAAGCCATACATGAAGTGCGGTCCACGCGTGGATCGGGGCGGCCGAGAGCTGGGACCGGAGCCCCGGGTTCCGCCACACACGGCGGCTCATCGCTCGCTTGTGCGATTCGTATTTTCGCTGGCCGATGAACGAGAGGCACTCCCCGAACCGCTCCTGTATCGCTCTCCCGATCGGGGCGAGTTTGCAGACCGCACAGCACCAGCGGGCGTCGACGGCGGGCGGCCCGCGGTCTGCGAAGGTCGCGTCGAAGGCCTCCCTGCCCGAGGAGGAGACGACCTCCGCTCCGTACCGCGCGGCGACAAGGTCGACGTTCTCAAGAGTCTCGGGAAACTCGAAACCGGTATCGGCGAAGAGCAGGGGGGGTGTCGTGCCGAGGGCGGCACGGACCACGAGGAGCGTCGCGAGGCTGTCCTTGCCGCCGGAGTAGGAGACCGTGACCGGGAGCTCGGGGTGCGATGCCGTGACCTCGCGGACGAAGGTCATTGCCGTCGCCTCGTATCGCTGGATGACAGCCCGGTTGGCGGCGACAGCGTCGGACCAGGTCGCGCGGCCCGGCACGCAGAGGCTCGTGACGTTCCTGCGGGTCCGAACGATCACGCCGCGCTCCATGGCCCGCGCCTCCCGGGACGAGACGCGGGCGCGCCCGACGGCGATGACAGCCAGATCGGGGGAGAGAATGAAGACCTCGTCGCCCGCATCCACCGAGTCGTCCATCGACACCAATCCCGGTGCGAGCAGGCTCGCGCCCTTGTCGCGGATCGAGGGGACCGCCCCCTCGGAGGCGACCACGAACCGGCGGGACGGCTTCATGAGAGCGGCCGCCTCGGGGCGGGGGATCGGCTCCCAGCGGTCCTCCCCCGGGAGATACCGGACCTGTCCCACCACGGCACCGCCCACGACGATCTCCTCCATCCGGTCCGGGTCCGGGACCTTGTTCATCAGCGCCAGCGTTCCCTCCGGGACCAGGGCCGCGCCGAAATGGTCGGCGTAGACACGGTTCACGAGCTCGATGTCCGCCGGGAAGGCCGGGCGCGCATCGCCGGGCGGGGTCACCGGTACGGGGCGCGTGGGGCCCTTGCACGACCCGCATGCCTCGTCGAGCACCGGGACGCCGCAGGCATCGCACCAGCGAAGCTGGATAGGGCCGAGATAGAGCGGACGCATCGCAGGAGCGTTGGGCCGGCACCGCAAAAAAAGGTCGGACTGTATCCTCAGTCGTACTCGCGCCAGGTGTGGCCGCACTTGACGCAACGGAAGAACCGGACCTCGGATTCATCAGCCGATCGGAGCTGGCGCATCCACCAGAAGGCGAGATTATGCTCGCACTCGGGGCACTTGGTCGCGATCGTCGGCTTCGTCGAGATGTCGTCCTCTTCGTCGAAGAACGCGATCTCCTTCTCCTCGCGTTTGCTCGTCCGCTTCATTTGGTCCCGGTCGGTGATATGGCGAATGTATCCGCAGCGACGGCACTTGAGCTGGCCTGCACTGGAGATCATGAGGCTCTTGCACTGCGGGCAGAACATTGTCCAGCTTTTCGAGTCGAAAACAGATTAACTCTTCCGACCAGCCAATTCTGCCCGAAGAGAAATCGATAAGGGTGGGATTCGACGAGATGTACTGATGATCGAGTACCTCGTTCTCGCCTCGGCCCTCGCGTTCGCCCTGTTTCTCGTGCCCGGGCCACACCGCCGCTACGCAGGGGTGGTGGGATGGTTCGGCATGGTACTCGTGCTCGTCGCACTCCTCCCCGAGTTCCTGGCCGAGAATAACTTCCTGTACCCCGCCCTGACCGTCGCGGCGATCCCGTTCGTCGCAATCACGGCCCGGCGGCTGCTCGCCGGAGACACGCATGTCGAGGCACTGACACGCGGCGCCGCTGTCGCGTTCGTTCTCTTTGCGCCTTTCGCGTTCGTGCCGGCGATCGGCGACTGGCTCATCGGCGTCGTGGTCTCCCAGCTGCACTGGCTCTTCGACGTCATCGGGTTTCCTGTCGAGCTCTGGGCCTGGAACATCTTCATCCACAACGGGCTGCGCGTCGAGATCATCCTCGCCTGCACCGGCATCCAGTCGATCGCGATCATGCTCGGGGTCGCGTTCGCGGTCCCGACCACGCTCCGGCAGAAGGTGCTGGCGACCCTCTTCGTCGTGCCGGTGATATACGGTCTGAACCTTCTTCGGAACGTCTTCGTCATCATCGCGTACACCGACCAGTGGTTCCCCTTCCTGCCGCAGATCGCCAGCAACGGAGAGTTCGGATACGAGTCCTTCTTCTGGGCGCACAACGTCCTCGCCGAGCTCGGTGCGCTCCTCGCCCTGGTCCTGATCGCCTACGCGCTCTTCCGGCTGATCCCGGACCTCGGGGAGCTCGCGGCCGACCTGGTAGAGGTCTACCGTGGCGACCTCATGAGAGCCGTCGGTAGAGATAGAGCACCCGCTCGACAGCCGAGAGGTTAGTGCCGATCGCAATCAGCAGGACGGCGGCCGCCATGGCGATGGATCCGATGACGAGCGACGCGGCCCCGGCGAGGCAGAGGACCAGCACCGTCTCGGGCCGGCCGAAGAAACCGACTCCCTCGAGCGGGTCCTGGATCTTGCCGCCGTCGCGCTCGTCATAGCCGACTTCGGCGTAGACCACGGGCTTGATGAAGGTGTTCATGAGCGAGCCGATGATCGCGAGCATCACGACCGCGCTGTCTACGACGGGCGGCACGGGCAGAACGGACGAGAGAATGGGGATGCCGGAGAGACCTATCGCGAGAAGGACCACCGCATCGACGTACTTGTCCACGATCCAGTCGAAGACGGCGCCGAAGCAGGAGTGGCGGTGTGTCAGGCGTGCAACGGCTCCGTCGGCGAGGTCGAAGACGGCCGATGCGAAGAGGAGGAGGGCTCCCAGGAAGAAGTGACGTGACGCGAAGAGGAGCGCGCAGGCCAGACCGCAGAGGAGCGAGACGAGCGAGAGCTGGTTTGGGGTCAGTCGCAACCGTGCGAACCGGTTCAGGCGAGGCTCGATGTACTGCCGGAGCCTGGGCCGCATCGACGTAATATTCGCGTGAATCCCCTCCGAAGCCCGCAGGGTGCGGGCCGTTTCATTTATTTCGGTCCCGGCCCGGATAAAGGAGGAGGGTCGCGCCGAGACCGCGCTCATATTTATCTCTCCGGCGCGCACGCCTGTTATTAGGATGACCGTGCCCGAAGAACGCGTCCGCCCGCACGTGCTGATGATGTCCGAGATCACGGCGGACGGGAAGCTGACGCTCAAGCGCGGAGCCTCGAGCAAGCGGCTGATGCGCTTCATGGCTCCGGAGACGGAGGTGTTGCTCCACGAAACCCGTGCCGCCTGCGACGCGATCATGGTCGGGTCGAACACAATACGGATCGACAACTCGTTCCTGACCGTCCGGTACATCGAGGGGAGGAGTCCCATACGCGTGATTCCCTCTTCGGACGCCTCGCTTCCTCCCGAAGCGAACGTGCTGAAGCCCGACGCGCCGACCGTGGTCGCGGTCTCGGCCCGGGCTCCGGCGGACCGCGTGGCCGCGCTCCGGGCCCGCGGGGCGGACGTGGTCGTCGTGGGCGACGATCGCGTGGATCTGCCCCTGCTGATGCGTCACCTCGTCGAGGATTACGGGGTGCACCGAATGATGATTGAGGGTGGTCCGACCCTGAACTGGCACATGCTCCACCACCGGCTCGTGGACGAGATCCGGCTCATCCACCTGCCATTCATCGTCGGTGGCGAGGACACGCCGTCCCTCGTCGGAGGGATGCGGATCGAATCCGAAGAAGAGATGATCCGCCTCGCTCTCAAGACGCATTACCTCTGCGGGACCAACCTCGTCACCGAGTACGACGTCCTCTATCCCTAGACCATGCAGAGCGGGTCGGCCTTCATGAACTCACGACAGATGGTTGTCGCGTAGCGTCCCGGACCGAGCGCGAACGCGAGGGTCGCGTCGGTGCCGCGGGCCTCCACGTCGACCTCCGCCGCGAGCCGCACGGCGCGGACTGTGCCCGAGAATGGAGTGCCGACGAGTGCAGCTGCACGACCGAGTCCTCCCTCGTCGACGCCGTCCGCTGTCATCAACTGCCTCGTCCTGGCGTCGGTCTCGCCCAGCTCGCAGAACGGCTCGCTCCCGGGGATTGCTATCCCGACAACGGCCCGTCCCCTCGCGACGAGCTGCCGCGCCTGGCCCTGGGTACGCGCGGCGACCGTGTCTGTCCGGCCATCGGGAAAGATGAGCCGATCGCCGGGCTCGACCATGTCGAGCGGGATGCTCCGCTCGATACGTGCCGAGAGGACGCGGTTGAAGAGGTGTGATTGGTAGGCAGAGACGAGCATGGAGGCCAGTTTCGGAGGGAGGGCACGGAGCGCCCCGATCCAGTCATCGGGCGCGCCGGCCAGGTGATGGAGCATCGCTCTCTCGAACCGAAGGGGCACGGGGAAGCGAGCGAGCGCGGCCTTCGGGTCACGGTCGGCCAGGTATGCCTCCCGTGCGACCCGGACGGACTCCGACTCGGTCGGGAACGATTGGCCGATGTAGGCCGTGACCGCACCCTCGACATCCCCCGCAGCGAGCAGGCGGCCGACCTGGTGCGTGACCGGCCGGACCACGCCGAACCGCTGAAGCCCGACGTAGTTGGGGACGCCGGATGCGACGGCCCTCCTTGCCTCCGCGCACCGGGCCTCGAGATCGTCGGGCTCGCAGTCGCGTACCGCGATGCGGAACCGATTGCCGGCAAGATCGCCGAGGGCAAACCCGCGGTTCGCGTATCCGAGCGGCTCGAGGGTCATGTCCGGCATGGAGAGCGCACGGACCGCATCGATCTCGACCCTGTAGAGCGCGACGAGCTGGGTCGTCACGGCGCGACGGTCCTTCGTTCCGGCGAAGGAGACCCGCCGGTGGCTGATGCCGAGCCGGTCGGCGATGGCGCGCACAGCCTTTGCCATCTCCCAGTTCCGCTTGGTGAGGCGGCTGACGAGATACGGCCCGCCCGAGAGCGGTGGCGGGGTCTCGCATTCCTCGACGAGAAAGTCCTCGGGCGAGGCCCGAAGCCGCCCGCCGATGCCCGGGGAGTCGTTCGCGTACCAGCAGAGGCCGAGCGAACGCTCGAGCGGGTCCGACGAGGCGATCATAGGAGCGGGAGCCCGCCCGTCACCCGGTCGAGCAGCTCCGAACGAGCCGGCCCGAGTCCCAGGGCCGTCACCGTCCCCGGGGCGACCTCGGTCAGGCCTGCGTCCTGGATCAGTGCGGTCGAGATCCCCTGCTGCTCCGCGATCACCTTCAGCTCATAGAGTGCCTTGAGCGTCGGGACCTTCAGCACCACTTTCTTCTGTCCCTCGGCGAACCACGCCCTCCGCTCGTCCTTCGGCGCATGCTCGTACGCGCCGACGGCCGCATGGGCGATCTGGGCACATCGCTTTCCGCAGGAGATCTTGAGGTCGGCGCGGATCAGCAGGCACTGCTTGTACCGGAACTCGGGCTCGGGGGGCATCTCTCGTACCCGATAGCGCTCAATCGAGATAGCCCTGCCGCGGCCTCATGCACCCAAATCATTAACCCGGCTCGCCACTGTAAGAGGCCCCTGGGCCCTGTAGACAACAGGAAGACATACGGGGACCGTGTATACAGGCACGGACCCTCGCATTCAGGATCACACCGGCCCGGTGGAAAGGGCAGTAGATAGAGAGGTATACAATGGCACTACCGCAGGCATCGATGCAGCCGTCGGTCATCGAGACCATCAGGGCGGACCACCAGCGGTCAAACGAGAGGATGATGGAGCTCGAGAAGCACGTCCAGGGGCGGCCCACCTCGCAGCACCCGGTCCTTCCGGCCATAAAAGCGGAGGTGCTCGGACACATGGCCGCCGAGGAGAAGGTGCTCAACCCGCTCCTCGAGAACGAGATGAGGTAGAAGGTCCAGAAGGCGATCAGGGAGCACGACGAGGCTCGCCGGCATCTCGAGCACCTCACGACGGCCAGGGATATGCCCGAGGACGAGTGGGCACGCCATCTTCAGATGTTGAACCAGGCGATACAGCACCACGTCCAGGGTGAGGAGAGCGAGGTGTTGCTGGTGGCCTGTCGGGTTATCGGTGACCAGAAGTTGCGCAAACTCGCTCCGGAGTTCAAGCGGATGGAAGAACCGCAGGGGTAAGTCCACGAGAACGAATACTCCGTGCTGACGGCGCCGGGAGTTCTCGATGCCGTCCCCCACCCCGACTCTCAGGGGGCCGGTATGACGATGTGCGCCCGTCGATACGTGCCGCGGAAACGGAGACCTTCGGAATGCATGGTCAGGGCAGTTCTGAGCGCACGTCGCAGGTGGTTCTCACCCCTCGTGTCGACCCCACCCATCCGCGCCGCGCAGTCCGCCACGGCATCTCCGAGCGTTGGGTAGATCACGGGCTCTCCGACGTCGGTATACGCCACCGTGAAGTCGTACCCGAGTGACTGCAGGACGCGGGAGAGATTATCCGCGTACGGCGGGTCGATATACGGCGCGCCGTGGACGGCTGGCCACTGTGCAGCCAGAAACCGGATCTGCGGTGGCGCGCTCTCCGGCCAGAACAGATGGAGGGTACCGCGCGTCATGGTGAGCAGTCCCTCGAGCACGGTCCCGATCTCCGGGGTGTACAGCGCGGCCGATCCGAGGACGAGGTCGAATGGCCCCGCCGGGTCTGCTACGCCGAACGGCCCCTTCATGATGGTAACCGACGACTCGACCCGTCGCCGCTTCGCGCATGCCGACAGGAACGCAGCATACCGGGACGACCGCGTGGAGACGGTCATACGCGCCCCTTTTCGCACCATCAGGAACGGGAGGAGCGGGGTACCCTCGACGATGAAGACCGAACAATCCTGGAGCGTGGAAGGATCCCGGCTGATCTCGGCAAGATACCCGCGCGCCTCCTCCATCGCCGGCGCCGCGTTCCGAGCGATGTCCTCCAGCGCCGTTCCGGGCCTGAGCGGCAGAAGGTGTGGTGTTGCCAGGTGCTGGCGCATCCGGTCTGTCCATGCCGCCGCGCACTCCCGGTGAGGGCTTATCTCGCTCATGACGATCCCGGCCGGCGGCCGGCTGAAGCAGGCACCGACGTGTGAACATATAGGCTAGGTTAAGGGATGATGTTTACGGAACGGCTCGAACCGGTGCCATCAGCCGATGGCACAGTAGCAACGGTTCATCGAATAGCTTGTTCCCGACATCGGAGACACATCCGGCCAGGCCCGATCGATGGAACGAGCTGAGCGTTGCCACGGATGATGGCCAGTGACCAGGCTGTAACAGAGACTGGTCACATCTCTATCTGATCGGGCACTGACCATGCCCCCTTCGTGCGTGGGTTCCAGCCGCCGGGGCAACCGGCGAATGGAACCTTGTCGTCGGATCGATGCAGCCACCCCGGCATGATCCAACCATCCGGACGGCAATCGAATGCGGCGCCGTCCGTTCGGGGCCGTTTTATCCCGCCCTGTTTCGAACCATGGCCCCAATCTTCACCCACTCGACATAGTGGTCCATCCAGTTCTGAAGATACGAGCGGCTGGCCTCACCGATATCCCCCTTTTCGTCGAACAGGCCCTCGCGTACCTGTATGTACGCCTCGGGCTGGTTCTGCGTGGGTACGTTCAGAAACGAGAGAACATTGCGCAGGTGCTGCTGGGCCAAGGCCGTTCCGGTGTTACCCGGTGAGACACCGAGAACGCCGGCGGGCTTTCCGTCCCAGGCGTTCTGACCGGGTGGACGAGAGCCATGATCGAGCGCGTTCTTGAGTACCCCGGGGATCGAACGGTTGTATTCAGGCGTGACGAACAGGAGACCGTCGGCATCGCTCACCTCGCGCTTCATACGAGCGACGGATTCTGCCTGGTGCTCGTCGTCGTCCTGGTTATACAGCGGGAGGTCGCCGATCTCCACCTGCCTGAACGTGAACTCCGAAGGTGCCAGCTTCGCGATGGCATTCGCGAGTTTCCGGTTGTACGACTCCTTCCGAAGGCTCCCGACAATGACGGCGATACGATACTGGTCCATGACCCTCCAGAGGTTTCTATCGATGAAATACCTTTCCCGCTTCCGCATGGAACGCTGCCGGGACCGGCGCTTTTTTCAGGTCCCGTATCAACGACAGGGCATGGCAGACGTGCGTGAGGTGGTCGAGGTGCACGCGGCCCGGCCAACGCTCGAGGGCGCGGGGGTTCGCCTCCGCCGGGCATTCGGCTTCGCCGAGGTTCCCCGGTTCGATCCGTTCCTGATGCTCGATGATTTTCGCGGTGAGCGGCCCGAGGACTACCTGGCGGGGTTTCCATCGCACCCGCACCGGGGTATGGAGACCGTGACCTACATGCTGGAGGGCAAAGTCGAGCACGCCGACAGCATGGGAAACGCCGGCACGGTCGGGCCTGGAGCGGTACAGTGGATGACCGCTGGCTCGGGCGTCGTTCACCAGGAGATGCCGAAACCTATCGATGGCCGCATGGGAGGTTTCCAGCTCTGGCTCAATCTACCGGCCCCAAGGAAGATGATGGACCCGCGGTACCAGGAGATAGCGAGCGAGATGATCCCGATGGTACGCGGAGACGGCGCGGAGGTCCGCGTAATCGCGGGAGAGCACGGCGGGGTGAGGGGCCCTGTGCGTGATATCGTCGCCGAACCGACCTATCTGGACGTGACACTCGAAGGCGGCACGACCTTCGAACACCCGACGGACCGGTCGACGACGGCCTTCGCCTACGTGTTCGCAGGCGTTGCGACATTCGGCATGGAGGGTTCGGCCCTCGGCAACACCTCCGTGATACGGCTCGGTCACGGGGACAGAGTCCGTGTGAAAGCCGGGGCAGACGGCGCACGTTTCCTGCTCGTGACGGGGCGTCCGATCGGCGAGCCCATCGCGTGGCGTGGACCGATCGTGATGAACACGAACGAGGAGCTCGCCGAGGCGTTCCACGAGCTGAGAGCGGGGACGTTCGTCAAGAGGCGAGGGTAGGGACTGGGCAAATGTCCAGCCGGTGGTCGAAGGGGCCGTCGGAAACCCGGTAAGAGGCGAACACGTTGTATCGGTAACCGAGATCGTTAAGTGCCTCAGCCCGGATTTGATATCTGCCTGGATCAATTCCGTGCACTGAGATCACGGCCAACATCGATCCAGATGCCTCCGCTCTCGACCTCGATAAGATCGATTAGGAGCCCGAATCCATCCCGGTGCTGGTCTACCGAACGCGACCGGAGGGACGGCGTTCGCCTTCAGATCGGGGGCCGTGGTTGTCACCGGCACGCGTTCGCTCGATGGGTCGCTGCCGGCCACTGACGAGCTCTGGCACCTCGTGGACACGGCCAGCGGCTGGATACGGACATGATCCGCGGAAATAATCTGCGCGGCACCATCCGCACCATTACGGCTCCCCAACGCCCGCAGCCCATCCCACGACCACGCGAGATCTGCCGGACAGGTCGCCGCGGTCCGTATTCCGGTAGCGTCCCGACGCGACACCCGAACTTGACCGGAATCGGAAAAAACATCCACGAGCGCGGAGCGATCGCTGCCGCGTCCCGGGACGGGAGCCACCGCAAGTTGCATCGATCAGATCCGTGCAATGTATACTAGTGAACCCATGAGCGACGCGACTAGCCCGGTGCTGAGGATTCAGAACGTGGTTGCCACCGTGAGAGTTGCGACCGTGCTCAACCTCGACGAGCTTGCCAAGCGGATACCCGGCGCCGAATACGATAAAAAAAAGTTCCCGGGGCTCGTCCTCCGCCTCTCCTCGCTAAAAGTGGCCGCCCTGGTCTTTACCCCTGGAAAGATCGTGCTCACCGGCATGCCGCACCCGGACGTGCTTCCAGCCGCCTTCTCGTGTGTCCTTGAAGCCCTCCGGACAGCCGGCGCCGAGATCGAGCTGTTCGACCCGCCTCGAGTGGTAAATATCGTCTCGAGCGGCACGTTCGGCGATGGAGTCGCACTGCAACGGCTCGCCATCGCCATGAACCTGGAACGGATCGAGTACGAACCGGAGATATTTCCCGGGCTTGTCTACCGGGTTGCCGACCCCAAAGGCGTGGCCTTAGTGTTCGGGAGCGGTGCGTTCGTGATCACGGGAGCGCGGACTGAAGACCAGGCCGCCCGACTCACGGCGGTGATCAAGCACGCCATCGATCAGGCCGGCGCGTGGATCCCGGCCTGGTGCGATCGGACCGGTCGTGCGCCTGAAAGTATCGCCGGTCTGCGCATTGATCATGATCGACGAGATCTCCCTGGAAAGGTAAACGTCATGCAACGAGCCGGTAATACTGTAGACGGGGGGAGCCCGTGAACTCCCTGACCGCACCCATCGGGCAAATCGGCCCTGCGCCGCACCTGTCCCTGACCGTCACAAACATAGTGGCCGCCGTCAGGGTTGCCGATGTGCTGGACCTCGACGACCTGGCCCGCGTAATCCCGGGCGCCGATTACGACAAGAAGCGGTTTTCCGGGCTCGTCTATCGTAGGAGATCGCCGAGGTTCGCGGCCCTCGTCTTCACCTCGGGGAGAGTGAACCTGGTCGGCGTAAAGCATCCCGACGCGGTCGCGCCCGCGCTCGCAGCTCTCCTCGAGGCTCTCCGGACGGCCGGCGTCGAGCTCGCCCCCGACCCCCAGCCCCGGATCGTCAACCTCGTGGCGTCGGGTAACCTCGGTACCGGCGTATCGCTTCTCAAGCTCGCCGTCGCCCTCGACCTCGAGAACATCGAGTACGAGCCCGAGGTCTTCCCCGGGCTTATCTACCGGTCCGAGACCGGGGGCGTGGCGCTCATCTTCACGTCGGGGGCCTTGATCGTCGCCGGCGCCCTGTCGATCGACCAGGCGAAGGCGGTCTCGGACGAGGTCCGGCATCTCGTCGACAGGGCCGGAGCATGGATGCGGACCTGATCGCCGTGGTTGACTGATCCGACCACTGCGGCAGCCCTTTGGCCGGGACTGACTGCGAGAGGCGCGAGCCGGCACCGACCGTCGCAGGTAAACGCCGCTCGAATGGCCGGTTTCACGGCCGGGTTCCGCCGGACAGGACCGGCGTCACGGTCGAATTCTACCCGCCGCGGCTGGGAATGGGTTGAACCGGCGAGGGCTCGACCTAATCTCCACCCTTCCAACCCCACGAGACCCTTTTTTCCCTGCCCGCCCGAATCGGGCCTCGGCCCGGGCCGCAGGGCAACCATTTTCGTCTGTCGCTGAGAAGGGGATAACGATAGTCTCCGCCGGGACAGCATCATGCCCACCCCTCCGCTCACCCTCGCCGCCATCCGGCAGCCCGGCTTCCTCTACGATGCCGACGGCCGAATCGCGGAGGCGAACCAGCAGGCCGAAGCCCTCGCCGGCCGACCGCTCGCCGGCTGCTCCCTCGCGGATGCGATCGACATCTTCGACCCCCGCCACCCCGACGGCACGTCGCTTGCGCCGTCTGACCTCCCAGCCTGCCGGGCGCTCGCGGGCGGGGTGGCGATCGACGTCCCGTTCACGGTGACAGCGTCGGACGGCCTCACGCTGCACGTCCTCGCCACGGCCTCCCCGCTACGTGAGGGAGACAGGATCGTCGGCGCGCTCTCGATCTGGCAGGACGTCTCCAGCCTTGAGGCGGCCCGCGCCGGGGCCGAGAAAGCGGCTGCAGAGCTCGGGGCGCGGGAGGAGAAGCTCCGGCAGACAACCGCGGCGCTCGCCGTGGAAAAGAACGAACTCGAAAGGCAGCGCGGGCTCCTTGACGCGATCCTCGGCATACTGCCGTACCGCGTCACTCTCTGGGACCGGGACCAGCGGCTCGTCTGGGCGAACGATGGGGTCACGGCAGAACGCGGGTGGCCCCGGGAGTCGGTCCTCGGCCGGTCCTGGCACGATCTCGGGTTCGACATGGCAGTGGCCGAACATCTCTCCGGGGACGTCCTGCGGTCGATAGCGGCCGGCAGGACGTACTCGAATGAGTTCGAGGTCGCCACGCCGGGGGGGGCTGTGTGGCGGGCCATCACACTCCTGCCGATCTTCGGGGACTCGGTCCTGGCGATCACCGGGGACGTCACCGAGCGGCACCGGGCCGGGGACGCCCTCCGGGAGAGCGAGGAGCGGCTCCGGCTGGCGCAGGAGAACGCCGAGATCGGAATCTGGGACCGGGACGTGACGACGGGCCGGGTGACCATCTCGCCCGAGTTCCTCCGGCGCGCGGGGCTGGAGGGAATCGTGATCGCGAGCTACGAGGACTGGGCGCGGCTGATCCACCCCGACGACCGTGAGCGGGTCGAGGCCGAGCGACAGAGGGCATTCGCCGCCGGCGAGCCGCTGGACCTCGAGTTCCGGGTCGTCATCCCTTCGGGCGAGACGCAGTGGATCCAGTTCAAAGGGCGGGAGGTCATGGACAGGCAGGGTGCCCCCTCCCGGGAGATCGGGGTGTTCATCAACGTGACAGCCCGCAAGGAGGTCGAGGAGGCCCTTTGCAGGAGCGAGGAGCGGCTGCGCCTTGCGCAGGAGAGCGCGAACATCGCGGTCTGGGACTGGGACGTCCGGACAGGGCTCTATACCTCCACGCCCGAGTTCTTCCGGCTTTACGGGTGCGAGGAGGGCCCGACTCTCCCTTACGCCCAGTGGCGGGACCTCGTGCACCCGGACGATATCACGTGGGTCGAGGCAGAGAGCCAGGCGGCGCTCGCCCGCGGCGAACCGTTCGACCTCGAGCACCGGATCGTCCGTCCCTCGGGGGAGATCCGCTGGCTTCAGACGATCGCGCGGGGGATCACAGACGAGCAGGGAGAGGTCGTCCGCGTGCTCGGCGTCAACATGGATATCACGGCCCGGAAGACGGCCGAACTTGCGCTGGCACGCTCGGCCGAGGAGATGGAGCGGTCGAACGAGGAGCTGCAGCGGTTCGCGTACGTCGCCTCCCACGACCTGCAGGAACCGCTCCGGTCGATCGTCAGCTTCTCCCAGCTCCTTGAGCGGCGGTATAAAGGGAAGCTCGACACGGATGCAGACGAGTTCATCACGTTTATCGTCGAAGGCGGCGCCAGGATGCAGCAGCTGATCATGGACCTGCTCCAGCTCTCGCGGGTCGAGACCAAAGCGAAACCGCTCGTGCCGACGGATGCGGGGGAGGTCGTGGCCGACGCGCTCCGGCTGCTGGAGACGCCGATACGCGAGGCTGGCGCGACGATCACGGTCGGTGATATGCCCGTGGTGATGGCCGACGCGGCCCAGCTCGCCCAGGTCTTCACGAACCTGGTCTCGAATGCGCTCAAGTACCGCCGGCCCGACGTGCCGCCCGAGGTCCGAATCTCGGCCGAACGGGCGGGCAAGTTCTGGCGCTTCTCCGTGGCCGACAACGGGATCGGGATCGAGGCCGAGTACTTCGACCGGATCTTCGTGATCTTCCAGCGGCTCCATACCCGCGAGGAGTACGCGGGAACGGGGATCGGCCTCGCCGTGGTCCGGAAGATCGTGGAACGGCACGGTGGCAGGGTAGGGGTTGAATCGACGCTAGGGCAGGGCTCGACCTTCTTCTTTACCCTGCCGGCGGGGTGAGGGAATCTAACCATCGCCATCCCTATCCCCTCCAACGACTTTATTATTAATATTATATATTTTTATAAAATCAAACATTGTTGCTAAAAACCCCCTGCGACGAGTATCGCGGGACGACCGTCCTGTCCCGTTTCTGATTGTATCATCAGATCTTAAGTCCCGGATGTACCATCTCAAAATTACTCCACAAAACAATTTCTTTGAGAAATTCCAGACCTACTGCTCAATATCATTATCTCCCCCCGTTCCGATGGAACCGCGATGAAACCGGAGTCCGAGACCGTCCTGGCGAGTCTATTCGGTCGGTCTCCAGAGCTAGCCGGCGAGATCGAACAGGATGCAGCAGCGAAGTAAGGGGGGTGTCCCGTATCGATTCACGACCCTCAAAGAGCGGCCCGACCTCTTCGTGCTCTCAGCCCTCGCCGACTATCTCGCCCTCCGCCCGAGAGCCTAAACCCGAAGATCGCCGAACCGATCGCCATGACCGCTGCCGCCGCGGCAAACGCCCCCGACTGCCCCAGGCTCCACATGCGGGCCTCACAGAAGGAGGGCGCCTCCCGGCAGGCGATCAGGGACTGCCTGATCATCGCGTCCGTGATCCGGCGGGCAAGCGTCCAGTCGCGGTCGTTCAGGATCCTTGACGAGCTCCAGGACGAGGGGAGCACAGGGGAGTTGTTGTCCGTCCCCCCCGCCGACTCCTTCCTGGACCCCGTGAGCTATGAAGCTCGACGGACGGGTGCCCGGATCGCAATCTCTCTATCCCCAGGACCGTGGCCATCGCTCGGAACCGTCCGGTGCGCGAACACCAGGACGTTTAACTGAATTTTTCAGAGAAATCTGCATTATTAGAAAATTTTTCATCCCGCCCCGCATTGAGTACCGGTCATAGGACATGGACGCTACCGACGAACCCTGCTGTTCCGACCCCGTGCCGACCGGCCGCTGCTCGCTCGCGGCGATCGTGACCGTCGACGAACCCGGCCAGATGGTGCTCCCGAAGGACCTGCGAGCACGGGCCGGGATCCGCCCCGGATGCAAGCTGGCGGTGATCGGCTCGGAGCGGGACGGCAAGACCTGCTGCCTGACGCTGATCCGGGCTGACCGGCTGAACGACCCCGTGAAGAACGAGGTGGGACCGATGGTGAAGGATGCCCTATCCGATGAGGTGTCGACATGACCGACGATGAGCTGAAACAGATGGTGAGAAAGAACTACGGAAAGATCGCCCGGAGCGGGAGCTCCTGCTGCGGCCCGTCCAGGTGCGGGTGCAGCCCGTCCTGCGAGATGGCCCTGGTCCACGACGAGATCAGCAGGTAGGTCGGCTACGGGGACGAGGGTCTGCAGGCCGTCCCGGCCGGCGCCAACCTCGGCCTGGGGTGCGGCAACCCGATCGCACTCGCCTCCCTGAAGCCCGGCGAGACCGTGCTCGACCTTGGATCCGGGCCGGGGTTCGACTGCTTCCTCGCGGCCGGCCGCGTCGGCCCCGAGGGGACGGTGATCGGCGTTGACATGACGGCCGAGATGCTCGCGCGGGCCCGCGAGAACGTAAAGGCCGGGGGATACGACAACGTCGAGTTCCGGCTCGGCGAGATCGAGCACCTGCCGGTGGCCGACGCCTCGGTCGACGCCATCATCTCGAACTGCGTCATCGACCTGGCGACGGACAAGGGGCAGGTCTTCCGGGAGGCCTTCCGCGTGCTGCGGCCCGGCGGGCGGCTGATGATCTCCGACACGGTCATGCTCAAACCTCTCCCCGAACCGGCCCAGCGATCGGTGGGAGCATTCGTCGGGTGCCTGGCCGGCGCGATCGACAAGCAGACCTACATCGAACAGGTGACGGCCGCCGGCTTTGGGGACGTGGAGATCCTTGAGGAAGCCCCCGTATCGCTCGGCTGCATGCTATACGACCCGGCCGCCGCGGCGATCATGGAGCAGATGGACATGCCGCCCGAGATGGTGGAGCGACTCGGCGAGTTCATCCCGAGCGTCGAGCTCACCGGAACGAAACCGGCCTGACCCGGTTCCCGCATCCCATTCTTTTTTTCGGACACGGCGTCCGGTCGTGCAGACACCGAAGATTTTAACATTACTTGAACCCCAAGGACTGATAAGACAACTTCTGCGATAGGAGCGGTTACAGATGCAGTGCAGTCTCTGCGGAGCCCCCGGAACCACTTTCACGAAGGCAGTGCACTCCCGCGACGGCGTTGTGTACCTCTTTGAGAAGTACCGGACGCAGGACACCTCCGATCTCCGCCCCGAGGATCGAAGCTGCGCCTGCGACCCCGACCCTTACCGCCGATATTGAGGTGATCCGTATCCAACCCCGATTCCCCACCCACCGCATCGGCACGGCGGCCGCTGTGGCTCTGATCATGCTCGGAACCGTCCTAATGGCCGGCTGCACGAGCCAGAGCGAACCGATCGTGTCGGTGAATACGCCGGCGCCGCCCTCCTCCGCGTACACCCTGCCTGACGGGGTCACGGTCACGAAGCTCGAGGTCTTCCACTTCCACCCCACGCGCGGGTGCGCGACCTGCACCGCCATCGGCAAATACGCGAACGCAACGATCTCGACGTACTTCGCGGACGAACTCGCCTCCGGGAAGATCGTCTTCCGGCATATCAACATCGATCTCGAGGAGAACAGGGCGCTCGTCGAGCTTTACAAGGTCACGGGGTCGTCCCTGATGTTCGGGGTCTACACCTCCGCCGGCACATTCTCTTCAGAGGAGAACATCAAGGTCTGGTACCGGACGGACAACCAGCAGCGATTCATGGACTACCTGAAGAGTGTGATCGAGAAGCGGCTGGCCGGCGACCTCTCGCCTGTATGAGCCTGCTCGAGGTGATGGAAGGGCTCGGGACGAGCAACGTCCCGGCCGTGGCCGCGTTCTTTATCGGCCTGATGATGGCCATCTCGCCCTGCCCGCTCGCGACGAACCTGACGGCGGTCGCGTACATCACTCAGCGGTCGGAGGGGGGACGGAACACCCTCCTCGTCGGATCCATCTACACGCTCGGCAGGATGGTGGCCTACGTCGGCATTGCCGCGCTGATCGTCCTCGCCGGCCTGAACATCCAGGCAATCTCGCTCTTCCTCCAGGTCTACGGCGAGCGCCTCCTCGGACCGCTCCTGATCGTCATCGGCGTGGTGATGCTCGACGTGGTCCGGCTCCCCGTCTCGCTCGGCTCCGCGCGATATCAGGCCGCGAAGGAGATGATCACCGAGCGGCTTGCAGGGCGACGGTACCTCGGCCCTTTCCTGCTCGGTCTCCTCTTCGCCCTGAGCTTCTGCCCGTTCTCGGCCGTCCTCTACTTCGGCATGCTCATCCCGCTCGCGCTCCGCGAGCAGAGCCCCGTGGTCGTGCCGTCTGTCTTCGCGATCGCCACGGGCCTGCCCGTCGTCGTCCTCTCGGCCCTGCTCGTCCAGGGTGTATCGACCGCCGGCCGGGCCGTCCAGCGGGTGCAGGTGATAGAACGGTGGCTCCGATGGACGACCGGTGCCCTCTTCATCGTCGCCGGCGTCTACCTGATGACCGTCACCTGGTTCGCCTGAGACCCATAACTTCATGTTTTCTTGTAATCTTCTATCTCTGGAGAGCGTGCATGGCTGAGACGCGGCCGAAGCTCGTATCCTATATCTACGTCAGCACACGACTCCGTGTCCGGAAGGCCTCGCTCTTCCCGCTCCCGGTCTATCGCCGTCTTCTCCGGATGAGCATCGCCGAGATCGCGCTCTTCCTCATGCAGCACGGATACGGCACCGGGCTCGCCGAACACGTCCGGCTGAAGGCTGGCCCCGAGCAGCTGGAATCGATGCTCCTCGAGCACCTCAGCGAGACTTACCAGGCCGTTCTTCGCATCACGACCGGGGAGCTGCGGGACCTGACCGCGGCCTTTCTTCGCCGCTGGGACATCATCAATGTCATGGTCATCCTCCGGGGCAAGAGTGCCGGAATGCCGGAGGCGTCGCTCCGCGAGATCCTGATCCCGGCCGGCGAATTTAGTCAGGACGACCTCGACGCGCTGCTCGCTGAGCCGGACGCCGGGGGCGTCATCGCGCGTCTCTGCAACTGGCGCCTCGTTCACGTCCTCAAGGCGGAGTACCTTGCGGGCCCGGAGCGGCGCCGGTTCGCCCGGATCGAGACTGCGCTCTATCGGGTGTACTACGCCGGCCTGCTCTGCCGGTGTCGGGAGGGGGTCCGCGGCGACCCGACCTTCACCCGGTACATCCGGCTCGAGATCGATACCCTCAACTTCCGGATGCTGCTCCGGCTCAGGGCCGGCCGACGGACGGCGAACCTGACAGAGCACCTGATCCCGGGCGGAACGATCCCGATAGAGGCGCTCGAGCGGATGAGCGCCGCAACGACGCGCGAGGAGTTCCTCTCGCGATTCGAGGCGACCCCGCTCTTTGCCCTCCTGATCGATGCCCTCTGCATCAGCCGAAACGAGCCGGCGCTCTGCGAGGAGGACGCGGTCGCGTACATCGCCGACCGGTGGGAGGCGCGGCTGAGGCCGGCCCACGAAGTCGAGATGGCCGTCAACCACGTCCGCCTGGACCGGATGGACAATCTGTCGAAGCGAGACCCGTTCTCGGTCCTGCCGGTCATCGTCTACCTCGAGCGCAAGCGGTACGAAGTCTTCAACCTCCGCGCGATCATCCGCGGGCTCGAGGACGGGCTCGCGCCCGAGGAGATCGAGCCGTATATCGTTCTATGACGCTGGAGGCTGGTGAAGGATGGTAAACCCGAGGGACGTGGCCCCGACCCGGGCCGAACTGCTCGCGCTCCGCAAGCGCATCATTCTCGTCGAGCACGGCCACCGCGTCCTGAAGATGAAACAGGACGTCCTGCTCCTGGAGCTCTCCCGCCTGATCGCCGAGGTCCGGACGCGCCGGCAGGCGGTCTCCGCGAGCTACGCCCGCGCTCGTCGCTCGATCAGTATCGCGCAGATGATGGAGGGCTCGGTGGGAATCCTGATCGCCGCGCTCTCGGTGGAGGACCCCCAGGAGGTCATGGTCTCGCGACGGAACGTCATGGGCCTCTCGCTCCCGGTCTTCGCCGCGCCGGACGCGATCCGGCCGCTCGAGGAACGGGGGTATGGGCTTCCCGCCTCGGGCTCCGTGATCGACGAGGCGGCCGAGGAGTACGAGCGGCTGGTCGTGGCCGTCGTCAGCGCAGCCGAGACCGAGGGCGCGCTCCGGCGAGTGGCCGACGAGCTCCGGCGAACACGGCGGAAGGTGAACGCGCTCGAAAAGCGTGTGATCCCCGACCTCATCGCGACCCGCGACCGAATCATCGCGCAACGGGACGAGCTCGAGCGCGAGGAGTTCTCGCGCCTCTTCTGGATCAAGAAGCGGAAGGAACGGATGGAGGAGGACCGGCGGTGACCGGCGGGGGGGGCGCTATTCGACCGGGCGCTGGCCGGGCGTCGGTGACTCTAGCTCCTGGATGGCATCCATACATTCATATATTCAAATTCACCAATATGTAGTCGTGCAGGAGCAGATCAAGCTGCTGAAAGCCCTCGGCGACGAGACACGGATGCGGATCGTCCAGTGTCTGCTGGACGGCGAGCGATGTGCGTGCAAGATCGTGCCGGCCGTCGGCAGGGCACAGCCTACGGTCTCGCAGCACCTCCGGATCCTCGAGGAGGCCGGGGTGCTCGAGTCGTGGAGGAAGGGAGTAAATATCTGGTACCGGATCCGGTCTGATAAAGCGGTCCGGATCCTGGAGATCCTCGAGATTCCGAAGATCGAGATCCCCGATACCTGCGAGGTGAAAGCATGACGAACGACACCATAATCATCTTCGAGGGGGCCCTCTGCTGCTCGACCGGGATCTGCGGTCCCGAGCCGGACAAAGCCCTCATTGACCTGAACGAGAACCTGAAGCGGCTGAAGGTCGAGCATCCCGACGTGGAGTTCACTCGGGCCAGCCTCACCTTCAACATCGACACGTTCCTGGAAAACAGCCAGATCCTCGATATGGTGAAGGCGCAGGGCCCCGACATCCTGCCGGTGACCACGTTCAACGGCAAGGTCATCGCCGAGCGCCGCTACCCGACGTACGAGGAGTTTCAGGGGTTGCTCGCCGGGCGGGGAACCTCCGCATGACCAGCCCTGAGGCGGTGCTGCCCGACAGCGCATCCTCTTCGCCGAGCCTCTTCACCGACGAGGTGAAGGAGCTCGTCGCACTCAGTGCGTCCGTCGCTGGCAACTGTGAGCGATGTTTCGAATTTCACTACCGGAAGGCGACACAGATGGGACTCTCGCGGGAGGACATGCTGAAAGCGGCGACGGTTGGAGCACGGATCAGGGAAGCGCCGGCGAAGATCCTCTCGGACCTCGTCGCGACGCACTTGATCGCGCCCGAAGGGGTTTCGCTGGACCCTCCTGTCAGCGGGATGCTGCTCGTTGACCAGGAAACAGACCTAACGAGGTAACTATGCTCACCCCATTCGTGATTCCACAACCCGGGGCGACCAGGTTCATCTTCTTCAGCGGGAAGGGCGGCGTCGGCAAGAGCACCATGAGCTGCTCGACGGCCGTCTGGCTCGCCCGGCAGGGGTATCGGACGCTCCTCGTCACCACGGACCCCGCGCCGAACCTCTCGGATATCTTCGGCCAGACGATCGGCCACAAAATCACCGCGATCAACGGCGTCGAGAACCTCTCGGCGATCGAGATCAACCCGGACGCGGCCTCGGAGGAGTACCGCGACCGGATCATCGCGCCCCTGCGGGGGATCCTCGACGAGCAGAACCTGAAGGGGATCCGTGAGCAGCTCAACAGTCCCTGCATCGAGGAGGTCGCGGCCTTCGACAAGTTCATCGAGTTCATGGACACGCCCGGGTATGACGTGGTCGTCTTCGACACCGCGCCGACTGGCCACACCCTGCGGCTGCTCGAGCTGCCGAGCGGCTGGAGCGACGAGCTCGCGAAGGGCGGGGCAACCTGCATCGGGCCGAGCGCGTCGCTGCAGTCGTCCAAGGTCAAGTACGACCGGGCCATTGCGGCCCTGCAGGACGAGAAGCGGACCTCGTTCGTCTTCGTCCTCCGGCCGGAGCGGCTCTCGATCTACGAGACGCGCCGGAGCGTCGACGAGCTCAACGACCTCGGCGTCCGGACGAGCTTCCTGATCATCAACGGGGTGCTGCCCGAGGAGGCGGCCACGGACGAGTTCTTCCGGGCCCGGTACGACCAGGAGCAGGCGATCGTCCGGGAGATCAACGCAGAATTCCCGATCGAGACGGTCATCGTCCCGCAGCGGAGCACCGAGATCAACGGCCTTCCCCTGCTCGAGGCCGTCGGGGCGTTCCTGTACGAGGGCGCCGAGGAGGCGGTCCGGCAGGCCGTGACCGCGGCGGCGGCGGGACCCGCCTCGCAGGTGCTGCACGACGAGGCCGAGATCCTTCGCCTCCTCACGCCGAAGCAGGGGGCGCGCTACCTCTTCATCACCGGAAAGGGCGGCGTTGGCAAGAGCACCATCGCCATCGCGACGGCGGTCTACCTGGCCGGAAGGGGCTACCGCACCCTGGTCCTCACGACCGACCCCGCATCCCACCTGCCCGAGATCTTCAGCCAGGAGCTCGGGAACGAGCCGACAAAGATCAACGGCGTCGAGAACCTCTACGCAACCCAGATCGACCCGGAGGCGGCGTGGACCGAGTACACGGCGCGGATCCTCGACGCCGTGAAGGACGAGAGCGAGGAGACGAAGAAGGCCGTGCAGGAGGACCTCAGCTCCCCGTGCGCCCAGGAGATGGCCGCGTTCGAGAAGTTCATGAGCTACTTCGATCTGACGGGCTACGAGATCGTCATCTTCGACACCGCGCCGACCGGTCACACCCTCCGGCTGCTCGAGATGCCGTCGGACTGGAAGGGCTTCATCGACCTCGGCACGCTGACCAAGAAGACCTCGGACGCGACCGTAAACAAGTACGCCCACGTGATCGAGACCATGCGGAACCGGGACGAGAGTACCTTCGTCTTCGTGGTCTACCCCGAGTACACGCCCATCATCGAGGCCTGGCGCGCGGCCGAGGACCTCAGGGCACAGGTCGGGATTGAGACGGGCATGGTCGCGGTCAACCTGCTCCTTCCGGCGGGGTACGGGAACAACACCTACTTCGCCGAGAAGCGGGCGCAGCAGGAGAAGTACGTGCAGATGATCCGCGAGAAGTTCCGGGTGCCCCTGCTGGGCGTGCCCCTCTTCGCGGAGGAACTCAAGGGCATCGAATCGCTCAAAGCAATGAGCCGGACCATCTTCGGATCGTGAGAACGGAGAACGACAATGGCAGTAGAGATATCACAGCAGGAACAGGAAGCAAAGCAGGCCGTGGAGCTGCAGGTGATGGGCTTCGCCCGCGCGATCGTCGCGTCTCCTGAGTACCAGGCGTTCATCACGGCCAACGGCGCGCTGGCACAGGACCAGGAGGCGCGGAGCCTGCTGCAGCAGTATCAACTCAAGACGAACGAGGTCCAGCACCGGGGCTACGACGCCGAGTCGCTCGACGAGCTGAAGGCGCTCCAGGTCCGGGTCAAGGAGAACGCGACCCTGACGGCGTTCTACACTACGCAGGCGGCGCTCGTCGCCCTGCTCAAAGAAACGAACGACCGGATCAGCGCAAAGATCGGCCAGCAGTTCGCCCAGGCACGGAAGGGGGGGTGCTGCTGAGATGGCGCCCGACAACACAGAGGTGCTGGCCCGGGCGGACGAGCTCGGAGATGCTTTGAAGCTGGCGATGGAGGTGATGGACCCGGGCGCGTTCTACAACCTCCTCGTCGCGAGCAATATGACGATCCGGCAGGTCACCAGGGTCGAGTACGGGACGATCTGCGCCCCGTCCTGCGGGTGCGGCGGCGGGAGCTGCTGCTGAGTTCGAGGGAGAGGTATGGCGCGGACCGTCGCAGCGGGAGAGACAGCCGATGGAACGGCCGTTCCCGGCCAGGCCATCGATGGCGTGCGCGTCTGCATCGTCTCGGACGGGGCGTACGGCGACCGCGCCTTCGAGCAGTGCATGGCCCGGTTCCCGACGGAGTTCGCGCTGGTCGAGCCCGTCCCGCCGACCATCGTGGACGACGTCGGGATCGAGGTGCCAGACGCCGACCTCTACCTCTCGTACCTCCGCTCGCCCGCGCAGGCGCTCGCGCTCGTCGAGAAGGGCCGGCCCGTGATCCTCGGCGTCTCGTTCGGCCCCGGCTTCGCCCGGCAGGCGCGGAGGATCAACCCGTCCGTGGTCGCGCCCGAGACCATGTGCTCGCTCGAGCCGCCGACCGGGAGCGACGCGATCGACGCCTTCGCCCGCGCCTTCGGCCGGCCGCAGTTCGCGGCCACGGTCCGCGACGGAAAGCTTGTGCGGCTCGAGGTGCTGCGCGGATCACCGTGCGGCTCGACGGCCGCAGCGGCAGCCGAGCTCGCCGGCCGGTACCTCTCGCCGGAGACGCTCCGGCACTTCGGCCTCCGGATCTGCCACCACTGCCGGGCACCGCGGCTCGGTCGGACCTGCGACAAGGAGACGGCCGGGCTGATCCACGTCCGCGAACTCCTCCGCGCCCTGCCCCCGGATGCGGTCGATGCCGAGACGGCCGCCTTCGGCGCGGAGTGCGGCCAGATCTACGACAGACGGAGAGGGCAGCCCGACGTCGGCAGCGTTCACCCCGATTCACCCAGCACTCCCACGGAGACCCATTATGGCTGAAACAACGAAACGGCTCTCATTCCTGGACCGGTACCTGACCCTCTGGATCTTCCTCGCGATGGCAATCGGGATCGGGCTCGGGTATCTCTTCCCGTCTGTCCCGCAGATCATCACCGGCTTCTCGGTCGGTACGACCTCGATCCCGATCGCGATCGGCCTGATCGTGATGATGTACCCGCCACTCGCGAAGGTCCGGTACGAGGAGCTCGGGAATGTCTTCCGCGACCGGAAGGTCCTGGGTTTATCGCTCGGCCTGAACTGGGTCGTCGGGCCGATCCTGATGTTCGCGCTCGCGGTCGTCTTCCTCGCCGACCGGCCCGAGCTGATGTACGGGCTGATCCTGGTCGGCATCGCACGCTGCATCGCGATGGTGATCGTCTGGAACGACCTGGCCGGCGGCAGCTGCGACTACTGCGCCGCGATCGTCGGGCTGAACTCCGTCTTCCAGGTCTTCCTCTACTCGGTGTATGCGTTCATCTTCATCACGGTCCTGCCGCCGCTCCTCGGTATCGGGACAGGCACGGCCGTCGCGATCACGATCGGCGAGATCGCCGTCTCGGTCTTTATCTACCTCGGTATCCCCTTCATCGCCGGGATTATCACCCGCTTTGCACTCCTCCGCCTGAAAGGACGGGAGTGGTACGATACCCGGTTCATTCCGCGGATCTCGCCGCTGACGCTCGTCGCCCTGCTCTTCACGATCATCGTGATGTTCTCGCTCAAGGGCGAGTACATCATCCAGGTGCCGCTCGACGTGATCCGCGTCGCCATCCCGCTGCTGATCTACTTCCTCGTGATGTTCTTCGTGGCGTTCTGGATGTCGCACCGGCTCCGCGTCGACTACCCGCGCTCGGCCAGTCTCTCGTTCACGGCCGCCTCGAACAACTTCGAGCTCGCGATAGCGGTCGCCGTCGCAGTCTTCGGGATCGGGTCGCAGGTCGCCTTCGCGACCGTGATCGGTCCGCTCGTCGAGGTGCCGGTGCTGATCAGCCTCGTGAACGTTGCCCTCTGGCTCAAGCGGAAGTGGTACGCGGATGAACCGCCCGCGACCTGCGCCATCGACCAGGGAGTCCTATGACCCGGCAGCGCGTCCTCTTCATCTGCACGCACAACGCGGGCCGCTCGCAGATGGCCGAGGGCTACCTCCGGGCCAGGTACGGCGACCGGTACGAGCCCTTCAGCGCCGGCACGATCGCCTCCGCGGTCAGCCCGCTCACGGTCCAGGTCATGGCCGAGATCGGCATCGACATCTCGGAGCACCGGTCCAAGGACCTCGGCGCGTTCATCGGCGAGGAGATGGACGTCGTGGTCACGGTCTGCGATGCGGCCGCCGCGATCTGCCCGATGTATCCCGGAGCGAAGGAGACGGTCCACGCGAGCTTCCCCGATCCCTCCGCCGCGACTGGAAGCGAAGAAGAGCGCCTGGCTGTCTTCCGGGCGGTCCGGGACCGGATGACGGTCTGGATCGACGCCACCTTCGGAGGTGCCGACCACGACTGAGCCGCCGGCGAGCCGCAAGGCCCAGCCGCACCCCGACTACCCGCCCGAGGAGGGGCGGTTCCTCCGCGGCAACGATTTCTCGCCGGTCGCGATCGTGATCATCC
Organism: uncultured Methanospirillum sp.; assembly: GCA_964501565.1. Lineage (GTDB taxonomy): Archaea > Halobacteriota > Methanomicrobia > Methanomicrobiales > Methanospirillaceae > UBA288. The sequence goes on from CAZCUJ010000013.1 coordinate 55,384, forward strand.
TGAACACGGACGAGGACAAGATCCTGCCCGAGATCGAAGCGATGGTCCGCGCCGGCGTCGAGAGCGGGGCCGCGCTCTCGGGTACGGTCCAGACCCCGAACATCGGCTTCGAGAAGATCATCTGGAACATCGTCGGCAACCCAAACATCCGGTTCCTCGTCCTCGGCGGCCCCGAGTCCGCGGGCCACGCCACGGGGGGGGCGCTCAAGGCGCTCTTCACAAACGGCCTCGATGAGAAGGGTCGGATCATCGGATCGGACGCTCCGTTCCCCACGCTCTACAACGTCCCCCGCGAGGTCGTCGCGCGGTTCCTCGACCAGGTCACCCTCGTCGACTGCCAGTTCCAGGACATCCCGACGCTCCGCGAGGCGATTCGCGCCTGCTACCAGGAGGCGCCGACCGAATTCCGGGGGCAGCTCCTCTGCGACCCCGGCGCGTACCCGGCCGAGCCGATCGGCGGAAAACTGACATGGAAGGTGACGCAGCCGTGGGCCGTGCCGAAGGACGAGAAGGAGGCGGCCGCGAAGGAGCGGGCCCTTGCCCTGATCGAGCGGCTGCGGCTGAGGAGCGCGCAGCGCCACCAGGGAGATTGAACGCATGGCGTGCCTCGGGGGAACCGGCGCACCGACCCTGCGAAGACGGCCGGGGTCGTTACCCTGCCCACCGGACAACCCGAAGACCGCCATTCAGCATCCACAGGATAACAGGTTTTATTGAATCCAGTTCACCATAGGAGGAGCACATGATGAAGATAGAAGTACTCGGAACCGGCTGCGCGAAGTGCAAGCGGCTGCTCGCCAACATACAGGAGGCGGTGAAGGACCAGGGCGTGGAGGCGGAGGTGATCAAGGTCGACTCGATCGACCAGATCGTCGAGCGCGGCGTCATGAGCACCCCTGCCCTCTTCATCGACGGAAAGATACGGATGTCTGGCAAGGTTCCAACCGTGGACGAACTCAAGAAGATCATCCAGGGGTAGAACGTTGGCGGAGACCCCAACCTGCTCCTGCGGAGCGATTAGGACGGGGGGGAATCACCTTCCCGTGCGCCAGTCACCGGAACGAGATCGAGCGGGACGGGCACCGTCGCTGCCGGCTCTCCTCCCGGACAGGCGCGGCCGTCGAGGTGGCCGGGACGGACGAGATGATCGATAGAATGTAAGGTGAACACCATGATTGAAGACCTCTTGATCAACGGCCTGATGGGGGGCGTCACGGCGCTCATCGAGTACGTCACGGCGCACGTGGCCACCTGCCTGATCCCGGCGTTCTTCATCGCGGGCGCGATGAACGCGCTGCTCCACAAGGAGGCGATCACGAAGTACCTCGGCGAGAAGACCCCGCGGTACATCGCCTACCCCGTCGCGGTCGCGTCCGGCCTCCTCCTCGCGGTCTGCTCCTGCACGATCCTCCCGCTCTTCGCGGGGATCAAGAAGAAGGGCGCGGGGATCGGGCCGGCGATCGCCTTCCTGTACACGGCCCCGGGCACGAACATCCTCGCCGTCTCCCTGACCTGGAGCGTGATCGGCGCCGACTTCGCGATCGCCCGCATCGTCCTCTCGATCATCTTCGCGGTCATTATCGGTCTCGTCATCTCCACGCTTTTCCCGGAGAAGCGGCCCGAGGCGACGCCCGACGCCCCCATCGCGTGCGCGTGCGGGCCTGGCGAGGAGGCGGCGGCCAACCAGCGGAACGTGGTCCTGTTCATCGCGACCCTCGTGGCCGTCCTCTTCGTCGGCACCTGGAACCTCTTCATGGTGAACACGCTGGCGGGGATCCCGCTCCGGTTCGTCATCCTCCCCTTTCTGGTCCTTATCGTCGCCATCGAGGCCTGGAAGTGGTTCGGCCCCGACGAACGGGAGATGTGGCTCACCGAGACCTGGGACTTCATGAAGAAGATCTTCCCGCTCCTCTTCATCGGGATCTTCGTCGCCGGGATCCTCACAGCCCTGCTGCCAGAGAACATCCTCGGGACGTACCTCGGCGAGAACACGCTCTGGGCGAACTTCATCGCGGTCCTCTTCGGGACGTTCATGTACTTCCCGACGCTCGTCGAGGTCCCGATGGCGAGGATGTTCCTGGACCTCGGCATGGCCCGGGGACCGCTGCTCGCGTACGTCCTGGCCGACCCGGTCATCTCGCTCCCCAGCATCCTGGTCGTCCGGAAGTTCATGGGGACGAAGCAGACTCTCGTCTACGTGGTCCTGATCGTAATCTTCTGCACGCTCGCCGGGTTCATCTACGGGTCGTTCGTGGACTGAAGGTCCCGGTCCGCGCAACCGAACGGGGAGGCGGCGGTTGCGGGTCTGCATCCCCGCACCTCGCCGGATCTCCCGAAGAGATCCGGCCGCATAAATTAATCCGCCGCAAACTGGAACTCTAGGAGACGGAGAAGGAACGATGGACCTCCTGGACGCAGCACGGTTCTCCCCGGACGGCCCGGTGAAGACCGATATCGCGCAGACCGCCGGCTCGAACGTCGTCCTCGTCTGCCTGGAGCAGGGGCAAGCGATACCGCCGCATCCCGAGCCGTACGCCGTGGTCTTCGTTGTTCTCGAGGGCGAGGGGGTCATCACGTCGGGGACGCAGGAGCACCCGGTCACCCCCCTGCACCTCGTATCCGTGGGGAAGGACGAAGCCCTGGGGATCTGCTGCACTCGGCGGATGGTCCTCCTCGGGCTCCGCGACGACGTGTGAGGAGAGAGACGTGACGCCCGACTCGATCGAGGCCCGGGAACTGACCAAGGTCTTCGGTGCCGCCACAGCCGTCGACCGCGTCTCGTTCAGCGTGCGGCAGGGCGAGATCTTCGGGTTCCTCGGGCCGAACGGCGCGGGCAAGACCACGACCACCCGGATGCTGACCGGCGTGATCCCGCCGGACGGTGGGACCGCACGCGTCCTCGGGTACGACATGCGGACCGACCCTGTGCGGGCCCGGCAGCGGTTCGGCGTGGTCCCCGAGACCGCGAATGCCTACACGGACCTTTCGGCCTGGCAGAACCTGATGCTGATGGGCGAGCTCTACGGGCTCGCCCGGGCCCGGGCCGACGTGCGGGCGACGGAGCTGCTCGGGACGCTGGGCCTCCTGGAGCGGAAGGGCCAGAAGGTGCAGGCCTACTCCAAGGGCATGAAGCAGCGGCTGATCCTCGCGATGGCCCTCCTGCACGAGCCCGAGCTCCTCTTCCTGGACGAGCCGACGAGCGGGCTCGACGTGCAGTCCACGCACCTGATCCTCGACCTGCTCCGCGAGCTGAACCGTGAGGGTACGACCATCTTCCTGACCACGCACAACATGGAGGAGGCGAACCGGCTCTGCGACCGGGTCGGGATCATCCGGAGCGGGCGGATCGTCGCTATCGACGCGCCCGAGCGGCTCAAGTCGGCCATCGAACGGGTCCACCGGGTCGAGGTCAGCTTCGACCGCGAGATCTCCGGCGGCGGGCTGGCGGCGCTGGAGGGGGTGCTCGCGACCGCCCGGGAGGGCGACAAATGGCGGCTGACGGTCGAGGACACGGACGCCGCCGTTCGGGCCCTCGCGGCCTTTGCCCACGACCAGGGCGCGGCAATCGTGACCCTGAACACCCCCGCACCCTCGCTCGACGAGGCGTTCCTCCGACTAACCGGGGAGGCGGGGCCGTGAACCCGGCAGATCCCATGGAACAGGTGCGGCGGGCCTGGGCGATCGCGAAGAAGGACATCCGGATCTACTATCTCAAGGGCCCCGTGCTGATCTTCGGGGTCTTCATGCCGGTCTTCCTCTTTCTCGCGTTTCTCATGGGCAGCCGGCAGCTCCCCCTTGCGTTCCTCGTCTCGGGCCTCGTCGGCATGACCCTCTTCTTCACGGCCACGGCCGTCTCGCCGGCCATCTTTCCGTGGGAGGGGTCGGCGAAGACCCTCGAGCGGCTCGCGTCCTGCCCGGTGACGATCGAGGCGATCGTCCTTGGCGACATGTGCGCCTCGGTCCTCTTCGGCATCGCGATCACGGCGGTCACCATCGCCATCGGCCTCGCGCTCGGCCTCCCGCTCCTCCACGGGTTCGTGCTCGTCGCCGCCGTCCTCTTCGCCGCCTGCTGCTTCTCGGCGATCGGGATGCTGCTCGCCGTGCCGCCGACGAACGTGCCCTCGAACATCATGATGCTCTCGTCGCTGATCAAGTTCCCGCTCGTCTTCATCTCCGGGATCTTCGCTCCGCTTGAGCAGCTGCCGACCTGGGGGCTGGCGCTCGCAGTCTGCTCACCACTCACATATTTCGCCGACCTGGTGCGGTACGCGTTCACCGGCGTATCCCATTTCCCCGTGGGGATCGATCTGGGCGCTCTCGCGATCTTCACGCTGGCCTTCACCGCGATCACGATGGTACTGCACCGGCGGACCATGCCGCGGAGGATGTGAATCGCAATGGCAAGGGTTGCGGCACGAACTGAACCAAGACCCTGGACTGGAACGCTGACCATCCTGACGCACTATACCTGGAGAGGAGAATGGCGATGAGCGAGGGGGATCTGTACCCCGACGAACGAGATCCACGTGAGCCATGGCCGACGCAGGGCGATCCGATGGCTCTCTCCGGGGTGGAGGCGGCGATGTTCGGGCTTGCGAATTACTGCCCCATCACCCTGCTCGGAACGAAGGCGGTCGAGACCATCTGCGGCGACGACCATTCGATCCCGATCAGCAGCGCCGAGCGGAGCCTCCGGTCCAACGTCCTGCTCGGGTACGGAATCATGCTGGCCGGTCTCTTCTGCCCGATCTTCTGGCTCTCCTACTTCGCGGGGGCGACCGGGGACGAGCTGCGCTGGCACGCGGCCGCATCGGGGCTCATTGCCCTCGCCGGGCTTCTCCTCGCAGGGTGGTACCGGCGTCAGCTCGGCCGGCTGCGGCGCGCCGCGGGGCAGGGAACGACCGGCAGGTAACGGTCGGGAGAGGGGGCCTGTGGGGTTCGGAATGAGAAACCGAGCATACTCAGGCAATACAAGACTATGGTTCCATCCATCGTCCATCGAATGGTGACAGGACATGCATGCTGAACGTGGCGCGGCGATCCAGCTGGATCTCCCCTTGTACCGTCAGCACTGGGATTTTACGTGCGGCCCGGCAGCGTTGCTGATGGCCATGAAGCACCTGGACGAGAGGGTGCGCCCCGACAGGGATCTGGAGATCGACATCTGGCGGGAGGCCACCTTCGTCGCCGCCCGGGGCACGAGCCGGTACGGTCTTGCGTACGCCGCGGCCGTTCGCGGGTTCTCGGCCCGGACCACGAGCAGCACCGGCTGCATCGATTTCGAGGAACGGCTTGCCTCGCTCCTCGACGCACCGGATCTGCAGCTGCTCCGGGATCAGTTCGCCGAGCGGAGAGCGCGGTGTTCGAGGCTGGGCGTGCGGGATCGGCAGGGGACGATCACTGACGATACCATCCGCCGGTCCCTCGAGAGCGATCATGTCCCGCTGATCGTCACGAGCGCCCGGTGCTACTGCGAGGACGACCTTCCCCACTGGGTCGCGGTAACCGGCATCGACGAGACGTCCCTGTACTTTAACAACCCCGACGACGACTGGCTCCGGCGGCGAAGGGTCACGCTGGCCGGGCTCGAGCAGTTCGTCGGGTACCATGGCGACCAGTCCATGGTCGAGGTCTGGAGCCGCTGATCCGCTGCACGCTGATCGACATCGCCCTTCTCGGTAGCATGTGTCATGGGGCCCGACGGCACGGCCCAGAAAAAACAGGAATGCCGGTTCAGCCCCGGGCCACGAGGACTGCGGTTGCGCCGGCCTTCTGAACTGCTGCCGCGATCTCGCCGAGCGAGACCGCTGCCGGGTCGTAGCTGACCTTCATCCGGTTGGTGATCGGATTCAGGTTGAAGGCGGACGTCCCTTGCAACGCCTTCACCCGTCTCTCGACCATCTGGCCCTCGCAGGCACAGCCGAGCCCCCTGATCTCGAACGTCGCGGTCTCGAGACCAGCCTGTGGGAGCTCGCCGGCGGCGGTTTCCTGTACATTGGGCGCATCGGTCACGGGAGAGCAGCACGACGATGCACCTGCAGGCGCGCCTTCATCCAATGCAGGGCTACAGCACGGAGCCGCAGCACTCTCGGCCGATGGCCCGCAACAGCCACTGGGTACGGGCGATTCGTCGACGAGGATCGACGGCGGGAGCTGGAGGTCCACCAGCGGTTCCCCGCAACCGCAGCCGCCGGGTATCGAAGGATGCGCGGACGGTGCGGCGCAGCAGCCGGCTGCAGCGGCGGCCGGAGCCGCGCCGGAAGCTGCCTCGACCATGACCGGAGGCGGACCGACGACCGCCGGCGCTGGCTCGTTCCGGCTCTTCCAGGTCAGGAGCCGCAGGGCGTTCAGGATCACGAAGACCGCGCTGCCCTCGTTCAGGAGCAGCCCGGAGACCAGGCCGAGATACCCGAGCAGCGCCGCGATCACCATGAACGCGACGTTGATCAGCGAGACCGCGATGTTCTGCCGGATGACGGTAACCGTCCGGTGCGAGAGCTCGCGTACGTACGCGAGCTTCGCGAGGTCGTCGGACATCAGGACCACGTCGCCGGCCTCGATCGCGATGTCCGTGCCAGCCGCGCCCATGGCGATCCCGACGTCCGCGACGGCCATCGCCGGGGCGTCGTTGATCCCGTCGCCGACCATGGCCACCGAGCCGTACCGCTCTTTGAGCTGCCGGACCGCGTCGATCTTGTCCGTCGGCAGCAGCTGCGCCTGGTATTCGTCCACGCCGACGCGGTGGGCGATGGCGGCGGCCGAGCGCTCGTTGTCCCCGGTCAGCATCACGGTCCGCACGCCCGCGCGGGAGAGGCGCTGCAGGGCCTCGACCGCGCCGGCCCGCACCTCGTCCGCGATCGCGACGAGGCCGGCGAGCCGGTCGCCGCGGCTCACGAGGACCACGGTCCGGCCCTCGCCCTCGAATCGGGCGACCGTCTCCTGGGCCTTGCCGGTGTCGATGCCCAGTTCGGATAGGGCACGGGGACTGCCGATCCTGCAGATCTCGCCCTCGACCGATGCCGAGACGCCGCGGCCGGCCGTCTCCTCGAACTGCCCGACCGCCCGGCCCGAGAAGGTCCCGCTCTCCCGTGCCTTCCGCACGATCGCTGCCGCGAGGGGGTGGCCAGAGCGCGATTCGACGCAGCCGGCGAGGTCGAGGAGCTCTGTCTCGCTGAGGTCGTCGAAGGTCACGACGTCCGTGACCGCCGGCCTGCCGATGGTCAGGGTCCCGGTCTTGTCGAACGCGACGACCTTCACCGTGTCGACGATTTCGAGGTATGAGCCCCCCTTGAAGACCGTGCCGTTCTTCGCGGCGTTCGCCATGGCACCGACGACGGCGACGGGTACTGAGAGGGCGAGACCGCACGAGCACGAGACCACGAAGACCACGAGACCCCGGTAGACGAACTCGTACCAATCGGCGCCGAATAAGATCGGTGGTACGGTCGCGACGAGCACACCGAGGACGAACATCGCTGGTGTGTACCACTTCCCGAAGGAGTCCGAGAACCGCTGGTATGAGGTCCTTTTCGCCTGCGCCTCCTCGACCGAGAGGATGATGCGCGAGAGCATCGTCTCGGACGCGGGCTTGGTGACCCGGACCTCGAGCGAGCCGTTCTGGTTGATGGTCCCGGCGAAGACCTCCTCGCCCGGACCACGATGGACCGGAACGGGCTCGCCCGTGACGGCGGCCTGGTCGACGTACGACGACCCTGCCGCCACCGTGCCGTCGACCGGGACCCGCTCACCGGGACGGATGATCACGATCTCGCCGACACCGATGGTCTCGACCGGAGAGACGGATTCGCGGCCGTTCCGCCGTACCAGCGCCTCCTTCGGGACCAGCGCCATGAGCGATCGGATCGCGCCTCTCGCCTTGTCCACGGCGTAGGACTCGAGGACGTCGCCGAGCGAGTAGACCACGATCAGGACGGCGGCCTCGCCCCAGAGGCCGAGCGCCATCGCGCCCACCGAGCCGATCAGCATCAGGAGATGGATCGTCGGCGTCATGTTCCGGAGCGCGATCAGGGCCTTTCTCGCTGGATAGTAGACGCCGATCAGCACGGCGATAAAATAGAGGATGTTCACGTAGAGGATCGGCGTGCCGAGATACCCGGCGACGAACGCGATGACCGCCGTGAGGAAGGATCCGTAGAGGGCGAGCTGCTGCGGCTCGCGCCACCAGGTGCTCGACCGTCCCTCGCTCCGGACGAGCGAGGCGGTCATGCCTGTCTCGGCGACGGTCCGGACGATCTCCTGGACGCTCGTGACCGCCGGGTCGTACGCGACCCGGGCCTGCCCGGTGACCGCCGTGATCTCCTGTCCCCTGACACCGGCGAGCGCGGTCAGCTTGCGGGCGAGCAGATCGGCGTTGCAGGTGCAGTCCATCCCCTGGATCTGGAGCGTGACCGTCTCCAGGCCGGTTTCGTATGATGGAAGGGTCGCCGCCGGCACGGCTGTTGCTCCCTCGCCCGAGCAGCAGGACGACCCGAGGGGCTCGGGCCCGCCGCAGCAGGGCTGGGCGGCAGGCGGTTCGGCCGGGAAGCACGGCGACGGGGATACCTCCGCGTTCGAACAGCAGGACGCCCCGGACCGGCGGTCGGCCGCGGTCATGATCGCGGCGGCGATCATCGCCTCGGGCAGCTCCTCGAGCACCTCGTCGCCTACCTTCACCGTCCGGCAGCTGCAGGGCGCGCCCACGAGGTCGCCGCACGACGGACAGTCCGAGACTGCGGCCGTACCGCCGATCAGGTCCTCGACGAGCGTGCCGTCGACCACGACTTCGTTGGAGTGCGCGATCTCGTCAGGCGAGAGCTCGACCTCGCGGAGCTCGAGCGTGACCCCCTGCGCCGCGAGCACAGGACGCATCGCCTCGACCGCGGCCCGGACGTTCGTCCTCGTCGCTCCGCACCGTTCGCAGGTCTCGCCGCCGACGGCGAGGTGCCGCCACTCGACCACGAGCGGGGTCATGACCTGTCCACCGCCTCGAGCACGGCCTGCATCACCGTCTCGATCTCGCTGTACTTCACTTCGGCCCGGCCGTCCTTGACAATACCGAGCTCGATGGCCACGAATCGAACCCCCGGTTCGACTCCGGCCTCGGCAGCCTTCCGGCTGCCGCAGCAGTCCTCGCACCCGTCGAGCACGATCACGCAGTCGGCGTCGCCGGCCGCATCCACGATCGCCCCCGGCCCGGCGTGCGCCCTGACCCATTCGGTCCGGCCGGGCCGGCGCATCAGCAGCTGCTGCCCAACAGCCGTCGTGAGCCGGCCGACGTTGGAGAGGCCCGAGCAGGTGACCAGCAGAATAGCCATCACTTCAAGCCCGCGGTCAGCAGTTCTTTGAGTTCCTTCACAGACGGCACGCGGCCCGAGACCTTCATCTCTCCGTCGATCACGAGGCCTGGAGTGAAGATGATCCCGCGCTTCATGATCTCGGCAATGTCGTCGACCTTCACGACCTCGGCCTGGACGCCCGTCTCCTTGAGCGCCTCCTCGACGTGCTTCTCGAGCAGGTGGCACGTGGCGCACCCGGTTCCGAATACCTCGACCTTCATCTCCTGCCTCCCTCATCATTCCCGTTTGCATAGTCCCGGTGCACCGCATGGGCACAGGCATCTTCGGCCGGGAGCGGGACGCAGGTATAGACCTTCACATGCCTGAGAAACCCGGCCCGGACGGCCGCGTCCTCTGCATGATCGAGCTCCTGTACCTCGGCGAAGACGAGTTCGAGCATGGAGAGACCGACTGTCGCGCCGTTCACCTCAACATATTTCGCGCGTCGCATCGCGTCGACAGCACAGCATGGAATACCCTTGTTCGTCATCATACCACCATGGTCCAGTTGAAGAGATAGCCGACTGCAGTGATCCCGGGCCCGACGATGTCGATGCAGACGGTGGGCAGCGTCGGCTTGAGAACCTTCCAGTTCATGGCGGCCTGCCAGGGACTCATAGATCAGCTGCGTCACCTCCTCTCCGGGACTATCGCTCGTTCCGGCGCAGTGTTCCGCTCGTCGTGTATCTCGTAACTCCCAGTCAGAGTTCAATTAATGTTGAAAGCTGAGAAGACGTATATAGCTTGTGATTACATATTAAGTTGAACTCAGCGATGCCGATACCACAGGAAGTCTCCGACTCGCTCGATGCCGTCGGCGGCGTCCCGGGGCTGCTGGGGCGGCTGCCGGGGCTGGCGGAGATCGAGCGGGCGAGCCGGGTGCATCACGCCCTCTCCGAGCCACTCCGTCTCCGCATTCTCCACGCCCTCGTCGTCCAGCCGCTCTGCGTCTGCGTGATAAAAGAGATCGCCGGAATCGCCGACTCGAAGCTCTCGTACCACCTGAACCAGCTCAAGAAGGCCGAGCTGATCGAGGGCGAGCAGCAGGGCAGCTGGATCATCTACCATCTCACGCCGCTCGGAGAGCGATGCGCGACTGCCGGGTATCCGCCTCTGAAGTAATCGCACGGAACGCGGATTCGCGATTTCCCGTCCCTGTTGCTGCTGATGTCTCCGGCGGGAATGGATCGATCTGCCAGCCCGCTCATCGGTCCCGACGGGAGAGCGTCGGGCCGAGCTTCTCCTGGAACCATCGCTGCCCATGAGCCCTGCCGGATCGCGGTGGACGCGCCCGGGCATGCCGGGGATCTGAATCGCTACCGAGCTCATGGATACCGTGTGGTTACCAACCGGATCGTAGTCGTGACCGACTACTCGAGCGATCTCGTCGAAGGACAGCCGCCCTCGCGCGGCTTGGTCGACCTGGGCGGGTTGACGGTCGAGCGGTGCCCGCCGGCGGCCGTAGCGGAGTGACAACGGCGCCGACCGACCGGCCCGGCCCTGCGACGTCGCCTGCCTCCAGGTGATTCCGCGTTACTCCCGTTCCACCCCGGGGAGACCCCCCCTCCTCTGCTGAGAGGAGTTGCCGGGCGACGTCGCACGGCATCGTTGTTTGGCAAATTTAATAATAGCCGTTCTTTTAAGGTCTTACTATCTACCCTGCCAGATGCAGACAGGTGGGCCGGCCCGACTGCCCCCGGTGGACCAGGTTCGGCGGGGCAGTGAAGGGGGTCTGCGCGTCTCTCGTGATGCGTTTGAGGTGGGAAAAATGGTCAGGAACCTGGTTTTAATTGCTGCGGCACTGGCGATTCTCGCGGTTGTCGTTGCACCGGCGGTGGCGACGCTGCCCGAGGAAAGCCCGCTGCCGAACGGTGAATCATGGAAAGTCGTCTGGGAGTTCCTCTCGGACCTCCAGACGCAGATCTACAATCTGAAGACAGATCTCGAGGCGCAGATCGCCGCCATCCCTGCCGGACCTCAGGGGCCCGTAGGGCCACAAGGCGAACAGGGTCTGCAGGGTGAGCAAGGGCCAGCGGGAGCGACAGTGCATCTGGGGCGACCCACCGAGTATGATCCCAATACGTGGTATACTGCACCCACTGATGGCTTTGTATCCATTCAGGTGCAGCACGTGGGATCAGCTGTTCCGGTGACTGTTACGTTCGATTGGACGAATTCTCTCGTTACCTACTCTCTCCACGGTGTGCTCACTGAAAAAGGTGATACATTCTCGTACACCAGGCCCATCCCTGCTGGAGAAGATTGGATCGTCGACATCGATCCCGTGTCGACGGGGTTCGGGTACGGGTATAGTATTTGGTGGACACCTTTGGAGTCATAAATAACTATAGATCCATATTTTCAATCCACACAGCGTTGTGACATTGAAAATGGAGTGCGGTTCCCTGACAGATGGCGTACCCTGCCATATGTCTCTCTGTCTGTCCGCCAACGACCAAACAGCGAGCTTCTCGTGACGCCAACGGCAACGGACGGATCGACTCGCGG